>CAYTTV010000039.1:0-35849 GCA_964440915.1 uncultured Roseivirgaceae bacterium
TACCTTTCAAAGCCTCTTTACAAAATCACAGGCTCATCATCTATAATGATTATCCAAGCTGTCGAGCTGTTTCAGAACCTAAACGGTTACTGTCTTATTTTTCAGTAAAGATCATAGCCGATCGGATTAAAGTTTTATATCTTTAGATTTTCTCGATTTGAATCATGGAAAATTTATTGAAGGACAATATTAAACGGACGATCGACCACACTTTGACTAAAGAGGAGTATGAGCTCTTTGCTCAATTCACGTTCAGGAAATCCTTTGATAAGAAAATTACGCTCGTCGAGAGTTACCAAACCTGTCGGTATGTATACTTTATATTGAAAGGTTCGTGCTATTCTTATTATATCAATGCTGAAGGGGAAAAGCATGCTGTCCAATTTGCCATAGAAGGACATTGGATCACCGATCAATACAGTTTTTTCTCCGGCCGTCCTGGCATCTATACCATAGAAACCCTTGAACAAACCGAAGTACTTGTTATAAATAAAGAAAATTTCGAGGAAGTTTGCAGTGCAAGCCATCTTTTCGAGCATTTCTTCCGGATATTAATGCAAAATGCTTTTGTGGCACTGCAATACCGACTTATAAAAACAAACAGTGAAGATGCTGAGCACCGTTACCTAGAGTTTGTTAAACTTTACCCTCATTTCGTACAGAGGATACCCCAGTACCTTATTGCCTCCTATCTTGGTATCAAGCCACAATCGCTGAGTCGTATCAGAAAAGAACTGGCCGCTCGATAAGCTTTTAGCACTGTTTTCCTTTATTAACCTATGTGAACGAGAATCGGAAAAGATTGTCGGATATTTGTAATGTATTAATAATGAAACAAATAATTCACATTTAAATTTTAAAAATTATGGAAACAGTAACTAAAACAAAATGGGCAATTGACCCTACACACAGTGAAATCTTGTTCAAAGTAAAACACTTGATGATTACCAATGTAAAAGGTGAATTCAGAAGCTTTGAAGGCAACATAACTTCCGACGGGAGCGACTTCGACAAGGCAAAAGTAAATGTAACAATAGACGCATCTTCTATCTTTACTAACAACACCGACAGGGATGCGCATTTGCAAAGTGCCGATTTTTTTGATGTGGAAAACCACAAAGCACTTTCTTTTGAGGGTACTTCACTGACGAAACTTGATGATGAAAATTATGAGTTGAAGGGATTGTTGACCATAAAGGGAATATCGAAGGAAGTAGTATTGGATGTGGAGTTTGGTGGACTAATGAAAGACCCTTATGGAAATGAGAAGGCAGGATTTTCTGTTAGTGGAAAGATCAACAGGAAAGACTGGGGACTGAACTGGAATGCCGCTTTGGAAGCTGGTGGTGTGATGGTGAGTGACGAAGTGCGTCTTACCGCCGAAGTGCAGTTTGTAAAGCAGCAATAGAATATTGCTGCTTCAGAATAACCTTTGAAAACGCATTGATATATGAACAATATTGAAAATATAAACCCTTTGATGTGCGATCCGGAAACAGGGATATGTGAAGTGCCTCAGAGCGGAACTGAAACAATTTCTATAGATGTAGAGGCGGCCCAACAGCAGAAAGCTGTACGGCTGCTCTACTTTACCGATCCAATTTGCTCTTCTTGTTGGGGCATAGAACCCCAATTACGCAAACTGAAGCTAGAATATGGCGACTATCTTGATATAGAATACAGGATGGGCGGTTTGCTTAAAAGTTGGGATTCGTATGGAGGCAGGGATGTAAGCGGCCCAAAAAGTGTCGCCCAACATTGGGATGAGGCGAGCGAAGCTTATCAAATGCCTATAGATGGCAATGTATGGTTGGAAGACCCATTGGATTCTTCTTATCCTCCGTCTATTGCATTCAAAGCGGCGCAGATTCAAAGTGAGGAAAAGGCACTTGTGTTTCTCAGAAGGATAAAGGAGATGGTATTTTTAGAAAAGAAAAACATCGCTAAATGGGAGCATTTGCAGGAAGCCGCAGTCCAATCTGGCTTGGATGCATCGCAGTTCAAAAGTGATTTTGAAGGGAAAGCCAATGGGTTATTTGAAGAAGATCTGGCAATGGCACGCTCACTTGGCGTCAGGGGTTTCCCTACTATTTTCTTTTTAGATGAAGAAGGTAATCGCTTTTTAGTGTATGGTTCAAAACCATATGGCCAATATGTTGAAGCACTGTTAAAGCTTTATCCAAATGCTGAAAAGAAAGCGATTGATACAGATCCCGAATCGCTTTTTAGTGAATTTCCGACTTTTACACTTAAGGAGTTTGCAGCATTGACAGAGAAAAGCTTGTCTGAAGCAGAAGCTGTGCTCAATGATTTGCAGGCAGAGAAAGTGATTGATAAATTCTTGTCGAGAAACGGTGCCATATGGAGAAAAGTAACTTAGGAGCGATTTCAAGGTCTTATACCTGTTAAAATTAACTATAAGGAGATGAAAAACTATAAAATACCAGCCGAAACCCGTATAGGGCATGTTCACCTAAAAGTAGCCGATTTACAACGCTCACTTGATTTTTATCATGGGTTGTTAGGCTTTGAAATTACGATGATGTATGGGCCAGATGCTGCTTTTGTATCCGCTGGCGGGTACCATCACCATATTGGTCTGAACACATGGTATAGTAAGAATGCTGGACCGGCAGCACGAGGGGCGGTGGGCCTGTATCACACCGCTATCGTTTACCCTACACGGAAAGATTTGGCTGGTATTTTACAACGGTTGCTGGAGGCTGAGTATCCATTGACTGGCGCATCTGACCATGGCGTGTCTGAAGCACTTTATCTAAACGATCCGGATGGTAATGGCGTGGAGTTGTACTGGGATAGGCCGAGGGAGCAATGGCCTGCAAACGAGGAGGGAGGAATAGAGATGTACACCCGCAGGCTCGATCTTGAAGATTTGCTAAAGGAGCTGGATTAGCCTTTTGCTACTTACATAGACCACATATAACAAAGGGATCGCCTATAGCGATCCCTTTGTGCACTCGGGAGGATTCGAACCCCCAACCCTCGGAGCCGAAATCCGATATTCTATCCAATTGAACTACGAGTGCCTAATCATATGCCGTATTTTATTGCAATACTTGTTTTACTTTTTCAGCAGCATCTTTCAATAGAATAGCAGAGAATACTTTCAATCCAGACTCTTCTATTATTTTAGCACCTTCTTCAGCATTCGTTCCTTGAAGTCTCACAATGATAGGCACATTGATGTTGCCGATCTTTTTGTATGCTTCGACTACGCCGTTTGCCACCCTGTCACATCGAACGATACCACCGAAGATATTGATAAGAATAGCTTTTACATTAGGATCTTTGAGAATAATTCGGAAGCCTGTTTCTACCGTCTGTGCGTTGGCTCCACCGCCTACGTCCAGGAAGTTAGCAGGTTCACCCCCAGAAAGTTTGATGATGTCCATCGTTGCCATGGCAAGGCCGGCACCGTTTACCATACAACCCACATTCCCATCTAACTTTACATAATTAAGGCCCGACTCACTGGCTTCTAATTCCAATGGATCTTCTTCAGCCTTATCTCTTAGGATTTCAAGATCTTTATGGCGATAAAGTGCATTATCATCAATGTCTACCTTAGCATCTACTGCCAATATTTTATTGTCAGAAGTTTTTAATACAGGGTTGATTTCAAAAAGTGACGAGTCCGTTTCATCATATGCTTTATACAAGCTGCCAATGAACTTTACCATTTCTTTGAATGCCTGACCTTCCATTCCTAATGCAAAGGCTACCCTTCTAGCTTGGAAAGGCTGAAGGCCTACGGCGGGGTCTATCCACTCCTTGAATATCTTTTCGGGCGTTTTTTCTGCTACTTCTTCTATGTCCATCCCACCTTCGGTAGAAGCCATGATCACATTGCAACCTTTTGCCCGATCAAGGAGGATACTTAAATAATACTCTTTGGGCTCATTTTCACCAGGGTAGTAAACATCCTCAGCAATCAGTACCTTATGTACTTTCTTTCCTTCAGGGCCAGTTTGGTGCGTTACCAGTTGCATGCCCAGTATGTTTTGGGAATGCTCTTTTACCTGATCTTGACTTTTTGCCAACTTCACGCCTCCTCCTTTGCCTCGTCCACCAGCATGTATCTGTGCCTTCACCACGTACCATTCCGTTCCCGTATCTTTATTCAGTTGCTTAGCAGCCTCTACCGCTTTTTCGGGAGTGTCGGCTACTATACCTTCTTGAATCCTGACACCATATTGCTTTAAAATGTCCTTCGCTTGATATTCATGTATGTTCATTCCAGAAAAATTTTTGCACGAATCTACGGCATTTGATTTTATATTTCAAGGAATCGCCGTCTCTTATTCTATAAATGGTGGTGTGATTTCTGTTTCAACCTGTGTCAATGCTAATCTTTCTTCCTTTGCAGAAGCGTGTTACAGTAGAAGCTAAAGTAGAGATTTTACCTAATGATCAGAATGTTTGTTGGATAAGAATTCTTCACGTTAACCGAGAATTCTTATCCAAATGGTGAGAAATGCAATAAGACTAGTTTATTCAGTACCGTTTAGCAGAACTTAAGCCGTGGGCAGTAGGAGAGTTTGTAGGGCATTGACAATTTGTACAGGGAAGAAAATAGTAAGAGGGCTATCAGCATAAAACCTGTCGATAGTCCTCTTGCTTTTAGTATTGTATAATCCTTTTGCTTCCATTATCTACCTTACATAGTAAGGTAGTGAAAGGGGCGTTTATTTTATGATTAAGGTCCCTTATTGGACTTCTAGGTGCGATCCATTAAAAAGATCTTTCCCATTTTGGTTTTTCTGGTGTTGGAAGCTCTGGTAGACCATATACTTCTTTGACAGCATTGTAGTCAGAAAAGTCCACAGACATTTTTGCATTCGTCGCATACATGGCTGGGATAACCACTACTCTGGCAGTGTGATCATGGGTGTAATCAGGACCTAGAAGTGTAAGGGGGAAATCTGCTTCCATAAATATATTCACATCATATTGAGTAAAATCATAATTATATTGCAGCCAGCCAAACTCCATCATGGTGCTTTGAGGCAACAGGCGCCATATCGGATCTCCAAAATCATCATAGCCCCATAACAAATAAGCTAAGGTCATATCGGTATCGTAAATTTCTATAGGAAATTCAAAGAAGACGCCATGGTTATTGGCAGGCGTAAAATCAAAGTCAAATTCGAATACAGAAGCAAGCTCGCCATCATAACCATCATTTCCTTTGTCTCCTTTTGGCCCTCTTGGACCAGGCAATCCCTCTGGCCCTCGGCAGGCACCCATCAATATAAATAGGCCCAACCAAATGTAGATAGTTCTCATAATAAATGTATTCAGGTGGATAACTGTTTTAGCGTACATAAAGCACGTAGTTTATGCTGCTTCAAAAACAGTTCCAACTTGTAGGATTAGGAAAGAAACTTGATCGTCATTCGAATTTGAGGTGCTTCTGCTAAAATAAGTGTTATTCCGCAGAAGCTTTCTTTTCTTTAAGGGCAGTTATTTCCTTGGCATACTGCTCGATCAAGGTTTCTTTTTCTACGAGTAAGCCTTGATATTCCTGCGCTTTTCTGGACATTTCCTCTTGGGTAGCCTGAAGTTCTTCCATGTTTTGACGCATTTCTTCCTCTTGGGCGCGCATTTCCTCCGATTGCACCTGCATGATTTCCATCATTTTCTTCATCTTCACAGCTCCTCTGATATTGATGATAGCAGAGGCAATGATTTCACCGATCCTCTCCAAAAAGTCGATCTCATGTTGCTGGAAAGGTTTAAAAGACGCAATCTCAAGAATCCCCTCCACTGCATCGTTAAACTTGAGTGGAACGATTACAAGGCAATTTGGTGTAGCTTCACCGAGGCCCGAAGTAATGGTCACATAATTGTCTGGAATTTTAGTCAGGTAATTGGTGCTTTTTTCCAGATATGTTTGTCCAACCAAACCTTGGCCAATTTCTATGGTTTTTTCCACATAGCGCTTTTTGTCATAAGCATAGCAGCCGAATAATTCGAGGATGAGCTCATCGTTATCGTCATTATCCGATACAAAGTATAGGTAGACTTGATTTGCCTTTAAATATTTGGCTATTTGTGAGGTGAGCGTGTCGGACAGCATTTCCATATTGTCCTGATGCTGGCGCACGATTTCGGAAAATAACGATATACCCTCCGTTACCCACATTCTTTTTTGGTCTTCCTGCCTTACTTTTACCATCTGGTCGCGCATCTTCAATAATTCGCCTACCAGATTTTCCTCATTGTCCTTCTTGTTTTTTTCATTCAATCCCGCCCACTGCATCTCATAGTTGCCTTTTGCTATATTGGCAATAAATTCAGCTGCTTTTTGTAGATTAGAAATAAGCGACTTAATGATAGCCTGTTCTTCCACCCTGTCGCCGTCTTGACCTTCTTTAGGATTGAATAAGTATCTTTTATTGCTTTCGTCAAGATTTGTGAAAAGCTCTTTCCTTTTTCGCTGAGCTCTGTTGAGTCTTACTGCTACAATGATCAATGTAGGAATTCCAAAAATCAGCATACTGAGCCTTACCAGAGAAGAAACCAGAATGGCACTGGAAATTTCCTTTTCACTCTTTGCCAGGATTTCATTTTGTTGAGGTTGGAATTTTTTGTTGAATCCGTCGTAAACTAACCACAATTCTCGGCCAGGGTCATCATTCACAACATTTTCTATATCAGCTATCCTGCCCTCATCCCTCCATTGGATCAACTTCTCTATAAGCAAGATATAATCATTAAAAGCATCTTTTACCGGTTTAAAGTCATCTACAACCAGTCCTTGATTTCTCATGATGCTTTCAATATGCCTGATGTTTTCCTTAAGCTGCTCTTTTGCGGTTTTATAGGGAGAAAGCAATTGCTCCTTTGGTACAATATAATATCCTCTAAAACCCACATCAATATTCTGAAGTGCATTGAGCAGATAGGTCATATTGCTTTTTGCGTCTTCGACCTCATTGGCTATTGCTTCGTGCTTTTCAAGGGTTATCCTATAATAATAATCCAACACACCATTGGTGACGATCATGAGAAGTATCGTATAAATGAGGAAGGTAATCGAATTTTCCTTAATATTTTTCAACCAGTTCATTGCAGTATAGTCACTTATAAGTTATGTGGTCTTGTGTAAGTTAAGAGTTCTTGTGCATTCTCTTAAGTATTGAAGTTGAAGTAAGAAGATGACAATTCTAATTAAAAACCGAATAAGACAAATCTATTCGTAGAGCATGTAATATTGTGTTTAATTATACTTATTACCTTACAACTGTTATAAACATCCTTTTTATATTGAAATATATGATGATTTTATATGGAATTAATAGAGGATGTGCGGCGTGTTTATTAACTCTGTCGAAGAAGGAGTATTGAAGTTTTCCAGCAATAAAAAAACCGCTATCTTCGCTTAAAAACTATTGCAGATGGCCTATACTCCCGAAAGTGTACTAGCGGATATTAAACAAAACAAGTTTGCCCCTATTTATTTCTTGCAAGGGGAAGAGCCTTATTATATCGACCAAATAACGGAAGCAATCGAGAAAAATGCTTTACAGGAGTCAGAAAAAGGCTTTAATCAAGTCGTAATGTATGGGAAGGATACTGAGGTGAACATGATTATTACTAATGCCAGAAGATATCCTATGATGGCCGAGCGGCAAGTGGTTATCGTAAAGGAAGCCCAAGAAATTCTCGATTTAAACAAAGAGGAAGGACAACGATTATTGGAATCTTATATAAAGAACCCTCTGCCGTCTACTATCTTGGTATTCGCTCATAAACACAAAACTCTAGATGGGCGAAAATCTTTATCAAAGGCCTTTTCGACTGGTGCTGTGATGATTACTACCAAGAAAATTTATGACAATAAAATTCCAGAATGGGTAAATAACTATGTGAAGGCCAAGGGCTATACAATAGATATGAAAGCAACGCAAATGTTGGCAGACTTTATTGGCAATAACCTGAGCAGGCTTTCTAATGAAATTGATAAAATTATAATTAACCTTCAGGGAAAAGCTACCATAGACAGCGGCCTTGTTCAGCGGTTTGTGGGCATAAGTAAAGAGTACAACACATTTGAGTTACAAAAGGCACTAGCTATAAAGGATGTGTTAAAAGCTAACAGGATTGTCAATTATTTCATAGCAAATCCTAAAAGTAATCCCATTATTTTAATTATAAGTATGTTATATGCTTATAACGCCAAGCTTTTACAGGTGCATCATGCCAAGGACAAATCAGAGAAGAGTATAGCCTCATTATTGCAGTTGCCTCCTTTTGTGGTGAAAGAATATATGATGGCCGTTCGGAATTATCCAGTACATAAAGTAATGGAAAACATCCATCACCTGCGAATTGCGGATTTGCATTCCAAGGGGGTCAATGCTAATATAGAACATGGGCAGATTTTGCGCGAGCTCATATTCAAGCTGATGCATTAAATTATAGTTCCACAGAAAATGGAAACCATCCATCCATATGAAGGAATTGCGTAGGTTCTAAAGCAAAAACTTATAATTGAGCAATCCGAACAATAGAAGAGAAAAATTAACCTTAGAATAATAACAATATTACGGATGATTTTTAGTTACCTTTACATTGAAGTTTGGGATGTGAAAAACCGAACAAATTATTGATTCCAATTCAATGTCGTTCATTTTTTGGAGAAGCGATGAGGGTTTGGAAAAGCTGAAGATGTCATCCTGTTTAATACTTGTGCCTTAATAATCCACTATTAACAATAGAAAATAAAAAGCGTGAAAAACTTTATTTTTTTTATCATTGCCTTTTTCCCTGCCACCCTTCTGATTGCTCAAAGTACATTGACACAAAACAGTGCAGATCAATATTATACCACTGGGGTAGAGCTGCTGGATAAAGAAAAATTTGGGGCAGCCAGATATGCTTTTGAAAACTACCTTGCCTTGGCTGGGAATGACGGACTGAAGTCGGTAGATGCAAACTACTACATTGCCTACAGCGCCTTACGCCTCTACCATGCCGATGGAGAAAAACTGGTTGAAAACTTTATTCATCAACACGAAGGTCATCCCAAAGCCCTGTACGCTTATTATGAAATGGGGAGTTTTTATTTTAGGGAGAAAAATTATGCCAAAGCGATCAAATATTTGACAAAAGTGGACGTAACAGGGCTTTCTAAAGTACAGCGGGAGGAAGCTCGGTTTAAGTTGGCCTATGCTCACTTTTCCAGACAAGACTTCGAAAAGGCATTGGAACAGTTCAATGCTATTAAGTTATCTGACAATAGATACACTTATGCCTCAAGTTATTATGCTGGTTTTATTGAGTACAGGCAAGGTGATTATGAGCAAGCATTAACTGACCTCAAAAGGGCAGAAAGGAATGAAACGTATGCAGCGATCGTCCCTTATATGATCGCCAATGTTTATTACAAACAAGAAAACTATGATGGGATGCTGCAGTATGCAGAAAGTGCTGTAAAGCGTTCCAATATTCAGAACAAGGATGAAATATACCTGCTTATTGCCGAGGCTTACTATAGAAAAAAGGATTACGTGCAGGCCGCTTCAAACTTCGAAGACTATCTAGCCAACAAAAGAGGAAAGCCTGATGCAGCAATTTTATATAGGATCGGGTACGCCCAATATATGAGTGGTAATAATGCCCAAGCCATTGAGAATTTTAAGCAAGTGGCTGCAGTAGGTGATACCTTGGGACAGTTTGCGTCGTACTATCTGGGAGAGCTTTATATAAAAGAAGACAATAAAATGTTCGCTGTAACGGCTTTCGACGTAGCAGCAAGACAAGACTTTTCTACTGAAATCAAATCACAAGCCCTTTTTAAGTTAGGTAAGGTAAACTATGATATCGGGCATTACGATCAGGCTATAACTGTGCTGAATACCTTTGTCAAGAATTATCCCAAAGCAAACGATCTTTCTGAAGCGAACGAACTGCTGAGCGAAGCTTACCTCAATTCCAATGATTATTCGCAAGCCCTGAAACACATTGAAGGGCTGCCTGTAAAGACTGACCGTATTAAGCGTGCTTATCAGAAAGTAGCTTTTTACAAAGGGGCTGAGTATTTCAATGATGCCCGCTTCTACAATGCAGTGCAGATGTTTGAAAAATCACTAGAGTTTCCTTTGGATAAAGCATTTGTCGTGATGGCGCACTTCTGGTCAGGAGAAGCATACAACACGGGTAGAAGGTATGATGAAGCGATCAAGGAATACAGCGGGGTTTTTCGTAATACCGACGAGAACGACCTCTATTTTATTAAGGCCCGCTATGGAATAGGTTACGCATATTTCAACAAAAAAGAATATGAAAAAGCCTTGCCTCATTTCAGGACTTATGTAAGCAAGTTGCAAAATGCTTCAAACAAGCTTTTCTATAGCGATGCCCTTATTAGATTGGCAGATTGCTATTACACCACAAAAGATTATGGCAGAGCACTGCAATACTATGATGAAGCCATTAAAGAAAAGAATCCTGAAATGGATTATGCCTATTTCCAAAAGGGAGTAATTCAAGGCCTGCAAGGAAGTTATGCAAACGCAAAGACTAGCCTGCAAGTAGTGACAAGGCAATATCCCAACTCCCGAGTTGCTGATGATGCTGCTTTTGAAATAGCACAATTGGAATTTGAACAAGGTCATTATGAAGCTGCTATCGCAGGTTTTTCGTCTTTAGTGAGATCCAAGCCTCAAAGTGAATTCGTGCCTTATGCCCTGATGAGAGGAGCAATCGCGCATACCAATCTGCAACAATATGAAAAGGCCCAGGAAAATTATAAGGCTTTGCTGGAGGGGTATATCACCCATGAACTTGCTGGGGGTGCTATATCAGGCATGCAGCAAGTCCTCACACAGTTGGGCAGAAATGATGAGTTTGACCGCTATCTTTCCCAATATAAGATGGCCAACCCTGATGACGAGTCTTTGTCAAGCATAGAGTATGAGGCGGCAAAGAACCTTTATTTCAATCAGAGGTATGAAAAGGCGATCCCTTCTTTTCAAAACTATATAAAACAGTATCCCAATACTGCATCTGCCTATGAGTCGAAGTTTTACATAGCCGAATCTTATTTTAGGTTAGAAAATATGCGTGAGGCCATTCATTATCATGAGCAGGTGATCGAAGACAACAAAATTGCTCAAACCTCACGGGCGGTTCAACGTGTAGCCGAGTTATCCTTACAGGCCAATGATTTCAACAAAGCCATTCGATATTTCAATGATTTGGCCAGTATTGCTCGCACCAAGCGGGAGCAGTACAATGCTTGGTCTGGCCTGATGGAGGCCTATTATCAAACGGAGAAGTATGATTCGGTTACATATTACGGCCAGCTTATTTTGGACAGAGGAAATGTGAACGCCAACGCAGAAAGCAGAGCCAATCTCTTCTTAGGAAAGGCAGCTTATAGTCAAGGGAATAATCAAGAGGCGATGGATTATTTCCTAACGACGTTAAACACGGCCAAAGATGAGAACGGGGCGGAGGCACAGTGGCTGGTGGCAGAAATTCAATATAAAGATGGTGAGTATACCAACTCAATCGAAACGTTGTATGACCTCAATGCCAATTTTTCGGCCTATGAATTCTGGCTTGGAAAGTCCTTTTTGCTCATTGCTGACAATTACATTGCTTTAGAGGAAAATTTTCAGGCGAGGGCAACTTTAAACTCACTAGTAGAAAGGTCGCCACTGCCGGAAATTGTGGCAATGGCAAAGGTAAAACTGACGAGATTAGAGGAAGAACAAGCAAAGCAGTCCCTTGAGCCTGAAGTTGATACCACCACGTTTCAAATTATTGAAAACTAATTTGACCTTGAAACATGCGCAATAAAAGAAAGCTTACGGTATATAATCCTACACAGATGGTTAGATTCTCCTTTATATTATTTTTTGTTTTGTTCTTTTCAACTACTGTCTTTGGGCAAGAGTGGGACGAGAATGGAGCAGAAATTGAAGATGCGAGGGTAATCATAGAGAAGGACAGGAAAATAGAACTGCCAACAGCAAGTCGTAGCTATGAAAAAGTGCCGCCTTTACCAGCGGCCATTAGAGAGCGGGCGCTAGATTATGATTTTAAGGACTACAGTTATGCCTTAAAGCCCCTCGATCCTAGAATAAGGGTGCTTACAGTTCAAGATGAAAAGTTGCGCAAGTTTTATGGGAACTATCTTAAAATAGGTCTTGGGAATTATACCACGCCTTATCTCGAAGGTTTTTTCAATAATAAGCGGAATGATCGATATGCAGTAGGTGCGCACGTAAAACACTTGTCATCGAAAAATGGACCAGTTGACAAAGAAAATTCAGGCACTAGTAATAATATGGTGAGTCTATATGGTAAATACTTCACCAAAGCACTTACTTTTAGAGGTGATATAAAGTATGAGCGGAGTAAAAATAATTTTTATGGATACTCACCCGGCCTTGATGTGTACGATGAGGATATTAAGCAAATCTACAATTTCTTTCATGCTAGTTTGGGATTTGCCAGCAATAGCGACAACGAAGATTTATTCTATCAATTCAAAGTGTCCTTCGATCATTTGTCAGATCACTATGAAGTAAGTGAATCCCAAGTGGGATTTGATTTGGAGAGCAGGTTTACCTTAAGCGAACTATTGGAACTTGGCTTGAAATCAGACCTTTACTTATCAAAAATCAACAACGCTGGTTCACTTAGTAGGAACTATTTCAGGCTTAATCCTACCTTCAAAACGACTATAGAACCTTTGGAAATTGTCGCAGGACTTAATCTGGTTTATGAAGATGATACGCTTTTCAATGCAAATAAATTGCACTTCTACCCTTTAGCAAAAGCTACGTACCACATATCAGAAGATGTGAAGGTATATGCTGGAATAGGCGGTGATATTGAAAGGGTTTCTTTACAATACTTCGCCCGCGAAAATCCATTTATTGCCGCTAATGTGCCTGTTTTCAATACCAATAAAACCTTAGAATTCTACGGCGCATTGGAAGCGAAGGTGTTTGGGTCGTTAGCCATCAAGGGAGGGTTTTCTGTAGGAAACTATAAAAACATGTACTATTATGCTAACAGTCAAGCAGATTCAGCACAGTTCGACATATTATATGACAATGGTAACACGAGCATGCTCAATTTATTTGCAGAATTGGGCATAAGTAAGTCAGAAGTTTTTAATTTAGTGTTCAGGACAGATTATTATGGTTATAATCTGGACGAATTGGAGGAGGCGTGGCATAAACCCACATTTGGACTGAGCTTATTGGGAACCTATAATTTATACGATAAGTTTTTGTTCGGCTTAGAATTGGCGTCATTAGGCGGAATAGAGGGGTATAATCTACAAAGTGACAGGCAAGAAGCATTAGATGCCATGATAGACTTAAACTTTAAAACAGAATATGTCTTTTCCGAAAGAGCTTCATTGTTTTTGAATTTTAACAATATTTTGGCCAATAATAATGAACGATATTTGAACTATCCGAGCAGAAAATTTATGTTTATGGCAGGGTTAACTTACTCCTTTTAAAGATAGAATATTGCATGTGTAGCGTATGTTACAAAGGATGGCAAATTAATCTGTGAATGTTTTTATTATATTTGTCACGGAATATTGAAGAAATTATTTGAGGTACTCGGTGCCTGAGAAAATATTTATTTATGGAAGAAAAAAAACACGACGAGAACGAAGATCAATTTGAAAAGGACGAAGATTATGGTCTTCCGGATGTTTCTTATGAACCAGTCAATAGAGAAGACGAAAAAGAGCCTATTATTATGAATCCTAGAGAGCAACCTTCACAAAAGCACAAAGACGATTCCTCGTGGCCATTGATTATTGGAATTTTTATCGTTCTGATATTGGCCGGTGTCTTAGTATATTTCTTTTTTATAAAAGAAGAAGCACCTGTAGTTCAAACACCTCCACCCCCTGTGGAGATTCCTGAGCAGGAAGAGTTTATAGTCGAGGAAGAATACAATTGGGAGCCAGTTGAGGAGCCCATCCCTGTTGAACCTACAATAGGTGCAATGACGGATATTTCTGCAAGGACAGGCAAGGCCTACATTGTGGTAGGTAGCTTTATCGATGTAGATTTAGCGCGTGACTATGGAAATAAACTTGCTGGTGAGGGCGTTAGTACAGTGGTGATTGCTCCCTATGGCAATGTAAAATATTACAGGTTGTCGGTGGCAGACTTTCCTACAGTTGGGGATGCACTGGCCAACCTTGATCAGTACAAGACAAAATATGGTGACAATATTTGGGTGCTAAAATATTAATATGCAATTATTACAAATTACAACCACTGCTATTGATTCGGTAGTGGTAAATGGAAGCGAAGAAACGGTTTCAATTTTGGATTTGATTTTAGCGGGGGGATTCATGATGATTCCCTTGTTTTTATTGTCCATACTTGCAATATATATATTTATCGAACGTGTGCTCACCATACGAAAGGCAGCCCGAACACCCAATCAATTTATCGAAAAGATAAGAAACTTGGTTTTGGCTGGCGATATCAATGGCGCTAAGCTGTTATGTGCTCAAACCGATAGCCCGATAGCCAAGATGATCGAAAAAGGCATCAGCAGGATCGGTAGTCCATTAAAGAATATTGAGGTTTCGATAGAAAACGTTGGGCGCATAGAAATTTATAAGCTTGAAAAAGGATTGTCGTTAATGGCTACCATTTCTGGTGCAGCACCTATGCTGGGCTTTTTGGGAACTGTTACCGGTATGATCCAGGCATTTATCGCTATTGCTCAAGAAGAGGGATCAGTAAGCCCAAAGTTGCTCTCTGGAGGTATATATGAAGCGATGGTTACGACCGCAGCTGGGTTGGCGATAGGTATTGTAGCTTATTTGGGATATAACTATCTCGTGTCGCAAGTACAGAAGGTTATCCATAAGATGGAATACTCCTCTATAGATTTTATAGACCTTCTTCAGGAACCCAGATAAAGCACGGTTTTGTTATTGATTGGAAAGTGCTACTGGAGCATTATCTTTCTTATGTCTGAAGCCTTAAATCTAGATCTATAATGGCATTAAAAGCAAAAAATAAGGTAGAAGCAGCTTTTAGCATGGCCTCCATGACTGATATTATTTTTTTGCTGCTCATATTTTTCATGTTGACGTCCTCATTTATCACGCCTTCAGGCCTTCCTGTGAATCTGCCCTCTAGCAAAGCGTCGACCATCGTAATGCAACAGGTGAGCGTTTCCATTACTGCTGACAACCAATATTTTGTGAATGACCAACGCGTGACACTCTCGAATTTGGAAAATACGTTGGCCTCGGAACTTGCTGGACAAGAATCTGTTGTTGTATTACATATCGACAAGACAGTGCCTGTTGAACACTTGGTGAGAGTAGCGGATATTGCTACAAGGTATAAGGCCAAGGTTTCTATTGCGACAAAACCGGAATAGTATGTTATTTGAAGAAGAGGAAAAGAAAAACAAACGAATAGGAATGGCTGTATCCATTGGGCTACACCTATGCCTATTGATATTGTTTTTCTTTGTGCTAGCGTGGCGCGAGCCTAATCCTCCTTTGCCAGAATATGGAATAGAGTTGAATTTTGGTATGGTCAGTGGCTTTGGAGACGAGCAGCCTACTACTCCTCCCAACACTTCTACTAATTTGGAAGCAGCAGCGCCAGAAGAGAGCCCATCGGCAGAGGAAGTATTGGAAGAGTCTTCTACCCCTGATGTTTCAGCAGACCCTGTCATGGATTCAGAACCAGAAGTTGCGGAACCTACTGAAGCCGTTGTGCCTACACAGCCTACTGAAAGTCCTGTGATAAAGGAAGTTCCGAAAGAAAACAAGAAAGTGGAAGAAAAACCTAAAGAAGAAGCTAAAAAGCCTGTAACAACTCCCAAAGAAGATAAGAAAGTAGCGGAAAGATCAGAAAACAAAACCACTGAGACCAAGGGTGCAGACGGAACTGGAGATAAAAGCGAACCTAAGGCTAGTGGACAAGGAAATGAAAAAGACAAAGCCGGCGATGCAGGGAATCCTGAAGGCTCTGTAGATGCTCGTGCACTATATGGTACCCAAGGTGGAGGAGCCGGTGGTCCGGCACTTGAAATTTCAGGCTGGATGTGGGATAATGCCCCCAATAGAAGAGATGCCTCCAGCGAGAATGGAAGGATAGTATTCGAATTTAAAATTGACGACCAAGGGTATGTGATATCTATACGTACATTAGAAACCACCGTAAGTCCTCAAGTGCTTCAATTTTATAAAGATCAACTGCAAGGAGTAACTTTTAGCCAAACCAACAGCGCTGCCCCGCCTTCCGTTACAACTGGAAAAGTCACCTTTGTCATTAAATCCAGGTAGCTCTATTCTCTTAGTGTTTTATGGAATATACTGAAACTGTGGAGTATTTGTATGCATGCTTGCCTATGTACCAGAAGATCGGCAGTGCAGCATTGAAAAAAGACTTAACCAATACCCGTTTATTGCTCGAAGCACTGGGAAATCCTCAAGATTCCTTTAAAACAATTCATGTTGCTGGCACAAATGGAAAAGGGAGTACCGCACATACATTAGCTGCCATATTGCAATCGGCAGGATATAAAACTGGCCTTTATACTTCTCCCCACCTCAAGCATTTCACAGAAAGGATCAAAGTTGATGGAAAGGAAATGGCTGAGTCTGCAGTAGTAGATTTTGTACAAAAAATGAAAGGGAATATTGAAGCCATTAGGCCCTCATTTTTTGAAGTTACCGTAGCCATGGCCTTCGATAACTTTGCAAGGGAGGGAGTAGACGTGGCTGTGATTGAGACTGGCTTAGGTGGGAGGCTGGATTCAACTAACATCATTTTGCCACAGCTTGCCATCATTACCAATATAGGTTTTGACCATCAAGCTATTCTGGGAGATACGTTGGAAGCAATTGCATCAGAAAAGGCAGGTATAATAAAGTCAAAAACGCCTGTAGTGATTGGAGAGGATCAGCCGTCTATCCAACATGTTTTTATTGACAAAGCTGCCGAAATGAATGCTCCCATATATTTTGCCGATAAAGTGTTTGAGGTAAAGGTTGTTGATTCAGGTAATGATGGATTTAAGGTGGACATTTATCGCCAAAACAAGATATGGATGAAAGATCTTCTTGTTTCATTGGCAGGTATTTATCAGTTAAAAAACGTTCCTGGTATTCTAAAAGGTGTGGAGGTGCTAAGGCAGATCGGTTACCAACTACCAGAAATAGCTGTTAAGCATGGCTTTTCACAAGTAAAGTTGCTGACAGGACTCAAAGGAAGATGGCAGATTTTGCAAGAAGCACCTTTGGTCGTATGTGATACCGGTCATAATGAAGCAGGAATAAAATATATCGTGGAGCATTTATCTGCTCTAAACCGCAAAGATTTATATGTGGTTTTTGGTGTTGCCAATGACAAAGCACTAGATCCTATATTGGCACTACTCCCCAAAGAGGCATTTTATTATTTTTGCCAAGCCCAGGTGCCTCGAGCATTGGCTGCTACTGAACTGGCTGAGCAGGCAAGAAGATTTGGACTCAAAGGAAAGGTTGTGCCTGACGTAAATATCGCTATAAATGAAGCTAAAACCATGGCCAGTGAAGATAGTGTCGTATTTATTGGCGGAAGCAATTTTGTGGTAGCAGAAATAAATGGATTGTAATTATTATGGCAAGACAGAAGCAATTTAGGTTCGAGGAGATCAGGCATCGGGAAAATGTTCTTACGGAAGAAAAGGCCATCATAGAAAATATAAAGGGAAAGTGGCATTCTGATTTTTTTAAGAATGAAAACCCGATTGTATTGGAGCTTGGCTGTGGCAAAGGTGAGTATACTGTAGGGCTGGCTGCAAAGTTCCCTGATAAGAACTTTATAGGAGTAGACGTAAAAGGAGATAGGCTATGGGTAGGCAGTACCCTTGCTATGGAACAAAATTTGGATAATGCTGCTTTCCTGAGGATTCAAATACAACAATTGGAAAACTATTTCGGTCCTCAGGAAGTAGCCGAAATATGGATCACCTTTCCCGACCCTCGTCCGAAGGTAAGGGATATCAAGCGTAGGCTCACGAGCCCTAGGTTTCTTCGTATTTATAAAAACATATTAGCCCCCCATGGGATTGTCCATTTGAAAACGGATAGTGAATTGTTATTTGACTTTACCTTGGAAACCCTCAAAGATTTCTCCGCTGCCCTTCTTGCTCATACTGATGATCTCTATAACTCACCCTTGAACAATGACCATTTCGGAATCCAAACAAGATTTGAAAAGGACTTTTATGACTTGGGTTATAGCATCAAGTATTTAAAATTTCAGTTTAATAGGGTACGCCTATTGCAATAACATTTGCAACAATAGGCCCCAAACTATGGAAAGCGCAAAGCTTAATAAGGTGCCTATTAAAATGTACTCGGCCTCTTTTCTTTCTTTATTAATTTCGCTAAACCGGAAAATGGATTTCGCTGTGATCAAAAATCCAATGGCCTCAAATTTGTTTATGAAAACGAAAGTTAGAATCAATATTCTTTCTATCTGACCTATCCACTTACCTGCATCCATAAGCCCTTCGTTTTGGATTTCCTTTCGCCATCGTTTTGTGGCAAGTGCTATCACGTAGCGCATGGGCCATATGACGACTAAGTAGCCCACCAGCATAACCCAAACATGGACGCTTCCGAAATACCCCTCAATAATCTCTCTGAGCACGCCGATGTCTCCTACAATGAAGACCCAAGCGATGAATACGGCAAGGCAATGAAGTGAGTGGTAAAAAATAAAGTTTGCAGTAGACTCCTTACTGTGTATTCGCCACAGGTCAACCAATAAGTGTGCAGCGGCCAAGCAAACGGGCACCCACCAATTGTTCCATTCTGCCAACAGCACGTATGCAGTGAGGCCGTAGATAAGTCCGTGGATATAGAAGAATGGGGAGTATTGCTTTTTTTGCGCTTTTTTTTCTTGCCACTTGGTAGGAAATAATAAAAATTCGGCGACAAGGTGAGCGACAATGAGCCTAAGGAGTAGTATCATAGCTTTATGATTTCTGGGTCGATTTTGTTATCAGTTCATGGAATCGTTCTAAGAGCTTCTCGATGGCTTCCCAATGGGCAGCTTTTAGTCGTTGGTTTACTGCAGATTGTGAAATACCCAATTTTTCGGCAATTTCAATCTGGGTCGTATTTCTCAATATTTGGGCGATTACCTCTGCCTGAGGTATAGACCAACGTTTTATGATGGTATCTGCCAACACCAGTGCGACTTCCATCTCTTCATTTACTGCCTGCCAAGGCGTGTGGAGTTTCATCCTGACGCCATTTTTCATCGTATCTAGCAAAGGCCCCGAGTTTCTAAAAGCTTCACCGTCCGCCTCTGCTACATTGGATGCAGGGAAATTAATGGTGCCTATGCCTATTGCTATTCGGGCATCTCTATCGGTAGTGCCGTTGGCCTTTTTCAAATGAGAGCGTATAAGCAGAGCATACCTTAACGCTTCCTCAGGCTTAGCAATTATCCCCTGGAAACTGTCGCCGCGATACAATTCAAAATTCGATTTTACCCCTTCTTTTTGTTGGAAGGAAGCAATTTGAGTCAGGATTTCTTTTAAATCTTTTAAAAGGGCTATCCTGTCTGTTTTGGAAGATGAGGTGATATCCCCAGTGAGTACGCTATAGATTAAACTTGGCATGTCATAAATATAAGGTTGCAACCTTATATTTGCAAGTTATAAGGCTACAACCTTATAATGGCCTATTATAAGGCTGGAGACTTATAATTTAGCATAAAATTGGGAAACTTGAATTTCCGAATTTGATAAAGGTTGGCAACTTGCCAGTTTTAAAGGCTCGTATTATAAAGGTAAAATCTAGGGTTTAGTGTTTTATAGTATATGCTTATATTGCAGAATAAAGTTTAATTATGGAGGCTCATTCCAATGCTGTTATCCTTTTTGATGGCGTTTGCAACTTATGTAATTCTTCAGTTCAGTTTATCCTCAAGCGAGACAAAAGCGGTAGGTTTTTATTTGGCTCGTTGCAATCACAAAGTGGACAAGACCTCCTCGTTAAGCATGGTTTGCCTGTGGATGATTATGCCTCATTTATTTATATAAAAGGAGATAGGATATATACAAAATCTTCCGGGGCATTGCATGTATTGAAAGATTTAGGAGGCTTTTGGAGACTGTTTTACGTGTTTATCCTTATTCCAAGACCCATTAGAGATTATATTTACTCACTAATAGCCAACAACCGTTATGGTTTATTTGGCAGAAGGAATGCGTGCATGATGCCAAATGATGAGATCAAAAGCAGGTTTTTGCCTTAAAAGGACTATTAAACTAAAATTATGAGCTTGAATTGGGGTGTTTTAGGAGTGGCCAAAATTGCCATGGAAAAAGTGATTCCTGCCATGTTAGGCAATGAACATTATACAGTTTTTGGCATAGCTTCACGTGATCATGAGAGGGCCAGGACAGCTGCTGATAAATGGGGCATTGCTAAAGCATATGGCTCCTATGAAGCATTAATTGCCGATCCAGCTATCGATATCGTTTATATCCCGTTGCCCAATCATCTGCACTTCACCTATGTACTAAAATGTATTGAAGCGGGCAAACATGTCTTGTGTGAAAAACCCATTACCCTAAAAAGTGATGAAATAAAGCAATTGATTATAGCAAGAGATAAATACAGGGTAAAAGTAGGGGAGGCGTTTATGGTAAAGAGCCATCCCCAATGGATAAAAGCCCGAGAGCTAGTACTGGCCGGGCATCTTGGTAATGTGAGGCTGGTGCAAGGTTATTTTAATTATTACAATGTGGATCCTCAGAATATCCGCAATATCGATACGTATGGCGGAGGAGCTATGTGGGACATAGGGTGTTATCCTGTAATGACGTCAAGATTTGTATTAGGTGAAGAACCGGTTAAAGTAATGGCGCTAATGGAGAATGATGCCATGTTTGGCACTGATAAGCTTTCCTCGGTTATAATGCAGTTTCCCACGGCACAAGTTGTTTTTTCTGTAAGTACTCAGTTGGCCAATAGTCAAAGGATGATTTTTATTGGAGACAAGCAAAATATGGAAATTAAGATTCCCTTTAACGCACCTAAAGACCAAGCCACCCAATTGACTATCAACCCGGGTAATATCCTGCACAACAATAATGAGGAGATATACTTCGATATTTGCGACCAGTATACGCTGCAAGCAGAAGCTTTTATGAGATCTATCGAAAACAATACAGAAGAGCCTGTATCGTTAGAAGATGCTTTGGCTAATACTCGTGCGTTAGAAGCGATCTTTGAATCTGCAGCAACCGGAAGATGGGTCGAAGTACAGCAGTAAGGTGCATAGCCCCTCGTTGAGGCAAGCTGTTTTCCCTTTCATCTCTCCATTTTTACACAATTTTTTACCATAATTTTTTGTCTCCCAAAATTATCTGCGGCATTTACCTGAAAAGGCGGGAGATGTAATGGCCATAAATCTTTTGCGCAGTCGTTGACAGCCCAGTCTAATGTTTCATATATACACGGTGTTTCTATCTCCACGGCTTTCAAAACTGCCATAATCTCCTGATTTCCCCTTTCTGAAACATCCGTCGGTTACATTTGAATGTTATGCCACGTACATGATTTTAATGGATTATCTACCTTTCAACCATAATGAAAGCATAAAATTTATGTCGTGCTTAAGACCGCTCAGGTTATACATAACTAAAAGCAACGATTAAAGAATAACATTCATGGAAAAAAGGTTCTCGATATTAGTGCTGCTTGGATGCCTCTTATTTATAGGAGTTGATTCGTATGCCCAAAATGCCCGCCACAGCTATACGCTCAACAGCAATTGGGCTTTTTATAAAGGTCCTTTAGAAACGCCCATTCAAACTGCATCTGTAGCTTGGGATACTGTATCCATACCCCATTCTTGGAATACGCATGATGTGATGGACGATACCAGAGGCTATTATCGAGGTGAGGCCTGGTACCTAAAGCGCTTTAGGGTGGGGGAGCATACCAGAGGGAAGAATGCCTATCTCGAGTTTAAGGCAGTTAATCAAGAAGCAGAGGTGTATGTGAACGGAGCATTGGCTGGCAGTCACGTGGGCGGCTACACGGCTTTTATAATAGATATTACCCCCTACATCCTATATGGAGAAGAGAACGAAGTACTGGTAAAAGCCAATAACCGATTCCATGAAGACATTCCAACCCTTACCGCCGACTTTACTTTCTTTGGAGGCATATACCGAGATGTGTTCCTTACTTTTACCGATAAAGTGCATTTTAGCATGTCCAGTCACGGCTCTTCTGGCGTATTGGTGAGCACACCCAAGGTTTCTGCAACTGAAGCAAATGTTGAAATTAAGGGCCAACTTCTGAATGAAACAAACAGCACACGTAGAATAAAAGTAGTGTCTTATATTAAAGACGCACAATCGCAAACGGTTGCAACGACCTCTTCTTCTCATAATGTACGTCCGGGAACGCCCGTTTCCTTTACCAATGCTGTAAAGAACTTTAAGTCGCCAAACCTTTGGTCACCAGACAGCCCTTATTTATATCGGGTAGTGACTCAAATCGTGGACAGGGCCAGCAATAAGGTATTGGATGAAGTTTCTGCATCGTTGGGTTTCCGTTGGTTCCGCTTTGATGCCGAAAAGGGCTTCTTCTTAAATGGAGAACATCTAAAGCTGATAGGTACCAACCGACACCAAGATTATCCCTATATGGCTAATGCTTTGCCAAAAGGCCTTCATCTACGCGATGTGGAACTGGTAAAGGCCATGGGCAGCAATTTTCTCCGGGTATCACATTACCCTCAAGACCCTGCTATAATGGAAGCCTGTGATAGGCTAGGGCTTATTACTGCGGTAGAGATTCCAATAGTCAATAGAATTACCGAATCAGATGCTTTTGCTGACAACTCCGAGGAAATGCTAAGGGAGATGATTATGCAAAACTACAACCATCCCAGTGTGGTAATCTGGGCATATATGAATGAAGTGCTGCTGCGACCAAAATTTCAGGATGAACCCGAAAGGCAGCAAGAATATTTTGCCCATATAGCCCAACTGGCGCAACGGTTGGAAAATGTCGCCAGGGAAATGGACCCCTACCGATATACAATGATCCCTAACCACGGTGCTTTTAATCTTTATAAAAGAGTTGGGTTGACCGATATACCCATGATCGTTGGTTGGAATCTATACCAAGGATGGTATGGAAGTGATATTAAAGTTTTTGCGCAGTTTTTGGATAGGCATAGAAAGGAAATTCCTGACAAACCGCTTATCGTTACGGAGTATGGAGCTGGGGCCGACCCGAGGCTGCGATCTGATAATCCAGCGCGTTTTGATTTCTCTCTTGAGTATCTCACATATTACCATCAGACATATTTGGAGGAGATGCTTGCACGGGACTTCGTAGCAGGGGCAAATGTGTGGAATTTAGCAGATTTTTCTTCGGAAAGCCGGGTGGACGCTGTTCCACATATTAACAATAAGGGCCTTTTAACACACGACAGAAAACCGAAGGAAGGATATTTCCTGTACCAGGCCTATTTGCTTGATAGACCTTTTGTGTCGATTGGGCCAAAACTCTGGGATCGTCGCATTGGCATAGAGACAGATAGAGGAATATCTGTGCAGCGCATAGAAGCTTTTACAAATATGCCTAAAGCTACTTTATACCTAAATGGCCAAAGCTTGGGTGAAAAGGAGGTCGAGATGAAAATCGCAGCATGGGATGTCCCTTTCCAAAGTGGTGAGAATCTCCTTGAAATCGTAGCCGAATCTGAAGGGAAAGTATATAAAGACTTTCATAAGGTGGACTTTCAACTTATACCGACAGACTTGAAAAGCGATTACCTGCCTTTTAGCGACCTGAAGGTGAGTTTAGGCGATAGCAGGACTTTCTTAGATGATCTTACTGGTGAGCTTTGGTTGCCTGATCAAAAATATGTCAAAGGAAGTTGGGGCACTTTGGGAGGTGAACCATACCGTATGGCAAATCTGAGGAGACAATCTTTTGGTTCTGATCAGAATATATTGGGAACTCCTAATGATCCTATCTACCAGAGCCAACAAGTAGGTCTTGAAGGTTTTAGGGCCGATCTCCCAAATGGTCTATATGAAATTACACTGCACTTTGCAGAGCTCGTAGCCATAGATGAAAAAGAAACGCTGGCCTACAATCTAGATGAAAGTGAAAATGTGGTGGCAGAAGAAACAGAAAGAATATTTGATGTATGGGTGAACGATAAGCTTGTTCTAGAAGACCTGAACCTTGCAGAAGATACAGGAAGAGAACGTGCAGTTGCTTATAGGGTAACGACGGAAGTATCCAATGATGAAGGTCTGTTGGTTTCACTTAAATCCAAAAGAGGAGACCCAGTATTGAATGCGATAGAAATAAAAAAGATACACTAGGGGTATGAAGGTTTTAATGCTAAGCAATTTGAAAGACAGAGAATTCTAAAATAAACACTAGCGTATAAAGGACCGCAACTAAACTAAACACTAAATAATATGAATCAACTTTTACATTTTGTAGGCAATGTTTCACGGCTATGGTTTAAGCATAGACTAGACGTTATAAATCAATGGTATAGACAAGATAAGGTAATACTAAAACACCAGGCTATTGGCGCTCCATTTGGCAAGTCTCCTCATTCACAGAAGATGTGCTTTTAATTTTTGTAAACGATTATGGTTAAGCTGTTGATGTATAGGAGATAAGGCAATAAATAATTAGTTGTCAAAAATTGTGCAAACGATTTCAATTTTCAGCAACAGTTAGAAGTTTAACATTATTTTAAAATTGAATAAAATGACTAAAAAGTTTTTACTTACATTTCTTTGTGCACTACTCCTTGTAGATCAGGGATTTGCACAGAGCGTTAGAATAACTGGTACAGTTACTAGCGCAGAAGATGGGGAGACTGTTCCTGGGGCTACAGTGCTTGTAGTAGGTACAGGAAATGGTACGATCACTGACGTTGATGGTAATTTTTCTCTCAACACATCAAGTGGTGATTCTATAAGAGTATCCTATATAGGTTATGAAACGGTGGTTTTGGCTGTAGGCAATAGAACCCAGTTTAACATTAGCCTTTATCCAGATATTGAAAGGCTGGAAGAGGTGATTGTAGTGGGTTATGGTACCCAAAAGCGGAGCGATGTAACAGGATCTGTAGCCTCTTTTAGTGGGGAGGTACTCGACAAAATGCCAACTGTAGACGTGACGCAGGCTTTGCAAGGACGCGTTGCCGGGTTGAATGTTACATTTAGTGGTTCCAGTGCAGAAGGGGGCAGCAGCAATATGTTGATACGGGGCAAAAATACCCTTACTGCTGGAAATAACCCGTTCATAGTGTTAGATGGTATTCCTTATGAGAGCGGTAACTTATCCGAGATAAACCCTAACGATATTGAATCTATCAATATACTGAAAGACGCTTCGGCCACTGCCATTTATGGTGCAAGGGCTGCGAATGGTGTTATCCTGATCACAACCAAAAAGGGTGCTCCAGGAAAAATGCAGGTCGCTTACTCTGGGTATTATGGAATAAGTGAAATCGCCAATATGCCTGACATGCAGGATGCAGAAACTTTCTTTGAAACAAAACTGAAGCGTTTTGGGAAGGACAATATAAGCGTTACAGAGCGAGAAGGTTATTTAGCCGGGAGGGACATCGACTGGGTAGACTTGGCTACACGTACTGGTACACGTCAAGAACACAACATTTCTTTACGAGGTGGCACAGAGCAGGTTCAGTATTATCTTTCTGGAACTTTTCATGAGACGAAGGGGATAGCTAAAAACGATGATTTTAGCCGATATAGCCTTAGGGCCAGCCTCGACACAAAATTGAAGCCTTGGTTGAAACTAGGATCGAGCACGCAATTGGCCTTGTATAATAGGGATGGAAGGGAAGCAAATTTTGAAAATGCTTTTAAGATGAACCCTTTTGCTGTTCCATACAATGAAGACGGTACAATTAATTTGACGCCGTGGCCCGAAAATTCCTTTTATACCAATCCATTGGAGCCTCTTAATATCCAGAATGAAGACAGGACATACAGGGTGCTTACCAGCAACTATCTACAAGTGGACTTTCCATTTTTGGAAGGCCTTTCCTATAGGTTAAATGCAGGAGGTAGCTTTCGATACAGAGAAGTAGCTACTTACTATGGAGAAAACACGAAAAGAGGATTAGAACAAAACGGGGTTTCTCAAATGGACTTTTGGCTAAACAATGATTGGACATTGGAAAACCTATTGTTTTACAACCGTTCTTTTGGTGATCATACCATTGGCGTAACAGCTTTATACAGTACGCAGGAAAAAATAGTTAAGGACCATGATTTTGACGGTTCGGGGTTTCCTGGCCATACTCGGACAAACTATCAGAATGGTGCCGCTACAACACTCGTTGGCAGTGATACATACACCGTAACATCCAACCTATCTCAAATGGGACGTGTCAACTACTCTTACAAAAGCAAGTATTTGTTGACGATGACGGCCAGAAGAGATGGTTACTCCGGCTTTGGTGCTGATACAAAATTTGGTTTCTTCCCTTCTGTGGGACTAGGGTGGAACATGGAACGTGAGAACTTTATGGCAGGGATAGACCAGATAAGGGCACTTAAACTTAGGGCTTCTTATGGGGTAACCGGAAACCAGGCCATTGGTGCCTACGCTACTTTGCCAGGCCTCAACAATGCACATTATTTGAATACCCTTAAAGAAACAGCATTCGGTTACTATCCTTCTGGGATAGGTGATCCTACTTTAGGTTGGGAAACTTCCAAAACCTTTAATATAGGCTTAGATTTTGGGCTTTTCAATAATAGGGTTCAAGGTTCTATTGACCATTTTAGAACAACTACTACAGACCTTTTGCTTAACAGGAGCATTTCCCGATTGAATGGAGTGGGCCAGATTCGTCAGAATATTGGAGAAACCAAAAATAGAGGGATAGAATTGCAATTGTCAACGATCAATATCGATAGAAGGAATTTCCAATGGACATCCGATTTCAATATTTCCCGATATAAAAATGAGATAGTGAATGTAGGTCAAGAAGGCAATGGCGATGACGTAGGAAACCGTTGGTTCATTGGTCATCCAATTGACATAAACTGGGGCTATGAATTTGGCGGTATTTTCCAATCCAATGAGCAGATAGCTAGCTCTGCACAGCCAGATGCACAGATCGGAGATGTGATTGTAGTGGATCAAAATGGTGATGATATCATCAATGAGGACGACAGGGCAATTCTTGCTTCTCGTATACCAAGCTTTGTTGCAGGCTTGTCGAATACAGTAAGCTATAAGAATTTCACCTTAAGTGCTTTCATCAGCACGGTACAGGGAGTTCATAAGACCAATTACCTCACTAGAACGTTTTTTAACGGAAACGAAAGGTCCTTTAATTATAATTTCTGGACACCGCAGCGACCGCATAACGATTACCCTGCCAACAGAGATGATGCCAACCCCAGGAACGTGGGCATTTTCGGCAAGGCGAACGATGCTAGTTATATCCGGTTGAACGACGTGACGCTTAGCTATAGAGTGCCTGCACTCGTGTTAGATAGGTACAAAATAGGTAACCTAGAACTGTATGTAAATGCCAAGAACTTGGTGACAATCACCAATTGGGAGGGACTGGATCCTGAATTTAGCAATGGGGAATCAGGCCAAATGGCTATTCCACCATCAAGGACCTATATCCTAGGACTTAAGTTGGATTTTTAAAAACCAGTCATTATGAAAAAGATTGTAATTATGAAAAATAGCATTCAATTAATCGTTTTGCTTTTTGTTGCCACGCTTTTGACAAGCTGCAATGAAGAGGAGTTTTTGAAGGAGAGTCCTAAGGATAATCTCTATGCAGACAATTTGTTCACCACAGGGGAAGGGTTTCAATTAGGGATTAACGCCTTGCTTGAATTTGTAAGACAAGAGCGTGAAGAACCAGTACAGTCAGCAGAGTTTGGCTTTGGTTGGAAAATTGGCGTGGACAATGGTTGGGCACCTCGGAACCTGAGCTGGCTTCGTGGACCTTCTCTCTACCAGACAGACTGGAGTCCTACCATGCAGTGGATAAATGGAGGAGAGGGCGTTTGGGGCCACATGTACAGGACAATCAATACCGCCAACATGATCCTAAACCGATCAGAAGATCCTAATATAGATTGGGGAGGGGTTACAGATGAAGAGAATGCTGCTATAAAGCAAAGTGTGCAGTCGCATGCTCACCTTTTCAGAGCATGGGCTTATCGTCACCTTGCATTCACATTTGGCGATGTGCCGATCAATACTGAGGAGATTGATGGTAGTACTTGGACAAATGATTGGGAGCGCCAACCTGTTGAAGAGGTACGCAACCTGATCATTGCTGACCTCTTAGAAGCAGAAAAAGGCCTGGCCGACAATTCAAATGACGTTCGGGTTTTGTCTAAAGTTGTTGCTCAGCACTACTTGACGGAGATGTACCTATGGGCCGGAGAGCCTCAAAAAGCTGTAGAAGCTGCAGAAAGGGCATTGGATAATCCAAATTATAAACTCATCACCGATCGATACGGTGTAAGAAAGGATGAGCCTGGCGTGCCATTTATGGACCAGTTCTATCAAGGCAATATCTTGCCCACACAAGGTAATACAGAAGCCTTATGGGTTCTTCCTAACAATGACACAAAGGATTTTGTAGGGAATAGCCAAAACTCTATGAGAAGGACTTGGGTGGTGAACTATGCAGGTCCAGGCTATGCCGAATACAGTCCTGAATATGGCGGACGTGGGCTTGGAAGCTGTGCCATTACGGCTTGGGGCTTTAGCATATATGAGGCTAGCGATGACCGATATAGTCAATATGCCATTCAAAAGGAATACGTGAACAAAACTACAAACGTAGTTACAACGACACAAACTGAAGAGGAATTCATGACTTCTTCAAACCACAGATGGGCTAGCACAAAAAAATGGGACTGGACATTTGCAGATCCTAATCTATGGGGCGATTCTTATTCATATGCTGACCAAGTGTATTTGAGGTTGGCAGATACCTATTTGCTGATGGCTGAAGCGCAGTTGCAAGCTAATGGACCTGGCGCCGCACTTCCTTATATCAACGCAGTCAGAGAAAGGTCGAATGCTACTCCTGCCACAGAGGGTGAGATTGATCTGGATTATATCTTGGATGAACGCTCTAGGGAGCTGGTGACCGAAGAATACCGTAGACAAACTTTGGTAAGGACAGGTACTTTCTACGAAAGAACAAAACAGCATAACCCATTGGCGGCACAGAATGTACAGCCTTACCACAAATGGTATCCAATACCACAAGGTGAGATAGACATAACAGGCATGACACAAAACCAGTGGCAGTAATTATAATAAGTACTTTAATATAATATGATGGAGAAATCATTAAGAAGTATAACCAAAATATGCATGTTCTTCGCTTTGGGATTTTTGATATCCTGTAGTGACGATGACAATGATATGCCAATTGTAGAAAATCCTAATGAAACACAAACAGTGGTGGACCTGAACTGGGATGGACATACAAATGGCAATTATAAAGAAGCAGATGCAAAAAAGGATTTTGGCAATATGTCTGGCTGGAATGAGTCGAGGGTCAAGATTCAAGATAAGGGTATTGCAGTGACCTTGTTGGCTGACAAACTCTCTGGAAGTGGCGGCATCGTGGCCAATGTAGACTTACGGCCTGCTACCGAATACAAAGTTACCTATGATGTCATGTTTCCTGAAGATTTCGTATGGGGACGTGGCGGCAAGGTTGGTTTTGGGCTTCGGGTAGGAGACGGCAATACGGGCTGCGACAAGGCAGATGATGGCAATGGCGGCAGTGCCAGACTCATGTGGTATACCAGCGACAATGGTGTTACAAAGTTCAAGCCTTACCTATATTATTATGACATGCCCGACGATTGCGGCGATAATTTGGTAAGTACTGCTGCCTATCCTGAATCAGGAAGTATCCAGAAAGGAAAATGGTACACCATTGAAATGCGCGTAAAGAGCAATTTGGCTGACCAGACGGACGGTCATATCGAAATTGCCATTGATGGTAATACGGTATTGGATAGCCCCATCAGGTGGACCAATAACAATCCTAAAAGGCTTATCAATAGGGTGGCTTTCTCCACATTTAGAGGAGGCAGCCAGGATCATTGGAAGGTGGATAAGGATACCTACATCCATTTCGACAACCTGAAAGTTGAAAGGATTAATTAGCGTACTGGTTAAAAAACTTGCGAAACTTTAAAAGAATGATAATGAATCACATAAAAATAAATTTTTCAATATTGCTCACCATTGCGATGACAGTGGTAGTCTTTACCGCTTGCGAGGAGGATGACAACGATTATCTCCGCCCAGGTGAGGTGTTTTCACATGCCGATAAGGACAAGATTTTTGTCGGAGAAACAGTCGTTTTTACTGACTTTTCGACAAGAGTTGCAGCTCGGGAGTGGTCATTTGAAGGCGGTTCGCCTGCTAGCTCAAACGAACAGAAGGTGGAAGTAAGCTATCCTTCAGCAGGTGTTTTCAATGCTACTTTGGACATAACTTATGAAGATGGATCAACAGCGACAGAAACCTTAGTAGTCACTGTAACGGAGGAATATGTGCCTCTAGTGACTTTAGAAGGACCAAGATATGTGTTCTATTCTGAAGATCAGGAGCTTGAACAAGAGCATCCGGAGTTTGGCTTAGGGCGTTCTGGTGTTGCTAAGGTGGGTTTTGTAGGAAATGCCTTTGAAGGGAGTGAAGCAATAAACGTTAGCTATGATGCTGATAGAGAGCCTAATACCTTCATTATGTTGCAAACTGATAAAAAAGGGCAGGTGGACCTGACCCAATACATCGACGGGTATCTGAACTTGGCTATGAAATCTACAAGCCAAGATCCAATACTGGTGCGGATAGAAGGCGGCGGCGCCACTAGTTATGCCTATGTAGGAGCAGGTGATTACGGATTTGAAAGAGATGGGAACTGGCATTTTATTAGCATACCTATGGCCGACGTGCTATCGCAGATCGATAACGAAGGTGGCAAGTTAGCCCTACTAGGCGGCTTTGATCAGTTTAGATTGAGAAATCAGACAGGCGAATTTACCAAAGATGGCTTTGACTTCACGGTAGATTTTATCTTCTTTTCAGTGAACAAACCTACTTTAAACTAAAAATTGAGGAATGTTGGTTACCTCAATATATGTTTGCTACTTATTATAAGTGAACAATTCCCTCCTTAACGTGCCACTATTCACCTAAGGAGCGTTATCTCAATAGTGATGGATTTTAAGATTTAGTATGGGAAAGGTTAATCATTTTATGGTTAACCTTTTTATTCACCATTCTACCCAATGCGAATAATCCGTTCTTATCGTATATTGTATGGCTGTAGCAAGTTTGAACCTTTTGATAATGATAATCGGTTACTTGTTAATGACTTATACTGATCCATAAGCTGTATGGTAAACCGTTTTCCTAGCAAGATTCTCCCTTTTCTCATGCTACTATTTAGCCCCATAGCTGAATTGGTAGCCCAAGAAGGAAATATAAAATTTACCCACCTAACCATTAATGAAGGCCTATTGCACAATAGGGTTTTCGATATTCTCCAGGATAAAGATGGTTTTATTTGGGTGGCGACAAAGGATGGGCTGAACAAGTTCGACGGCTATGATTTTATAGAATACAAACCGGTGAACAGCCATGGTTTAAGTGCTCATCGCAGTGAGGCTCATGCCCTGCTAGAAGACTTAAATGGTAATATTTGGATAGGGGAAAGCAATGGGCTTCGGTTGTTTGATAAAAGTAATGAGGCATTCATTTCCTTAGAAAGCTATGCCAATTCGTCCTTAATCTCCGATGCCTATATAACCGCTATTCGAGCGGATCAGCACCACAATCTGTGGATTGCTTCTTTCAACGGCCTCACTCGGCTTGACATAAAGACCAATACTTTCGATAGCTTTGAGCCTAAGCCTGAAAATGGCATTGCGTACATAAGAATACGGAGTTTATATATTGATTCGGAAGATATTATATGGATCGGCTACGACAATGGCTTGCAACGCTTCGACCCACAAAAAGAAGAATTTTTACGCTTACCAGAACCTATTCATAATAATCCACTTTTGAAATTAAACAGCATCCGAAAAATCAACCAAGATGCAAATGGAAATTTCTGGTTTGGCACAGAAAGTTCAGGCTTGTTTTATTACAATGTGAAACAAGGGGAACTTAAGCAGTATGTGAACCAAGAAAATGACAACAGTCTGCCCAGCAATATCATTAGGGAGGTTTTTCATGCTTCCGAGAACGAGGTGTGGATAGGCACCCGCGAGGGGCTAAGTATTTTCGATGTAAAGGAAAACCGATTTGCTAATTATCGATATGATAAATATGATGAGAATGGCTTGAGCCACAATTCCATATGGCGCATCATGAGAGACAATGCAGGAAGTATATGGATGGGCACGTATGCAGGGGGCCTTAACATATACCACCCAGGCAACAGCAATTTTAACCATATCAAAGAACAGGTCGATGATCATATTGGCGTAAATCATCGGGTGATCAGTTCGATAGTGCAAGACAGTGAAGGCGCATTATGGATAGGGACGGAAGGAGGGGGGCTGAACTATATCGACAGGACAAGGGGCAGTCAAGCTTATTTTGACGTGAAGAATACGCAAGAAGGCATTGTAAGCAACAATATTAAAGCTTTGGCTAAAGACAGTGCCGATAACCTTTGGATTGGTACTTATAATGGTCTAAGCTACTATGATAGACAGAACCAAAAGTTTAAGAAAATCTTCCCACTTCTCGATAGTGATACGCTTGAAAACAAACAAATATACTCCTTAGCGACGGATCCTGGTGGTGTTTGGATCGGTACTAATGGCGCTGGGCTCATCTTCAGGGATCATGCTGGACAGTACCAGCAGATGGGACATATACCCTCCGATAGCCAAACGATCAGCAGCAATTATGTCTCATCATTGCTCAACACGGATACGGAGAATCTATGGGTAGGTACTTATCGTGGCCTCAACCTTTTCAATAAACAAAAGGGAACCTTCCAGCATTTTCTTAATGATCCGAACAATCTTAATAGCATCAGCAACGATGTCATATTAGGCCTGTTTCAGGATTCCCGCAATTGGCTGTGGATCGGTACAGACGGAGGTGGGTTAAACGTCTACGATCCTGTAAATGAGATTTTTTATCTTGTCGCCGAAAGAGATGGGCTGGCCAATAATGTCGTATATGCCATCGAAGAAGATAAAGAAGGAAATATCTGGGTGAGTACCAACAGAGGCCTATCAAAAATATTCATGGATAGTGCAGCCGTGTCCTTACCGATAGCACAGTTGAATATCCAGAATTATACTGTGGCAGATGGCCTTCAAAGCAATCAGTTTATGATGGGGGCTAAAGAAAAAGGAAAAGGGGGTGAATTGTTCTTTGGGGGTATCAATGGCGTTACCACATTCTTCCCACAGCATATCGTTCAAAACCTGACTCCTCCCAAAGCAGTCTTGACAGACTTCCTTATTCATAATAAGCCTGTTGATTTTAGGCAGGAGGGTGCACCCTTATCTAAGCCTATTATCCAAACTGAACATATTGTTTTAACCCATGACCAAGCTTCTATTACGTTTAGGTTTGCGGCATTAAATTTTGTCAATCCGGGCAAGAATAGGTATGCCTATAGGTTAGAAGGGTTTGCTAATAATGATCAGTGGAATTTTGTAGAAGATCAGCGCTCGGCTACATTCACCAATCTAGAGGCAGGTGATTATATTTTCATGGTAAAGGCCGCCAACAATGATGGTGTATGGAACGATATTCCTACGCAAGTGAAGCTGACCGTGCTGCCGCCCTATTGGAAAACATGGTGGGCCTATACCATTTATGCCCTGTTCATTATTTTCCTTTTGTATGTATTCTACAATTTTTCACAGAAGAATGCCAAGTTGAAAAATAAGCTCTTGTTTGACCAATTGACGCATGATAAGGAACAGGAGCTTAACCAACAAAAGCTACGGTTCTTTACCAATATTTCCCATGAGATTAAGACACCTTTGACGCTTATCTTGGCGCCATTGGAAAAGTTGATCAAAATGAATGAGGGAAACAACAAAGTAGCCAATCAACTTATGCTCATGCAAAGAAATGGCGACCGCCTGATTAGGCTCATCAATCAATTGTTGGACTTTAGAAAATTTGAAACCGGCAATGTAAAACTGACTGCGGCAGAAGGCGACATTGTAAAGTTCAGCAGGGAGGTCTTTATTGCTTTCGAGGTATATACCCATCAAAAGGCTCTAGAGATGCGATTCTCTACCGAAAGGGAGGAAATCATCGCATGGTTTGATCGTGACAAGCTTGAAAAAATTCTCTACAATCTACTTTCCAATGCGATCAAGTTTACGCCTGAAGGAGGGCAGATATCTGTAAATATCAAGCTTGGATATGATCATAAAGAAGACAATGATATTACTCCACCAAGTCATGTTGTTTTGGAGATAATCGATAATGGCTTAGGAATTCCGAGTGAGAATATCGGCAAGATTTTCGACCGTTACAATCATTTTGACTCGTCTAACACCAATTTATTTGGAACAGGTATCGGGCTGTCTTATTCCAAAGGATTGGTAGAGCTGCACCATGGCGAGCTGTCTGTTGTTAGTCAAAGGGCAACAGGTGGTAATAATGGCCATACATGTTTTACCATAAAACTCCCGTTGGGAAGGCAACACCTTGCTGATGATGAGATTATTTTGAATTTTAAGAGCAGTGACGACATTCATAGTTACACAGAAGGCGTATTTCCTGCAGAACCACATATTCAGGCAAAAAAGAAGGAGGTTTTGAAGAATACAGACAATAAAGCCCCCGTCATGTTAGTGGTCGAAGATAATTTGGACGTTCGGAAGCTGGTGGCAGGAAACTTTGAAGCTGATTTTGAAATACATGAGGCAGCAGATGGAGAGCAAGGTTTGGCACTGGCAAAAGAAGTAATTCCCGATATTATCATCAGTGATGTGATGATGCCTCGCATGAGCGGGATTGCTTTTTGTAAGGAAATCAAAACCGACCATCGTACCAGCCATATACCCGTCATATTGTTGACCGCCAGAACGCCCTTGATTTTTAAGCTCGAAGGGTTGGAGATAGGGGCAGATGATTATATCACTAAGCCATTTAACTTGCATTTTCTTGAGGCGCGGGTGTGGAACTTGTTAGACTCAAGGCAAAAGCTGAAAGAGCGTTATAGGAAGGAGTTTTTCTTGCAGCCTAAAGACGTAGCACTCAATTCTCCTGATGAGTTGTTTTTGGAAAAGGTTATCAAATTTATAGAAGACAATATGGCTGAGACGGCCCTGAATGTGGAAGAGTTAGGAAAGGAAATTGGGATGAGCAGAATCACATTGTATCGAAAAATAAAAGGCCTTACAGGTCAGACTGTTGTGGAGTTTATCCGGTCCTTTCGGCTGAAGCGCGCTGCGCAGTTGCTGGCACAAAATCACCTTCAGGTAAATGAAATTTCCTATATGGTCGGTTTTCAAGATGTCGATTATTTTAGGAAGTGCTTCAAAGAACAGTTTGGGTATACCCCCACAGAAGTAGCCAAAGGGAAAATGGTCATTGATTGAACCCGGCCTGCATAGGCAGATCATCAAAAAAATACCTGCTTTGATAATGTTCAACCACTTCGTGGTTGGTATTGTTCGCCGTATGGATACGGCTATTCACGTTTAATCCCTTTGGGATTGTCTGTACACGCAAGTGGACTAAGTAATTCTTTTGGTTT
>CAYTTV010000040.1:0-33116 GCA_964440915.1 uncultured Roseivirgaceae bacterium
TGATCTTTCTGCAAAGTTCTAACCCGTTCATGGGCTGCATCATAATATCGCTTAGTATCAGGTCAGGTTGTGTATTTAATACTGCTTTCCAACCCTCTTCCCCATTACGGGCAACGGATACTTGCATCTCTGTTGAAAACAAATCATATAAATATAGAAGTACGTCCTCATTGTCCTCTACAAGCAATATTTTTACATTATTGGAGTAAGTTCTTTCATTTGTATGAGGTTTGTCGGAAGAAGGCACCGATAGTTTTTCATTAATATAAGGAACGGAAGAAGAAGTTTGATTGAAAATGGTGTCTGCTTCGGGAAAATGGTCTTTCCCGAAAGGCAATTGAATTGTGAATTCGGCCCCTTCGCCTGGCTGACTGTTTACCATAATGTTTCCCCCATGCCTTTCAACAATCTCTTTGGCCAGGGAAAGCCCCACGCCACTGCCCATGGTCAGCAGCGTTTCCATCTTAGCCGCTCTATAGTAGAAGTCAAAGATCCTATTCATTTCGGAGGTATTCATGCCTACGCCCCAATCTCTTACTTTTACCGTTAAATAATTATTTTTCAATTTATTGTTTTGGAATATCGCTTCCTCACTAGAGTTGCCTTTTATGGTTATTGATACCTCGATCGTTCTTCCCTCGGGTGTGTATTTAAAGGCATTGGAAAGTAAATTAGTAATGACCATCTCAATTTTATGTGGATCGTAGAACATCATCAGGCTTTCGATTTCCGTCGTAAAGCGATAATCAATATGCTTCTCCCGCGCTTTGATTTGAAAGACAAGAAATAACTCATGAATAAAGGACACTATATCCTGACGGCAGACATTTAATGGAAGCTTTTTTGACTCTACCTTTCGAAAATCCATTAGTTCGTTTACCAATGTTAATAATTTGTGGGTCTGTTTATGCACCAAGGTTAGCTTTTCACGTGTTCCATTTAGTTTGCCATGAGCTGTAACAAGATCCTCCACGGGCCCTAATATTAACGTAAGGGGAGTGCGTAGCTCATGTGATATCTTGGTAAAAAAGTTTAGTTTTAGCTCCGTTAGTTCCTTTTCCTTTTCATGTTCAATTTGCTCTATTACCAATTTATTTTTCAACTCCTGCTGTTTGACCGTGATTTTTCTCAAAACCCATAAAGCCAATATCATAAAACAGGTATATAATATATAAGCCCACCAGGTTTTCCACCAGGGAGGCATAACCTCAATATTCACCTGGGCTAAATTGGTGGACCATTTCCCTTCACCATTGGTTGCTTTAACGATAAAAGTATAGTGGCCAGGATCCAGGTTGGAAAAATTGGCGCTTTGCTGACCCCTTTCTAAATAAATCCAATCGTCGTGATATCCATCAAGTTTGTAAGCATACATGTGCTTTGCCGGATTGGTATAATGAAGAGAAACAAAATCAAAAGAGAAATCATTTTCAACATCCTTAATGATTATATCCTTTGATAATGAAAGATTTTTTTTCAAGAGGATACGACCATTGATTTTTTCGCCAACTTGTACCGGCTTGTTGTGGATTCTTAAAGAAGTAATTAATGCTATGGGAGGATCAGGGTTTACCTTTATTTCTTCTGGGTTAAAAAAGCTGATGCCATTAATGCCCCCGAAGTACATTGTTCCGTCTTTTCCCCTGCAAGCGGCTCCAACTTTGAAGGAATTACTTTGCAACCCATCCTCTACATCATATCTTATATATGATTTTGTATCAGGGTTGAATTTGAACAGGCCTGCTCCCCCAATCCACAGGTTTCCTTGATCATCTTCCAGAATGCTTTCCACATCACTTTCTGGCAGCCATTGACGGTAGCGAATAAGGGTCTCCTCATTTGCCGAGTCTCGTGTCAGTTTATGCAGCCCTGCCCCAATAGTACCTATCCAAAAATCATTTTTTCTGTCCTTAAAGATGGGCCAAACATAATCTATACCTAAACTTAGGCTGTCTTCTGGATTATGTTTGAATTGTTTTAAGACCTTTATGGTATCTTGTTCTATAAGTATCTTTAATAGACCCGCATTTTGGGTTCCTGCCCAAAGAATGGAAGTAGTGGAGTCATAAAATAAGGAACTCATATTCGATGTTGGAAGTAGGCTGTTGCTTTGATCATAAAATTGAAGCAAGTGGCCTTCAGGAGAGTATTTCCTCAATCCCATAGCAGCAGTTGCCATCCATATGGCACCATATTTATCCTGAGCAAAATAGGTTATAGATTGGCTAGTACGGCTTGTGGAATCGGTTGAAAGTACATAGTGATCTATCATCTCTTTTTTACCATCTCTTTTGAGTAGGTAAAAGCCATTGTTCCAAGTCCCTACCCAAATAGTGCCATACCTATCTGTCATAATATTGCTGACATCGATTCCAGTTACATCACCATCTTTTTCTTTATTTAGATAATTTCGGGCCTTTCGCTTTTTTAAATCATAAGCTGAAAAGCCATTTCGTGTCCCGATCCATAAAAGCTCCTTGTCTTCCTCTATATGAAGCGTGTTGATGTAGTTATTTGGAATAGTAGCATGTCCTGATGGACGCCTGCTTATATGGCCAAATTTTTTTGCCAATAGATCTACCTTATTGATTCCTCCGGACGAGGCAGCAATCCAAACTGTTTTAAACCTATCTTCATAAAGTTTGTGTATCCGGCTGGAACTTATGGCAAAAGGGTTGTCGTCTCTTGGTTCGTATAACGTTAGAGTTGCGTTCTCAAAAGGGATTTCACTATCTCCTCTTTCTCTAAGAGATGCGTTGTGCAAGATATAAAGTCCAAAAGAAGTGCCTATCCAAAGCCTGTCAAAAGAATCCAATAGTAAAGCAGAAAGGTCTTTGAAGGTTTGGCCATGATAGACTTTTTGAAAATCGTTGGCAGATAAATTGTCTAAAATGTTGGCTCGGGCAAAAAGAATTTGATCTTTTATACCTGTCCAAAGATTACCATAAGTGTCGAAATAAAGCAATTGAACTTGTTCAGAAGGTAAGGGTATCTTTTCCAAATCTGCTTCAGTGTCGATAATTGTTGTGTTTGGTTTTGTTCGGTAGAGACCTGAGTTCCTGCTCCCAATCCATATCCTTCCTGTTGGGTCTGCTTTCACATCATTGATATAAATATTAGACTTTGCTGAATCAAACAAAATCCTTTTGATAGAAATGTAGTTGCCGTAATTATCTTTCTGAATAACAAATATACCATGGGAAGCAGTCCCTACCCATATTTGTCCTGCTTTATCTGTGGTGATAGCGGTCACTGTTGCCTTTGCCAAAGCTTGAGCTATTGAAGAGAAGGCTTCAGGGAAAGAGGCTTCGTCTATGGGAGAAAAGTGGTCATGATATACATCGTATTGATTCAAGCCGCAATTTTCTCCACCAGAATATAAAGTTCCTATATCATCTACATGGAGTGCACGGATGCGATTGCCCGATATGCTTTTTAGTTGCTCAACATCGAATGAATAGTTTTTGATGCGAATGCCATCAAACCTGTCCATGCCTTTATTTGTGCCGATCCAAATATATCCCTGTTTATCTTGGATGACTGCCATGGCATCGCTATGAGAAAGCCCTTCATTTACGGTAAGGTGGTTAAAGCGAAGATCGAGCGTTTGCGCATAAACATACTGCCCAAATAAAAATAAAGCTATTGCCAGGAAAAAATGTATTGACCTTTCCATTTGGATTCAATCATAATCCTGTAATGATAACATTATTTTTGGAAAAAGAATAATCAAAAAGTGTATTATATGAAGGATAGATATGGATGATTATGAGGGATATACTTTAGGTTTCGGTCTAGCGAATCAACCCAATACCTTAGGTAATTCGCTCCTGAGTTTCAACGCATAGTTGGTGTGAAAATGGCTAATAGGTCTTTGCTGGTACGCTCTCTCTGGTTAAGACTCAAGCTAAAATACCAAGCAGTGCATGCCCTATTTAGTAAGCTGATATTCGACCATTATGGGTTTCCGGGTTTCCTAAGAATTGATCCAAGGATATCTGATTTTCAAGTTTCAAACCTTTCGATTGGATGTTATGCTGCTCCTTCTTTTAAGGGTATAAATTCTTTTACTTGCCGCAGCATTTCCGTTATGCTTAGTCTGTCCGAGCGCAATGAAAGATGGTGAACCTCTAGGGGATCAAACTGCTCTTTTACTTTTCTATAGATTTTCAGATCTGCATCGCTATATTTTCTTTGTTTCATGATTCTTTCATGGGTCACTCGGGTAGAGGCTACCACCTCTATAAAATAAACGGCAATACCTTCTTGATCCGCTAGCTTTAAAATCTTGTTTCTCAGTGCTTTTTTATAGAATGTGGCATCCAATATCACATGCTGTCCTTGTGATAGTGCTTCTTTTAAAAAAAGAAACATTTCTTCATATCCCTGATTTTTGGTTAGGTCTGAGTAATCTATGAGAGGGGGATTTTCTTTTTTTACTTTATCGCTGTTCAGATATAAAGCATTGTACTCTTTCGCAACCTTTTCCGCTAAATATGATTTTCCAGCTCCAGGAAGCCCTAATATTACCACTATCATAAAAATTTCATTTTAATCATTAAATATAACAATTCTCTTGGTGGAAGGTTGGTTGAATAACGGTTTTCCTTTATAAGAAGATGCTTTTTTATCAGGAAAATATTTTAATACTAGATAAAATATATGGTGCGTCATCTGCTTTCTGGCTTTATACTATGCTTGTTGGTACTGTCATCCTGTTCCACTGCTTCTAACCTGAATCAGGTTGGATATGCAGGAGTTTACCAAAATCCACAAAATCCTTTAGAACGGTATGTGATCAATTACCGCAATGATTTATATTATGTGCAATATTATGCGCTGGATCAACAGGAATGGGAAGGAGTAGGTTATGAAAATAATGGTTACATCATTGCTGTTATGCAAGCTTCGGATGAGGAGAGGGAAGGGCGGTTTTTAAAGATATCTTTTCCAGGAGAAAATAGGTTGTTTGTAGTGACTCGCAATGTGGAGGGCGGTTACCTAGCCGATGGATACTTTCAGCAAAGCCCATAAAACCTATACAACAATAGATTGACCTTCTTCTGTCAGGGCCAATTTAACATCGTCTTTCTTCAAAAGCATTTCCTCACTTAGGTGGTTAAGCACTATCTTTTTGCAGTTGATGTCGTCAGTTTTTTTCATGAGCTCTAGATAATGTATGTGATTGTCATTTCTTGTAGCAAAAAAGTTGCACTCGCACACAAATATGTCAGCTTGGTCAGCAATCTCATACAAGATGTCATTCCAAGACGTATCACCTGAAAAGGCCAATACTTTCCCTTCAAAAGAAATCCGAAAACCGTGGGGACTTGATCCCTCTGCATGGCTCACAGGAAAGGTTTTAATATCCAATGGACCTACTTGGATGGCTTCGTGACCACTATACGTTATGAATTGAATAGAATAAGAAAAATCACTAATGTCTACACCTGGATAAAAAAGGGCCATTGCATCATATACTTTACTTTTAGTTCCTTCAGGCCCTACAATCGTCAGAGACCGAGTCCTTTGCTGGATGAAATGAGCATCTAATAGGAAAAAGGGTATTCCTCCAAAATGATCGCCATGAAGATGGGTAATCAGGATCGCATCGATCAAGGATGGGGTAACATGATTGCGTTTCATAGCAACCAAAGAGGTGGCGCCGCAATCAACAAGGAAATGGTAGTTGTTGCTGTGTACATAAAAACAAGTTTGGAAATGTCCACCACTTCCGAATGCATCGCCATTTCCTATTGTCTTTAAAATTACAGTGTCGTTTTCTTTGCCCATCATCGATATTTATTTGCGAAAGTAATGAATTCCAGCAGGGTTTTCGAGATAAATACAAATCTACTTGAACTGTTTGAAGCCATCATAACTTACAGGGACTTCCTCCTAAAGGAGAAGTCCCCGTTTCATTATGAATAGAATCCTTATTTTACTGCATCTGCACTTTTGCTTATGTTCATCACCTTGTTTTGGTGGTTGATAGACTCTTGGTGAACAGCCTTCAAAAAGCTATTCATAAAGCTCTCGCTTAATCCAAGCTTTGTGCCCTTTTCCGTTCTGTTTGAAATGATTTCATCCCAACGGCTAGGTTGCAGAATCGTGATGTTGTTCTCTTTTTTAAACTCGCCAATGCTTTCGCTTATCTTCATTCTCTTGGCCAACAGGTTGACGATATCCTCATCAAATTGGTCAATTTCTTTACGAAGCATATTCAGCACGTACAAGGCACTTTCATCCTCTGTGGTGCCCTTTCTCACAATCAGGCTATCCAGCACTTCTTCGAGTTGTTGAGGAGTAAACTGTTGTTTGGCATCACTCAAAGCTACACTTGGATCCCGATGCGCTTCAATCATGAGACCGTCAAACTTCAGGTCCAAAGCTTCTTGTGCCACTTCTGCAATTGTTTCCCTGATGCCGCAGATATGGCTAGGGTCGTTGATCATGGTGATTTCAGGCAACCTTCTTTTCAGTTCAATAGGAAGCTGCCATAAAGGAAGGTTACGGAACCTTGACTCTCCAAATTTGGAGAAACCTCTGTGAATGGCCCCTATCTTAGTGATACCTGCTTTATGAATCCTTTCAATAGCGCCCATCCATAGTTCCAGATCAGGGTTTATGGGATTTTTGACCAATACAGTAGCGTCTGAACCTTTTAGTGCATCAGCTATTTCTTGTACTGAGAAAGGGTTAACTGTACTTCTGGCTCCGATCCAAAGTACATCTATATTATACTTAAGTGCTTCGTATACATGATTGCCATTGGCCACTTCTACGGCTGTTTTTAGGCCGGTTGCTGCCTTTGCTTTCTGTAACCAACCTAGGCCCACGCTTCCTATGCCCTCAAACGAACCGGGTCTGGTTCGGGGCTTCCATATGCCTGCACGCAAGACATCAACTTTCCCTGTTTTTGCGATTGCTATACAAGTTTCCAAAACTTGTTCTTCAGATTCAGCACTACAAGGACCACTGATGATAATAGGTCTTCCAGGTTTCCCTAGCACGTGATTAATATTCGAGATCTCCATCATGTTATACGTTATTGTTAGATAATATTTTACTTTTTAAAGGTATCCCATCCAAAACCCTTTTAATGTCGTTGGCGCGAGACATCAACATATGCGTCATGTCGCTTTTGCCATCATCAATAAAGGACTTGAAGAGAATAAGTTGTTCTATATAGCTGCCTAATGCGGTGGATATGTGTTCCTTATTTTGTTCGAAAATAGGGGACCACATGTCCGGAGAGCTTTTGGCCAACCTTACTGTTGATTCAAAACCACTTCCTGCCATATTGAAAATGTTTTTTTCACTCGCTTCCATTTCTAGAACCGTCAACCCCAGCATAAAAGAGCTGATATGCGATAGGTGCGATACATAAGCAATATGCTTGTCATGCTCTATCGGATCCATGTATATGGTAGTCATTTTTAGAAAAGCATAAAGCTCTTCTACTAACGCCAAAGCTTGGGGACTACTTTTATGCTTTTCACAAATAATGTTGATCTTATTGTGAAAGAGTCCAAGATGGGCTGCAGAGGGCCCGCTTTTTTCCGTACCTGCAATAGGGTGGGTGGCCACAAAGCATGGTCTACGCTCGTGTTCACTCACGGCCAGGCAGATTTCGCCTTTGGTCGACCCCACATCAATTACCACCTGATCTTCATTTAAAATCGGCAGTATCTGCTTAAGGATCAATGGTGCATGATTGACAGGTACCGCTATGATAATGAGGCCTGCTGCTTTTACACCTTCAGCCAATGGCAGTAACTCGTCTACAATGCCAAGTCTAATGGCTTCTTCACCATGTTGGCTGTTATTGTCTACACCAATCAGTCTATGGGCTTCTTGATCAAATCCTCTTGATTTTAATTCAAGTGCCATCGAGCCACCGATCAATCCTAATCCAATGATGGTTATTGTCATTTCGCTACTTGTTTTAGTGATTGAACTCTGTTCAGTGCTTCTTCCAACACCGCTACTTTATTGCAGAGTGAAATACGCACATATCGCTCGCCATTTGAACCAAAAACAAATCCAGGGGTGATAAATACCCGCCCATTATATAAGATGTTATCCACAAATTCCTCTACGTTGGCGACGTGATCGGGAGCTTTGGCCCATACAAACAAGCCTGTTTGCTCGCGGTCATACGTGCATTCAAGTGCTTCCAATATTTTCCACACCCTTTCTCTTCTTTCTTTGTATACGTTGTTAAGTTCCTGAAACCATTCAGTGCTGCTTTGAAGTGCCTCTACAGCCGCCAATTGAACTGGAAGGAACATGCCAGAATCCATGTTGCTTTTAAACCGCAACACGTTTTGGATATGGGTTTCTTCTCCTATAAGCACGCCCATGCGCCACCCTGCCATATTGTGCGACTTGCTTAAGGAGTTCAGCTCTATCGCTATTTCCATGGCACCCGGTACGCTCAATAGGCTTTGAGGGCTGTCGTTCAAAATGAAGCTGTAAGGATTGTCATTGCATATCAAAATGTTGTGTTCCTTTCCAAACCGGATAAGCTCCTCGAAGAAGGAAGCATTGCCGTTAGCTCCAGTAGGCATGTTAGGAAAGTTAACCCACATAAGCTTCACCTTGCTCAGGTCTCTTTGTGCGATCTTATCAAGGTTAGGTATCCATCCGTTGCCTTGCTCCAGATCATATATTACGGTGCTGCCTCCTGCCATTTTTGTGGCGGCGGCATATGCCGGGTAGCCAGGGTTTGGCACAAGGGCTTCGTCCCCATCATTCAAGTAGGTCATAGAAATATGGATGATGCCCTCTTTGGAACCTATGAGCGGTAATATCTCTTTCTCAGGATCTACTTCTACCTGGTAATGCCTAGCGTAGAACTGAGCATAAGCCTCTCTGAGTGAGGCAATGCCTTTATAGCTCTGGTACCCATGATTGCATTCCTCACCCACAGCAGTGCAGAGCTTTTCTATAGCACTGGCTGGGGGCATAAGGTCCGGGCTACCAATACCTAGATTGATAATTTTCTTGCCGGATTGGTTGAGCACATCTACCTCTCTCAGCTTCTTGGAGAAGTAGTACTCTTTTGTTCCTTGTATTCTTTTCGCTACGGCTATTTCCATTGATCTTATTCAGCTATTTTAGTCTTCGAAGGCCATTTAAATTTGTACAAAAAAAAGAGCCTCGTTATTTCGAGGCTCTCAGGTAGTTGTATATTTTTTTCAACACAATACTTTTCCCTTTAAAACCCCAAGGAGGATCTAAAATAAAAGTAAAAATAATAGTAAGTGTTGAATATGTTATGCATTGTCGTCAATTAAAGGTGCTAATTTAGAGACTTAATTTATAAAATCAAACTTTAGAAGAGAAAATGTTTCATCTGACAAGGTTTAAGGAGACTTTCTACTCATTAATTGTAATTATACTTTCATTTTGCTTTTATTTTCCAGGTTGTTCTTGTACATTAGCAACACTTTAAAATACCATAAGTAATGATAATGCACACTACCAATACCTATATTGCTATTGCCACAACCAATATAACTTCTACCATTATTACGGTTAGAAGAGGGATTGAATGAAAGGTAGTGAATGAAATATCATCAAAAGAAGAACCTTTCTATAACAATGGAAAGGTTTTTTTCTTTTAGAGTATTAAGAAAAAAATGATCTTTTAGCGTAAGCCATATGAATCAATTTGACATATATCCTAATATAGATAGAATAGCCGAAGCAGCTCAGCGACTTAAGGATGTAGTGCGGCATACGCCATTGATGCGCAACGAAAACCTTTCTGCGGCTTGCGGTGCTAATATCTGGTTGAAGCGTGAGGATATTCAAGTGGTGAGATCATATAAGATCAGAGGAGCTTACAATAAAATGGCTAGGATGTCTACTGAAGCCATGAAAAGTGGTATAGTGTGCGCCAGTGCAGGAAATCATGCCCAAGGTGTAGCGTATTCTTGTCGCCTGCTCGATATCAAAGGAACGGTATTTATGCCTACCACTTCCCCTCGTCAGAAGGTTCGACAGGTGAAGATGTTCGGTAAAGAGCATGTAGAAGTAGTACTGGTGGGAGACACTTTCGATGACTCCTATACAGAGGCTATGAAATTTTGTCAATCGCATCAATGCACCTTTATTCACCCGTTTGACGACCTTGAGATTATAGAAGGGCAAGGCACTGTCGGACAGGAAATACTGGAAGATGCGAGTGAAAAGATTGATTACCTTTTTATCCCGATAGGGGGAGGGGGGCTTGCTGCTGGTGTAGGAGCTGTATTTCATCAACTTAGTCCAGGTACCAAAATTATCGGAATCGAGCCTGAAGGCGCACCTGCCATGAAAGTTTCGCTGGAGAAAGGTCACAATACACCGCTGAAGAAGATTGACAAGTTCGTAGATGGGGCAGCGGTCATGAAAGTAGGGGATATCACTTTTCAACTTTGCAGGGAGTATTTGGAGGAGGTAACACTGGTGCCAGAAGGGAAAGTCTGTTCTACAATCCTGAAAATGTACGACGAAGAGGCTATAGTAGTAGAACCTGCTGGAGCACTCACCATTGCCGCTTTGGATAGTTACAAAGATAAGATCAAAGGGAAAAATGTGGTTTGCATTGTGAGCGGTAGCAATAATGACATCGCCAGAATGGGGGAGATCAAGGAAAGGTCACTGCTGTATGAAGGGCTCAAGCATTACTTTGTTGTCCGTTTCCCTCAGCGTGCAGGTGCTTTGCGCGAATTTGTGAAGGATGTGCTTGGACCAGACGACGACATAGTACATTTTGAATATAGAAAAAAGACGAACAGAGAAAATGGCCCTGCTGTAGTAGGAATTGAGGTGCACCATAAAAAGGATTTCGAAGCACTAACGCAACGGATGAGAGACATGAAAGTTAACTATGAGTACCTCAATGACCAAGAGGATCTTTTTCAATATTTGGTTTGATGTTATTAGTCATTTAACTATTAACTTTGGCAGCCGGACGGGAAAATGGAAAGAAAAATATTAATTTCGCATTCAAAATATGCAAAAATTCTACCGCATCTGGAGATTATAACGCCCTTTTATACAAATGAGCATGGGCGAAGGTAAAGATGTATGCTGCAAGGGAAGGGGAGTTTAAATTTATAAAGTTTGGTCTGGTAGAGAAATTTGCTGGATTATACAGAGTATATACATAAGATCGTAAAAGAAAATAAATTAAGCGTGAAGATACTGAAATTCGGAGGTACCTCAGTAGGTACAGCAGATAGCATCCGGCAGGTTGCTGATATTGTTTTTGACTATCAACGAAAAGGCGAAAGAGTAGCCATTGTGGTTTCTGCACAATCTGGTATTACCAATCTTTTGACTTTGGCTGGAATAAAAGCTTCAGAAGGAGACCTAGAGTATGAAGATATATTCAAACAAATAGAAAGCCGTCACTTTACCGTTGTCAAACAGCTCATTGCCGTAAACGGTCAAAGCAATACCTTCGCGCATGTAAAACTTTTGCTCAACGAGCTAGAAGATGTCCTGCATGGCGTCTTTTTGTTGAAAGAGCTTTCCCTTCGCACCCGCGATCTCGTCATGAGTTTTGGGGAAAGGCTTTCTGCGTATATCATTCACGAGTTCTTCAAACAGTCTGGATTAGACGCAGCCTATCTTGATGCTCGGCAGATCATCATAACTGATGATAATTATGGCGCTGCAAAAATCAATTTTGAGGCCACCAATAAGAAAATAATTGCATATTTTCAACAGCACAAGGAGCTTCAAGTGGTAACTGGCTTTATCAGCGCCAATCAAAAGGGACAAATTACCACACTAGGAAGGGGAGGTTCTGACTATACTGCCGCCGTTTTGGGAGCTGCCCTTGAGGTGGATGAGATAGAAATATGGACAGATGTGGACGGCATGATGACTGCTGATCCAAGGAAGGTAAAAAGAGCATTTTCGCTTTCTGCCATATCTTATGTAGAGGCGATGGAGCTGACTCATTTTGGTGCAAAAATTATTTACCCGCCTACATTGCAGCCAGCCTTCAACAAGAATATCCCCATTAGGGTAAGAAATACTTTCAATCGTGATTTTGAAGGAACACTGATTACCAAAGAGGCTAACAACAAAGAAATGCCCATTAAAGGTATTTCTTCCATACAACATGTGTCATTGGTGAATTTACAAGGTGGAGGGATGGTAGGCGTGCCAGGCATTGCTTCTAGGCTGTTTGGTGCATTATCCAAAGCCAAAGTAAATGTGATATTGATTTCACAAGCATCATCTGAACATTCTATATGCTTTGCCATTGCACCTGAGGATGCGCTGACAACGCGTACCGCCATAGAGGACGAGTTTATTTTGGAAATTGCTTCTGAAAAAATCAACCCTGTAGCCATAGAAGAAAATCTCTCTATTGTGGCCATAGTAGGTGAAAACATGAAGAACACACCTGGTATCGCAGGAAAATTGTTTGGTACGCTATCAAAGAATGGTATCAATATCATTGCCATTGCTCAGGGATCTTCAGAGCTTAACGTTTCTGTCATTATCAAGGAAGTGCATCTTGCCAAAGCACTAAAGGCTTTGCATGGCACCTTCTTCTTGGAAAACAGACAGAGCCTCAACTTATATATTGTCGGCACTGGACTGATTGGCGGGACCTTGCTTAAGCAGCTTAAGAGGCAGTATGAGTACTTTTATGAGAAAAGGCACCTCAATATAAACATCGTGGCACTGGCCAATAGCAAGAAAATGATGTTTGATGAAAATGGGCTGGCCCTGGACAATTGGAAAGATGCGTTGATAGAGAAAGGCGATAAAATGGACATCGCTGAGTTTGTTAAAAACATGAAAACGCTTAACCTTCCAAATAGCGTATTTGTAGACAATACTTCCAGCAAGGCCATATCTGATCATTATGAAGAGGTGCTCAATGCCAGCATATCAGTAGTGACTCCGAATAAGCTAGCCAACTCTGATTCTTATGACCGATACCTTGAACTACAGGAAATAGCCTTGAAAAAGGGGGTAAAGTTCTTGTATGAAACGAATGTTGGAGCGGGACTGCCGGTTATCAGCACTTTGAGGGACTTGATCTTGAGTGGCGATCAAATTTATAAGATCGACGGAATTTTGTCCGGCACCATTTCTTATATCTTCAACAGCTTCGAAGGCGATGTGAAGTTTAGCGATGTGGTAAAGGAGGCTAAGCGTTTGGGCTATACTGAGCCAGATCCTCGGGATGATTTGAACGGAATGGATATGGCCAGAAAGATATTGATCCTTTCCAGAGAAGCAGGCATTAGCTTGGAATTGAAAGATATTATGATGGAACCATTGTTGCCTGAAGCTTGCTTTAAGGCTGATACGGTAGACGACTTTTTCAAAGAGCTGGAAAAGATCGATGATATGATGGCAGAAAAAATGAAAGCAGCTCAGAAAGAGGGCAAAAAGCTCCGTTATATAGCTGGATTGGAAAATGACAAAGCCTTTATAAAGCTTGAAGCAGTGGGGCCGGATTCTTTGTTTTATGCTGTTTCGGGAAGTGACAATATCATTGCCTATACCTCAGAAAGATATAATGACAAACCATTGGTAATCAAAGGGCCAGGGGCTGGTGCCGAAGTGACCGCTGCTGGGGTTTTTGCTGAAATTATCAGCATCAGCAATTATTTGTCTAAATAGGCGACGCTAATTTCCGCTAGCTTATACACCATTTAGTTCAATAAAATCAAATGAAAGAAAGTATTAAAGTATTTGCCTCAGCTACAGTTGCTAATGTGACTTGTGGTTTTGATGTGTTGGGCTTTGCCGTTTCAAATCCAGGAGACGAGCTTGTGCTTAAGCCTAACAATCTAGGGAAGGTGCGAATTGTGGAAATAAAAGGTGATGGTGGGAAATTGCCCAAAGATCCTGATATGAATACGGCTAGCGTGGCAATCAATAAATACTTGGAGCATTTGAGGTCTGACCAAGGATTCGATATTTTTTTGGAAAAGAAGATGCCTTTGGGCAGTGGGTTAGGATCTAGTGCCGCCAGTGCCGTAGCGGGCGTTTTTGCTGCCAATGAGCTTATGGGAACGCCACTACCTTCTACCGAGCTTTTGGCATTTGCCATGGAAGGTGAAAGGCAGGCTTGTGGTGCGGCACACGCTGACAACGTAGGGCCGGCGTTATACGGCGGCATGGTGCTCGTGCGGAGTTATTCTCCTTTAGATGTGGTGAGAATACCCGTTCCAAAGCCATTATATGTTTCTCTTGTTCATCCTCAAATATCGATAGCCACAAAAGACGCACGAGATATCCTTAAAAAGCAGGTTCTGATGCGAGACGCCGTACAGCAATGGGGCAATATTGCAGGGCTTGTGGTAGGATTGATGCAGGGAGACTTCGATCTTGTGGGTAGGTCCATGCAAGATGTGATCGTAGAGCCGATTCGTGCCATCCTTATCCCAGGCTTTGATGCCGTAAAATCAGCGGCATTGGAAGCTGGTGCTATAGGATGCGGGATCTCTGGTTCAGGTCCTTCTATTTTTGCTCTGAGCGCAGACATGGCTACCGCAGAAAAAGTAGGTGCCAAAATGAGTGGGGCATTCAAAGTGCTGGATATAGACAGTGAAGTATATATTTCGGGTATCAATACTGAAGGCCCCAAAATTTTAGATTAATATAAAGACATCATAGATATTATGCGATTATATAGTACCAAAAACCCTTCTTCTGACTTTTCCCTCAAAGATGCTATTTTCAAAGGGCTTCCTGATGACGGTGGTTTATTCATGCCTTATGAAATCCCAAAACTGCCTGATGCATTTTTTGAAAATATCCATAACCTGACTTTGCAGGAGATAGCTTTTGAGGTGAGCAAGAATATGCTTCAAGGAGCCGTAGCAGATGATGCACTGCGTAAAATAGTGAAGGAGGCCATTAATTTTGAGGTGCCCTTGGTTTCGCTTGATAACAACATGTATAGCCTTGAGCTTTTTCAAGGGCCTACCTTTGCTTTCAAAGACTTTGGGGCAAGGTTTATGTCTAGGCTCATGGCGCACTTTATTGATGACCAACAAGGCAAAGTCAATATCTTGGTGGCAACGTCAGGCGATACAGGCAGTGCAGTAGCGCATGGATTTTTAGGTGTAAAGGGCATTCATGTCACCATATTGTATCCTTCTGGCAAGGTGAGCGATATGCAAGAGAAGCAGTTTACCACTTTAGGAAAGAATATAACGGCCTTGGAAGTGGACGGCACTTTTGATGATTGCCAAAGGATGGTAAAGCAGGCATTTGGCGACAAAGAGCTCAATAACGCCATGAAGCTGACTTCTGCCAATTCTATCAACATAGCCCGTTTAATCCCGCAGTCTTTTTATTATTTCTATGCTTACAGCCGATTAGATAAGAGCAAGCCTTTAGTTTTTTCTGTTCCTAGCGGCAATTTCGGCAACTTGCTGGGAGGTTTGTTGGCAAAGAAGATGGGATTGCCCGTTTATAAGTTTATTGCGGCAACCAATGCCAATCATGTGGTGCCTGACTATCTCATGTCTGGTGAATTTAACCCGAGGTCTTCGGTCAGGACTGTTTCAAATGCGATGGATGTGGGCAATCCTAGTAACTTTGAAAGGATACTCAATATTTTTGGAGGAGTTTTTGAAGATATAAAGGCCAATATTGTCGGGAAGCATTATACTGATGAAGAAACAAAGGAAATTATCACCGATGTATATAAAGCAAAGCGATATATCTTAGATCCCCATAGTGCTATTGGTTACAAAGGATTAAAAGAATACTTAGAGGAAGAAGGGAAAGATTTGAATGGCGTGTTTCTCGCCACAGCCCATCCTGCCAAATTCCTAGAAGTGGTAAAACCTTTGATAGAAGGCAATGTATCAATTCCTGCTGCATTGCAAGAAGCTATGGACAAGCCTAAACAATCAAAATCTATTTCTGCTGACTTTGATGAGCTTAAGGCATTTCTCTTGAGTAAAGGGTAGTATAGCCTTAGTTAGATCTAATTTTTCAATGTACGAGGTAGGAATGCATCCTCCTAAACATCATTGGGGCAATCATCTTTTTATGAAAATCAGGGCATTCCAAGTCAGTGACAAACCCACAATTGTGAACCTGTTGCGGCTCAATACGCCTAAGTTTTTTAGTCCTTCTGAAGAAAAGGATTTGTTGGAATATCTGGACCATGACTCGGAAAACTATTTTGCAGTTGAAATAAACGGAGAAGTCGTTGGTGCAGGAGGAGTGAATTATGGGTTCGGTAATGGTCTGACAGCTAGGATTTCATGGGATATAGTCCATCCTAACTATCAAGGCAAAGGCATCGGTACCGAATTACTTCAATACAGGATATCCGAAGTCAAGAAAACCAAATCCATCACAAGTATCGTAGTGCGCACCACCCAATTGGCCCATGAGTTTTATGAAAAGCATGGGTTTCGTCTCGAAAAAGTATCGGAAGATTTCTGGGCAAAAGGGTTTGATCTTTATCAGATGAGGATGGCATTATAAAAGGAGAAGATATTTAAGGATCAAGAGAAAGGTAGCTTTTTTATTGCATCGTCTCTTAGAGTAGAAAGGACTTCAATCAATGCATCTATAGAAGAGATATCTAACTGTTTGAATACGTTGAAACCATGCTTATGCAGAAACTTAGATGTAGTCTCTCCCCAAGCAATACAAGGTTTTGGGGTCACTTCATTTTTAATCATAAATCCCTTGATATTGGATGGGCTGGTGAATACATAAAGGTCGCAATCTTCTATTTTGGCTGCGTTAATATTGGTTTGATATACCTGTGCAAAACGAAATCTCCCTTTCGGTAAATATTGAGAATAGCTTTGCTTTGAAAGATTGGAGATAGGGAAAAGCACATTTTTCCCTTCGGCAAAAGCAGCAAAAGCTTTTGACATATTATCTACCTGGCCTGAATGGTCTGCCACAAAATCTGCATGAATACCATGATCAAGCAGTTTATACCTGGTTTTTTCTCCAGCACAGGCATAGGTTTTATTTTGGGGCAATGGATATTGTGCATGAAAGAAATCTACCGCACGTGGACTGCTAAAAAAAATAATATCTTCCTCACCATCCCATTGGAAACCTTTAGATTCAAAAGTCAAAAAACTTTTTGCAACAAACTTCCAACCTCTTTGCTTACAGAACACCTTAAGGTTTTCGGTCTCTTTAATGGCTTTGCTTATGAATAATTTTATGGGCATTGCAAGGTATTTCCTACTGCATGGTTTATCAATTGCGAATGAAATATACGCTGAATAATATTTACAATTCTAGTAAAAATCTTTCTTTTCCTTCTGCAATAGATAGACCCCACTTTTCTAACATAGGCGCTTCCAATGCTTTCTCTCTATACTCATCTGGGGTCATAATAGGGATGCCATAAATAATGGGATAATATCGCTTACATTCAGGACAGGTGAATAAGCCTTCTAGAATGTCTCCATTATCTTTCTTAGCAAATATTTGAAGCTCTAGATCATATTTGTCCTGAGGGCAACACAGTTTTTCTAATAATGATGGTCTCATTTCTTTAATTGGTTTATAGCTTGAACATAGGAAGAAGCCGCCTTTCTAGGATTGTCTACACTGAGTATTCCTGAAATTACGGCCACGCCAGTAAAGTCTAAATCTTTTAATGCTGATAAATTTTGAGCAGTTATACCCCCTGAAACAAAAAAGGGTAGATGGGTTATTTCCCTAGCTTTTTGAATCGTTTCGGGAGCCACGATTTCACATACCCCGGCAGATTTTGAAGGAAATAGGGCACAGAAGGAAATATAGTCTAATTGTTGTTGTACTGCCCATTTTACTGTGGATAAATCATTGCTGCATGTAATACCTGCAATAAAGTCTCTGTTGATCGTTGTTTTTATATTTTCATAGTGATTAGGAATGTGATCGAAATGAACTCCTGAAAGGGAGGTGTGCTTCAGCAATTCCCACTCTTCGTTTACCAAAACGGGTACATTGTAAGCAGAAGCAATGGCTGTAATGGCATTTACAAGTTCAATTTTGCTTGTCATATTGAAATTGTTTGGCCAATTATTCCAAACTTGTAGTACATTAACTCCTCCATCTAAAGCCTCTGTCAATTTTTTTATTAAAATGTCCAAGGGCATAGAAGGATCTAGCACTAAATATAAGCCGCCACTTATGGTGATTTTTTGTTTCATTTTAATCCATCTTTAAGTGCTTTAAAAAAGGCTCCCCAATAAGGATCTACTCCGTTATAAATAAAATCTACCACTTCTCCATTTTCTATAAGTTTATAGCCTTCTTTCTTTTCAGTCATGCTCCCAACGATAGTGGCCTTAATGGAGTTTTTATTCAAGTGCGTTATCAGTTTTTCTTCTGTGCCTTGTTTTGCTGCTATTATCATCGCACCAGCACCTACGCAGAAGCGGTGGTCAATTTCGAATAAATCCGTAATGGCTTTCTGAGCATTTCCTGCCGGAAGCTTATCGTTATCGATCAAAAATCCACATCCTGAAGCTTGAGCCATTTCATGAATAGCCCCTAATATGCCACCTTCTGTAGCGTCATGCATGGCTTTTAATTCAGATTTTGGTTTCAAAATTTCCTTAGCCAATTGGGCTTCTTTTAAGACAGAAGTTTGATAGAAGTTGTTGCAAGCTATATCATAGACCTCTGTGCCTAGCTTGTTTTTTACAGTTTCCGGGAAACTCATGGCAAGAATGGAAGATGAAGTAAGGGCAGTTTCTTTGGTCACGATAATAATATCGCCTGATGCTGCATGGTTACTTGTGATAATCTCATCTAATGGGGCTGTTAAAAACATCGTGCCTCCTCCGGAAATGGCAGAATTTTGTCCTTCGATCCTTCCCGTATGTCCACCAGTAATGGCCACACCAATGTCTTCACAGAACAAATGAATATAGTGCCAATATTCCTTAAAGTTTTCGGATGAAAGCTGGGGTGGAAGGTTGAGCACAAATTGTGCATATTGAGGAGCAAACCCAGTCGTAGCCATATCATTAGCCAAAAGATGCACAGACAACCATGCAGATGCTTTTAGTCCAATGGTGGGGATGAGTGACAGCGGATCACTAGATACTGCTAAGCCGAGGTTATTGCCTAGATCAATCAGGGCTGTATCGACACCAAGCATTGGACCATGGATTACTTCTTTCCTAGCATGCCCAGAATGAGGTACCAATACTTCTTCAAGCGCTGTTGCTGTTATTTTCCCAGAGAAGTGATCGAAAGCGCTCATCATCCTACATCATTTAGGTGAACATACATGCCAAAAAAGTCGCCATAGGGTTGGTGCCACTGCTGTACAGGAAACCATTTCGGCAGACCGGTAGCCATCCATTCGATGGAGTAAGACCTTCCTTCCAGGGCTTCATGAATCACCGCCATAAGCTTCTTTGGTGTATAAAAGGTGGCTGTTACATAAAAGGGATTTTTCCCGAACATTTCTTGCACCCTTCTTCGGGCCACCTTGGGAGAATTTCGATTCATCATGCCAAATATTATCCCGTGCTTCCCCACACGGGCAGCTTCCCTGATCACCTTCACAGGATCTTTATAATATTCGAAAGTGGTAATAAAAGCCAAAGCATCGAATGTATGGTCTTTAAAAGGCATGTGGTGCGAGTCTGCCAGCACAAGGTCACCATCAAATAAATGCACCCCTTGGCCCAACATAAAAGGTGAAATGTCACCTCCAGAGGCCTCGATGCCGATCTCATGCCACCATCGCGTAAACCGGGTGGTGCCGCAACCAAATTCTAATAACGTCTTTACTCTTTTATCCTGTTTTACCAGTTGGGTAATGATCTTTTTTTGCCAGATTTCCGCACGCTTGTACCGACCCTCATACCATAATTCGTATGTGTCTGTATGTTCTCGGTTGAAGAACCATTCCTCACGGCCCTGCCATTTTTTGAGATCTTGGGTAACCAAGTCAAACTTGGATTCTTTTAATGTAGGAGAATTCATAGCAATTTAGTTTGTGCTCTTAAGATGTAGCAGTAAAATAATAGGGGAGCCTAAATTGCAATGAATGGATGGCTTACGCTTCCTACGCTGGCATTATCCAGATCAGGTTGGGTATGTTCTCAGCCTAATATCGCTATTAAGCACCCCTTGTAATGGGACAAACATAAGGAAATAATTTGATAGGGGGCAACTGATATGCATCATAATCAATTAATCCGTCCACGTCCCTCCTCTATAAAGGCAAGCTAATGGTAACATGGTGTGTATATCGCTGATGCCCTATTCTTTTATGCAGCATACCGAAAGCCCAAAATTATTGCTAAAGGCCATACTATACATGGCAGTGCCGCCACTGTTTATATAAAAGCCCAACGTTTGGCTCCAGTAATAAGCATTTTCTCCCATGTTGAAAAATTTGGCATTGGCTCCTCGATTTCCACCCGGTAATGCTGTGAAGCCACTCGAGTTGTCGGCTATATTTCCTTCACTCCATTGAGCAGTTCCCAATTCTTTTAGTTTCCCACCAGCCACGCTTTCACCTCCCAGATAATCGATTAAAATATTCCAATCACTTTCAGTTGGCACCCGCCATCCCTTTGGACATAATTTGCCTGTATTTACAGCATATCCATTGTATAGTCTGCCATAGGTGGTTATGGTGTCTATATTGGTCGTATTGTTATAGGTTGTGTAGCCAGGGCCGTTTAGTGAAGCCCAAGCAGCAGAATCGGTCACCAAGGGAATAGAGGTTCCATCATTATATCGCATCGCCCTCAGGTTTTCAACCATCCATATTTGACTGCCGATTTGTATTGCATGATAAGTATTGCCATCGATATCCTTAACAGTGGGTATACCTTTGTCATCATCACTTTTACAACTGAAGACTATGAGCAATAGTATTACAATTTTTAATGAAGGTGCAAAAAAATTTCTATTTCTGTTCATCGCTAAATCTAAATATGTTGGTAAAAAATGCTCCTTATATGGTTATAAGTAGGTGTTTTAATTTATCATGATATGAAACGAGATTTCAATTTAGTTTAAAAGTAAAAAAAAATAATACAAATGAGACCTGAACTGGTCAGAAATCTTAGGCATGTTATTTGACTGTGCCAGGAAGTGTTTAATTTAGCACATTCCAAAGCAGGTCTACTCGGTAATTGTTCTATTTTTAAGAAAAAAACAAGCATGAAAATAAAATTAAATATTGTGATGATATTCGCCTTGGCTGTGATAGGAGTAGGATGTCAGCCACTGATAGGGCCAGAGTTCAAGGATATTGCTGATTTGAAAGTGAATATGGCAGGTTTTACATCAGTAAATGTAACCGGTGATGCCCTTTTTTATAATCCTAACAAACGTACTGTGCATATACAGCATGTGGACATGGACGTGGCAGTAGATGGTGAAAAGGTTACCAATATCAGCCAAGATTTTGATATCAAAGCGAAAGGCATGGCAGACTTTACCGTACCCATAGACCTGAATCTATCATTGAAGGATTTGCAGATTAACTCTATTTCATCTGCATTGGCCATTTTAGGAGGAGAGGAGCGACAGGTGCATTTCAAAGGGAAAATTAAAGTAAAGGCCTATGGTATTGGTTTTAATGTACCAATTGATCATGTCGAAAAGTTGAAAGTTCGATTATAGAGATTATAAGTCTCTATATCGGATGAGTATGAAAGCTAGCAGATTAAATAACATGATGTATGCTAAGGTGATCGCAGTTGCTTCTAAAGAAATGCCTTCTTGAGCAACTTCCCCTATCATATCCCTAAAAGGAAATTGAATGAGGTTATTTAAGCTCTCTAAGGGAAGAATCTTTTTGACATGAGCAGGGAGGGAATATGCTGTAATAGGTTCAATCACCCAGGTATATAATATTAGCAACCCAATGGATAATCCTGATCTTTTGATGAGCAAGGCGAAAACCAAGGCTAAGCTAAGATATGCAATGAGTTGAATAAGATAGGCGCCAAGAAAATCAATCTTTTGTAAAACCAATGCCAGCGAGTTATGAGGTGTATGGTATAAACCTATATTCAGGCCAGTAATGCCTAGCGTAATCATAGAGACAAGTGCCAACCAAAAGATGACTATAAATTTTGTTCCGAGATATTCTTCATGACTCAATCCATTGATGATTTGTTGCCTCAGAACTTTATAGGAAAAGTCATTGGATACACTGATGACTACAATAAGGGCCAAAATAAATTTGAAATAACCCGCCACATAGGTGATGTTATGCCAAATATCGGGGAAGGAGATAAGGCCTAATTGTGTAAGGTCGTTTGAAGAGACTGTATGGCCATTTACTTCAAACGAAGTGATGAAGTTTTCCATGCTAAATACCACAAAAGCACATAAAATCAGGTGCAATGCTAGTAAAATCCAGAAAGTGGGATAGCTTAGCAATGGGCGGAAGGCTATTTTATGAAGTCGTATCATTTTTTTGAAGACAGAAGGGCCAAGAAATCTTTTTCTAAGTTGTTCGACCGCATAGCCAAATAAGAAACAGCGATGCCTTTGTTGTGCAAAAAGGCATTCAATGTACTTGCATCCAAAAGATCAGGGTTTTCTACTACCCATGTTTTTCCTTCTCTTGTCAGATTAGTATTGCCTGGGAAGCTGCGCAATACCTCGCCCAAAGCTTGCATATCTTGAGCAGCAACTTCTACAGCTTTTTTTTCGGTAAATATGCCCGTGGCATTGCCGGCGTATATGGCTTGTCCCGATTTTAGAACCACTACGTGACTGCAAACTTTCTGAACCTCTTCCAATAGATGGCTGGCCAGTATTACTGTTGTGCCGCCCTCCGCTATTGAAATGATCAATTCTCTGATTTCTGCTATTCCCTGCGGATCAAGGCCGTTTGTGGGCTCGTCCAAAATCAATACTTCCGGATTCCCTAAAAGTGCTGCAGCAATGGCAAGCCTTTGTTTCATGCCTAAAGAAAAGGTGCGGAATGTGTTATGGGCACGCTTATCGAGTCCTACCTTTTCCAAAAGTGTTGGGATTTCTCCTTTGTCTGCATCTTTTATGTCTGCCACGAGCCTAAGATTTTGCATGGCGGAGAGATAGGGTATAAAATTGGGCTGTTCTATAATTCCCCCAATTCTTTTTCTGCTTTCTGCAGAGGGTGGCATTCCGAACCAGTCGTATGTGCCTGAAGTAGGATGAATGGCTCCCATTATAATACCGAGGCTTGTAGTCTTACCACTGCCGTTAGGCCCCAAAAAGCCATATACTGCGCCTTTTTGAATCGATAAAGTCAGGTTGTCCAATGCTCTAATGGAGCCATAATTTTTGGATAATCCTGATGTTTGTAAGACAGTTTTCAATTATATTTACAGACTTAGATTGTTCTAAGTTGCAGCTACACAAGCTCGGCAACTTTTTTTCAAGTTTAAAGTTTGAGTAGCAATAAACCTAATACTTATGGACATAATCATAAAAATCTTAATCAGTGCCGTGGCTGTATTTGCAACTGCTTACATCCTAAAAGGCGTGACCGTCAAAAACTTTGGAAGTGCTTTATTGGTAGCCATTGTATTGGGAGTTGTCAATGCCATAATTCGACCCATCTTTGTTTTTCTGACCATTCCCATCACAATCTTAACTTTGGGTTTGTTCCTTTTGGTGATCAATGCTCTGCTGATCATGTTGGTAGATGCCATTGTCCCCGGTTTTAAGGTAAAGAATTTCTGGTGGGCACTGCTATTTAGCGTTATCCTTTCCCTTGTGAATGGGTTGTTGACTTGGATTTTCCTTTAATCAGGTATTCCATTCATAGTAAAAAATTGATTGAAATGCGAAGATTAGTAGAGCGATAAAACTATCTTTGCGTGAAGTTATGCGTAAGGCTTGTGCTTGTGTACTGCTTCCAGAATTAATGAACTTTCTTTTTATACGTATGATGTTGGACCAGCTTTGATCCTGTCCAGTGAGGATTCTGTTGGGCGTATTGTTGAAATATTGCTATATTCCTCTATAAATTTAAGGGTTAATGATTAAATTGCCTTTGCCAATAAAGTAACGGCCATCCTAACAGTTAAGAATTATATACCTAATTATGATAATATGAAAAGCGGGCAGATAACTATCAAAGACATCGCAAGAGAGCTCAATATCTCACCTTCTACTGTTTCAAGGGCACTGCAAGACCATCCGGACATCAGTGTCAAAACGAAGAAGCTTGTAAATGAACTCGCTGAAAAACTTGAATACAAACCCAATCAACTCGCGCTTAGCCTAAGGCATAATAAGACCAATATCATTGGAGTTATTATTCCTGAAATTGTACATTTCTTTTTTTCTACCATTATCAGTGGTATTCAAGACGTTGCTTATGAAGCTGGATATAACGTGATGATTTGCCAATCCAACGAATCGCTGAAAAGGGAAATCATGGATACGAATGCACTTGTGTCAAGCAGGGTGGATGGTTTATTGGTATCAATTTCCAAAGAAACCGATACTTTTGATCACTTCAAACATCCATTCGATCGTGGCACGCCGCTGGTTTTCTTTGACAGGGTGTGTGAGGCACTCCCTACCAACAGGGTAATTGTAGATGACTTGGATGGTGCGTTCCAGGCTACTCAGCATTTAATTCACCAAGAATGTAAAAGAATAGCGCATTTAGCAGGTCCTGAGAATTTGGTTATTGCACAAGATCGTTACTACGGTTACAAAAAGGCCTTAGAGAAGTATAATCACGAACATGATGGGGAATTGGTTCACCATATCTCCATGAATAGCGAAAAAGAAGGTTACCTGGCCACACAAAAACTTTTGGACCTTCCAAATCCTCCGGATGCCATATTTGTAAGCAATGATATTGGAGCAATAGGCGCCATGAAGGCCATTAAAGAAAGAGGCCTTAAGATCCCTTCTGATATTGCTGTAGTGGGCTTCAGTGATTGGCAGATATCATCGATGGTTGAGCCCTCCCTGACTTCAGTATCCCAGCCTGGCTTTGAAATGGGCGTAACAGCGGCTCGGTTATTCTTAGACCAATTGGCGAATAAGGATAAGCCGTTTGTGCCCCAGACAAAAGTATTGAAAACCAAATTGGTGATTAGAGAGTCCTCTTTGAAAAGGCCGATATAAACTTGTATAGGAAATTGAGGTTAGAAAGTCTATGACAGGATTGTGCCTTGATTTGTAGGCTGTTATATGAAAATTTATATACATAAATCTTAAAAATTCTTTGTGTTTAATAGTGTGATTTCCTATCTTTATTTCAAGTTCAGGTGAGTATACTCACTTAACTTCATACGGTGGTTAGAATAAGTTTCAACCTTTTGAAGATTGATTCTATACCAACCCAAAAGGCGGGCCAGGCTCGCCTTTTGGATGTTGTGCGTTTGATGAAAGATAGGATCAAATTGAAAGTAGGGGAGCAACTTATAAAGTTATAAATGTTGAATAACCTTCGCCTATAAGGACGGCTATCCCACAAAATCATGCATTTCCATAAATCTATGATGGGTTCAACTGCTCCCAAGGTTTACCGCTTGAGCTAAGATCCCACGCGTTCCGATTGCCACAAATCAATCCTTGCCTAGCACCCTTGTCATAATAATTTTTAAATCTCCCCAAAAAAAATTTATTTTGTAGCGGCAATCTTGCAAAGATGCACCCGAAGTGAGAGATTAGGGTGTTTTCGTTTGGTGTTAGCGTTTAAATTTTAAAGAAGAGAAAATCATGGCAGGTCATAGTAAATGGTCGACGATCAAAAGGAAAAAAGGGGCATTGGATGCCAAAAGAGGTAAAGTATTTACCAAGATTATTAGGGAAATTACGATAGCAGCCAAAGAGGGCGGCGCCGATCCTTTAGCCAACCCTAGGCTTAGGCTTGCCATAGCAAATGCCAAAGGGGTTAATATGCCCAAGGATAACATAGAAAGGGCGATTAAGAAGGGATCTGGAGCAGACGCTACCGAGTATATAGAAACCACTTATGAAGGCTATGCAGCCCACGGGGTGGCGGTGTTTGTAGAGTGCTCGACCGATAACCTCAACAGAACTGTGTCTGACGTACGAGCGGCATTCAACAAACATGGTGGGGCATTAGGCACCAACGGGTCGCTAGAGTTTATCTTCGATAGAAAAGGGGTGTTTATTATTGATAAACCAGAAGGGATTGATGAGGATGACTTTACCTTGGAAGTGATTGACGGAGGAGCTGAAGAAGTAGAGTTTGAAGAGGATTATATCCACGTTACTTGTGCCATGGAGGATTTTGGGCAGCTACAAAAGAAGTTGGAAGATATGGAGATCACCACGGAAACAGCCGAGTTGCAACGTATTCCCAAAACGTATGTACAATTGAATGATGAAGCCTTTCAAAAGGTCATGAAATTGATCGAGGTGCTTGAAGATAACGACGATGTTCAAAAAGTTTATCATAACATCGAAGCGTCTGAAGCGCAATACGATTTAATTTAAATATCATCTCATGGGTGTTAGAAGGCTAAAACACAACTTTTTGATTGGGCTGGGATTGATTGTAGCGGCTTGCTCTACAAGTGAAATCAGTTTTTTTGAAGCTGATCATGAGCACATTCAATATACAGGAAGGGTAGACTTCAGTGATCCCAAAAAACCTAAATTTTGGGCACCAGGCGTTTATATACAAGCTAAGTTCGAAGGCAGCTTTTGTGAGTTGTTGATCAATGATGAAATGTTGTGGGACGACAATCTCAACTACTTAGAGGTTGTGATAGATGATGAAGCACCGAGAAGAATCCAAACAACGGGCAAGGAAAACAGGATTGTGCTGGCAGAAGGGCTTTCAGACGGCCCCCATACCATTACAATCACCAAAAACACGGAGTCTGGCATAGGTTATCTGGAGTTTTTAGGTTTCAGATGCAAGGCTTTATTGCCCATGCCTCCCAAGCCCTCCCGAAAATTGGAATTTATTGGTAACTCGATTACCTGTGGCACAGGCAGCGATTTATCTGTTGTGCCATGTGACGCTGGTAAGTGGTATGACCAACACAATGCCTATAGGAGTTACGGCCCGGTTGTTGCACGTCAGCTTGACGCTCAATGGCACTTGTCTGCTGTATCAGGGATCGGCATGATCAGAAGTTGTTGCGATATGGAAATCACGATGCCACAGGTATTTGATAAGGTGAACATGCGGGAGAATGTCGGTCAGTGGAACTTTGATCTGTATCAACCCGATGCCGTAACCATCTGTCTAGGACAAAATGATGGTATTCAAGACTCTACGGCTTTTTCTGAAGCGTATGTTCAGTTTATTGGAGATATTAGAAAACACTATCCTCAAGCCCATATTGCCTGCCTTACCAGCCCAATGGCCAATGATACCTTAAAGTCCGTATTGCAGCATTACCTTACTGGCATCGTTGAGCATGTGCGGGAAGCAGGGGATGAGAATGTGTCTAAGTTTTTTTTCTCAAGAAGTTATAATGAAGGTTGTGGGAATCACCCAACTTTGCAAGAACACGAGCTTATAGCCCAAGAGCTTGCCCCTCACCTTCAAGAGGTATTAAATTGGTGAAGTAGAGATCCTCCCAACACCTACCATACTATGTTCTCTTCAATAAATTTGATGAGGCTTTCTGCCATTACTTCTTGTTCTGCCGCAGTTGGATGCCCAGGAGTATCTTTATAAGGGAAGAAATGCGTGTATAGTTTGTCATCCTCCATATCCTTCACGGCGCCTTCAATGTATTTTGGCCAAGGAGACCCTTCTCTAGTAGCGTCCATATTGCCTAGCGAACAAATAATCTGGGCATCGGGATATTTTTCCCTTATGTTCTTAAGAAAGTCCCCATAAGCCCGAGTGAGTTCAGTAGAGTCAGGGGCTGTAGTTCCAAATCTAATCTTAAATTGCTCGTTGTCAGGCATGTTTACCAACCATGAGTCGTTCTGAAAAAGATTGATCACTACGACCTGAGGGGTGAACTTTGAAAAATCCCACAAGGATGAAGAATCATATGGATTGATGCGATCATATATTTCTGGCATGATCATAGGATCCCAGCTAACCGTGATGCCAATGCCCGCTTTGGCGATACAAGCATATGCTGCATCGAAGTGCCGCGCAGTGATGGCGGCATATGTACGATAGTTGTTCTCGAATTGTCCATCAGGAGAATCGTCGCCACTGAGATCTTCCATAGCATAACCCGTCGTAATGGAATTGCCATAGAATTCTATCTTTTTCTTTTTTGGCTGAGGTGGTGCTAAGGCCTTGCCCTCTTTTATGTCGAAGCCATAAAACCAAGCTTTCCCTTTGTCCCAACACGTGCGTTTAAATAGGGTAAGGGTATGCGGCCCTTCCGATAAGTTGCTTGCGAGCGTATACAGCGCTTTTGTTGTATCAGGATTGATCTGAAATATACTGTCATTGTCAAGAATGATATTATAATAATTGTTGCCCGTTTCGTCCTCTAGCCATGCCCCAATTTCCTTCCCTTCAAAGTTTATGGTAATGGATGTGCCCGGCCAAAACAGTTCAACAACATCTGCTTGGTCTTGTCCAATTCTCCCTTCATAATAAATATGATTATTGTTTGGCTGTACAATGGAATTTTCACTGTTCGTACATGAGAAGGCAATAAGTACTATGCAGAACAAGGGTATTGAATATAGATGTTTCATAGAGATGTTGTAAGATATGGGCGAATATAAACAGCAAACATTTAAAATACATGCTTTGTCCCTGGACTATCGATCACCCTCCCGCTGATTTTTTGTATAGGGGGTTTTCCCTGAGTTTTAAAAATCGGGGAATGCCCTGATTTATTATAAGTAAAACCTAGCCACCTTCGCTTTTATTTATAACCCCTAAATCCACGATTATGAAACCATTCTATCTCATCTTTATTTTTGTTCACTTGGTGAGCACTGCCGCTATTGGCAAGGTGATCACCGTTGACAACAATCTTACTTCGGGTGCTGACTTTAGTGTTGTTAATGAGGCCATAAACAGCGCCTCCAATGGTGACACGTTATATGTGCATGCTTCTAACAAGGCCTATGGTGATGTGACCATTCCAAAAAAGATTGTTTTAATCGGTCCCGGCCATTATCCACAAGCTCCAAAAGGGCTTCCTGCCATATTGGGAAAGGTTACTTTTACTGATGGAAGCTCTGGAAGTCATATTACAGGATTTAAAATCACTGGCATTATCGAGAAAGGGGCAGATTACTGGGGAAATCATGTTGCCTCTGGCGTCACCATAGAAAACAATTTATTTACTGCTTGCCATGTCATCAATATGGCACCTGGCGTGAATGATAACTGGACGGTCCGTGGAAATATTTTTATAGAAGCCCCTTTCTGTGGCGGCAACAATATTATTACTGTAGGAGAAAACTCAGATGACTGGCTAATTGCCAACAATGTTTTTATTTCCAATACCCAAAGACACAGTACAGGGATTTTTGGCCAAATAAATGGGAGCACCTCGATAATTAACAATACAATCATCCACCGAAACAATGCTGTTCTGTTTTATAATAATGGATCTGAGCGTAACCGTGGTTTCAATGCACTCCTTAAGAATAATATTTTTGTGAGCTTGTCTTCATCCCTACAAGATATCACCACGAACTGTGTGGATTGTCGCTGGGAAAACAATCTTACTTTTAGCCCCAATACAACCTTGGCACCACTTCCAGGCACAGGCAACATCAACAATAAAAATCCTGACTTTATCTCAGTATCTGACAGCTATGACTGGGCCTATGAAGCAGATTTTAATGTTTCGGAGGAGTCGCCCGCTTCAGAAGCAGGCTCTGATGGCACAGATTTAGGAGCTTTTGGAGCTAATTTCAACTTTAACAAATATGGGCTCCCTTTCGGAATCCCTTATATTGAAAAATTAGAGATTGAAAATCAATTGCTCCACAGTGGTTCCAAGTTACGGTTCAGGGTGAAGGCAAACAGCCCCTTGCATAGGATAGACTAAATACGTGAGCGATGAAAAAACTATTTATTTTTTTGTGCTTTCCTATCTTGGTTCATGCTCAGATAATTACACAAGCAGAGTATTTTTTTGGGGAGGATCCTGGTTTTGGGAAAGGAGCAATACTGCCGATAAAGCCTGGCGAAAGCGTTGATGAAACATTGGCCATAGATCATGATTTAGCAGCGGGTAAACACGCCTTATACGTCCGAATGATGGATTCAGAAGGGCGGTGGGGGGCTGGAATCCAGCAATTGTTATTTGTTACAGAAAATCCCCAGCCCGTTAATATTGTTGCGGCGGAATATTATTTCGATTCAGATCCTGGAGTAGGTAAAGCCACAGCAATTCCGATTAGTATAGGACGACAGATTGACGAGGCTTTTGAAATAGATATTGAAGGGCTTGAAATCGGAAAACACGTGCTGTGTGTCCGAGTGAAAAATTCGAAAGGTCATTGGAGTAATTTTATCAGAGAAACAGTGGATGTAGTGGAGCCACCGAAACATGTGGATGTAGTGGCTGCGGAATATTTTTTGAATTTCGATCCTGGTCTTGGAAATGGTGTTCCTTTGGAAATTCCTCTAGGTAACAGTGGAGGAGAATGGACAGTCGAACCCGATTTTGAGGAGATTCCTTATGGTACAAATAGATTCTATGTGAGGGCTCTTGATGCCCTAGGACGGTGGAGCCTCACCAATATTGTGCCCTTCAACCGAATTGCCGCATCATTTACTTTTAATATAGAAGGGAATGAAGTTTTTTATAATAATCAGTCGGACAAAGCAGCCATTGGTTACAAATGGCTTTTTAGCGATGGGAAAGAGAGCATTCAAGTGAATCCTAAGCACAGTTTTGAAAAAGCAGGCGCATATGAAACCTGCTTGATCGCTTATCGAGAAGGAGCGCAGGATACCTTATGTTTAGAAGTAGGAATACAGGGCGTGCAGTCGGTAAACCCCACCTATTCAAGCCGTACAGGCCCTGCTTTGCTCACGCTTTCTGGATATGGCTTTGAAGAAGGGTCATCGGTCAAATTGGTGCAAGGAAGCAGAGAGATCATTGCACATACGGACAATTTTCGCGACACATACTCGATGGAGGCATATTTTAGGTTTGAGAGAGCACCAGAGGGGATTTATGATGTGGTGGTCAGCCATCCTGCAAAAGTAAATGATACCCTGATGAATGCTTTTACCATCCAGGCTCCCAAGGAACACGATATCCGGTTGAGCATTATTGGGCCTGAGAGGGTGTTGGTAAATCGCCCTACAAAATACAGCATTGCCTATCGGAATAATGGTAATTCTATGGCAGTGGGGGTGCCTGTTTTTATTGCCGTGAGCCCTGATAGAGAGCCAAAGATACTTTCCCATGTAAGCGATGAGAATGTGCTTCCAGAAATCATTGAAGAAACTCCAGAATCTCATTTTTATATGGTTAGAGATTCAATTACTGGCGACTCAGTACTGTTAGCAGCGCTCATCATTCCCTATATTACGCCGGGCACTACAGGTTATATAGATTTAGAAGTAACCTCAAGAATGTTGAGTTATTACGATATTGAAGTGAAAGCAGGCGCACCGATGTTCGATGCGGAGGCATTAGGGCTTATGGGATTAAGAATGAATTCAGATTGTACCTCTCTTCCCGCATGCGTACAGTGTATGTTGGATTTACTTTCCGTAGTTCCAGTTGTTGGTTGTGGGGTTGGGGTGTTTAATTTGGGTTGTACCATAGAGAATGCTATTAAGGGAAGAGGACCTAGGGGAGGAGCAGGCCTCCTGAATTTCATAGGGAATGCTGCTTCTACCTTTTTATCATGCACGCCAGCGGGAGCTACGGCAAAGCTTTCGCTCGGGTTGGCTGCCCAAGGTGCTGGAATGGCCTCATCGACTGCTGCGGCTGGAGCTAGCAATAGTTGTGGGCCAGGAGGGTGCAATCCTAGCTCAGGAGACAGGAAGCGACCTAATACAGTGGGGTCATTGGATCCAAATACCAAAGAAGGGCTTGCGGGACTTACAACTCATAACTATACTTTGGACGAGAGGAGTTTTCATTATACCATATACTTTGAGAATATCAAGACCGCCACCGCTCCCGCTAGCGAGGTCAGGATAGTCGATCAGTTGGATACTGCTGTATTGGATATCCGTACGCTCGAGTTTACAGGGTTTGGATTCGGAGATTCTGTATATACACTTGCCAAGAAGCATTCTTTTGCAGCAGATATTGACTTGCGTCCTAGCAAAAATATTGTTCTCAGGGTAACAGGAAATTTAGACACATTACAAGGGGTCATCTCCTGGCATTTTGTTTCGTTTGATCCAGTTACCATGGCCCTCACCGATGATTTCATGGAAGGGTTTCTTCCTCCAAACAAAAAAGCTGGAGAAGGAGAAGGTTATGTTTCATTCAGTATTATGGCCAAGTCGGGCTTGCCCCATTTGACAGTAATCGAAAATAAGGCCAATATTTTCTTTGATCTAAACGACCCCATCGAAACGCCCATTTGGACAAACACCATCGACAAGGAAAACCCTGAGAGCGGCATGAAGCCGATTACGACGACTTTCAGCGATACTGCCTTCGTTGTACAGTGGCAAGGGGTTGACCATCATGCAGGTCTCTCCGCTTACGATATTTATGTGGCTAAAAATGATGGAGCATTCACGCCTTGGCTGGTCAAGACGAAACTAGATTCCGCTATATTTTATGGGTCAGGGGAGAGCAGGTATGCCTTTTATAGCGTGGCTTATGACTGGGCAGGCAATAAAGAAGAAAAGGTCGCTAAAGCTGAGGTTGAAATGGCACCTTCTTCTTTGACTGCTACAAATTCAATGGCGACTAAAATGACCAGAATTTACCCCAATCCTACTACCGGAAAGGTGTTTTTGTCTTTTGAAGAAAGCAATAAGGGGGTGGTCATAAAAGTAAATGATCCTATAGGAAAGTTAGTGAAAATGAAATCTGCCAATACCAACGATTTGGTTTTGTTAGACCTTTCAGACTGTCCTAGTGGCCTATATTATATTCGCGTCGAAATTGGACGCCAAAGGTTCGTGCAGAAGATTATTATGTCACCTTAAGTGGTATGGGGTTGTGTAAAAGAGTCGCTCATTCTAAGAGATAAGCGGCTCTTTCTTTTCAAGAAAAAAATGAAAATATCCTCAGCGGCTATTTAATGGATTTGCTGAAGCA
>CAYTTV010000041.1:0-31886 GCA_964440915.1 uncultured Roseivirgaceae bacterium
GGAAATTTTTTTAATCGACATTAATCTTTTAAAAAGTTTTTGTGGCAATATAATGCTTTATCGCTTCTGTTATTCCGCCTGCCTTGCTTTTCCAATGCGCTGATTATTTAGGAGACTTGTTTTACCATCCAAATCTGCACCCTTCCTTTAATACAAAACATGGTTCTATAAAACCCATCTATTATTATCTTTATAAAAAGTCGCCATTGAGACATAGTATATAGCATAGACGATTGCCATGAATAAAAAGAAAGTATATTGGATCTGCCAAATTGGAGGGTGGTCGCTATATGCATTATTGAATATTTACATATTGAAGACGGCAGACAAGCTCACTTATAATTTAGGCTGGAGCATTGTTATAGAAGCCCTTTTTTACCTTTTTTCCACCCATCTTTTTAGGATATTTGTTATTCGAAGAGGCTGGCTTAAGCTTTACATGAGCCAACTGGTTCCTCGACTGTTATTGGCCATTGTCTTGTTGAGCCTCAGTAATTATATGTACCGTATAGGAGTGGCTTATGCACTCAGCTTGTTTGACTTTAACCGGGAGTTTACGTTCTTATTTGTGTTTTTTGATATCACGGCTTCATTGTCGTTGTACATTGTGTGGGCATTGTTTTATTTTATGTACCATTATGTAGAAAACTATAATTCAACGCTCAAGTTTGAGGCGGCTATTAATGAAATTGAGTTGAACAGGCTTAAGTCGCAACTCAACCCTCATTTTATTTTCAATGCACTCAACAGCATTAGGGCCTTAGTGGATGAGAATCCTCAAAAAAGCAAGATTGCCATTACACAATTGTCCAACATCTTGCGCAACTCGATGCACATGGACAAGAAAAAGCTAATCCCTTTTGAAGATGAAATGCAGACCGTAAGGGACTATCTTGCATTGGAGACTATCCGATTTGAAGAAAGACTTCAGGTAGGCATTCAAATCAATGCGGCTGCTTATAAATTTGAGGTGCCCCCTCTCATGGTGCAGACTTTGGTTGAAAACGGCATAAAACATGGGGTCTCTACTTTAGTGCAAGGAGGGATTTTGCAGATCAGTGCCGATGTTGTCGACTCCTGTCTTGTAATCAAGATCCGGAACAGTGGCCAAATCAAAGATAGTAGTGAGGCCAAAGGTTATGGGATAGTCAATACAACGAAAAGGCTAAATCTGATTTTTGGAAAATCGGCATCTTTTAGAATTTATAATGAAAATGATAGCTTTGTGATGACAGAGATCGTAATACCCCAAAGCTTCTGACACACAGCAAATTGGTGCTCAAATCAAAATTCAACCATATAAACAGAATGGACTATGAAAGCAATCGTGATTGACGATGAAAGACTGGCTCGAAAGGAACTGATCTCTTTGTTATCCGACTACAAATACATTACTGTTGTAGATGAGGCAGTGAATGTTGACGATGCCTATGAAAAGATAAAAAAACACAGTCCTGATCTATTATTTCTGGACATTCAGATGCCTGGGAAAACGGGCTTTGAGCTTTTGGAAATGTTGGATAATGTGCCTGAGGTTATTTTCACGACAGCCTATGATGAACATGCCTTGAAGGCCTTTGAGGTAAATGCCTTTGACTACCTGCTCAAGCCTATCCAAACGGAACGTTTGGGCAAGAGCCTGAGCAAGTTGTTGAAGAAGGAAAATGACCAGTCCGATACTTTTCGACCGAATAAAAAGCTTGGAGTTGACGATCAGGTATTTGTAAAAGATGGGGAGAGGTGCTGGTTTGTGCGCCTTTCTGATGTGCGGCTGTTTGAGTCTGAAGGCAACTACATCAAAGTGTATTTTGGGAACGTAAAGCCCATGATCCATAAGTCGCTCAATGCTTTGGAAGAGAAACTTGACGATAGGATGTTTTTTAGGGCCAGCCGAAAGCATGTGATCAACCTGAGCTGGGTAGAAGGTATAGAGCCATGGTTTAATGGGGGCTTGATGGTGAAACTAAAGGGAGGAGAAAAGGTGGAGGTGAGCCGCAGGCAAGCTGCAAAGTTTAAAGATATGATGAGTTTGTAAAAAGTATATTGGGCAATGCGAGTGCTGCCCTACTTGCTTCCATCCTATTTGCTTAACTTTTCACGGCATTATCACAATTAAACGTAAATTGCAACTTCTTTTGAAAGTGGCAGCCCAATTGCCGGAAAACAAGACGCTTCAATGAACGCTAACAGAAAGAAAAATGCCCTATACTCTCTGGTGCTGGTAATAGCGCTGGTAAGTGTTTGGTGGTATAGAAACCATAACGAACAGGATACTCAAAAACAGCGTGTGGAGATAGCGGGCGAAACGATGGGCACGACATACTCCATAAAATATTTACAAAAGGAAGGTGAAAATTATAAAACATCTATAGATTCTTTATTGGAACTTTTCAACCAATCACTTTCTACCTATATACCCAGTTCAGAAATCTCACAGTTTAATCAAAGCACTGTTTTTAAATTCCAACTGCCCTATTTCTATCCTGTGTTGAAGCGCAGCTATGAGATATACCAAAAAACAGATGGTGCGTTTGATCCTACGGTAGGTCCTTTGGTGAATGCATGGGGCTTTGGCCCAGAAAGTCCTGAAATGCCTACCGAAGAGACTATCGACTCTTTGCTGCAATTTGTCAGATTTGACAGCGTGTATTTCGACTCCATTTCGGTATGCAAGCTCATGAGCGGGATTGAGCTTGATTTTAGTGCAATTGCAAAAGGATATGGCGTGGATGTGGTGGTTGATTTTCTGCGTCGCAAAGGTATAGAAAATATGATGGTGGAAATTGGTGGTGAAATGGTATGCCTGGGCCGAAATCAGGAAGATCAAATATGGCGGATTGGTATTGACCGACCATCTGGTGGAGAGGGTACTAGACCCCTGCAGGCAGTGGTAGCGCTAAGTAATAGGGCACTTGCTACTTCTGGCAACTACCGCAACTATTACGAAAAGGATGGAAAGAAATTTTCCCATACCATTGATCCTAAAACTGGCTACCCTGTAGACCATACTTTGTTAAGCGCTTCAGTATTTGCGCCAGATTGTATGACCGCAGATGCTTTTGCCACTGCTTTTATGGTCTTGGGGCTTGAAAGAGCCAAAGCAATGCTTAAGGAGGAGAATGATTTGGAGGCCTACTTGATGTATAGTGATGATAATGGCGAGGTACATACCTTCATCTCTGAAGGCATGAGAGAATTTATTGAGGAATAATTTTGTTGGATAAGCGATTGATCAAAGAAGCATGCTACACACACAAGTAAAAAGGGAATGGTTTGGAGAGTGGTTTGACTCACCATATTATCATATACTCTATAAACACCGCGATTTTGAAGAAGCCAGGGATTTTATACAAAATCTGGATAAACTGCTAAACTTTAAGCCTGAACAGAAAATACTAGACTTGGCTTGTGGCAAAGGAAGACACTCTATTTATATGAACAGCATTGGGCTGGATGTCGTAGGAGTGGATCTTTCTCCGCAGAATATAGCAGAGGCGAAGGAAGCCGAAAATGAGCGGCTGCACTTCTACGTCCATGATATGCGCGAGGTTTTCAGAAAGGAAGCCTTTGACTATGTGCTCAATCTCTTTACCAGCTTTGGTTATTTTGAGACAGAGGAGGAAAACGAAAACGCCATATGTTCCACTGCCCAAGGAATTAAGCCTGGTGGAGGTTTTGTGCTCGATTTTCTCAATCCAGGTTTTGTCGTCGATAGGCTAGTACCTTGTGAAGAAAAGGAGATAGATGGAATTTTGTTCAAGATTAGCAGGCGGTTTGCCAATGGCTATATTCTCAAAGACATTGAGTTTGAGGCAGAAGACAGGAATTTTATATTTACTGAGCGGGTGCAGGCGATTCAAAAAGAAAAATTTATAGCATATTTTAAAAAAGCAGGTTTATCTTTACAACATATTTTCGGCGATTATCATTTGAGCCCATTTGACGAGAACACTTCTGAAAGGATGATATTTATATTGCAAAAACCCCTTGCTCGGTAAAATTATATGCTACAAGACATTGTCATCTTAACCCTATCTGCCTTAGGGGGTGGGCTAGCTGTTTTTTTGGTCAAAAAGATCAATACTACTTCATTCAAGCTAAGCCTAGTATTCGCGGGCTCTTACCTGTTTTCCATTACCATCATTCATCTGCTGCCCGATGTGTTCTCAGCATCGGATAGGCCAGCGCAGATAGGTCTTTTTATATTGATCGGCTTTTTTTTGCAGATTGTTTTGGCGCAGTTTACCTCTGGGGTAGAGCATGGTCATATTCATGAACCAGCTCAGCATGGTCACGATCATGGCAATCTAGGCGTCACTACCTTGTTGGTGGCCCTGTGCTTTCATTCGTTTATGGAGGGAACGCTCCTCGCCCATCCGGCAGAGCATGTGCACGACCATGGCTCGCATGCACTTCTTATCGGAATTATCTTGCATAAAATGCCTGCTGCCTTTGCGCTTATGTCGGTATTGAGACTAAAGGTTCAGTCACTAAAAAAGGAACTCTTATTGCTGCTTATTTTTGCTTTGGCTTCCCCTTTGGGACTGGTGTTTAGTGTTTATTTTCATGACACTGCCTTCGTAGATGATAATACCTTTTTACTTATCTATGCTGTTGTTTGCGGTAATTTCCTTCATATATCCACCACCATATTTTTTGAAAGCAGTCCGGAGCATCGTTTTCACTTCAAGCGACTGCTAGTGAGCCTCATAGGAGCTTGCCTGGCCGTTATGGTTGAGTTTCTGTTGTAAAGTTTAAATTTTCGAGCTACAACTTTTTAATTAGTAAAAATGTTATTATTATTAATTCATGGTTTTACTCTTTAAATAATTAAATATGAGAGGCTTTTCTTTTAAAAGGGTAATCAATTTTTTTAATTCCGTTCGTCCATTAATTGATAAGGACGGAGAAGTTTTCTTGAGAAATCTCAATGAAGAAGACTTTGAAGAGAAAATAGAAAGCATTAAAAAGGGGAAGACTGTAGCTTTTAATGCTGGTGAGAAGGACTTTAAGATTAATTTAGTTAGAAATCTGGATCCAATAACTGAATAAGAATATTGAATTTAGCAATAAGCACTTTAGTTATATTCTTTCTCTTTATTCTTCCTGGACTTTTATTCAGAAGGTCATATTATTCAGGAGTATTTTCAAAACAATATTTTAAATCAGCCCCTTTTCAAGTATTTGTATCCTCCATTGTTCCAGGGGTTCTTTTTCAGCTAAGCTTCTGTTATATAATACTCCAATTTACTTTCATAGACTTCGGCGTTGTCCTTAGTTTACTTAATCCAGATTTAGATTTTTTCAGATTTGATCTAGACATTGTTCAAAGAGATTTATTGAACATCCTACTTTATCAAGGAGGCTTATTTTTATATGTATTTGTTATTGCTAAAACCTCCAAAACAGTTGTGAGGCGTTTCAAATTGGATAGAAAGTTCAAAGAACTAAGATTTCAAAATAGGTGGCATTACATTTTAAGTGGAGAAGTACTGGACTTTCCTGAGAATGATGGAAAAGGAAGAGCTAAGGATATATTTTTGACATACATTGATATAGCTATAAATACAGGCCATAAAACCATTTTGTACAGTGGCTTTTTAGCAGATTATCATTTAACAAAAGAAGGAGTAGGTCTTGATTATATTCATTTAAGGAAAGTTAAAAGAAGGGATATCGATAAAATCAGTGGTAAAAGCTTTGATGGAAGAGAGTATACGATACCAGGAGATGTATTTCTCATACCATTTTCCAATGTTATCAATTTAAACATTTCTTATTTCGGTCGAGAGAAAATCGTGTAGTCTCCACCACCATATTTTTTGAAAGCAGTCCGGAGCATCGTTTTCACTTCAAGCGACTGCTAGTGAGCCTCATAGGAGCTTGCCTGGCCGTTATGGTTGAGTTTCTGTTGTAAATAAATCATCAGTCGATAGAAAAAATTAATGTTGAATCTTTTTTAAAAGGAATATTCTGTTATTATTGCAATCGATTGTGGCAATTGTTGCATTGCCCCTAAAAAAGCATATTATCTTCTTAAACATGCAGTAATGATGAATAATAACAAGGAAAGCATGCAGTTGTATTGGAAACGCAACTTGCGTTATCTGCTCATCCTTTTATCCATTTGGTTTATTTGTTCCTTCGTTTTTGGAATTATAGCCGTAGAGCCACTCAATGCCATTAGAATAGGGGGTTTTAAACTAGGTTTCTGGTTTGCTCAACAAGGGGCCATTTATGTGTTTGTCATCATCATCTTCGTGTATGTGAGGTGGATGAACAAGCTCGACAAGGACTTTGATGTGGACGAAAAATAAATAATCACTTACTCATAGATGGAAAATCAACAAATCTGGATTTATGCCATAGTCGGCTTTACTTTTGCCATATACATAGGGATAGCAATTTGGAGCCGGGCCGGTTCAACCAAAGAATTTTATGTAGCGGGAGGAGGTGTTCCGCCCCTTGCTAATGGCATGGCCACGGCAGCAGACTGGATGTCGGCAGCGTCCTTTATTTCTATGGCAGGCATTATCTCTTTTATAGGGTATGATGGCTCAGTTTACCTTTTAGGATGGACCGGCGGCTACGTTTTGCTTGCCCTGCTTTTAGCACCCTACCTCCGTAAGTTTGGCAAATTTACCGTGCCTGACTTTGTGGGTGAGCGCTATTATTCTCAGGCTGCACGCCAGGTAGCAGTAGTTTGTGCCCTTTTTATTTCATTCACCTATGTAGCAGGACAGATGCGCGGTGTGGGCGTTGTTTTCAGTAGGTTTCTTGAAGTAGATGTTAATACAGGTGTCTATATAGGCATGGCCATTGTATTTTTATATGCAGTGTTGGGAGGGATGAAGGGAATTACCTACACGCAAGTAGCCCAATATTGCGTCCTTATATTCGCCTATATGGTACCGGCTATTTTTATTTCCCTTATCCTTACAGACAATGTAATTCCTCAGATTGGTTTTGGTTCTACCTTGAGCGATGGCACCTATCTCTTAGATAAGTTGGATGGCCTAGGTGAGGAGCTGGGATTTGCTGCTTATACTGAAGGCAGAAGCAGCATGATCAATGTGTTTTTTATTACTGCCGCCTTAATGGTAGGAACAGCAGGCCTTCCTCATGTTATCGTAAGGTTTTTTACTGTGCCAAAAGTAAAAGATGCAAGGATCTCTGCTGGCTACGCCCTTATATTCATTGCTATTCTATACACTACTGCACCAGCAGTAGCCGCTTTTGCCCGAGTCAATCTCATCAGTACCGTTAGCAACCAGCCATATGCAGAAGTTCCTTCTTGGTTTAAAACTTGGGAAAACACCGGACTCATTAATTTTACCGATAAAAATGGCGATGGCCTTATTCAATTTTATAATGACAACAATACGGATCCTGCGTTTTTGGCTAAGGTAGAACATAATCAGTGGCAGGGAAACGAACTGGTAATTGACAATGACATCATGGTGCTGGCCAATCCGGAAATCGCCGGCCTGCCCAATTGGGTAATAGCATTGGTGGCAGCAGGCGGATTAGCAGCAGCATTATCTACGGCAGCTGGCCTATTGTTGGTGATATCCACCTCTGTGTCCCATGATTTCATTAAGAAAACCGTCAATCCCTCTATATCTGAAAAGGGGGAACTTCTAGCAGCCCGTGTAGCTGCTGCAGTTGCAGTGGTCATAGCGGGTTATTTTGGCATCCATCCTCCCGGCTATGTGGCGGCAGTTGTTGCATTTGCTTTTGGTTTGGCTGCTTCTTCCTTTTTTCCTGTCATTATCATGGGTATTTTCTCCAAAAGGATGAACAAGCAAGGCGCTATCGCGGGGATGGTCGTTGGTCTTATTTTCACAGCTACCTACATTGTTTATTTCAAGCTATATAACCCAGAGGCAAACATACCTGAGAACTGGTGGTGGGGTATTTCTCCAGAAGGAATAGGCACGTTGGGCATGTTGTTTAATTTTATCGTCTCCATCACGGTATCGTCCATGACACCCCCGCCACCTCAAAGAATCACAGAGATGGTGGAAAGTATACGATTCCCTAGGGGAGCTGGGCAAGCACAAGAACATTGATATACCAGAAAATAGAGAAAATGGAAGTTGTTGAGTGTAAGAATCCAATAACTTCCATTTCCTTCGTTTGCACTATCTATAAATCATGATATTTTTTAACTTTAGCAATTGCGTCAGGTTCTTTTGGTAATGCCAAAAGGAAATATTGGGACCTAATGCCATAACTTAAAAAACCATCACTAACTGAAAAACATAAAAACATGAGTGACAACAGAATTAGAACTCTGGAGGATTATCACGAAGCGTACAAGAAAAGTGTAGAAACTCCCGAGAAATTTTGGGACGAAGTAGCAGAAACCTTCGTCTGGAGAAAAAAATGGGACAAGACTTTGGAGTGGAATTTTGAGGAGCCTAATATTCAATGGTTTATCAATGGGAAGCTCAATATTACAGAAAACTGCCTTGATAGGCATTTGAAGACCCGGGGGAATAAGCTGGCTTTGATATGGGAGCCCAATGATCCAAAGGAACGGTTTGTACGCTATACGTATAAAGAGCTGCATGAGAAAGTTTGTCAATTTGCCAATGTCCTTAAAAGCAATGGTGCAAAAAAAGGAGATCGTATATGCATATATATGCCTATGATCCCTGAGCTTACCATAGCATTGCTTGCTTGTGCACGGATAGGTGCTGTGCATTCGGTAGTCTTTGCTGGGTTTTCTGCCCGCGCCATTGCCGACCGAGTCAATGATGCAGCCTGTTCTTTTGTGATTACCTCCGATGGGCTTAACCGTGGAGCCAAGCAGATTCCTGTAAAGCGTGTCGTGGATGAGGCATTAGAAAGTTGTACTACGGTAAAGAAGGTAATTGTGGTAGAACGACTTCAATGGGCGGTCAACATGAAGGAAGGTAGAGATGTATGGTACCATGATGAAGTCCAAAAAGTAGAGAAGACCTGTGAGCCCGAGGTGATGGATGCCGAAGACATGCTCTTCATTTTGTACACATCAGGTTCTACCGGAAAGCCTAAAGGCGTTGTGCATACATGTGGCGGCTATATGGTTTACACCGATTATACTTTTAGGAATGTGTTTCAGTATGAAGAAAGTGATGTGTTCTGGTGTACAGCCGATATAGGATGGATAACAGGTCACTCCTATATCGTGTATGGCCCACTACTAGCGGGAGCCACTACTTTGATGTTCGAAGGTGTGCCCAGCTATCCCGACAATGGCCGCTTCTGGCAGGTGGTGGACAAGCACAGTGTCAATATTTTCTATACTGCCCCAACGGCAATTAGGGCCCTAATGGCGGGAAATATAGATGATGTATTGTCCTATAGCCTCGACTCTTTAAAAACCCTTGGATCGGTAGGAGAGCCTATCAACGAAGAGGCATGGCAATGGTACCACTTGCACGTAGGCAAGGGAAAATGCCCCATCGTGGATACTTGGTGGCAGACCGAAAATGGCGGCATATTGATATCGCCTCTAGCAAACATAACCGCTACTAAACCTAGCTATGCTACTTTCCCACTCCCAGGCGTACAACCTGTTTTGGTGGATAATGACGGGAATGAAGTGACAGAGGATGGTGTAGAAGGTCTTTTATGTATGAAATTTCCATGGCCCGGTATGCTCAGGACTACCTATGGTGACCATGAGCGTTGCCGGACGACGTACTTTGCCAACTTCAAAAATTTGTACTTCTCTGGAGATGGTGCAAAAAAGGACAAGAATGGCTACCGCATTATCGGAAGGGTCGACGATGTAATCAACGTATCAGGACATAGGTTTGGGACAGCCGAGATAGAAAATGCCATTAATGAGCATCCTAATGTGACCGAATCTGCTGTAGTAGGTTATCCGCACGATATAAAGGGACAGGGCATATATGCCTATGTAATATGCAAAGAAGAAGTAACAAACGAGCAGTTACAAAGAGAAGAAATCATAGAGAAAGTAGTGGAGGAAATCGGGAAAATCGCCAAGCCTGAAAAGATTCAATTTGTTCCAGGGCTTCCTAAAACCCGCTCGGGAAAGATAATGCGCCGAATACTCAGGAAAATAGCGGAGGGTGAACTAAAAAATCTGGGCGATACTACTACCCTTTTGGACCCTGATGTGGTTGATGATATCATAAATGGCAGGATTGTTTAATGGAGGTTCTTGTTAAATATTTAACAAACAGTCAGCATCGTGCACAAGCCTGCGGTAGCCAATTGGAAGAAAGCTATCGTAATGCCATTGATCGCAAACCTTCGCCTTTTCTACTACTTGGAGCGTGCAATATCATTTTCTATCAAGTTTGAGATAATGATAATGATCATGAAAGTATATTTGACGGGGCGATGGGCAAGCCGTGGGTTTGTTGTATGATTAAATTGGCTATAGTTTTGGATCTTTTGGCCAGGGCAACTGTAAATGCTGAGGCTGCAGCATGTCCAAAAAATCGTTGCACACTTCTTCCCACCCACAGCCTCCTCTTGAAAGCAAGGTTCCAAGATTCTGTATAGTCTTCTTCAAGTGCGGCCCTTTCGAAAACGGGGCGGTTTTTATGTTCAACAATAAGTTCTGACAAAATTTTTGCGCTATGGATTGCCATGGCCATGCCGTTCCCGCACAATGGGGTAATCATCCCGGCTGTATCGCCCGACATGAGGATGTGTCCTTCAACTGCTTTTTTAGGAGCAAATGAGACTTCGTTAATGGCAATAGGCTTGGACGTAACAAAATCAGATCTTTCATATATGGCTTTTAAAAGTGGGTTTTCGCATAGAACATGTTTTTCCATGGCCTTAATACTGCCATGTTTTTTAAGATGTTTCCTATGGCTCAAGTAACATAAATTGTAGCGTTCATCCTCAATAGCACATACACCGCAGTACCCATTTCTGAAATTGTAAAGACCGATGGTTTCCTTTGGAAATTCAGTTCTGATATGGTGTTTTATGCCGATATATGGAGATTTCTTTTGAATGAAATCCCTGTCAAGGGCTTTGTCTAAGCGAGAGCGTTTTCCATAAGCGCCTATCACCAATGAAGAAGCTAACTCCTGTCCATTGGCCAAGTTAAGGACGAAATAATTGCTTTTGAAAACCACTTCATTTACCATAGAGCCTAGGTAGCCCGTTGTTCCACAAGCAATGGCTTTTTTATAAAGGAAGTGATCAAATTGATACCTACTCATGGCAAACCCTCCCAAAGGCAGCGGCATTGCTGCACTATTGCCCTTGGTGTCGCTCAGAATCAGCCGGCGGATTTGTGGGATGTTCTCAAAGCTAGGGCAGGCATCAATAGAGCGTAAAAAAGGAACCACTTCATTAGATACATATTCACCGCACACTTTGTGAAAGGGATAGTGGTTTTTTTCTATCAGGCATACAGAAAGGCCTGCACGCGACAGTTGAATGGCGTTTACTAGACCTGCGAGACCACCACCAATTATGGCCACATCATACATTGAAGAATGCTTATCCAAATTAATACGATTTAGGAGCTTATTGAAACCTGTTCTTAGGGTAATACGTAAAACTTAACCCTGGCAATATTTTATTGTACAATTTTTTAATCTTTCTCCTATGAAGACTTCCGTACACCCACTTTGTGATCCTCTAAAGAATGTGAAAAGCTCATTTAAAACAAAATCTATTAGCGTGTTAATGGTAGGTAACAATCCGCTAGAACTAGGGCAATACTGTCGAAGTTTGGTCAATTTCAGGGACGCTAAGTTCACAATAGAAACAGCTTTTAACAGTGAAGAGTGCTTTAAAAGTATTGTAAAGTTCAAACCTGCCATAGTAGTATTGGACGACAGCGTTGGGTTTATGAGCATGATGGAAATTACGGAGAAGATGCATTCCGATGTGCGTTTTGCCCATATTCCTGTGATCGTGATCAAAAACTCCAGTTATCATCACGCTACGCTTAAAAAGGCCGTAGATGCATTTATGATGTTGGACCGGGTTCTTGAAGGGGAACTGCCCTACCTGATCCTGGATACGGTTCAATATCGAAAAGAAAAAAGAAAGAAGGAAAGCGAGGCCCGTGTTGCAGTGGGTTTTGATAAAAAGTTCAGCAAGCTCTTGATGTCTTTCTTTTCTTCTAATAAAGCCTCAACATAAATCGCATCATACCTAAAATAACCTTTTCAATCGGAAAACACTTTTCAATACTTCTCCATTTCTTTCTGCTTTTAGGCGGATTTTTCTACCATCTTTTGATCTGAATAGGATGTTTATTCTGGAGAGGTCAAGATTTTGGGTGCTTACACCATTGACTTTCTTGAGTATGTCACCACTTTCAATGCCAGCATTGTCTGCAGGAGAATTGTCTCTCACATTTTGAACAACAAAAGTTCGGAGGTCCCTGCCAGTGGCGAGCAGTTCTATCCCACTCATATTGTATTCGAAATCTTGTTTATACTGACTGTTCTTTCTAAGATAGAGTTTACTGTTATAGTAATCTACTATGACAATAAACCGTCTCAAAATTCCTGCGCCAAGCGTTCCCTGTCGGCCAGTTTCTTTAAAAACTTCCCCAAGCCGTGTAGTGTCGGGGAAAGAACTGATAACGCTATTAAAGCTAAATTTCCCGAAAGAAATGCCGTTTATTCTGCCGATATATCCATTAATGTCGCCACCAATCCCTCTGCCAAGCGTAACATTTATGCGCTTTTCAGGCAGTTGAATGACTTCGTGAGAGGAAGCGTCCAGCAGCAGGGAGTGGCTCGCACCGGTGTCTATCATAAGCTTGGCCAGAATGGTAGTGTCCCCAGTGTGAAGATTGGCCTGAAGGTAAGGTTTTGTGTTTTCGACGACTATGGGAATCGCCGTGAATCGTTTTTTGGGTTTGTAACTTGCCGGCTCATGCAGCGTGATTGTACGAGCATCATAGTTGATTTCCACAATGAACCTCCTAAATATCTCATAACCCAATATCCCATGAACCTCCTCTCCTAGATAATTCTTTAGCTGTAAGTAGTCCTCCTCAAGAACCAACATTACCTGTCCCTCTCCTTGGGTTCCGGGCAAATCGAGCGAGACATTTCCAGCGATATAAGCATCCACCCCTTTGTCTCCATCGGCGCCCAAAAGTGTGAGCTTGCGGTTATATTGAATGTCCAGGATATCGCTAAAAGTACGGTCTGTGAGAATAGTGGTTTGTACACCTGTATCCAATATAAACCTCAAGGGCAAAGCCTTGTTGAGAATTACCGGAACGATGATCAGATTATTGTAGCTTTCAAAAGGGATAATCACTTTTTTAGCGTTGTCCTTAAGGGAAAAACCGATTGTTTGGGCATAAAGATTTGCAGGAAGAAAAATCCAAAGAAAAAGCAGCATCAAACCCTTTGCCATCGTCTGCGGGAGATTGGTGTACTGTAAGTTACGTGATTTTTTTAATTCTTAAAATGCGAATATTGGATTAGGCTCGAAGTAGTTCCTTTTTTGGATGGAAGGATGTAAAGTCATGCTAACATGCTGGAATTTAGCAACGTGTAGCGTAGATTATTTCAAGAAAGAAAAAAAGAATTTTGGTTTATAACAGGCTGTAAATCAAAAACCGAACCGACGGTTAGCCTTGTGCCCGTCAGCTCGGTTTGGTTAAATTGTAGCAGATCTATCAAAAGAACACTAGCAAAGTTTTGGATAACTCCCAAGCAGCTTAATGTTATCGCTATATTTTTCTAAAATACGGCTTACCGCTTCGTCTTGATAATGTCCTTCGAAATCTATCAGGAACCAATATTTAAAAGACTTGCGCTTCTTGGCTGGCCTGCTCTCAATTTTTGTGAGGTTGATATTGGCTTCGTGGAATTCTTGCAGGAAATTAACTAGAGCGCCTGGCTGATGGCTTAGCTTGGCCAAAATCGTAGTCTTATCATCGACCCCTTTTTGGTTCATGGCATCCCGTGCAATGAGAATAAACCGGGTTTGGTTGTCCTCTGAATCCTCAATGTTTTCGAATAAGATTGGAACATGATAAGATTGGGCGGCAATATGCGAACAAATTGCGGCTGTGCCTTCTTCGGTGGCGGCGAGCTTCGCAGCTTTGGAAGTGGATTCTACCGCCACAAGGGTTATATCATCCCCGAACATATCTTCAATAAAGGTCTTACACTGGCGAAAAGCAATGTCCTTAGAGTATATCTTCTTTACTTTCTTGATTTCTTCTGAATTGCTGGCAAAAGAGAAATGAATGGACATGGGCACTTCTGCTACTATCTTGAGGTCAAGCTTGTCGAGCAAGTCTAACGTTTCGCTTACGATGCCTTCCTGGTTGTTTTCAATTGGTACCACACCGAATCTCGTTTTTCCTGTGTCGACAGCCTGGAAAACTGACTTTATAGAACCGAAAGACAAATATTCGCTCATCGCACCAAACCGGCTTTCTGCCGCCTGATGGGTGAAGCTGCCTAACGGACCCAGATAAGCAATCCGTTCTGGCAATTCCAGATTTCTACTTACCGCAAAAATCTCCATAAAGATCGCTTCTATGGATTTCTTGGTAAGAAGGCCTTCTTCTTTGTATAGACGTTCTAAGATGGCTTTTTCCCTTTCGGGTCGGTATATGATCTCGTTCTTTTCTTTTTTAAGTTCACCTATGCTTTTGACATAAGCCATTCTTTTGTTCAACAGGGCTATCAATTCATCATCGATGTCATCGATACCCTTCCTTAAGGTTTCTAAATCCACGTTTACTTTTAAATTATGATAATCTTGTTGCTTACTCACTGCTCATATGGGTGGTGAGTACGGGTATATTCGCTTCTTTTACCAGGCTCTCCGAAATACTGCCAAAAATCAAATTGGCCAATCCGGTACGGCCATGCGTGATGACAGCAATAAGGTCAGCTTCTTTTTCTTTGGCAAAAGCCAGGATACCCTCCCGCTCGTCGTCGGCATATACTGCATGAAGCGAGTAGTTGCTGAAATGATGCCTGTGGGCAAATGAATCTAGCTTACTGATTACTTCGGCCTCTGAATCCTCTTGATCTATCATGACGTGCAGTACATTTACAAAAGGGCTAAAGTAGGAAGCAAATTTTTTGATATGTGTTACACCATCAAACGCCTCTGGGTTAAGGTCTGTAGCCAATACAATATTGTTGATTTCTAGGTCAGGACGAGATTCCTTCACTGCCAAAACGGGGCATTTGGATATCCTGATCACTTGTTCAGTATGGTTGCCTATGAAAAACTCCGTAAAAGTGCTCTCTCCACTTGTACCCATTACTACCAAATCAATATTGTGCTCATCTATAAAATCATGGATGGCCTCTTGCATGTCTTTTACTTGTATCGAAGTGGTAATGTGTACGCCTTCTGTACTTTTTTCCTTTGCTATGTCAGCCAGTCGCACTTCATTCCTCTTGTGCAGTTCCATTACATACCTTGTTTCCTCCGAAACGTTAGATGCAGTAGCTATGCCCATAGCGCTAAAATTGGAACCATAAATAGGGGTTATGGCATGGAGCAGAAAAACTTGTGCATCTATTTTTTTAGCAAGCCCTATAGCTGTGTCTATTCCAAAGTTGGCGATGTCTGACAAATCTGTTGGTACAAGTATTCGATTCATAGTATAAAGTGAGAAGTCCGTGTTATACGCTTAATATCCCTTTGCCTATCGTTATAAATCTCTAGGTGCCCAAAGAAAAGATAAATATAACGAGCAATTTCTAAAATCTATAGCCAAGCCTTAAAAACATGCATCGGTTACGCTATGGATAGGGCTTACTTAGAATATAGCTTGTTTTAATAAGACCAACATCGCTTTAATCTTTTTTGTTTCTCATAGGGGTTTCATTGAGAGCAAAGAAAATGCGGCCAATATAAAGGGAAATAGCTACTTCTCTGTAGATTTACACACAAGACCAGAGCACGAGCATGTAGTCGTTGAAGTGAGACATCCTAAATCCTTGCCCTTTCTTCTTTTGAATGCAAATGTTAAGGTGCTTTATAACCACCAGAAATATAAGTAAAGAATTCATGGTAGCTTAGCTTCACATTAATTTGTTATATCTTTTTACAAACCTTAATTTTGGCTTCTAATTTTTACAAGCAACACTATGCAAAGAGACACAACAATATTTGACCTGATCGCTGAAGAGGGTAAGAGGCAAGAGCATGGAATAGAGCTCATAGCTTCTGAAAACTTTGTTTCAAAACAGGTAATGGAAGCCCAAGGCAGCGTATTGACCAATAAATATGCCGAGGGTCTTCCCGGCAAGCGATATTATGGTGGCTGTGAAATTGTAGATGAAATTGAGCAGCTGGCAATTGATCGTGCCAAGGAACTTTTCGGTGCTTCTTGGGTAAATGTACAGCCTCACTCTGGTGCCCAAGCCAACTCAGCCGTAATGTTGGCAGTGCTGAAGCCAGGAGATAAAATACTTGGATTCGACCTTTCACATGGAGGACACCTTACACATGGCTCTCCCGTGAACTTTTCAGGAAAACTGTACAATCCTTCTTTTTATGGTGTTGAAAAAGAAACTGGCAGAATTGACTGGAAAGCATTGGAAGAAACTGCAAGACGTGAAAAGCCAAAACTGATCATCGCCGGTGCTTCTGCCTATTCTCGAGATTGGGATTACAGCAGGTTCCGAGCGGTTGCTGATGAAGTAGGCGCATTGCTTATGGCTGATATCGCGCATCCTGCTGGCCTTATAGCCAGAGGCTTGCTCAACGATCCTTTGAAGCATTGCCACATTGTGACGACCACTACACATAAAACCCTACGTGGGCCTCGAGGAGGCATGATCATGATGGGTGAAGATTTTGAAAATCCCATGGGAGATAAGACACCAAAAGGAGACCTGAAAATGATGTCGGCCTGTTTGGATTTTGCGGTCTTCCCTGGCACGCAAGGCGGTCCGCTCGAGCACGTAATTGCAGCCAAAGCAGTGGCATTTCAAGAGGCATTGTCCGATGATTACATGGAGTACGTTCTTCAGGTGCAAAAGAACGCTAAGGCTATGGCCAAGCTTTTTATTGACAAGGGCTATGACATCATATCAGACGGGACCGATAATCATATGATGTTAATTGACTTGCGCTCTAAAGGGCTTACAGGAAAGCAAGCAGAGAACACATTGATAAAGGCAGATATCACCATTAATAAAAACATGGTGCCGTTTGACGATAAATCGCCTTTTGTAACCTCTGGTATGCGCTTAGGAACTGCTGCCATTACCACACGTGGCATGAAAGAAGGCGATATGGAACAAGTTGCGAACCTAATTGACGAGGCACTGCAAAGCGAAGATAATGAAGCTAGATTAGCGGCTGTCAAAGAGCAGGTAAATAAACTTATGAAGAATTTTCCCTTATACATATAATTAAGGATATCAATGGAAAGTAAGGCATTAGCAAATCGATAATGAGTTCGGAAGAAAAAGAGATGTCTTTCTTAGACCACCTTGAGGAATTAAGGTGGCACGTTGTCAGGGCAGGTGCATCGATTATTGTATTTGCTTTAATCGCTTTCCTTTCCAAAGATTTTGTTTGGGGAACGTTGATATTAGGACCTTCCAAAACAGATTTTCTTTCTTATAGGGTGTTATGTGCATTGGGAGATCTGGTGAATTCAGACTTGCTCTGTATTAAAGAGTTGCCTTTTATTCTCCAAAGTCGACAAATGACAGGGCAATTTATGATGCACATCACCTCATCATTTATTATTGGGCTAATTTGTGCATTTCCTTATGCCTTTTGGGAGTTTTGGCGCTTTATAAGTCCAGGGTTATATCCAACCGAAAAAAATATTACCAGAGGGGCGGTGTTTTTCGTGAGTTTACTTTTTATCTCGGGTGTGCTCTTTGGGTACTACGTTGTATCGCCTCTTTCAATAAATTTTCTGTCCAATTACCAGGTAAACCCTTCAATACTCAACGAATTTGATATCCAGTCTTATGTTTCTACCATTTCTATGTTGGTATTGGCCTGTGGTATTATGTTCCAGTTGCCTGTTATTGTATATTTTCTTTCAGTTGCCGGTTTTGTAACTCCTGCTGTGATGAAGCAATACCGCAAACATGCCATAGTCGTAATATTGGTCGTCTCTGCGGTATTGACACCTCCTGAAGTAGTCAGTCAAATATTAATGGCTTTTCCTATGTTATTTTTATATGAAATCAGCATTTATATTTCCCGAATTGTGTTAAGAAATAAGACCAAAGAAATAATAAAACAAGATGACTAAATTAATTGCAATAGGTGGCGACCATGCAGGGTTTGCATACAAGGAGAAAATAGTAAAAAAACTACAAGAAGATGGGTTTGAGGTTAAAGACTTTGGCCCCTTTTCTGAGGAATCTGTGGACTATCCCGATTTTGCACATCCTTTGTCGAAGTTTGTAGCAGAGGGAAAGGCTAGCTTAGGCATACTGATATGCGGCAGTGGAAATGGTGTGGCAATTACAGCCAATAAGCATCAGGATATCCGTGCAGCATTGTGCTGGAACAAAGAGTTAGCAGCGCTTGCCAGACAACACAATAATGCCAATGTACTATGTCTTCCAGCGCGGTTTGTAGCTTACGAATTGGCGGAGGAAATAGTGGATGTCTTTATGGAGACCGGCTTCGAGGGAGGCAGACATGGTACGCGGGTAAACAAGATCAGTTGCTAAGCAATCCTGATCATTCAGGCTTTTTTGGAATGAAGGAGTAATAATGTGTGCTTATACTGTTACTCCTTTATATAAACGCCTGCCTCATTGCCTTGTGTGTATTGCTTTGCGATCGTGGGCATTCTGGTAAAGATTTTCCCCATAACATCCTTTGTGTCAATAATTACTTCCGGTGTGTCTTCGTGGAAGTTTTCATAGATCGACATGAGATTGTCATAATAATCTGGAGAATCGAGCTGAAGTGATGACAGTTCCCAGTTAAGATAAGGAGTGGCCAGTTGGGCATTTTTATACACACTCAAATTGTCCCCTAAGTAAAGAATTCTCTTGTTTTCTACCAGATCGTCCCAAGGGGTTTCTTGCACTACTAACTTCTCATAATCCAACCACGGAGCAACTGTTTTCCACTGAAATAAAGTGGAAAAGTGAATCAACAGGATCCCTATAAAGAATAGGAGGAACGAAATCTCTGTAATAAACCTCCTCTTAATGAGCAAAAAGAAATGACTGATGAAGAAGGCCGCTACGGGAACAAATACTACCAACAAAGCAGGTGTTCGGCTATGGCTTATCCACCAAGCTGCCAGAGCCATAATAAAAATGAATATCATGGTTTGTTGGAAGCGCTCTTGGTAATTGTTGAACCTCTTGGCATCAAATAATTTAAAAAATGAGAGAATAAGCAAAATAAGTGGCAAGCCAATGATGGTGATGAGCAAGCTATAGCTCATATATGAGATGTTGTCGAGATATAGTAAGGAATAAATACAGTTGATATAGATATGGAAGAGCGCATCTTGCCAGAAATAATATACAATAATGACAAGCCAAGGCAGCAATAGCCCATATAAGAATAAAAAGTAACTCTTAGGAGTAGCACCGGTAAAGAGCAAGTATGCAAACAGGAGCGCTAGGGACAAAACCAGTGAGGGGAGGTAAAAAAGTGATGCGAGGCCCATTAAAATACCGGTGCTAAACAAGTTGTTTTTAGCCCCCTTAAACTCAATATCGTTAAAAGCACTGTCTATCGTGAGCAGCACAAAAGTAAGACTTACCAAGACAGGAGACAGTGTATAGAATTGAAAGAAAGTACACATGAGCAGCCCATAAATGAGCGCAGGCACATAGGTGTTTTCATTGTACACTTTGTTCTTTAGCAGAATGGAATTGAACAAAGCACTTTGCACAAAAATCAACATTAAAGCAATGATTTGATAGGTAAGGTGTGAACGGCCAAACAGCTCATGCAGCAACCAGTACATTCCAGCCGCCAATGGAGCGAGGGGGTCCCACACGTCTTTGTACATGACAGTGCCTTTTTCTGCAAGTTTCTCGCCAACGATCATCCAGTTTAGCTCAGGAACAGTGAGAGGCACACTGCCGTAAAATGCCGGGAGTTTCATCAGCAGCAGGAACAGGAGTAAAACCAGCATCCTGTAGGGGTCGTTCAATCTGAAAAGTGCAAACAATATTATATGTTATTTTAGTCCATTAGCAAAGCAAATCCATGGGCATTTTCGTGCTGGATCTTCCCATAAAAGTAAGAGAGATTCTTCTTCTTTTTGGGAAATGGCAAAAAAAGCTTTGACAAATATGCAATATTATGGGGATTCATCGGCTGCAATGCCACAACAAAATATTAGAAAGTAAGTAATTCATTAAAAGCGTCTAAAACGGAAGGGAGGGAATTTTTACCCCCTATTCCAACCATATTAAAGATTTAATGGCTAATTTTAGAGAATGTTTGACCAGAGGTCCTTTATTTGAACAGCTAACTCTATAGAAACATGACGAAAGTAAGTAACCGACAGTTAAAGGTAGCTAAACTGCTCCAGAAAGATCTTGGCGAGATATTTCAAAAGGAAATGCGTAGTGCCTTCAATAATGCCTTTATCACAGTTACTGGGATAAAGATAAGTCAGGATCTGGCGTTGGCAAGGGTGCACCTTAGTTTTATGCAGGTGGACGACCCCAAAGCTTTGGTTGAAGAGATCAACAAACGCAAAAGCGAGGTCAGGAGGATATTGGGCAATAAAATAGGGAAGCAAGTAAGGATTGTTCCTGATCTAATTTTTTACCATGACGATTCTTCCGAATACGCTTCGCGCATTGACAAGCTGCTCTCGGGTTTAGATATACCTGAAGAGCCTAAAAAGAAAGAAGAAGGAGATCAATAGAAAGGTCTCCGTTCTATTGTTTTGTTTATTCGAAGCCAAGTTCCACTCAATCTAATGCGGTACCCTAAACGCTACCTACTTTGAACGTTTCCTTTTTTATAGCCCGGCGGTATTTCGGGTCCAAAAAGAAGAAAAACTTTATCAATATCATCTCCAATATATCTATGGTAGGAGTTGCCATAGGCACCATGGCGTTGGTGATCGTTCTATCGGTATTCAATGGGCTAGAAGATCTTATACGCTCGTTATACAGTTCTTTTGATCCAGAAATAAAAATAACGGCAAGTACTGGTAAGTCTTTTGAGGTAGATGACTACTTTTTGGAAAGGATCAACAACGTGAAGGGGGTGGACATTGTGACAGAAGTAATTGAAGACAATGCCTATGCCCGGTATCGAGATGCTGAAATGGTCGTGAAGATAAAAGGTGTGGGCAATAATTTTATCGATCAGCGGCGCATGGACCAAACTATTGTGCATGGGGAGCTGCAGTTGAAAAAAGAAGGGATCAATTATGCCATAATAGGTAGAGGTGTCCAATATATGCTGGGCATTTCCCCTAGCAATGATTTTTATACTTTGCAGCTTTTCTACCCTAAGAACATCAGGCCGGGTTCGCTGAGCGCTACCAATATCTACAATCAGCGGAACATCTTGCCTGGAGCCATCTTTGCCATTGAAAAGCAGTACGACGAAAGTTATGTATTTGTGCCTCTTGATTTTGCGCAGGAACTCATGGACTATGGCAATAAAAGGACTTCTCTGGAAATAAAGGCCTCGTCAGGAGCGAATATTCGTACTTTACAGGAGGCTCTAAAAGAACTATTAGGAAAAGACTTTAATGTACTTAATAGTGATGAGCAGCATTCAGGGCTTCTCAGGGCTATTAAAATAGAAAAGCTTTTCGTCTTTATTACTTTTTCTTTTATCCTTGCCGTAGCTTCTTTCAACATATTTTTCTCATTGACAATGTTGGCCATTGACAAGAAAAAGGACATAGCAATATTGTATGCTATGGGTGCCACGGATAAGATCGTTCGCAGTGTTTTCTTGAAAGAAGGCGCCCTTATTGCCTTTGTTGGGGCTGCTTCTGGCCTGGGACTGGGATTGTTGATCTGCTGGCTACAACAAACTTATGGCCTGGTGTCGATGGGTATGCAAACCAGCGTGTTGGATGCATATCCTGTCAAGATGAAGTTTACAGACTTTATATATACAGGCATCAGTATCGTGCTCATCACATTTTTAGCTTCATTTCGACCCGCTATATTGGCTACAAAGGCCAATGTCAAAGACAATTTATAAGACTCATTGAGCGCAGTGGAAGTCACAGGCAGCCTTTATATACTATCCTTATTAGAAGGTATAAAGTATAGAGAAGAACAAGATTGTGATAACTCGCAAAAAGACCTTCACTAAGAGAATGCTCTGCTTTTGCACTTACAAATACCACAAAATTGATTATTTTGCGGTTCTGTTTAATTGTAAAATGAAAGTTTCTACCTCCGAGCCATTCGATATTGTATATTCTTTATTCCAACATGAATACCTTGGATATCTATTTGAGTCCTTTGTAGTGCAGTTGGATGAAAAGGGTGAACTGACTTTTCTTTCCCAGAATATTTCTACACGTAACGCCCAAGAATTTTCAGCCAAACTTGATGAAAGGGATTTTGAGCTCATCAGCCTTATCGATTCTATGCAGCAGGAAAACGTGGTAAAGTTTTTTGAGAAGCGAAGAATGAAACCTGAGGAGTTCTTCACGAAGCATTACCAGAAAGGAAATATCAACCAGGCATTAGCGACTGAGGTGGATAAATACCTCGAAAAAAGAAGGGCGAAAATATTGAACCTGATTCAGGGGAAGCTGCTTTATGAGATGAGTCGCGATGGTGAGCCCGCAGGAAAGAAGTTGGACATTCTCGAAGAAAAAGCCTCAATACTTTTTCATTTCAGAAGGAATGAGGATAATACACACTATTTTCCTACGATAAAGCATAATGGCGAGAAGGTAGAGTTTCAATATAAGAACGCTTACATCATATGCAATGAACCGGCGTGGCTGGTTGTGGGCAATAAGCTTTACAGCTTTCACAAAGATTTGGACGGGAAAAAGCTAATGCCCTTTCTCAATAAAAGGTTTATTGCTATCCCTCGGAAGGTAGAAGATACCTATTTCAGAAAGTTCGTCGTGCCTCTTGTAGCCTCATTTGACGTATATGCCAAGGGCTTCGACATTGTCACTGAATCATACAAACCAGTGCCCAGGCTTACTTTTTCGATTGTCGCAAACCGTGCCGCCGCAACTTTGTTTGATAACAATGGGAACGGTCAGATGGCTGAGGAAGATAGAATCCTTTTCGAACTGGGTTTTGGGTACGGTAACTATAATTTTAAAGCTGATTTCCTTGCCTCTACCAGTGTGCACTTGGAACATGTAGAAGATCATTATACTTTCCATAGAATCAAACGATCGCTGGAGGAGGAAAGGCGGATTATAGACCTGCTCAAAAAACTAGGCCTAGAGCTAAAGCATGCTCGTGTTACAATGGACAAGGGCCAAGCATTTGCCTGGATACATGATAACCTGGAGCGTCTTTCTGAAGAAGGCTTTTTGTTGCATCAAAATAAAAAGGAGGAGAAGCGGTATTTTATTGGGAAGTCTACCATATCCCTTGAGGTAAAAGAAAATATAGATTGGTTCGACATTCATGCTACTGTGCAGTTTGGCCCTTACGAAATTCCTTTTGTAAAGCTGAGAAAGCTTATTTTGAAGAAGCAGCGTGAGCTGCTCCTGCCCAATAATGAAGTTGCGGTAATACCAGAAGCATGGTTTGCGGAATATTCGGAACTTTTTGCTTTTATGGATGAGCAGAAACAAGCTGATGAGCCTTTTACGCTTAAAAAATACCATATTGCTCTTGTCCAGGACATGGAAAACAACAATTTGGCTAAACTTTCCATGAGCCAGAAACTACAAGGGCTACAGGGATTTGAGACGATAGAGGATCATCCCATGCCTGCAAATTTCAGAGGCGAGCTTAGGCCCTATCAGAAGGCTGGCTACAACTGGCTTCAGTTTCTGGACAAATATAAATTCGGAGGTTGTCTGGCCGATGACATGGGACTTGGGAAAACTGTGCAAACATTGGCCATGTTGCAGCATCAGAAGGAAATGGGACACAAAAATGCTTCTCTGCTTATTATGCCTACCTCTCTCTTGTATAATTGGCAAATGGAAGCCCAAAAGTTTACGCCCGAATTAAAGGTTTTTGTGTATGCAGGCTCTACCCGGGAAAAAGACATTGAAAAATTCGGACAGTATGACCTTATCCTTACTTCTTATGGCATCGCCCGGATGGACATAGAGATACTTGTTCAGTATATTTTCAACTATATCATCTTAGACGAATCACAGGCCATCAAAAACCCCAATTCCAACATAGCAAAGTCGGTAAAAAAACTAAGGTCGAGAAACCGCCTCATCCTCACAGGTACGCCAATAGAAAACAGCACCATGGACTTGTGGTCGCAGATGACGTTTATTAACCCTGGATTACTAGGCAACCAAACATACTTTAAGAATGAGTTCTTAATCCCAATAGAAAAAAAGAACGACAATCATAAAACCAATAAGCTTTATACTATCATAAAGCCTTTTATTCTGAGAAGGCACAAGTCTCAAGTGGCTACAGAGCTGCCAGAAAAAGTAGAGAATATCCAGTACAGCACAATGACGACCATGCAGGAGGAAAAGTACGAAGAGGTAAAAAATATGTACCGGAATAAGATATTGGATCAGATTGAAGAATCGGGCCTAAAGGGCTCTCAATTTCTGCTGCTACAAGGGCTAACAGCCTTGAGGCAGATTGCCAACCATCCTAAATTAGTAGATCCATCTTATATGGGTGATTCTGGCAAGCTTGAGGATGTAACGTATATGCTCCAAAATGCTATCGGCAAAAATCATAAAATATTGGTCTTTAGCCAGTTCGTGAAGCACTTGCAAATCCTCAAGCAGTTCATGAAAACCAAAGGGATTAATTTTGTCTATCTGGACGGGAAAACAAGAGATCGACAAACTGTGGTAAACCAGTTTCAGGAAGATGAAGAGGTAAAGGTATTCTTAATTTCTTTGAAAGCAGGCGGTGTAGGATTGAACCTGACAAAGGCAGATTATGTGTTTATTCTTGACCCTTGGTGGAACCCCGCAATTGAGGCACAAGCTATTGACAGGGCGCATAGAATAGGGCAGGAAAATAAGGTTTTTACCTATAAATTTATCACCAAAAATACTGTTGAGGAGAAAATACTGAAATTACAGCAGAAGAAGAAAGAGTTGGCCAATGAACTTATTACCACGGAAGAGAGCTTTATAAAACATTTGTCTAAAGAAGACATCTCTTCTTTATTAGATTAAAGGATGATTTTTTTATCTTAAAAATTCATGTAATAAAATGGATTAAAAAAGACTTTTTTAAATAAAAATCGTTATATTTAAAAGAAGTTAGTCATTAAAAACCATTTTATTATGAATTGCATCATCAATAATGTGATCGATACCTACCATAGGAAGGGAAAGAAAGCGGAGGTAATGCGTCGCTATATCAAAATGAAATACAAGGTAAATATAGACCTTGCTTCCATCAGGGCCAGAATTAGGTCCATCAATATGGACTACAGTTTTACCTCGTAAAGCTCAGTTATTCCCTCTCTAATAATGTAGAAGAAGAAAGCTCGGAAGCTTACCGAGCTTATCACTATTTCTTTTGTCTTTTTATCTGTTCAGGATTTCCGAAAGGAAAACATGGCCGTCTTTTACCACTGTATTTCTGTAATTGTTGATATCCACTACCATCGGCTGCAAAAGAATGGCATTGACTTCTATTCCACCTATTTTTACCGTTTTCATTCCTTCTGCTATTTTTTCATCCTGGGCCAGCTTCCATGCCATCTCCGCTGCTGCGTGCGCTAGTGGGCGAATAGGTTTATAAATGGTCATGCCTTGCCGTTTTGCCAAGATGTTTCGCAAAGCCACTACATCTGCGTCCTGGCCAGTAATGACAATGGGTTTATCGATTTTGTTTGAGTTGAGCGCTTCAATACAAGCATTGGCCAAGGCATCATTGGCAGCGATGATAGCATCAGGCAGTATAGATGCGTCCATGAAGTACTCTTCTAAGTGCATCAGGGCCTCTATTTCACTCCAAGAGTCCAATACCATGTCTCCAATAATTTCTATTTCATTAGACTTTACTTTTTCTGATAGCACTTCCAATTGTGCATTCCGAAATACAATGGCGTTATTGTCAGAAACTGGACCATTTAAAAGCAGATATTTCCCCTTAGGCACTTTCTCTAGTGCGTATTGTGCCTGTAACGTGCCTACCGCATGGTTGTCATAAGAGGCGTATAAAGCAATGCCTTCATTCATGATAAGTCTGTCATAAGAGATGACGGGAACACCTGTCCCTTCTGCCATAGAAACGATGGCACTAGCTTTCTTGCTATCGCAAGGCACCACCACCAATACACTTGCTCCATCAGCAATAAGCTTTTTTGCTAAGGTAAGCTGTGCATCAGAGTCACCATTGGCTACCTCCGTTTGTACTTCGCCGCCTAGTGACACAATCTTGTCCGTAAAGAGCTTTTCGTCTACCAGCCAACGTTCATTTACGTAGCTATCCATAAGTAAACCTACTTTTTGTGCAGGCGCCAGATAAGCAAAAAATGATAATAATAGCAATGGAAGAAAGCTTTTGAGCAATTTATTTGAAGAATTCATGAGGATACACTTTATATGAATCTTACGCACAGGGATTTTCCCTTTAGTTAAGCTAACTACATCTTAAGTGATTTAAAACCAGGAATGAGAGCAAAAGCTACTTATGTAGCAAAAGTGCCAAGATTAAAAGCCATTTGACAAAATATCCCTACATGCACTATAAAAATGCGCAAAATCACAATCGATACTTGACAAGGGAATGCTATACCTAGAAACTGTTTTCTCCTGGCCCTGTGGCTTTTTATGATAATTTATGATATGTATGTGTACCTCTACATCAAGATATAGGCAGGTTGTTTATTAACAATAACATAACCTCAACTACTCATCCAATTAATATGCGATGCCCATTTTTGTAGCATAATTTTAAATAAAACATATTTTGATTATGACAACAATGAAAAGTTATTTTTCTTCATTGATGCTAGCAGCAACAATGATCCTTGCTTTAGTGGCATGCAGTGATGATGACGATTCGGCCCCGAGCTACCGTGCTCCTGAATTGAATGCTGTTTCACAGAACTATGAACAAGAACCTGGCAAGTCAGTAGAAATACAGCTAAATGCCAATGCTGAAGCCGGCATAAGTGCAGTAACGGTGACGGGAGCTACAGAAGGCAGTGTTAGCTTCGATGCGGAAGATAAGAATCAAATGATCAAGTATCCATTTACTGTACCTGGTGATGCTACCGAGGGACAAGCCTATGAACTTACTTTCACACTTTCGGACAAAGAAGGAAGGGCAGCCTCGGCTAATGTAACAGTAAAAGCTACTGCTACGCCTGAGAAGCAACCCTTTACCATCACTACGGGTAGCAACGGCCTTGCTGGGGTGGACGGATTCGATGCCACTTCAAAAACATTGAAATTGACAGCCGACAGAGTTTGGATATTGGACGGGTTTGTATTTGTGCAAGCAGGCCAAACCATCGAAATTGAAGCAGGTACTGTAATAAAGGGACTTCCCGGCCAAGGTGGAGGAGCGAGTGCTTTGGTAGTTTCAAGAGGAGGGAAAATTATAGCAGACGGCACCAAAGATGCGCCAATTATCATGACTGGTTTAGCCGATGATCTTCAAGGATCTGTGCCTGATGATGCTGAAGCACTTTGGGGAGGTTTGATCGTTTTGGGTAATGCACCGACGAATAACCTTGCCGAAGGAGGTCAAAAGGCCATTGAAGGTTTGCCAACGGATGGGCTAAATGGCGATCCATTGTACGGCGGAGACGATGCCAATGATAACTCAGGGGTACTTCGCTATATCTCCATCCGTCATGGCGGATCGCTTATAGGCGGTGATAATGAAATCAATGGTTTGACTTTGGGCGGTGTGGGCGCAGGTACAACGATAGAGTACATCGAAGTATGGTCTAATCTGGATGATGGTATAGAATGGTTTGGAGGTACAGCACAAGCCAAATACTTGGTAAGCTCATGGATTGGCGACGATGCATTGGATTATGACGAAGGGTTTACTGGTAAGGTTCAATTTGCCCTTATATGGTCGAATAAAGCCAATGCAAAGGACGATTCATGGGGTGGAGAACATGACGGTGGTGTTGGCAACAACGAAGGTGTTGAACCTTATGCTTTGCCTGAGTTCTACAACATTACGTATCTAGGAGACGAAGGCCTGTTAGGAACGCTTCTTTTCAGGGACAATGCAGGAGGAGAGTACCACAACAGCATATTTACAAACTTTGAGAAAGGGGTTTCTCTTGAAGTAAGGACAGATATTGAAAGTGCTTATGATCGTTTGGTAGCGGGTGATTTGAAAATGGAGAACAACATTTGGTATAATATAGCAGATGGCACTCCTGCCAATATCTTCACGATCATTACCGGAGGAACTGTATCAGCAGATGTCAAGGATGAAGCAACAGACTATTTTGTTGACTATTTCACCAGCGCTGGTAACCTTACAGATAATCCTGAGTTGAGTGGTGTGGTTCCTGCTGCGAATGCGGCTGTTACTACTGGCCTGAGCACAGTGCCTGATGACGGGTTCTTCGAACAGGCTAATTACAAAGGTGCCTTTGCACCAGGTGAAGAACCTTGGATAGCAGGATGGACCAAAACTTGGGAAGTCCTGAACAAGCAATAAGCATTTTTAAATACTCTATTAAAAGGCAGCTTCTCTATGGAGCTGCCTTTTTTAATGCCCTGCCGACGTTGCGAGGGAAACATTGGTTAAGCAGGTTTACCAAATAACATGCTAAGCCGGACTGAGAGAAGGGGACAAGACAGCATACTTGACAATTTCTTTAAGCGTGATCGTGGTGCAAGCCTTTCTGCATACACGACCTTGGGTAAATACAGGGTATGTTATCAAACTGTTAACGAGATGCCCTATAACATAATAAAACCATAAAATCCATAATCATTTTTTGAAGGAACGAAAGTCTACTTTTACGGAAAATTCCGTAGTTACATGAAAAATTTCGCTTTATTCGTTTGTGCTTTCTTCGCCCTTTCTAATGCTGCTTTAGCACAAAAGGGCACAATTCGCTTGTCAATATTTGATGACGACACAGGGGAGCCTTTGATTGGCGCCACGGCCGTGGTGGTCGGCACTACCATTGGATCGGTAGCTGATATGGATGGGAAGGCCTCCATTGCCAATCTTAATCCAGGCCAATATGATTTACGGGTCTCCTTTGTTTCCTATCAACCTCAAACCGTTCAAAATGTAACAGTTAGTGAAAATCCTGCGGTTTTAAATATCCGCATGAAGCCCGAAAGTGTAGGCTTAGACGAAGTTGTGGTAGAAGCAAGGGCTCTTAGGAATACAGAAAACGCACTTTTGACAGTCCAGAGGAAGTCTCAAGTCTTATTGGACGCGATTTCATCTGAACAGTTTTCGAAAAATGGAGACAGTGATGCCGCCGCCGCAGTGCGTAGGGTAACGGGTGTGTCCATAGAAGGAGGGAAATACATTTATGTGAGAGGATTGGGCGATAGGTATAGCAAAACTACACTCAACAGCGCTGGCCTCCCCGGCCTCGATCCCAATAAAAATGCTGTACAGTTGGATATATTCCCCAGCAACCTGATCGATAACATTATTGTATACAAGACTTTCAGCCCAGAGCTGCCAGGCGATTTTACAGGTGGATTGGTCAACGTGGTGACCAAGGATTTTCCAGACAGGCTTACCTTTCAAGTTGCTGCTTCGGCAGGATACAACGATCAGGCCAGTTTTAATGATCGGTTTCTTTCTTCACCTCAGAGTTCCACCGATTTCTTGGGTTTCGATAATGGCTATAGGGCCATGCCAGAGCCTTTGAAAGGCTACAACTCACAAAACTTCCCATCACCCTATATCGATAACCCTGAACTGGACAGGCTCACCAAGTCTTTTAAAGATGAGAAGCTGGATAATAAGGTTTTGTCACCGTTCTTAAATCATGCCTTTAGTGTGTCTTTGGGCAATCAACACAAACTCTTTAAGGAGGGAGCTTTTGGCTATGTGTCTGCCCTCAGTTATTCAAGAGATTTCGAATTTTATGATAATGGCCGTACAGGGCGCTACAGTGCAGGAGCAGGAGCAGAACAGCTCATCACAGAAAGTGCTTTGAATGATGCCCGAGGCCAAGAAACGGTGCTGCTTTCAGGTTTGTTGAATACCTCTTTTAAGATCAACAATCAGAACAAAATCAAAATCAATACTTTGATCAATCAAAGTGGCACCAACACTTCCAGAAATCAGGAAGGGCTTAGGGCACGACCTCAAATAGACGAAAATAGAAGGTTTGAAAGCAGGTCTATGGGCTACACCGAGCGCTCCATGAAAAACATTCAAATAGGAGGTGAGCATACCCTGAGACGCCTGAACAATCTTTATGTTCACTGGCTTTCTTCCTATACCCTTTCCGATCAGGACGAACCCGATTTGAAGTTCTTTGCCAACAACATCAACATCCAGACCGATGGCAGCATTCGGTATGGTTTTGATGCCGCTACTTCTAGAAGGCCTTCGCGGTTTTTCAGAAACCTGGAAGAAAACAACCTCGACAATCAATTGAATTTTGTTTTGCCTTTTGCCTTCCAAGATGACACATCTGGCAAGTTGAAATTTGGAGTTGCTCACACGACCAAGAAAAGGACATTTAGAGAAGACCGGCTGGAATATTTCTTGGCCAATGATATCAGGTTTGAGGGGGACATAGAGGCTTTTCTTTCAGAAGAAAATCTAGGTGTACGTGAAGATGGAAGGCTAGGCCACTACCTCTCCAATGTCACAGAGAGAAGAAATAACTACGATGCTGACCAACAGGTTTCTGCGGCCTATTTGGCTGCTGAGTTGCCTATAGGCAGGCGACTAAAAATGAATGGCGGCCTGCGGATAGAAACTACCGACATCAGCCTCGTGAGCTTAGATGGCACAAAAGGCGACATCAGTGAGGTGGACTTTTTGCCGGCCATAGGCACGACTTTTGAAGTGCAGCCCGAAATGAACCTCAGGGCCAACTACTCAAAAACTATTGCAAGGCCTACTTTTAGAGAGATCGCCCCTTTGGCCACTTTCGATTTCATTGGAGATTTCATCCAATTGGGCAATCCCGATCTGGAGCGTACAGTGATCGACAACTTCGACCTGCGCTGGGAAATGTACCCCAACCCTACAGAATATATTTCGGTAAGCGCATTTTATAAGAAATTTACCAACCCAATTGAAAACACGATAGTTCCTCAAAGCGGCTCTACCGATGGCGAGTACCGGTACAATAATGTGGATCAAGCCATATTGTATGGTGTGGAGCTAGAGGTGCGTAAATCTTTGAGTTTTATTGCGCCATCCCTTCAGAACTTTAGATTGGGTGCTAATGTGACCTTGATGCAGTCTGAAGTAGATATTCATGAGGCAGAACTCAGCGCATTAAGGACGTTTATTCCCGATGCCAAGCCTGTTCGAGACATGTACAATCAGTCACCCTACATTGTCAATGCCCAACTTTCCTACAACGATCATATGCGGCAATGGAATGCCAATCTGACCTATAATATATTTGGCGACCGTCTTTCTTTTGTCTCCACCACCCTGCCCTATGTTTATGAGCGGTCCAGGCCTGAGCTTAACTTTAGCGTAGCCAAAGGCATAGGCGAGAGGCTCAATTTAAGGTTACGGGCTAACAACCTCCTCAATTCAGGCTTTGAGCAGACGATGGAGTACAAAGGAGAAGAATATACTTTTCAAAGCTACAACTGGGGCCGTACCTACTCGCTGGGCGTGAGCTATTCCATACAGTAAGTTTTTTGCAGTTTTGACAAGGCCCTCCTG
>CAYTTV010000042.1:0-31861 GCA_964440915.1 uncultured Roseivirgaceae bacterium
ATGGAATTAACTGATATTCAAAAAAAGAAATTCTTCGAAACTTCAGGTAAAGAGTTTCACGGGGAAGACTTAAGTGGAACCTTTGAAACTAACAGAGCATATAATGATAAGAAATACGAAAATCATTCGCCTTGGTTTTTCTCTTATGTCATAGAACCAGAAACTGGCAATCTTATATGTGAATTAGAACATAGAATGACAAATAATCGGATTTATGGCTGGGATAGAGAAGGAAATGAACTTCCAAAAGACATTACAAATAAATATTTTACCCCTCATTGGTAATTAATTTTAAAAATGGATAAAGTCATTGAAAAGCTTAAAGGATATAAAAATAAAATCGATCTACAAGAAAGATTTATTTAGTTTTAGCACGATTTGCGAACACTGCATATACTCAAGCACAGATTAAAACAATATTGAATCGTTCTCGTCAACCATTTGCCTTGCGAATTGAAAGACACCACCACTTGCACTACGCATGTATTAATCCACTGCAACCTCTTCTCTAAAATTACATAAGTTGTATTTTTAAAATTTTGTGACAAAGGGTCCTTTTTAAGGCTTTATCTTGAAGCTGTCAAAATGGACCTAGGTTATATGCTTTATAGATATACAATTTCATGTTTTTTGATCAGCTTGTTGTTGCTCTCCACATCTTTGTATGCACAAACCAGCAGTGCGGTCAACAAGGGAATATTTCATATTCAGGTGTTTGGGCCAAATGAGCAACTACTGAGAACGGGTACAGGTTATTTCATCAATAAGCAAGGAGAAGGTGTTGCCCACCGCGACTTATTTGTTGGAGCTTCTACGGCCAAGGTCATTACTGCCGATAGCAGTGTGCATCATATTGTAAGAATTGTTGCGGAAGACCCATTAACGGGCGTAGCTAAGGTAGCCATCGACAATAATCTTACGACAGATTTTACAGTATTGCCTGTCAATGCCGGTCCTTTGAAAAAGGGTGAGAAAGTGAAGGCCATCACCGTTTCGGAAGTGAATAAATACAATCATGCTTCTGGTACTATCGCAGAGGCAGAAGTTTTCGATGAGTATGGACAAGTAGTGGGATTGAGCGGTATGGCTACAGCTGATTTTAAAGTGATGCTGGATATTAAAGATCAGATTGTAGGGTTGACTACCGAAGGTCTCCCTTCCATTTTGATACCGATACCTAAGGAAGATGCACTCATTGTGACCAATAGACCTTTTAAAGCTTGGGTAAGTGATATTTCGATCAATCATGATTTTCTAAAGGGCCTTGAAACCCTGCTGAAGAAGGATTATAAAGCAGTTGCAGCGCATATGAACAAGGTGTCAGCGGTACATCTCCAATCAGTCGAGCCATTGCTTCTATCCGCGCTAGCCTATTGGCAATTAAAAGAATATCCCGCAACAGAAAAGAAATATGACCAAGCAATTGCCCTTAAAAGTGACTTGACCCTCGCCAGAAAGATGAGGGCCCAGATTTACTATCAGGATGAACATTACGAAAAAGTTGTACAGGATTTAAATTTTGTTTTGAAGGGGAACGCAGAAGATGCCCATCTTTTCTTTTTTAGAGGACATGCAAAATACGTGCTCAATGATAATGCAGGAGCAATAGAAGACTTGAAGCGGGCCCTCTCGCTTCAATTGAAAGACCCCAATGCTAATTTTTATTTAGGCAATGCACATTTTAGAGCCGGGGACTATAATGAAGCTATTGCAAGCTTTAAGCAAGCCATGGATGGAGGGCTGAAAGATGAGGTGCTCTATAATAACAGCGGTAAAGCCAAGTTCTTATTACAAGATTACACTGGAGCGGTTAAAGACTATGATCAGGCGATTTTACTCAACAAAGGGTATGGAAGGGCATTGGTGAATAGGGCAGAAGTTCGAGCTGCTCTAAAAGATTGGGAAGCGGTCATCGCAGATCTCAACGGTGCTAAGGCAATAGGGGAGGACATAAAGGAACAAGAGCCTATCTTGGCGTTAGCTTTATTCGAAACTGAACAATATGAAGCTGCTGTTAAGACATATGATCGTTTGCTCACAGCCAGTCAGGAATCTAAGTATTACTTCAATCGAGGTGTGGCACGGTATCATCTCAATGATTTTGCAGGAGTGGTTTCAGACCTTACCAAAGTGGTAGGAACTGGCGAAGCTACTGGAGAGTTGCACCTCATGCTGGGTTTGTCCCATAGTAAGATAAAACAATATGCTGAGGCTATAGCACAGTTGATACAAGCCGAAAACAAAGGGGAGAAAGGCAGTGAATTGTTTTTGGAACGGGGACTTGCTTACTATCATGTCAAGGAGCCTCAGAAGGCCTTGGAGGATTTAAAGAAAGCCCTAGAGAGCGGTAGTGAAGACGGTGAAGCAGCTTTTATCTTGGGCAATCTGTATTTTCAAAATGAATTGTACCAAGAAGCCTTAGGCGCCTATGATAAAAGTATAAGTTGGGGGAAGGAAAGTGACGTGCTCTACAACAACCGAGGCAAGGCATTTTTTTATTTGAATAAGCTTCCTGACGCAATAAGGGACTATACCAAAGCTTTGCAGCTAAATCCTGAAAATAATAGAGCAGTGCTTAATCGCGCGGTTGTATACTATAAAACAAATCAATTTGCAGAGGCCGTAAATGACTTTGAAAAAGGGAATGTGTCCGGGCAGAACGATGCGGAACTTTTGGCCATGGCTGGTACTTCTTTTCATAAAGAAGGGAAGGAGGAGTTGGCTTTGCCTCTCTTGAGCAAGGCCATCAGCATTGGCGGCGTGGAAAATGACCTTCTAAAGCTTCGTGGAGAAATCTACTATAATCAAAAAAAATATAGAGAAGCGGCTATAGATTTTGAGAAATTTCTCGAAAACGGAGGCTCCTCACAAGAGGTGAAAGCATTTTTAGCGAATGCCTATTATGAACTTAAGCAATATGCAGAGGCCACAAAATTATACGATCAGGTAATAGCTTCAGGGAAAGTTGACGGCACGGTGTGGTTCAATAAGGGAATGAGTCACTTTCATCTCAAAGCCTTTGAAGAGGCGGTGATTGCCATTAAACACGCTGTTGATGCTGGAGTGGTGAATAAGGAAGCCTTGTATACTCTGGGCATGGCACAATATCAGGTCAAGGATTTTGAAGGGGCTATTGCATCGCTTTCCAGCGCTAAATCACTGGGTGCGACAGATGAAACTTTGATGGTCCATTTGGGAGAAGCACAGTATGCATTGCAAAAGTATGATGAGGCATTGCAAGTATTTAACGAAGGCTTGACTTCTTTTCCAGCCTCACAACGAAGTCTTTTAGGAAGGGGAAAGGCCCATTTTCAACTTAAACAATTCGAGCTGGCCAAAAACGATTTACTCAAAGCTTTAGAAGGAGGATTAAAAGATGCAACGGCCTTGTACTACATTGGTCTTGCTCATGTAACGCTTGGAACATATAAGGAGGGTGCTGAGGCCCTTCTGAGCGCAGAGGCACAAGGTGTTACGGATATGCCTTTATATGAGGGAAGAGCGATCGCCTACTTTCATTTGGATCAATTCAAAGAAGCGGATCAGGATTTTCAAAAGGCATTTGAATGGGGAAATGCTGTGTCCCAAAACCATTACATGGCGGGTATTTCGAGGTTCGAACTTGGCAATATGCGCGGTGCTTTGGAGTACCTGACTAAGGCTCAAGAAAGCGGGGTGAGTGATGCCAAACTTTATGCTTATTTAGGACAAGCGTATTATGCTACAGGCGATAATGATCAAGCCATAGCTGCTTTAAATAAAGCTATCGCATCTGGGCATTCAGAGGCTGTCGTGTATACAACAAGAGGAAATGCCTTCTTCAGGCTGAACCAATACGAGAAAGCCATTGAAGACTACGATGCTGCCATTGGGAAAGGATCAAAAGACCCAATTGTGTTTAACAATAGGGGAAAAGCAAAGTTTAACCTGGAGCAATATCAAGAAGCGATCAAGGATTTTGATTCAGCGATTGTTCTAGATGATGCCTATTTGAGGGCATATGAAAATAGGGGGGTAGCCCTTTATGAGTTGAAAAATTATGACAAGGCAATAGAGGATTTCTCGGCTGTTGAAAGGTTAGGAGAAGCAGACCAGTATGTGTTTTACTACAAAGCAGCGTGCTATTTTGTCCTGGAAAACTTTGCCTTGGCCATCGGCTACTACGATAGGGCCATAGAAAAGGGCATTGTAGAGGTCGAGGCATTTCATCACAGAGGCAAGTCTTACTTTAAGATTGGCGAGTACCTTTCCTCGATAAGTGATTATGAAAAGGCAATTCAAATGAACCCCTCCAACGCACAGGTATTTATGGACAAAGCGGAAGCTTATATTTATATGGAAAACAATAGGGCTGCTATTGAAGATTTGACTAAGGCCATAACGCTTGATTCTAATAGCAAAAATGCATATTTCAATAGAGCAGGTTTGCGGGAGATGTTGGAAGATCTGACTGGCGCAGTGTCAGACTATGACAAAGTGTTAGAGTTGGATCCCGAAGACGCGAACGCTTATTATTATCGTGGCAATGTCCAATTAACTTTAGATCGGTTGGAAGCAGCCATAAAGGATTTGGATAAAGCTATATCGCTTGAAGCAGGAAACGTGGATTTTTACCGGTCAAGGGGAAATATCCGTTATCAGATGGAAAATACAAAAGGAGCTTGTGAGGATTGGTCACAAGCACAGCAAATGGGCGATAAAAGAGCTGCTTTTAATGTGAAAAATTATTGTAAATAGGGGAGTTTAGGACCTGTACATGACAGCTTCTGCCTTTTGATTGTATAGAAGTTGAGCATTAAGCTGACGGCAGATGGTGAAGAAAATATCATTGTCTTCATTTATCCGAGCTATTTGCAAACCGCCTTGTAAGCTTGCTAAAATATAGAGCGCTTTTTCTTCAACCGTATCTTTAAACATGAAAGTGCCACCATAAAGGCCATCATATAATACCTGTTCCAACCATTTTTGCCGTTCCATATAGTAAAACCGCAGTTCGTTTTGCATAACGATGGGAAGGGTATTTAACTCTGCGCCAAGTATTCCTGCCAGACATATTTTGTCACCTGCTAATAAAGTTGCGCGATAGGTAGCAAAATAAGCATCCATTTTCTCTTTTGGACTAGTATCATGATGAATATTTTTGGCCCATTCCTTAAAAGTCAACCGAGCCCTTTGGATGACAGTACATCCTAAGTCATCTTTTGAGGGGAAGTTAAAGTGAATCTCGGCAGGTAGAACACCTGTTCTGTCTGAAATCTCTTTATAGCTAAGATCACAAAACCCTTTGCGTAAAATAACTGCCTCTGCTTCTTGTATGATGACTTCCCTTATATCCATGATCCAACCTCGAAAACAACTTGGTACAATGCATTAACTAAACGATAATAGAAATGTTTTATTAGTATTTGATGCTTATTTTGTTGTCAGTAGATTAGTGAAAAATCTATTCATAATAGTGGGCAGTACGTTGGTTAGTTAAAGCTCATCTTTCTTCTCCGTATGAGAGGAGAAGAGAAAAAGCCTCATCTAAGCAACATTGAGACTGAATTTTAAATTATCAAAAAATGGCAAATAATAAATCTCCTCTTGCAGAAAGGGTAAGGCCTCGTGAATTGGAGGAGGTGACAGGACAAGAGCATTTGGTTGGGCCGGAGGGCATTTTGCGCATGGTGATCAAAAGCGGAAACTTGCCTTCCATGATTTTTTGGGGGCCTCCCGGTGTAGGCAAAACAACCTTGGCGAATATTATTGCACAAAAGGTGAATGCAACTTTTTTTGTTCTAAGTGCGGTAAGTTCTGGCGTAAAAGAAGTTAGGGACGTGATTACCAAGGCAAAAACCCTTGGAAAAACGATTCTGTTTATCGATGAGATCCACAGGTTCAGCAAGTCTCAGCAAGATGCGCTCTTGGGCGCTGTGGAGAAAGGCACAATAACCCTGATCGGTGCCACAACAGAAAACCCTTCATTTGAAGTAAATGCTGCACTTTTGTCCAGGTGTCAAGTGTATGTTTTAAAGCCTTTATCTGAAGAGCAACTCCTAAAGCTGTTAGATGAGGTGGCCCGAAAGGATGAGATACTCAAAACAAAAACAATCAACATAAAAGAAAGTAAAGCCCTGCTCAATATCTCCGGTGGAGATGCCCGTAAGCTGTTGAACTTATTTGAACTTGTTGTGCAAGCCACAGCCGGTGAGACAGTAGATATTACGGATGAGTTTGTGATACAGGTAGCCCAGCAACGAGTAGCATTGTATGACAAAAGTGGCGAACAACATTATGATATTATTTCTGCCTTTATAAAATCTATCCGAGGAAGCGACCCCAATGCAGCAGTATATTATATGGCGCGAATGATAGAAGGCGGTGAGGATGTTAAGTTCATCGCCAGAAGATTGCTTATTCTCGCTTCAGAAGACATTGGCAATGCTAACCCTACTGCCTTGGTCATTGCGACGAATTGTTTTCAGGCAGTTACCGTTATTGGCTATCCTGAGGCTGAAATTATACTCTCACAATGTGCTACTTATCTGGCAGCTTCACCCAAAAGCAACGGTAGCTATATGGCCATAAAAAAGGCTAAACAGTTAGTGAGGCAGACGGGTGATCTACCCGTGCCCATGCACCTTAGAAATGCTCCCACAAAACTCATGAAGGATCAAGGCTATGGGAAAGGTTATCAATATGCGCATGATTATACCCATAACTTTGCAATGCAGGAGTATCTGCCTGATGCCATTAAAGGAACTAAGCTTTATGATCCGGGTGCGAACGCAAGGGAAGAAGAGATGAGAAAACGGCTTAGGAGCTTGTGGAAGGAGAAATACGGATATTAAGGTCAATTTAATCAGAAAAAATGATCGATTTCGTGGAAAGGTAGATCAAAGGCATTGGCGACTTTTTCATATACCACTGATCCATTAATGATATTCATGCCCTTTTTAAGTTCAGGATTGGTAATGCAGGCTGCTTTCCAGCCATGATGCGCAAGTTGAATTACATAGGGCAAAGTAGCATTGGTCAAAGCAAGGGTGGAAGTGAAAGGTACCGCTCCAGGAATATTGGCTACACAGTAGTGGATAATGCCATCGATGATATAAATAGGGTTTTCGTGTGTGGTGGGTTTACAAGTTTCGATACATCCGCCTTGGTCTACAGCCACATCTACTACTACTGTACCCGGCTTCATGTCTTTCAGCATCTCTCTAGTAATCAGGTGTGGCGTTTTTCCGCCAGGAACTAATATTGCTCCAATGATAAGGTCATGGGTTTTGATGAGTTCTCGGATATTGGTTTCGTTGGACGCCAATGTCTGCACATTAGCAGGCATGATGTCGCTGAGATAGCGCAGTCGCTGGAGGTTAATGTCGAGAATGGTAACCATGGCTCCAAGCCCTGCTGCCATTTTCGCAGCTTGGGTGCCAACAACGCCTCCTCCCAGAATAAGCACCTTACCAGGGGCAACACCAGGCACGCCACCCAAAAGCACCCCTCTACCTTTGAAAGGTTTTTCAAGGTATTTCGCTCCCTCTTGCACCGCCATCCGGCCGGCTACTTCTGACATAGGAATGAGCAAGGGCAAGGTTTTGTCTGCTTTCTCTACCGTTTCGTATGCCATGCATATGGCTTTACTCCGAATCATCGCTTCTGTTAAAGCTTGATTGGAGGCAAAATGAAAGTACGTAAACAATAGCTGCCCTTCCTTAATAAGCGAATACTCAGGTTCTAAAGGTTCTTTCACTTTTACGATCATTTCGGCTATGTCGTATACATCTTCTATTGTAGGCAATAATATTGCACCTACGGCTTGGTAGTCAGCATCAGAAAAGCCACTTTCGTCACCCGCGGCAGATTGTATGTAAACAGTGTGACCAGCCTTTAATAATTCACGGGCACCAGCAGGGGTGAGCGATACGCGACTTTCATGGTTCTTAATTTCTTTGGGAATGCCTATGATCATATTGTGGTCTTATGAATGAAAATCAAACCAAGGTCGTTCAGATGCTATTCGTTCCTTTTCAAATGGAAAAATCGTGCAAGGCAAGACCTGACACAATGATTCGAATACAGATATAAAAGGCGATTTACATCGAATGTGTTTTGAGAAAATGAATTATCTTCAATGAATTGTTTTCGGTAGGGCGTTTATATTTCTATTATTATTAAAGAATAGGATGTTTGATCAAACCTATATCACAACGCGCCATTTATTCTTTCCATAACTTTATTTTTTGACGGCCCAGTGTTGAAACCAGTTGTAGTATGTAAAGTCCCTTGGGCAGCTCTGCAAAAATCAAATTCAACTCAGCTTCAAGTTGGCTAGGAGTGATAGGTCGGCTGTTTTCATGAGTGAGCACTCCCGATGAGTTATATACGATACAATGTTCAATGATTGGGACATTTTGTGGGTCAAGTGTATAAACGGCAAGCTGTGCACCTTTTAAAATAGGGTTGGGAGCAATGTTGATAGAGACTGAGTTTGTATGTATTGGAAGAAAGCGAATAGGGGAGAAAGTTGCTTTTCCATTAAGATCCAATTGCTTTAGTCGATAGTAGGCATTAGCAAAAATATCCCTGTCTTCAAACTGATATTCTTGAAGCCCTGTAGAAATCCCTTGTCCATTCACAAAACCAATCGGATAGAAAGTTTTCCCATCTAAAGATTTTTCAATTTCAAAACCCCTATTGTTGCGCTCTGATCCGGTAGCCCATAGTAGCAGGGCATTGTTATTTTTCAATTTTACTGTAAATGATAGTAAGTCGATGGGCAATGGATTATGGGCATCGGCAATGGTAAACTGCGTAAACTCATCTGTGACAACGGTGATTGCCCTATCTTTGCCCTCCGCAAAATCACCCAAAGCAACCCATTCGCCTGACGTTGTCTTTTTCCATACTTTCATATTGCTCAGGTCCATATCTTCATCTTCTCCTTCCTTCCAGTAGAAAGTAAGTGCTCTAGGGCTATTGAGTGGAGACTGCGCAAGGATCTCCCAATTCCTTTGAATACTTTTATTGCCATCGTGTTCTATTGTTGCATCTTCTCCAGACCTTCTAATTACCTCAATTAGGCCTAGATTGTCTTCTCCTGCTCCTATAAGTAGCTCTGCGGTTTCAATTAGCGCTTCCTCTTTACCCACTTCCAAAATGGATTTTACATTGCCTAAAATTTGTGCTGAAGATGCGATTTGGATATCTGGGCTATTGGAATAGTCAAAAGTCAACAGGTGCTCCTGCGTTTGTACAATGCCTTCTGAAAAGTTGAACTTTGCACCTGTATTAAGATCGCTATGTAGAATCAAGCTGGCTTGAGGTTTTGCAATTTTAATATTCTGAAGGCTGAGACCATCTGATCTATTGCTCACTATATGTTGATCATGCGCTCCATCAAACAGCACCATATTTTCAAAGTCGGCTTCCCCATGCACAATCAAGTGCCCTTTTACGTTCAGAATGGAGTTTGAAGCGCTTGAAAACGAAAGTTTGGCATTATTATCAATCAGTAGCGTATCTAAAACCGTGATATCGCTTCCTCCGGATACTTGGTACGTAGGGGTGTAGGATGAAGATGTCAGCACAAGACTTTGAAAGGTGCGACCAGCAAGGGAGATAATGTGAGTAGAGTTAACAGGAACATTGAAAATGATTTTCCCTGGAATATGCCCATCAGTGGCTGCTATGCTATTAAGTATGGCTGCATGTTGGGAACTAGTGTTATGTACATAGGTGCCATTAGGTGCTAAGGTAACTTTTCCATTAGATAAGGTGAGCGTACTACCGTTGATCAATGTTCCCCCATTGCCAATCATTAAAGCCTCATCCTGGTCCAATAGTGTAAGATCGTCCATCAGCTTTACAGTGATGGACAGATCGAGCAGCGGTGAAATTTTCAGACTGTTCAAATCAATAGGGCTAAAGCCCATAGGGAAAACAACCTCATAAGATTTAGACACATAATCATTGTTCAGGATAACATCGTGGTAAAGTAGGGGCGCACCTTCTGGCTCCCAGTTTCCTGCATCGGAAAACAAGTTGCTGCCAGCATTGCCCGTCCACAGCTTTATATTGTCATCAGGCGTAGCTTCTAGCGCAACACCTGATGACCAGTAATGTGCTCCTGACGGGCTGATGTATTGTACGAAGATTTTGAAGTGATATTGGCTTAAATTTTCTAGGGCTTGTATTGTTGTTTTCTGCTCTTTTCCTCTATACACTACATAAGTGTTATGGTCAACTTCTTCACCATGCCCATACTGTGTATTAGCATGATAGGTGCCTTGGGTCGGCGTGAAGTCAATATTGCTTTCGGAAGCTATGATCATGACCTCTTTCCACCAATCTTGATTGCCTTTGGGGTTTTCCCATTCCAGCCGTACTCGTTCGTATAGGGGAGTAGCAGCAAAATTTATGATGTTGGCTACTTCAGGCGTAACAATAATCTCTTCGGAAGGGCCAGAAAAGAGATCATTACTTGTTCCACTTATGATCTTGGCAGTATAGGCTACAAAATGGTAAGCTGTGCCTGCTTCTAAGCCCGTTATCATGACAATACCATGCGCATCGGTATCTCTTCGGGCCACTGTATAGCCGTTTTCGGTAGGGGTGCCTTGGCCATATACATTGCTTCCTCCTCCAAATGAGGAGAAGTCTTTGTTGTCAAGGTCAACCAAGTTAGGCCCTGCTTTACTGGCAAACAGCAGCACGCCATCCCAATCTTCCTGATGTACGCCAATAGGTTTCGACCAGGAGATCTCTACTTTATCGGGCGCTGTTCTTTCCATCTTTAGGTCCGTTACAGGTTCTGGGCCATCTATGACTTTCAATTGCTGATGATTGTTAGGGGATCCAAACGTGCTTGGTGCTGCGTCTTCCCAGGTGAATGTCTTGTAGCGATTGCCAATGCCCGAAAGCTGTAAAGAATGGCCAATCGGTGTTTGGTTACTTTCTGATACACCTATATCATCGGAAGTGATGCCTTGAGCCACGCCTTCTGTAGCGGTCATGGTGCCTTCATAGCTTAGGAACTGTAATAATACATTGGAGTAAGACAAGGCTATCCCTTCAAGGTCGTTCTGGAGATTGGCATATATAGTGTAGAAAGTAAAACCATTCACCGTTTCTCCTGCTTCTGCTTTTGATAGGTCATAGGAATTGTATGGTTGGCCATTGCTTCCATTATAAAAAGTCACGATAAAGTCATTAATTTCGAAAGCATTAGCATCTTCAATTACAATTTCAACCCCTTCCATAATGTCAGTTCCGGCATTGTCATAATGTATTTCGTTGATCCATGCATTGGGCACTTGGGCTTGAAGATGAGTAAGAGAAAATAGCAGTGAGAAAAATAGGCCGCATAGGAAAGTCCTTGACTTCCTGCAGGAGCTGGTTGTTTTTATCATGATAGCTGTTAAAAAATGTTGAAAGAATAAATCTAGAAGGTTTCTTTATTTTATACAAGCTTTAGAATGACAATTTTATTAACATATTGCTGATTATTAGCGAGTTGAAAAGAAAGCGGATTGATGTCAATATTATATGGCTGGATTTTTTACCTTTATATAGAAAAATCGTTTGATCAGATTAAACAGAAAAATTATGAAAGCTATAGGATTATTGATGACGGTTCTTCTCCTCGCAGCTCTAGTAGCTTGTAATGGCAAACAAGAAAATGCTAATAAGGAAAGCCAACATTCACAGGATAATAGGGTAGGACAGGAGGATAATGTAAGGGAAATGACTGGTTTTGGAGAAAAGATCAATAAGGAAGGTGCCGTGCCATTACATACTTTATCCGCTTTAATGGTCAAGCAAGATTCACTCAATATAAAGCTGACAGGGGAGATTGTGGAAGTTTGCCGCAAGAAGGGTTGTTGGATGGTGATGGATTTGGGTGATGGCCATCTCATGAGGGTAACGTTCCGAGACTACATGTTTTTTGTGCCTCAGGATATTGTTGGCCGACAGGCAGTAGTGAGTGGTACCGCCAAAAAGGAAACAACTTCAGTGGATAGGCTAAGACATTATGCGGAAGATGCAGGCAAGTCTCCAGAAGAAGTAGAGGCTATTCAATCACCCAAAGAAGAGGTAGTTTTCATCGCCGATGGCGTTCTCCTTGAGCAAAAGGAAATTTAGGGTGATTCAATGGGTGGAGGATGAGCTCTTATACAGGCTTTCTGCAATTTTCCTTCACCACTTCGTATTCGATCAATAAGGCCATGTAGTACGCCTCACAGGTATGTTTCAAATGAAATGCGGCCAATGGTGCTAATTTTCTAGCAACTGGATTTTCGAAAGCGGTAAGTAAACCACCATTGAAAAAGTAATGGTGCTTATAAGGAAGCGGTAATGTATAAGAAATTTCCGGGCATTTACCATTCAGCTTGCCCAATGCGATCGCCAACAGAATATTATCCAAGATGGGTTGTTCTTTTTGCAGATGATCCTTTATCTGCCTTATTAATTTTTCCTTGAGATCGGCTAGCCCAACTATTTCAAAAGTGCCTATAAGCCTGCTGATATGATAAAAAATCAGAGCGGTTCGAGGATAAGAAGGAGCCACCCGAAAAGGCGTTTTGATGTGTTCGTCCGAAAGGATAACAGACCTCAAATAATGCACCGTATCTTCATCGTTTTCATTCTTGGGAATTTCAAAATGGTTTAAGCAATAAAGAAGATTACACAAAACGCAAAAATCAAATTCTATGTACATGTTTTTGCCAAACCATGTAGAATATGCCCTGAGTTTTTTGTAATGATTAAAGGTGTTCCGGATGGGCTTTTTGCTCAAGTTGGCGTGTTCGGACAATTTGCTTTTCAGCCATAAGGCATCTTCCCGAGTATGAGGTGTGGTCATGTAGATGAGCGCAGTGTCATCAATGTCATCAGGAAGTTCCAAAAATTTCAGCTTGTTCAATATCTTCCCATGAGGAAAATGTGCATTCGGCCTGGTTTGCCAAAAGTTATACGTAAGCAAGCCTTTTCTGCTACGGTACAAAGGATAGCAAGCAATGCCCTTCTGGGTTATATCCATGATCCTTTGTTTTTGCTCTGAAGAACAATATGGGGCTACATTGCGCAGCGTAAACAGAATCAAAGCAGTAAAAAAAACATTGCTATCCTGGCGGCGATAAGGTAGAAAGGTATGGTATCGTTGAGATGGGAATAGGCCTTTAGGGTAAATGTCATTGCCAGCAGATTGTAATTCCTCTATTCGTTGTAGCAAGATATTGACCTGCTTATTGACGTGTAATCGTTTGTCATTAAGGTTATTATCAAATGGAGGGGCTGCTGAAGACATTTTTTCTACAGATTAAAAATTTCGAGGTTCGCTACAATATAACTTAAGCCATGACAAAACAGGTGTTAAGCTAGCTATTCCCTAATTTTTTTCTAAATTTTGAGCTTAATTTTTATTAATAGTTTTATGCTGGCAATAGAGATACATATGCTTTAAACAATTGCCACAATCAATGCATTGATAGAATACTTATGTTTGCATGGCTTTTGGCACAGGTATTGCAAACTATACGGCAGCCAAAATAGCAATGGATTTTAACAATCTTATGCCAAACTGACATACAGAGGGGAATACAACCATAAAAATATGAATCATAACAAGAGCAATCCTTTTAATTCTTTTATACTTACCGATATTTCAGATGATGAATCTGGGGAACTCATCCAGCTTATAGCAACAGAAGAAGACGAAGATCTAGAGAAATCTGGTTTGCCTGGGGAATTGCCCATATTGCCTATCAAAAACACCGTGCTTTTTCCAGGAGTTGTGATACCTATCACCGTAGGAAGGCATAAATCTGTTAAACTGGTGCGGAAGGCATACAAAGGCGACAGAATTATAGGCGTTATAGCCCAAAAGAAAGATTCGGCAGAAGAACCTATGCCGGAAGATATCTATAAAATTGGAACGGTAGCCAAAATTATTAAGATGTTGGTGCTTCCTGACGGGAACACAACCATTATTATCCAAGGGAAAAACAGGTTTGAGGCAGAGGAGTTTGTGCAAGAGGATCCATTTATGATGGCCAAGTATAAGCTTATCAAAGAGAGGTTCCCAGATAGGAATAAAAAAGAAACCAAAGCCGTGGTTCAGTCATTGAAAGATACTGCTTCCAAAATACTGAGACTCAATCCAGAAATTCCTCAAGAGGCACAAATAGCACTTGATAATATAGAAAGTCCGAGTTTCCTAACACACTTTCTTTCTTCCAATATCAGTGCAGATGTAGAGGATAAGCAAAAGCTACTCGAAATAAATGACGGGATGAAGCGTGCTACCTTGCTATTGGAATTTATGTTGAAAGATGTGAAGGTGTTGGAGCTTAAACATGAAATCCAAAGTAAAGTCAATATTGACATTGACCAACAGCAGCGGGATTATTATCTAAGACAGCAGATAAAAGTGCTTCAGGATGAATTGGGTTTCGATGGACCCGATCAGGATTTGGAGCGGCTGAGGGCGAAGGGCGAAAAGAAGAAATGGCCAGTAGAGGTAAAAAATCATTTCAATAAGGAGCTGGAGAAAGTGTCCAGGTTAAACCCTGCTGCTGCGGAATATCCTGTATCCATGAATTATGTCGAGTTTCTGATCGACTTGCCTTGGGAAGATTATACCAAAGATAGTTTTGATCTTAATAGGGCGAGAAAAGTCCTTGACAAGGACCATTATGGTCTTAACAAAGTAAAAGAAAGAATCATAGAGTATTTGGCAGTATTAAAGCTCAAACAAGATATGAAAGGGCCTATCTTATGTTTATATGGCCCTCCAGGTGTAGGAAAAACTTCATTGGGTAGATCTATCGCTAAGGCACTGAAAAGAAAATATGTCAGAATGTCACTGGGCGGGGTTCATGATGAAGCAGAGATTCGCGGCCATAGAAAAACCTATGTTGGGGCACTGCCTGGCAAAATCATACAAAATATAAAAAAGGCAAAGTCATCGAATCCCGTATTTATACTAGACGAAATAGACAAAGTGAACGCCGACTTCCGAGGAGATCCTTCTTCTGCACTGTTGGAGGTGTTGGACCCCGAGCAGAACAGCACTTTTATGGACAACTATCTGGAAGTGGAGTACGATTTGTCAAAAATACTGTTCGTTGCCACAGCAAACTCTTTGGACAGCATACACCCTGCATTGCGAGATAGAATGGAGATCATCGAGATCAGTGGTTATACAATGGAAGAGAAGCTTCAGATTGCCACAAAGCACCTTATTCCCAAACAAAAGAAGGAACACGGCCTTAAATCAAAGGATGTTACCTTTAGAAAGAATGCCATCGTAAAGGTGATTGAAGACTATACAAGAGAGTCGGGTGTTCGAAACCTGGAAAGGAAAATTGGGACATTAGTACGAAATGTGGCCAAATCAATAGCCCTGGAGGAGGAGCATAACAACGTAATAGGAGTAAAAGATGTGGTGAGAATATTGGGTGCCGAAGTGTTCGATAAGGAATTTTATCAGGACAATAATGCACCTGGGGTAGTAACAGGACTGGCTTGGACGCAGGTAGGCGGAGAAATATTATTTATTGAGTCTAGCCTGAGCAGAGGAAGAGGCAAGTTGACTTTATCGGGTCAACTGGGGGATGTAATGAAGGAATCGGCTATGACAGCACTGTCCTATCTCAGGTCCAATGCGCATAAGCTTGACATACATTATAAGGTTTTTGACAATTACGATCTTCATGTGCACGTGCCTGCTGGTGCAGTGCCAAAAGATGGCCCGTCGGCAGGAATTACCATGCTCACTTCATTGGCTTCTGTTTTTACACAGCGAAAAGTTAAAGATAAATTGGCCATGACAGGCGAAATCACCCTTCGAGGGAAAGTATTGCCTGTCGGAGGCATTAAGGAGAAAATATTGGCTGCGAAAAGGGCTGGTATAGAAGAAGTGATCCTTTGCAAAAAGAACAGAAAAGATATTGAAGAGATAGACGATCATTATATCAAGGGGCTAACCATCCATTACGTAGAAACGGTAGCAGAAGTGTTGTCATTGGCGCTATTGGACGAAAAAGTAGAGGATCCGTTGGAGTTCGTGATTGAAGAAGACAGTAGTAAAAGTAAAGGCAATAGTTAGGGCATTAGAGAAACACGTACATTGAGAATAAATATACAGTCCATCTTCTATTCATGCTAAAATGCTGACAAGTTGAAGCTGACCCTCCATACAATAATATGCTTGATTACAGCTTGGCTAGGAATCGTTCATGTGGGGTACAGTCAGGTGGGCGGAAGGCAAGGTTTTGGATTTCTGCAGATTCCTGCAACTGCCAAGGCCGCTGCTTTGGGAGGAGTAATCGTAACCTCGATGGATGAAGATGTGAACATGTTTTTATCTAATCCGGCCCTACTCTCGGAAAAGACGCATTTGCATGCTTCGATCAATTACCAAGCTTATTTAGCGGATATGAGCTATTCCTCCCTGGCTATTGTGCATCGTTGGGAAAAGGCCGGCACATGGGGGTTTGGCTTGCAGTATATGAATTATGGTTCATTTGTAGGTTATGATGAAGCAGGCAATGAAGCAACAGATTTTGGGGCGCGTGATTATGCACTCACCATTGGGCGCATACATGAGGTTGGGTCATTTACCATAGGAGGCAACTTGAAGTTGGCCCAATCTTCTATCGCTAGTTATGTGTCTACGGCGTTGTTGCTAGATATAGGGGGTGTTTATAGGCACCCTGAAAAGGAGTTTATGGTAGGGCTTATGGTGAAAAACTTAGGGGTAGCAGTGCGTGATTATCATGAACAAAGTAATACCAGCCTTCCATTGGATGTCCAAGCAGGGGCGTCTTTTAAACCCGAACACATGCCAATGAGGTTTACCTTTACACTGTACAACTTGGCCAAAGACAACATCGCTTATTTTGATCCTGAATGGAATAATAACCAAGATGCGCCAGGTTTCGTTGACAAGATGTTTAGGCATATGACCATAGGGGCAGAGGTCCTGGTCAGTAAAAACGTAAATCTAAGAGCAGGTTATAATCACCTGGTCCGCAAGGAGCTGAAGTTGGAGGAGACATCTGGTGCGGCCGGCTTTTCTTTGGGTTTTTTGGTGAAGGTAAAAGCCTTCGAACTAGCCTATGCCAAGCGGTTTTACCATGTGGCAGGAGGAACGGACAGTTTTACATTCACCAGCGATTTGAGTAGGATTATTAAGAATTGATAAAATAGAAGGTACAATACATGATAGACGGAAATAAATATTTAACACCTCGAGAGATAGTTGCAGAACTAGACAAATATATTATTGGGCAAAGTGAAGCCAAGCGAAATGTTTCGATAGCACTTCGAAACAGGTGGCGCAGGATGAATGTACCCAGTGATTTGCGAAGTGAGATCATGCCCAACAACATCCTTTTAATAGGGGCCACAGGCGTTGGTAAGACTGAAATAGCGCGACGTTTGGCCAAAATTGCTGATGCGCCTTTTACTAAAGTAGAAGCATCGAAGTTTACCGAAGTAGGATATGTGGGCCGTGACGTTGAAAGCATGGTGCGTGACCTGGTGGAACAAGCTGTGCAGATGGTAAAGATGAGCAAGAAGGAAGAGGTAAAGGAAAGGGCTAATCAAATAGTAGAAGATATAATCCTTGATGCGTTGATTCCACCTTTGAAAGGTCAGCCTCAAACGACACAAACCGGCAATTATGCCATGGAGAATAAGGAGAGCATGCCCGAAACGGATCATGAGCTGAATGAGAAAACCCGGGCAAGGTTTAGAGAGAAGGTCCGAAGCGGAGACCTCGATGAAAGAAAAATCGATATTCAGGTGAAACAACCTGGGAATGGTGGCTTAGGAATGATTGGCGGAGGAATGATCGATGAGGCATCTATGATCAATTTGCAGGAGATGATGAGCAATATGATGCCTAAAAAGACAAAACGTAGGAAGGTGACCATTGGAGAGGCGAAGAAGCTCCTTTTTGAGGAAGAAGCTGCTAAACTGATCGATATGGATGAGGTGAAAGGAGAAGCTATCCGAAAAGCTGAAGACGCAGGCATCATCTTTATTGACGAGATAGACAAGATTGCAGGTGGGTCCAGGAAAGGAGGAGGAGGCCCCGATGTGAGCCGAGAAGGAGTTCAGCGAGATTTGCTCCCTATCGTTGAGGGAAGTGCTGTCAATACTAAATACGGCTTTATCCATACGGATCACATACTATTTATTGCTGCAGGAGCATTCCATTTTTCAAAACCCTCAGACCTGATTCCCGAGCTGCAAGGAAGATTCCCGATAAGGGTGGAGCTGGAAAACCTTACAAAGGATGACTTTTATAGGATATTGAAAGAACCTAGAAATGCCCTCACAAAACAATACGAGGCGTTGTTTATGGCCGAGGATGTAACGTTGACATTTCAAGACGACGCGTTGGAAGAAATTGCAGAGATTGCCTTTCATATCAATTCTGAAATAGAAAATATTGGAGCAAGGAGACTGCATACCGTCGTTAGTCAATTACTCAATGAGTTCTTGTTCGACGTGCCGGACATAATAGGCCCCAATGCCCATTTGGTGGTGAATAGAGAACTGGTAAAAGAACGACTGAGCACCCTGAAACAAAACAAAGACCTCAGCCAGTATATTCTATAAATCATGAAATAGAGACATTGATGATCGCTAGGATGTGCAGGAGATTTGGCCTTTCGATTCTTGCCATATATGGAGTTTCACAGTGTTTTATAGAATAATGATACCGTGCCGATGCGCTGGAACGAGGGTAAGAATAAATGGGTTTCCGTAGATTTTCTAATCTATAATCCTGCAACAAATAAACTTTTACGTCTATTTTATATTAAGTATTATGGGTAGGGCAATATGCTTCCTGATTTATATGACTTTGAAATGAATGTACAATAACCGTTCAAATGAATTATTTTTTTATCACAGGTAGTAGTAGAGGCATTGGCTTGGAATTGACCAAGGCACTTTTAAAGTACAACAATCATTACGTGATAGGCTTATCTCGGAATAACGAATTCAAGCATGACCGGTTTAGGCATGAAAGCGTAGATTTAGCTCGGATAGAGGAGCTTGTCACTTTGCTCCCGCAATTATTTGAAGTGGATGGCCCCGTTGAACAAGCTGTTCTGATCAATAATGCGGGTACTTTAGGAGAAGTCGGCTATATGGGAGAGCTCGATACTGCTAAGCTCCCCAATGTGTACAATGTTAATTTGATAGCGCCTGCACTACTAGCCAATGAATTTATGAAACGTTTCAAGACATTGGCTTCCTCTATACTGGTGCTCAATATATCCTCTGGAGCAGGCGGTTATCCTGTAGACGGGTGGTCTGGATATTGTGCCACAAAGGCAGGAATCAATATGTTAGGAGAGGTGATGGCACAAGAGCAAGAGATGAGGGGCACAGGTGTAAGGATATTTAATTTGGCTCCAGGAGTGGTCGATACTCAAATGCAAGAAGAGATAAGAGGGTCCGATAACCAACGTTTTAGTGGCGTTCAAAAATTCATTGACTTAAAAGAAGACGCTGCTTTGGCGAGTCCTTCAGTCGTCGCCAAGAGCATCATTCATCTATTAGAAAATCCCGATAAATTTAAAGGAGTACAACAAGATGTTAGGAAGTTCTAGCGCATTGTAATGCGCGCATTTTTTAGCTTATGCAAAGAAGCGTCTATATTATTTTTTTATCTATTGTCCTTCTTACTTCAGTTTCTGTGGCGCAGGACGAAGACTCGGTAAGGCGTGAATATGTGAGAGAGTTTCCCGACGAGTTCAACGTGAAATTGTTCGCTACCAATCGATTGCTCATTCTGAATCTATTGGACAGGGGCGGGGAGACCAGAAAAATTAATTATGCTCCGAACGACAGAGGGTATATCGGGATAGGGACTTATATCTTTGATATTGGATTGGAGTTGGCATTTAAGATGCCATTGGCTTTTGGTAGGAGCAGCTCAAGATATGGTGATACAGATTTCATAGATTTTCAAGGCAGCTTGTATGGAAAAAAATGGAGTGCTGACGCTACCTTTCAAAAGTATGAAGGTTTTTATGTCAGTAATGCCCCTGATATTTATCCGGATTTCGATGTTGAAAAGAACTATCCCCAGCGGTCTGACCTTTCGGTTATGAATATTAGCCTTAATGGTATCCATATCTTCAACCATGAAAAATTTTCTTTTAGGTCGGGTTTTATACAGGCAGACAAGCAGATCAAGAGCGCAGGTTCGCCGATCATGATATTATCTGCCACGCGATTTAGCGTACGGGCCGATTCATTGCTCATGCCCTTTTCAGAAGATGGTAAAAATTTTGAAGATGGAAGATTTGTTTCGCTATCTGTGTTGGTAGGGTATGCTTATGATTTTGTTTTTGATAACTTTTTTATAAAACTAAATGCCAACGGTGGAGCTGGGGGCCAGCATCAAAAGTTTGATTTGGGCAATGGAGAAAAGCAGCGCTGGGATTTGGCCCCCAAATTAAATTTTAGAGCCGCTTTAGGCTATGATAATGAACGCTTTTTTGCAGGTACTTCTTTTATCATGCAAAAAACCAGTATAGATTTCGAAGGGTTAAGAATTAACAATACCACTGGAAACTATAAAATATTTGTTGGCTACCGCTTTAAGAAATTTGGTATTTTAAAGAAGTACAGCATAAAAGACATCCTTCCCTGAAATTATCTTAGCATATAAATCATCCAAAACAGCCAATTTTTTCTGTTGTTCTGGATGGCTTATATAAGACAAGAATTGAAAGTTATTTTTCTGTAACACCGTTGGCCTATAGCGGTTTAATTTTCATTTAATATTTATTTATATACTTTTTTTATTCCAAATTCTACTTATATTTGATTCCAAATACCTATTTATTTCAATAATTTATCTATTACTATTATGGCAACAGGCACAGTTAAATTTTTTAATGAAAGTAAAGGCTTCGGCTTTATTGTGGACGACGAAACCCGGAAAGACGTATTTGTTCATGCTTCGGGGATAACAGAAAATATTAGGGAGCAGGACAGAGTTTCTTATGACGAGTCAGAAGGGAAAAAAGGTATCAATGCAGTTAATGTGAAGAAGATATAGTTATTCTATAAGAATATTGGAAATTGCAGTGCATTATTACAAAAAAAGCTCCGTCACTTAGACGGAGCTTTTTTTGCCAAACTTCTAGTTTGTTGGTTCTCCAAAGGTTTCACCCTTGCCTACTGTCAACCGCACTTTTTCCCGTTCTTAAATCTTACCCTCTGATATCTAACCTTACAGTCCATTTTTCAATATCGTAAAAACTACCCTTCGATTTATTTGTCGGTTTTCATCTGAATCGTTAGGTACTTCTGGAGAACCCTCGCCATATCCTCTAGCGGTTACCCGTTCTGGTGATATCCATTGGGAAGTCAAATAACTCCGGACGGATTCCGCCCTTCCTTGCGACAAGTTCAGGTTGTAGTCGTCGCTACCTTTGTCATCTGTATGCCCGCCTATTTCGATGTACAAATTGGGGTTTTTCTGTAGCAACTCTACCACTTTATCCAATTCAGGAAAGGATTCTGGTCGAAGGGTCGCCTTGTCAAAATCGAAAAATATGTTATTGAGCCTTACAGAAACGCCCACTTCAATAGGCTTTAGGTAGATTGTTTTGAATATAGTGGTATCAGATTGTGGATCGGTTATATAAATGCTGTCACTTCCAACCAAATAACCTTCAGCAGAAGCTTCAAACAAATAAAAACCTCCTCCTGGGAGTGCTGTCTCTATTGGGTCTTCAGCGATATCGGTAGACTCATATTTTAAGGGTAAACCTCCATGAATGATATCTAATGTCGCATTGGGTATGAAATTCCCTGTAGTCAAATTGGCAATAGTTGCTACCAAGGTTACAACTGGCACTTTTTTAATCACCCTTTTCAGGGTATAAATATCCAAATGTCCACCATCTGCAGACATGTGTGCTCTTGTGGTAAATACCAATGTATCAGAATTGCCCACTGCGTAGTAGGCATCAAAGCCTCCTGTATTGATAGGTTCCCCAATATTTTCTGGTGTCGACCAGTTAAGCCAAGTGTCATCTTGTCTTATTGTTTTGTAGATGTCTGCACTACCATATCCACCAGGCCGATTACTAGAAAAATATAGGGTGCGGTTATCTGGTGCAAGGTATGGCCCGAACTCATCTAGTCTTGTATTCAAAGCGTCGATCGGCTGCGGACGTGACCATCGGTTGTCGCCAGTAGGAAAACTTACATAAAGATCGCTATAGTTGGCGCCTTCCGTCTCATTGAAATATAGTAACAAGGCACTGGCATCTCGAGCAAGAAAGGCACCATTGAATCTACCTTTGCACATCCTGTCAAATCCATTGATATCTTGAGGTACTGGTTTTTGCCATTTCCCATTCATGCGATGACAGAGTGAAAACCCCAACTTGTCCCGTCCATTTCCACCTCTTATCAAGAGTGTATTCCCATCTGGTGATAAGCTGAGTGCTTGATTGAACTTGTTGGTATTGAGTGGTGCGGGCATATGCACCGCCTGCGACCATTCTCCATTTTCGTCAAGCTCTGAATACCAAATGTCTTGGCTACCTTTCCCTTGCGTATTTTCCGGATGATCATTAACAGTAAAATATAGAATTTTGCCATCAGGAGATACTAAAGGGGCAGAATCATGATAACGCGTATTTACTTTTCTGCTTAGGCTTACAAGTTCAAATTCATCACTGTCTGTCTCTTGCGCTATCGCAGGAAAATACAAGAGTACACCTAGCATTCCGATTGGTAGAAAAAAACGCATCGCTATAAAAATTTGGTTATGTAAAAATAGCAAGGTAGCGTAGGGGGTTGAGATGGAGTTTTGGAAAAAGCTTACATAGGAATAATTATAGCGTAATTATTATTCAAAACTGGTGTAACGGTAGAGGCAACAAAGTAAAAAGTATGTAAATCAAATCGAGAATTCTATAAAACCTAAGTATTCTTATATAGGTATATTTGTGAAGCATTTAAATTTAGAAGTATGGCAACAGACATCATGTTAGATGATAAAGAGAAAGGCAATGCAGTTCAAAAAACCGTACCAGTGACAGGCATGAGCTGCGCTTCTTGTGCAGCCAGTGTAGAGGCTTCCTTAAAAGAACAACAAGGGGTGGCTGATGCAAGGGTGAACTATGCAAGCCAAACTGCCTGGATCGAATTTGAGGAAGATAAGGTGAGTCTGTCCAATCTGCAAAAAGTTGTTCAAGCTTCTGGGTATGATCTTATCATTGACCAAGATAATGGAGAGGATCTTCAAGAAGCGTTGCATCAAAAGCATTACCGTCAGCTAAAAGTCAATACGTTGTGGGCTTCGATATTGGCTTTTCCAGTGGTGATGATAGGCATGTTTTTTATGAATATCCCATATGCCAACTGGATCATGCTCGCATTTACAGCACCTGTTCTTTTTTGGTTTGGAAGGGGTTTTTTTATCAATGCCTGGAAACAGTTGAAGCATGCTAGAGCCAATATGGACACTTTGGTTGCACTCAGCACAGGCATAGCTTTTCTCTTTAGTGCATTCAATACCTTTTTCCCTGAGTTTTTATTGGCGAGAGGATTGACGCCTCATGTGTATTTTGAAGCGGCAGCAGTGATCATAGCCTTTATTCTTTTGGGAAGGCTTTTGGAAGAACGTGCTAAGTCCAATACTTCTTCAGCAATCAAAAAGTTGCTAGGGTTACAGCCAAAAAACACCCAAATCATAGTAAATGGTGAGGAGCAAACGGTACCCATTGCTACAGTGGTCATAGGTGATCGTGTGGTTGTTCGGCCTGGCGAGCGAGTGCCTGTGGATGGAGAGGTGGTGTATGGAACTTCGTTTGTTGATGAAAGCATGATCAGCGGAGAGCCGCTTCCGGTGGAAAAGGTGGTAGGAGAAAAGGTATATGCCGGCACTGTCAATCAAAAGGGGAACTTTCATTTTGTGGCAGAAAAGGTTGGCGGCAATACCATCCTGGCCCATATCATTAAGATGGTGCAAGATGCTCAAGGGAGCAAAGCACCTGTACAAAAGTTGGTGGATAAAATTGCAGGGGTTTTTGTTCCTATCGTGATCGGCATTGCCATATTGAGCTTTTTGACTTGGATTATATTTGGAGGCGAAAATGCCACCACCCATGCGTTTCTATCTTTGGTGACGGTACTCGTGATCGCTTGTCCATGTGCTCTCGGTTTGGCCACGCCTACGGCCATTATGGTCGGCGTAGGTAAAGGGGCGGAAAATGGCATATTGATAAAGGATGCTGAAAGTCTGGAGCTCGGTCATAAGGTGAATGCTATGGTGCTGGATAAGACTGGGACAATTACAGTGGGCAAACCGGAAGTAACGGACATGATCTGGCGGGACAATATAGCTACTGATGCTTCCAAAGCTATTTTACTGGCTATTGAGGCGGCTTCCGAGCACCCACTTGCAGAGGCTGTTACCTTAAAGCTCAAAAATGAAGTCGATGCACGTATTGAAGTCGAGCAATTTGAGAGCATTACCGGTAGGGGTGTGAAAGCAGCAGTCGATGGAAAGACATATTATGTAGGAAATAGAAAGTTGCTGCAGGAAAATGGTATATCGTTAGATGAAGCCATGGCGCATCAGGCTCGTCTATTACAGCAAGAAGCCAAAACAGTGATTTGGTTTGCTAGCCAAGATGAGGTGCTGGCGTGTGTGGCCATTACCGATCAAGTAAAAGACACGGCAAAGGAAGCCATTGCTCAGTTAGCAAAACAAGGCATTGAAATCTATATGCTTACTGGCGATAATCAGAATACAGCAGAGGCAGTAGCTAAGAATACAGGAATTAAACATTTTAAAGCAGACATGCTGCCCCAAGACAAGGCTGATTTTATCAAGAACCTTCAAGCAGAAGGGAAGGTGGTAGCCATGGTAGGGGATGGCATCAATGATTCTCAAGCGTTGGTGCAGGCAGACTTGAGCATTGCCATGGGCAAAGGTTCTGATATCGCCATCGACGTGGCAAAAATGACGCTGATATCTTCCGACCTCAACCAAATTTCCAAGGCATTGAAGTTGTCGAAACATACAGTCCGGACAATTAAACAAAACCTGTTCTGGGCTTTTATCTACAACATTATAGGGATTCCCATAGCAGCAGGAGTACTTTATCCAGCCTTTGGATTTTTGCTTGATCCCATGATTGCTGGAGCTGCTATGGCATTGAGCTCGGTTTCTGTAGTGACCAATAGCCTTAGGTTGAAGTCCTTGAAGTTGGGCTAAATCATACCATCAGAAACATATAAAAAGTATTCATCATCAGTAAAAAAAGCAAAATGGAAACGATCAAATTTAAGACCAATATAAAATGTGAAGCCTGCGTAGCGAAAGTAAAACCGCACCTAGATGCTACAGAGGATATTGAAAACTGGGAAGTGGACTTAAAAGATCCCGAAAGAACGCTGACAGTAACCTTAAAATCAAACGCAACTGATAATGTCCTTAAAGCCTTGGAAAAGGCAGGATATCAGGCAAGCGAGAAGTAGAGGGATTGAAGAAAGAGGAGTAGTGCGCACAGGATATCCGGTGCGCTAAAAACATAAATAGGAGAGGATCCGATTGTTGTGTTACATTTAGCTTTCTACCTATTAATAATCAGTTTTATATTTTCAACTTTAAGGTCTTTGCTTTTAACAATTTGAAGAACGTAGATGCCCTCAATTATGTCACTAACATCCACCCTCGTAACAAGAGTGGGGACGCTGCTTAGTATTTTCTTGATTTCTTTTCCTTGAGTATTAGAAATAATGATCTGGGTTATTTCCTCATTTTCTATCAGTATGAATTGGTCGGCAGGATTAGGAGATATTGTGAGGGTCTTTTTGAAAATATCGTTTTCTGCTGAAAGTATCCGTTCAATTGTAAAATTTGCAGTATCCGAACGATAAACCCCCTCATCTTTATTCACAGAAATATACCATGAATAAACCCCAGGCTCCAAATGATTAGTGGATATTATTATTTGATCTTGACCCGAAAGACTGTAGGTTGAGGCATAGTTTTCTCCATAAATATAGATTTTAGCACTTCCTACATCAATAGGAAAATTCTCTTCCCATGTAATTGTTAGTTTGTCACTATCGATAAATGACTCTTGTGAAGTGACGGCGGGCAACACGGTAAAGTCATAGCTATTCGCAAGTATAAAATCCGAGATCACACTTAAGGAATAGGTTCCTCTTTTTAATGGTTTGTCCAACAATATCTTTATCTCTTGACTAAAAAGATTATCCGAGTTTAGTTTTCCACTTTTTGTCGATTTTCCTAAATCAATCGATTCGAGCGTGTTCCAAACAATCGTGTCATTTGCATCACTTATCTGCACCTCGTATTCTAAGTCACCAGAATAGTTTTCATTGTTAAAAACTATCGTAAAAGGGATTGCATTTTCTAAATCGTTTATGCTTGTATTCAAACTTAGGCTTTCTACTTCAACGGAAATGGGTGGTATAGTAAAAGATTTGACCTCTGAAGTGTATATTTTCCCATTTATGACTGTATAAACAGTCCATTTATAGTCTCCGTGTTCCAGGCTTTTTCTTTCAAAGGAGATATGGCTTGATGACGAAACATAGGTCGAATCGAAATTTTCTGAATATATCTTAATTGCAAAATTATCAAGTTCATCCAGAATTGATGATTCCCATGATAAGGTTAGAATTTTGTTATCTAAGCGCTCTTCCAGATCACTAAAAAGCCCATCAACACGAAAGTCATATACATACGGAGTGGTATAATCTGATTTTATGACCAAGGTGTAATCACCTTCTTTCAGAGGTGAATCGAGTTTCCATATAATGTTTTCATTTATCTCTGAATCATAAATGGAAATACTGGAAAAGAAAAAATCCCATAGAATGATCTTTCCATTTTTATCGAGTAATTGGCAATCATAAATTAAAACACTCTGATAATTTTCGTTCTTAAAGTCTACATTAAAGGTAAGCTGGTCCGAAGATTCAAAGAAGCCATCTACAGTTGTTAGCGCTTGAACTTCAACAGAAACTTCATAATCTGGGATCTCGAATTGATTGGAAACAGCATAATTATTGCTATAATCTGTTTCATTTATTTTGCCGTCGTAGTTTATGTGCCCTATTAAATACCATCTTCCGGGAGGTAAGTATTCCCTTACATCATGAGCTATGGCAAAATTGCTTACCTCTTGTGTCTGGTTTGGAGGAAGATATTGTGAGGGGTGATTATGGTAAGGGAAAAGAATAAAAAAATCATCATTCTCATCCAGGATTTCGTCTTCTGACAAGTAATACTTCGATCCATAGCCTTGTAACCCACTAGCACTTGTATTCGTGATTTTCGAATCAATATGAATATGTGTAAAATCTATTGGCATCACAAATATGTCCGAAATGGACAAATCCCTTTCAGTATGTATAATTTTAAAGGATTCAAGTGCAACAATATCATTGTTTAAATTGGTTTCCGTTAGGGTAATCTCTTGTCCATAATTTTCTATTTTTGCAAAAACATAATAGTATTCCTCTGTAAGGTTAGAGGGAACCGTTAAGGATATAGAATTGGTGAAATTCTTTTGCCAGTTGATCCCGTTGTACTCAGAACTCCACTTTATATCATCCTGATCCAGCGTGTTATCAGTAGAAAGATAAAAAGTTGTATAAAGACTACTTACATTTTCCATTTCCAAATTGGATAGGGTGTAAGTAAAATTCACTATATCGCCCTTAGCGACATGTATCTTGTCCTTAGATGCACTGGAGAATGTATAATCTACCTTTGCCGGTAGAATGGTTATGGGGCTGAAGGAATAATTATTGTCTTCATTGGTTTCATCAATTTTATGCCTACTATCAACCACCGCTATAATGTAATAATCACCCTCATTAACATTTATCCCAAATTGTGCAGCTCCTGCGTCGAATGTTAATGACTTGTGCTGATTTGCTTTTAATCCCCAGTTTCCTACAGACGAAAAGTACCTGTCGTTCGCATCATAAACTGCATCCTCGGATATGTACAGGGTTGTAACAAAAAAACCTACAATGTCAGTGTCGCTGGTGTTTTCTATAGTAATAATACCTTCAAATCTTTGATAACTTGTTTGCTCTGTTTCATATTCTAAAGAAATGATTTTTAGGTCTTGCCCTGAGAGGTTGTAGGAGAAAAGGCAAATTAATATTGCTATAGATTTGAGTTTCATACAGACGAATGGCTGATGGAAGACTCAAAGTTAATTGCACAAAGTGTATAACTGCTTCCAATAGTGCTTTGAATATTGCAATGTAATATTTTTGCTCGTTCTAGGTGATTAAAAGATCAAGTGGAAAATCTGGAGTGTAGTGTACCAATCGTTGATTCAATTAAGAAATTTTCTCTTTGTCCTTATGATTTTAGATGTAGTGTCCTTAACCAGGAATTTAGGAAGGCACTTTGCCACCAAATCTGTGGCAAATACTGTGGCAAAACTTAAAAAACCGCCTCCAAATGCAGGAAAGGGCGAAATGTGCGCACAGGGGGATTTGAACCCCCACACCAGTTAAGGCACCACCCCCTCAAGATGGCGTGTCTACCAATTCCACCACGTGCGCAAAAGCTGCCGCAAGTTAGAAACTAATCTGAAAAGTAGCAAGGAGAAGTTTTTAACTTCTAACTTTAAAAACAGCGCCTTTATTTGGTTGCAGAGACAAGTTGAATAAAAAGAAGGGAAAACATTGATCCCTTCTTTTTATTGCCTCATTTGAACAGTAAACCTTAGGCAGGCACTGCTTCTTTCTCTTCCCTAGACCAATGACGGTGTTGAGCAATGGCCTCAGTAAATGCAGTGTTAAAAGCATTGAAATCCGATGGCTCCCACATCGTCACCACTCCTGCATCATTGACTAGCTCCCCCTTTGCTCCATTGTCGGCCAGCTTTATTCCTTTTATCGCCGAATTCATCAAGAAGTCCACCCCTTCGCTAGTGGCCGCGATAGGTTTACAATGTTTAAAGGCCTCATTTACGAAATGTACGGCATCACCCTGTTTTTTCATGGCCTCGATGCTTTCTTTACCACCTGGTATAAATATGGCGTCAAACATGATGGAGTCACTGGTAACATGACTCTTTTCCGCTTCTACTGTATCGCCTTCTGCACTTTTAACAGGGCCTTGGAACTTCGAAACAGTCTTAAAGTGTGCCCCTTGCGCAGTCAGTGACTCCTTTACAGCAGTAAGTTCTTTATAACTAAATCCATTGTCTATCAATATGGCGATTCTTCTGCTTTTAATAGAGTCTGCCTTTTTTGTTCTTTCTTGGCTGAGGGCGGGCGAATCCTGCACAGATTTCCCTGGACTGACCTTCTCTACTATGGAGTCTTTAGCGTTTTCTGCAGTATCTTTTACTTTGCTCACGATTTCTGACGAAGGTGGTTCTACTCCAATTCCCTTGGCCACTTTTGTCGCCAATTCATGACTAATATTGACCAAAATGTCATTTACCATACGGGTTCTTATCGCTTTTGAGTCTACTTTTCCTATCTCAAAATGAAAGGCACTCACAATGTGTTTCTTTTCTACAGGAGACATACTGTTCCAAAATAATGTGGCTTGGCTGAAATGATCTTGGAAGCTTTTGCTGCGTTTCCTAATCTTGTGCCCTTCTATTTTCTCTTGGTAGTGTACATAACCTCGAGCTTCTTGTGGTGCCGTCATAGGGCAGCCGCCGCTCAGTGTGTTAGGGAAATAATTGGCCTTCCCTTTACTGATTCTTCGCCTCATAAAGCCTGCTCCATTATAATTGTGTACCGGTGCCAAAGGCTTGTTAATGGGCAGTTCGGCAAAATTGGCACTGTTAAAGCGGTTGAGCTGTGTGTCGATATAGGAGAAGAGTCGAGCTTGCAATAGAGGATCATTGGTGACATCAATCCCTGTGACTACATTGCCAGGATGAAAGGCCACTTGTTCTGTTTCGGCAAAGAAGTTATCGGGATTTCGGTTCAACACCATCTTGCCCACCCTTTCCAATGGAACCAACTCTTCCGGAACTATTTTGGTAGGATCAAGCAGGTCAAAATCAAATTTGTGTTCATCCTTTTCATCAATCAGTTGCACGCAAAGTTCATATTCTGGATAGTCGCCCATTTCAATGGCTTCCCATAAATCGCGCCGCAGCCAATCAGGGTCTTTGCCTGACAACTTCTGAGCTTCATCCCATACGAGGGAGTGTGTGCCCAGCAATGGGCGCCAATGCAATTTTACAAAGGTACTTTTCCCTTCTTCGTTGATCCACCTGAAAGTGTGCGTGCCAAAGCCTTCCATCATGCGGAAACTACGGGGAATGCCCCTGTCTGATAGCACCCACATGATCATATGGGACAACTCAGGCATTAAAGAAGCAAAATCCCAAAAAGAATCATGAGCAGCAGTTGCCTGAGGCATTTCATGATCTGGTTCGGGCTTGATTGCATGAACCAGGTCGGGGAACTTTATACCATCCTGAATGAAAAATGGTGCCATATTATTGCCCACCAAGTCATAGTTGCCATCTTCTGTATAAAATTTCGTGGCAAATCCTCTTACGTCTCGCACCGTATCGGCCGATCCTCTGGACCCTACTACGGTGGAAAATCGAACAAAAACTGGTGTTTTTACATTGGGATCTTGAAGAAATTTTGCCATGGTATAGGGAGCCCATGATTTGTAGGGCTGAAAATAACCATGGGCTCCAGCTCCTCTGGCGTGAACGACCCTTTCAGGTATGGATTCATGGTCAAAATGGGTCATCCTTTCTCGCATGTGAAAATCTTCCATGAGGGTAGGGCCTCTTTCGCCCGCTGTCAATGAGTTATCGGTGTCATGAACGCGGACACCTTGGTCGGTGGTCAGATACTGCCCTGTTGGATCATCACTTACTTCATCCATTTGCCGTTTCTTTGCATTTTCATCGAACTTGAAGCGCGGATCATTTTTCTGGTGGTGGTCTTTGTCTTTCTCTTTCATTGGAAAATGTTTAGTGGTTAAAAAAGTTGAGATGTCACTTGAATAGTGCAATTTTCAGTCAAGCGTTGAAAAAACTTATTATAAAACAAACAGGGAGAGTGCTATGAGGTTTGGACATCATAAGTTTTTTTTACATATGTTATGAAGTGCTCGCCTAGTCTGAAGGAGCCACTAAGACTATTTGTATTTTTCCCTGTGCTTATTTTGAAACCGAATATGGGCTAAAGGCAGAAAAATTCAATGCGGGTTACAAATTGAGATCATAGTGAGACGCCACGACCAGAAGGGGGAAATGGTGGTTCAGAAATGATTAAAATAACGATAAGTGTCGTTAAATTAGGAATAATTAATTGGACGATATGAATAACTTATTATATTCGTAAAATATTATCACGCCTAAAATCTTAAAGCAAATGAAAACAAGAAAGCTGTTTTTCAAGCAGCCTGTGACTATTATTATGGAAGCAGGTTTGGACTTTCCAGCCCTCCGAGAAATAGCACTTGGCGTCCGCAAGTAAAAATAGCTGCAGATGTTTCAGCCAGACAAAATGAAAAGCCAAGCCATGCGGCAATGTATGCACGAACAGGAGGCATCCTGCCTTCAATTTACGTTCGGACTTATGGTGATCCGGCAGATAGGGTTTATGCTGTGACGGCTCATGAGCTTGCGCATGCAGCACACTGGGATATGGATAGGAATGCATTTCGAAGCCTGGTAGTTGGGTACGGGGTTTTTGGGAATGAAAGCAAAGAAGCCGTCGTAGAAAGCTGGGCAAACGGCGTGGAATGGCAATTTGCACAAGAAAGATATCGGAATCTTTTTGGAATTGCAGGGTATGAATATGAAAGCAATATATTTATAAATCG
>CAYTTV010000043.1:0-29240 GCA_964440915.1 uncultured Roseivirgaceae bacterium
GATAAGGCGCGTTTGATTGAAGCGTCGAATGACAAGGTCGTGCAAGAGCTGGGAAATCCATTTCCGTTCGAGAATACCCTCGCATCCATAGCCCTGACCGACCCTTCCAATGCAACCCGTCAACAAAACGTTGTGGAAGAGTTTTTCAACCGTGTTGATAAAGCAGTAACAGAGGCAAGAAATGACAACCCCCTTCCAGTGCTGATCGCAACAGAACAAGAGAGTTATGCCACTTATTTAAAAGTAGCCGACCGCCCCCAGGTATTTCTTGACACTTTCCTGAACAGAGACAGACAAGTGGAAAGAGACCATGCCATCGTTTCTGACGCTTGGGAGATTGTACGCGAATATAATATCCAGAAGAACAACGAACGCAAAGCAGCACTTAAAATGGCGGTTTCACAAAACAAATTTTTGAGCGACACAAACGACATCTATAGAGCAATCAAGGCAGGTCGGGTTCAAACCTTGTTTATTGAGCAGGGCTTATTCCAACCTGCTGTCATCGAGAACAACCTGATCACCTACGTACCAGATGAGCGCCGGAATGAACTGGGAGTGATTGATGACATATACGATGAACTGATCGAGCTCAATATGGAATTTGGCGGCGATGTAGTCTTCTTGCCTAAGGGCGAGCTTGAAAAATTCAATGGTTTCTGTGCGATAACAAGGTATTAAGTCTTGGTTTGCAATCCCTAATTACAACAAAGATACCAAGCACATTATCAAAGCGGCTTTGTCGACGGTTAGCTTTGATTCTTCTTTATACTTTAGATGTTACTTATCTCTTGTTCTGTTATAATGGGACACAAAAAAAGCCTCAAACGAGGCTCTTTTATAATTTCATAAGTTGTGTACTGGTTTAATTTAGCTGGAATGATATCGGTAGAATCATTCTTACCCGTACGGCTCTCCCTCTTTGCTTTCCTGGAGACCACTTAGGTGCAGATTGAATCACCCTTACAGCCTCTTCGTCGGCACCGCCACCAATTCCCTTGATAGCTTGTACATCCGTAACGCTACCATCTCTTTCTATCACAAACTGCACATATACTCTTCCTTCGAGACCCATTCTTTGGGCTTGAGCAGGATATCTTAAATTCTTACCTACCCACTGCAAGAAAGCGGCATTACCCCCACCTTGGAAAGAAGGCTGATCTTCCACAATTGTAAAGATTTCATCCGCTACTTCTTCTTCAGGTGCCTCTTCAAAAATAATATCTTCAATTACAGTTTCTTCTGTAATCTCCACATCCAGATTCACTTCAATCTCCTGCTCGATTTCCTCTTCATCAGGCACCTCTACGATTTCAGGTTGCTGAATAACGGGAGGAGGAGGGGGAGGCTGTTGCGTTGGAGGTATCTCCATCATGTCCTCGAAGTTATCATCTACTGTTCCCAAATCGACAAGACTCCCCTCGTCGTAGAACTTCCATTCAAATGCGGTTATTACCAGCAAAAGACTTATCACGAGCCCTATGCTGAGGAATAAGCCCGATTTTTTTGCTAAGTCTGCTTTGGCGGTTTTCTTTTCTATCATTGCAGCTATATTTTAATGATTTTTTTAAATTAAATCGACCGAATTTCTTTATAAGGAATCAAATATACAAAATATTTGGGTTTGGAATAATTTATCCAATACTATCTATTATTTTTTTCGATAAGGGTTTTTCCTAATGAAAAAACTCCCCATCCCAACAAGGCACCGACAGTATTTGCTGCCATATCCAAGTATTCAAAACTCCTTTGTGGAATGAATACCTGCATTACTTCTATTACTACACCAAACACTGCCGCAAAAGTGATCGCAAAAAAAGCAGCATTCGATTGAAGTACATGGTTTGCATGCTGTCTTGTAAAACTGATCATCAATAGCAATACAAGAACAGCAAATAAAAACATATGTGCCAACAAATCTATCCGAACCAGATCCCAACTAAACTCTTGAGGTACATAGACCCTTGGAGAAAGTGTAAGAACCAAGATTATAACTAACCAAACAATCGCTGGTAAGTTATATTTATTAAACATATCTACTCTTGTCTAGGTTCACTATGCCCCTATAACTTCTTTGTACCCCTCAGCAGACAGCAAATTAGCTACGTCTTCGGTATTCTCTATTTCCACTTTTATCATCCAACCTTTACCGTAAGGATCAGAATTTACCAACTCGGGCTCATTCTCCAGATCAGGATTTACTTCCTGAATCGTACCTGTAATGGGCATAAAAAGGTCTGAAACGGTCTTTACTGCTTCTACTGTTCCAAATACTTCTCCTTCAGAAACCGTATCTCCTTCAGTTTCTATTTCTACATACACGATGTCACCGAGTTCTTTTTGGGCAAAATCTGTGATGCCTATATAGGCTATATTGCCTTCTATTCTCACCCACTCGTGGTCTTTGGTGTACTTAAGTGTTTCAGGTAAATTCATAGTCAATCGTTTTATTAAGGATTCAAAAATACATTCTTTTTTCTAATACAAAACTTTCTACCACATTTCTTTCTTATTGCGCTAAGTTGAAGGTAAGTTTTGTGCCGAATGATGTTGTACTTCTCCTAAAAGAGCTACTGATCTTGGGCTCATTAATTGTCCGTTCAAAGTATAACTGTAGGTTCACTCTTTGGTTTAGCACGTAATCGATCGTGGGCCTCAATTGAAAATTCACATTGCCGCTAGTTACGACATTGTTGGCAGCACTAGAGTCTGCCGCCTGCAAGGAACTCAGTCTGCGCTGTATCGTTTCGGTGTCTCTGATAGTTACGCCCATTCTAAAGGTAAGGTCATTGCTTAGAACAGTTGTGCGACCTTTTGTCCTAAACGGCAGTCTTATATTGGCTTTTGTAAACCCAAAATCAATCAGTACATCATTGCTGTTCAGCTCGGCCACCTGAGCGTTGGATAAGTTTAAAGAAACATTTCTTTCTTTTCTGTATTCCACCCTAAAGTTAAGTCTGCTTCTCGTACGAAGGTTTACCCCTAGCAATGGCGCAAACCGCTCTGTGAAGACGACTTGGCCAATGGAGTAAAAGGGCACGAGCACATCTTCTTCGTTGGGCCTTGACAACCGAAGTCGTCTAACATCATTATCTAGAACCAAATCTTCGCTTTCGGTTATGATACCTGCACTTATATAATTGTTGATGCTATAAGTCGCATTGTAACTATGTGTCAAATTTATAGAAGAAAACACCTGACTCAAGGCTGGTATTTTGCTCAAGCCAGCATAATCCACGCGCCAGTTGGGAATAGGTATTCTTGGGAATGGGTTCAGGTCTACCTCATTGGCGTCCTGACCTGAATATGCAGCAATAAAAGCTGGAATTAACACATCCTGATTATTTTCATTATAGGCGAGACCACTTGGATTTACCGTTTCTAGCCGCCGCCTGATTGTTCTTCTATTTTCATCAAACTCCTCAAATACAGGAGAAATATTTTCGCCGGTATTTCTTTTGAAGGCTGTACGCAACCCAATAAAGGAAATGCTATAACTGCCAAACCGCGACGGGTTGATCGATTCATACGTACTGCCCTGTCCCAGTTCAAAGTTCTCTCTATATCCCATCGTATTCATTTTCCGCACATCTAGCTGGATGCGTAAATCCCGGACAGGTTCAAGATTGGCCCTAATATTATAGTCAATAGACTTTGTTTGGCTAAAGGAAGTGGTAAGATTCTCTGTTCCTACGAGCCACCCTCCTCCAGCAGCCCTATGCCGAATGGACGGGTCTTGGCTTCCTAATAAAAATGGAATGCCAGGAGCATTAAAGCTACTGTCCAATCCTAGCAAAAAGACATCTTTAGCAAAACCAGGAAGCAAAGTGCCTTCCCTGACAGAGTAGGTAAGGTTGACGGATTTCAAAGACATGAGTACTTTCAAGAATCCTGTAACAAACTTGTTGTCTGTAATGGACTTTACTGTATCGGCCTCGGTTGCTCTTCCCCTTCTCGGAGGATTGTTGATCTTATTCAATACCCTCACCTTATTATATAGCTTCATCATATCCACGTTGCCTGACACGGATTGCTCTCTCGTGTTCTGAATCGTGTTGCCATATATTTCCTTGAGGGATTGTATCGAATCTTCTAGGTAAGGGTTATATGACCCTGAAGTCCAGTTATACCCTGCTACATACCTAACATCTGAACTAATCCAGTCAGTAAACGGAAGCTTATCTAAAGGCACCCGGTAGTTAAGCGCCGCAGACTGATCAAAACTTTTCATCCTGCCAAAACTCATGAGATTGTCCCATACTTCATTCTTTTTCGTATCGGTGTCGAGATCGCCAAAAGGTTCGTCGACGATGGCATTGGCCCTGGCATTATAATCGAAAGACAAACCCCTGGTCAGGTTCCACCGCAAATCATAAAACCGGTTGAATATAAAGGATTTCTCATACGTTGGGTCTATCCCGTAAGTATCCAGATTAGCATTTCTCAGTTGTGTTTTGGCAAAAGTCCTGACCACATCTGCCCTAAAGGCTAAGTTGTTTGGAACTGGGGAAAAATTAAAGTCCTTAAACAAGGTCAGGTAAGGAGAGCTGAAAAAGCCGACATTTTGAAAAGGCGCAACACTTATTTCATTAGGAGCAAAGTTGTAGGCCACAGACCCTCTATAAGACCTATATTCATATGATGCGGTTCTAAAGTCACTTTGGATGATGTCATTGTAAGCATAGGAAAAAGACAGATTCTCAATGTCATAGATACGGTTTTTGGCATTTTCATTGGTTTTTACCTTCCTAACATTCGTAAAATTCATGCTCCTCCTCACAGTATTGTCCTGTACCATTTGTTCATAACTGTCTCTTTCTTGAGCGTTATCTATAGCAGCAAGTGAGGCTTTTAATGGAATGTCAGGATCTAACGGATCGTATTCGGGAGTAATTTTTGTGGTTCGATAACTCACGTACATTGGAATCTGTATACCCGCCTTTTCTGGCAACAACTTATCTAAAGTTACGCTCGCAGCAATATCAAACTCTCTTATTTCTTCTCGTGTTCGTTCAGATATCTTTTGTTGTATTCCTCCAAAGCCAAAGCTGGTATATCGAACCGAAGACGTAATATTGGCAAAGTCGGCAAGTTTGGCATTTACTCGGGCATTGGCTGCCCAACCTGTAGACCGGTCAAAGTCAGCGACCCTTAACTCATTAGCCCATATACAAAAGGTTTTTGGCCTCGTGTCTATGCCATTGTCCAAATTCCTAACCCCGATCATCATGATCTGCACCGAGCTGAGCTCAGGCCTTCCCTTAATTGTGAGCTTATACTTTCTTCCAGCCTCGGCTTGCTCATATGTTCTTGAATACGGCATTTGTGCATCCCCACTATTTCTATTCCTAGCGGATTTCAATGTGAGCAACTCCTCGAAAGGAATGTCGATTTCATTTTCCAAAGGCCATACACCACGCCTATCGGCGGTGCCGGGCGGAGTCATTTTTAGCGGAAGCTCTATTTCATAATAATTATTGGTAAAATCTGTTCCCAATCGAATAAAGGCTGCAACCTCATCGTCTTGCACGTCCAGGTTAGGTGACTCAGCATGTAAAAACATTTTCAATCTGCCATAATTGATCATATCGATGGAAATGTTTTTATAAACTGCATTCCCTTCCATATGAGGCAGGTCCTCGACACACAATTGTAAGGATTGCTCGTTGATTCTTCGTCTATATTGCGTCGTATTGTCTTGCTCTCTCTCTATGCCCGGTGGCAATACGTACGGTGTTGTGCCTTCTCCCCCTTGGCCATTTTCTTCTATGTTGACAACAGAAATGGTAAAGGGATTATCATTGACAATGGGACTGGCAACATCCTCTTCACTTCTCAAGCTTTCCGTATATCTCCTCCATTGGCTTCCCACCAGTTGAAATTTGGCCATCCTTAATACTACGGGCTGCTCAAAGCCTGTGAGATAAGTCCGTAAAAATCTGATTGTTTTAAAACCTGTGATACTACCTTCTTCAGGCAGCGTCCTTTCAGGCTTCCGGATTGGAATTCTAAACAGGTACCAATCTACCGGTTCACCAGCCCTGTTGTCTGTATTGGTGATTTTGTCCACCACATAGCCTTCACCTACTCTTAGGTTGTTGCTATTGAGGTCTACCGTATATTCATAATAAGCCTCTAGCGTACTGATAGTATTGTCGTTGTTCACATCTTCATTATCGGGCGTACTGCTATATACAGGTGTATAGTCTAGGTTCGCTCCTCCTATCACAGGACTATTATTTTCCATATTGTTATAGCGCTTGTACCGCTCCAATATAGATGCGTTTGCTTGATCGTGCTGAGGCCCTAAGAAATACAAAAAGTCGTCAGAAGAAGCATCCTGCCGCAGTCTTGCCATAGCCTCAGCATTAAGGCCCATCGGAGCGGGGTTGTCTGCATTAAAGAAAAATCCAAATTCCTCTTCACCTTTTATACCATCCAGTCCAACGTCCTGATTTTCCCGAGAGCCTGCATTATTGTCAAAAGCTTTCGTAATAGCCGCCGGTGCTTGAGGCATTTTTCCCCATGGGCTTGTTTTTACGTTGCCAGCAGTACTGCCATTGGCTGGCAAGCCATTCTCAAAAGCATGGATTTCATCCGGCAGCACATCTTCAGATACATTTCCAAGGTTAAAAACCAACTTTCCTCCTGTTCTCTGGTCTCCTGGAATCCCTTCGATGTCGCTATATTGGGAGTTTTTAATGAAAGGATCCATCATCCAGAATTCGATATATTCTATGTTGGTTTTATCAAAATCAACGTCTGAGGTAATGGCCCTGGTGATACCGCCCCAATTATCTGCAGGATTTCTAAAGGTGCCGTCTGGATTAAGGTTATCTGGCCTGTAGTTATATTGTCCACGCTCTGCAGGGTAATAGGCCAGATCAAAAATGGGCAAGTAGTTATCCAATTGGTCTTCATCCCTTCCAGGGAAAACCTCTTTTGGTTTGACCGGCCGCACGTAGTGATTTTTGAGGTCTTCATTGGTGATGCTGGATGGCACACCTCGGCCTCTGTCTCTATAAAAAACATTGTCGATCACATACCATGCAAGCCTACTCCGTTTAAAATTAGGGGCAAGTCCAGGATCCTCTGCACCTAAACTCACTCCTGCTGGCGTAGAAGCAAGCTTCCAGTTTTGTGGATTGCCGCCCAGGTTAAATGGCGTAACGGTCGATTCAAAATCGTCAATATAAGAAGTGCCTTCGCCATTGATCTTGTTGGAAGTGCCTGGAATTAACTGAGCAAACTCTCCATTGAAAGTGATGGTGGAGATTTCTTTTGTTTGGATCAATGGGAGAGCGTCCACAAGCTTTGTTAGAAACCTGGAATCTTTTCGATAGTTGATATCGATCCCCCATTTGGTGTTGCGCATAGACTCTTGCCCTATGGTTGCCCTGTAGTTTGTATTGGGTGGCCGCTCGTTGAGGTAAAGCAAGGTAGCCCCAATATTAATGTCATCGTTAACCCGATAGTCCAAACGTGTTCCTAGCAAGCTTCTAGTCTGAAAACTAAACAAGTCTGCCTTCTCATAATTGATGCGGATAGACTCACCCTGAACGCCTGGGTTGATAATGGTAACTTTGCCGAGATTGTAATCTACTTCATAGTCCACTCCTTCTGTGAGGGGTGTGTTACCAGCAGTCACTACTACCGAACCCTCGGCAATGTTAATGCCTGGCAGCATGATCTCATTGGCAGATCCAGAGAGGAACTGACCAGACAGCCAGTATTTATTATTGCTTGCGACTTGTTCGGCATCTGCCTTGGTGGTGCTGTACAAAGTATCAAAAACGTATTTCCTTTGCAGGTCAGGATTATTGGGAAACAGATTCCTTATTTTTTCTCCAAAGGGTTCTGTATCAGGAAAAATCAAGAAACCACTCTCTGGGTTGATCGTTATGCCTTCCACAAAATCGAAATTACCATCTGCTGGTCTGTCTCCGTTCTGATTCAGCCTGTCGGCTCCAATCAGTTGGACGATTTGATTGTCCTTCACGTTTTCTGGCCCTTCTTGAAAGACAGAGTTGTCCATGCCCGTGACGTCATCGCGATACACCACCCTCATCTGGAACCCTTCCTTTGTTACCTGATTGGCATTAAGGTTGTAAACGTTCTTCATCATAAGATCCCATGTAGGAATACTTACATTGACTTGGGCCGGCCTCAAAAGCTTCAAGAAAATAGCTTGGCTTTCACCGATATTTTGCACATCCTCCGACAATTCTCCGACTTTATAGCGTTGTCCTCTATAGGTGTATTCATACGCCACAGCCAATGCTTCATCACTTTGCAGTTTTCGAAATAAAGAAATATACCCCAATTGACTGTCGAAATAATACTCTCCTTGCTGCAATTTTCTTGCATTATTTATCTTTTCATAATCGATGCCGTTCCTAAGATCGCCATAAGGAAAAGGGGCGAGTGCTTCATTTATCCCGTCCACATTCCTGTTGATATTTTGAAGAAAGGCAAACAAATTATTGGCATTGTTTGCGGTAGGAACATCGCCCTGATTAGGAATGGCGGGATTGCTCAGCACACGTCCTTCACCCAAATCGGTAAAAGCTACAAAGTTACGTTGCGTTTCAGTGTCATTGTTTCTGTTGATGACATATACTTCTAGCCTGGTAATACTTACGCCCGAAGATATTTGGGGCAGATTGCTCAACCATTGGCCGTTGTTTGTGCCATAGTTGTCCCGAAAAAAATGCCCTAAGAAAAAGTGTCTGTTGTCGTCATATTCTGATGCCCTGATATCAAACTTCCTTACTTGACCGCCACCTTCAATTTCAAGCATGTCGGTAGAGCCTCTTTGGGTAGAGGCAAGCCCCGTGACAAACAGCCTGCCAAAACGAAGTTGTGTTTTAATTCCAAAAAGATTTTGTGAGCCTCCGATAAGGCTATTATTGATAGGCATGCTCACATTTCCAATTTCTATTTTTTGGATAATATCCTCTTCATAGCCTGTATACTCTACCCTAAGATCGTTTTCGAAATCAAAGGAATTATTATTATCAAAATTGGCGGTAATCCTTAATTTATCGCCAATCTCTCCGATCACGTTCATGCTTATCTGCTGGTCGAACTCAAAACCGCCATTACGTTGCTGCCTTACAGGAATAGATGGATTATCTACCCGCTGCCATCTCCCACCAAAGTCGAGTGTTACAAAACCTGTGGGCTGGATATCGACATAACTACCACCAAATATTTTGTCGAAAATGGGGCTGATATATATAGGGGGAATCAGTCCTCTCCCGCTTACAGGGCTTTCTCCATCAAGTCCTTGCGACCGCGTTTTCCAATAGTCGCGCAGCATCTTCTTGTTTTGAATTGCCGTAAACTCTTCAAAAGTCAGCGTTGAGGGTACTCTATAATCAACATCCCCAATTCTTTCATATACTGTATACTCCATGGAAGAATCTATCTCTACCTCAGTTTGGATAAAGGAAGGATTTTCCAATAGCAATGGAGAGGGGCTTAAGGGGTTCGAAAAGGGGTCGCCATGTCTGTCAACTGGCTGAAACGTGGAGCGCCTTGAAGGAGAATAAGGCAAATTCTCTTCAGGCTTAAGGGAATCAGCCCTTAACGTATCTGCCAAAGAGTCTGGAGGAACGGTATCTTGTGCCGCAATAAATGGGACAAGCATAGCAGTACCTTTTGACCTTGCATCAGAAAACCAGGTGATCATGACCAAAGCAGTCACCAGAAAAATTAAGATGGAGTGTTTTAGGCTTAACAAGGTACGATAATTATAAGCTATGAAGTTTTTAATGCTAATTTGATGATCTCTTCCACCGTAATCTGCTTTCCATGCTTTTTTACAATAGCGAATATACTTTTTTCTGCGGCAGCTTTGTTGATCCCTAGGGTAATTAAAGCGGACAAGGCTTCCTTGGTAGCAATATTGCCATCTTGCCCTGTATAAAATGAAGGTGTCATTCCATCACTTTCCTTTGCCAGCTTATCTCTAAGTTCCAAAATGATCCGCTGAGCGGTTTTTGCCCCTATTCCTTTCACACGCTGTAGTGTTGCAACATCTCCATTCACAATGGCACTTTTAATGTCTTCTGGGGGCATAGAAGAAAGAATAACCATACCTGTACTTGGACCCACGCCCGAAATCCCGATCAAGTCAAGAAACAGTTTTCTTTCAGCAGCATTTTTAAAACCATACAAAGTATGTGCATCTTCTTTGATATGCAAATGGGTGAGCAACTTTGCCTGTGCAATGTCCTTTAAGGCTTCATAGGTATTGAGCGAAATCCTTACTTCATATCCAATCCCTCCAGCTTCCACCACAATAAACGCTGGTTCCTTTTGGGTTATTTTTCCCTCAATATACGCTATCATATTCCCACCTCCTTCTTTTCATGATGTTGAGCATCAACAACGGCTATCGCTACCATATTTACAATTTCTCTAACCGAACTCCCTAACTGAAGTATATGGACGGGCTTTTTCATGCCCATCAGTATAGGGCCAATGGCCTCCGCTCCACCGAGTTCCATCAATAATTTATAAGCAATGTTTCCAGAAACCAAATCAGGAAATATCAAAGTATTTGCCCCTTCTTTTGCCAATGCGCTAAAGGGGAAGTTTTCTTGTTGTAATTCGGTGTTAAGGGCTGTATTAGCCTGTATATCTCCTTCTATAATTAATCCAGGGTATTTCTCTTTAGCCATTTCAACAGCTTTCATGGTCTTTTGAGGGATCTCCCCTTTACTTGAGCCAAAGTTGGAATAAGAAAGTACTGCAATTCGTGGTTCAAAATCAAAAAAGCGCACACCTCTTGCCGTAATTCCGATAATATCCACCAACTCTTCTACGGTAGGATTTACGTTCACAGTTGTGTCAGCAAAAAAGAACGGCCCCCGCTTGGTCAACAATATGTACATACCAGCCACCCGCCTCACTCCTTTTTCCACTCCCACAACCTGAAGTGCCGGGCTGATCGTTTTAGGGTAATCCTTCGTAAGGCCAGAGATCAAAGCATCTGCTTCACCCAATTCCAGCATCATTGCGCCAAAATAATTGCGCTCATACATTACCTTCCTTCCTTCATGTGGTGTTACGCCCTTGCGTTTTCTTTTTTCGTATAAGGCATTACCATAATCTGTTAGCTTTTGGTCATCTTCTGCTGGGTCTATGATGATACAGTCCGACAGCTCTAAATTTTGTGAAGCGATTAACTCCTGGATTTTTTGGCGGTTTCCTAATAAAATTGGAATGGCTATTTTCTCATCCTGAATAATTTGTGCCGCTTTGAGTATTTTCAAATTGTCGGCTTCTGCAAAAACTACACGCTTAGGAGCTTTTTTAGCCCTATTAATGATTCTGGACATCAATCTCTGGTCGATGCCTATTCTGCTTTGTAGCTCAAAATGATACTGCTCCCAATCTTTGATTTCCTTTCTCGCCACGCCCGAATCTATTGCAGCTTTGGCTACAGCAGGCGATATAGTGGTGATCAGCCTAGGATCCAATGGCTTAGGAATGAGATATTGCTTGCCGAAAACAATCTTATCATCTCCATAGGCTTTGTTGATGATATCTGGAACCGGTTCCTTGGCCAACTGCGATAAAGCCCTTACAGCTGCAAGCTTCATTTCATCATTAATTGCATTGGCCCTTACATCCAATGCACCCCTAAAGATATAAGGGAAACCTAAAACGTTGTTGACTTGATTGGGATGATCTGATCTACCCGTAGCCATAATAATATCTTCTCTGGAGGAAATGGCAAGGTCATAGGCTATTTCAGGCTCAGGGTTGGCCAATGCAAAAACGATGGGGTCTTTGGCCATGAGCTGTAGGTGTTCAGGCGTAATACAGTTTCCGACAGAAAGGCCCAAAAACACATCAGCTCCTGCCATGGCATCTTTTAAGTCCTTAATTTTCCTGTTAGTGGCAAATTCTGCTTGAAATTCATTCAAATCTTCCCTATTCATGTCAAGGACCCCATTCAAGTCAAACATGACAATATTTTCTTTTGGCACACCTAAGCCAACGTAAAGGGAGGTGCATGCCACAGCAGCAGCTCCGGCACCATTCACCACAAGCTTAATTTTGTCCAGCGACTTACCAACAATCTCCAGTGCGTTAAGCAATGCTGCACTGGATATGATAGCCGTCCCATGCTGGTCGTCATGCATTACAGGAATTTTCATTTGGCTTCTTAAAGCCCGTTCTATAACAAAGCTCTCCGGTGCTTTTATGTCCTCAAGGTTTATTCCACCAAAAGTAGGCTCTAGTGCCTTTACGATATTGATGAAGTCCTCTGGTTCGTAAGCGTCAATCTCAAGGTCAAACACATCTATACCCGCAAATTTTTTGAAAAGTACGGCTTTCCCCTCCATTACAGGTTTTGATGCAGCAGGCCCTAAGTTTCCCAAACCCAATACAGCAGTACCATTGGTGATTACGCCTACTAGATTGCCCTTGGCCGTGTATTTATATACCTCCTCCTCATTTGCTTTAATTTCCTTACAAGGTTCCGCTACGCCAGGCGAGTAGGCCAGTGCCAGGTCAAACTGAGAGCTTAGCACTTTTGTGGCCACCACTTCAATCTTTCCAGCAGGTGCCTGCATATGATAATTTAAAGCATCTTCCTTTCTGATTTTTATAGACATAAATACAATGTTCTTTATGATTTAATGAGGCACTATGCATAAAAACATCCGCCGCCCGCTATCTATTTCGGCACTTACCGTTATACTAAAAATAAAAAATAACCAGAGGTGCATAAAATCCTAAGTTAATAGATTTTGCCCGAATTCCTCCATTAGAAAGCTTATTTGCCAAGGGCCTTCCTTAGGTATAAAAATATCATGAAATACATTTCAAACATGTATCGAAATATAAATCTACAAATTGTAACCATGTTGCTATACCTTTTAAGGCTAAACGACAATTCAAATATTATCTTCAGCTTCGCTTACCTCAAAAGTAGACAGGATTACATCAACTTCTCTCATAAAATTAATTTTGTCCCTCCCTGGGCTAGATACAAATCCTTCTATATAATACAGCCTATTTTTGGCTTCATCCACCAAGGTGTAGCTGATAAAAGGGCCTCCCAAAGAATTGTCAGAAAGCTTCCATAGCCCTCCCATCCGTACAGCATAATGGCCTTTGAAATTTAAGACAAGCGTATCAACCGGGGCAATGCGTTGAGTCGTTACATATAAGCTAGAGTCGCCTGAATCGAATATATGCGCTTCTGCCACAGATTCTCTTAAATCCAGCAACCGTTCTCTAGTAAAAAGTCCCTCCTCGTCATAGTCACGATAAGTGATAAATATACTTTTATCTACATCTCTTCCCAATTGCCTCAGCCACACAAAGCGCTCTTCTGTTTTGGCAATTTCATACCCAAATGGCACCCTTATGTAAAAATCATAACGCTTTTCTAAGCTGTTTGAAATGCCCTTTTCTTCTTGGGCATATAGGGCTTGCTCAAGGCGTTTTTTTTCAACCTCATCGAAAAATCCTCTAATCCGTTGGCCATTGGCCTGGAGCTTGGCTAATAAGGCCTCTTTATCCTGTCCGAAAAGGTGCAGTATCTCTTGGCCTTTGGCAAATTCATCTTTACGGCTATAATAGAAAAGGTCTGGGTCATTCTTTATTCTTTCAAGGGATTCTTTGGTGAAATAACTGCGCATTTGCCGATTGGCAAGGCTATTTGACTCCATGGTAGTGACGAAAATCATATTTTTGGCATTCCGCAGTAGATTGTTCAGTGCCAGAGGATTGGTGTATTTTAACCTATACATAGGCTCGTCTTGCGGAAGTCCCGGCATTGGCGACATAAATATATTGCGCAGTTCCTGACCTACTGGCCCTCGCCAAATAGCAGAGTCCATGACAACAATAACTTCTCCCATGGCACCCCTTGCCATGGGCAGGTTCTCTTTTTTATCGCCAGGAGAGCATGCATATATACTTAATAGGCAAACGAATAAAAACAGAAAAGTAAGCTTGTTCATCAAAGTTCATTTTATTGGTTCAATATATAAAAATACAACGGAAAACACATCAACTTTAATATGAACTCTTAGAAGAACGATGAGAGGTATGGCGAAATTGCTAGTGACAATATATCGTATGATCAATATTTCAAGAAAGGAAAATCTACTTACTGACATATGTGGCTTCCAACTATCACAAGAGTCAGTAAGTATACAAGTACCTGCCTTTTGGCCTTACTGGCTCAAGACCAAACGCTGTCCAGGCTTAATGCTGTTGCTCGTTAGATTGTTTAGCTTTTTTATCTGCTCTATGGTGAGGTTATCGTATTTCTGTGAGATTGCCCATAGTGTATCACCAGGCTGGACCAAATACACATGGTCATTGGGCACAGACACGGGTTTTTGGGTAGAGTTTTGAGCCAATTGGCTGTTGAGAGAAGTGGAGTTGGGCTTTACGTAAATGGTAAGGTTTTGACCAGCTCTTATTAAATTTCCGTTGATATTGTTCCATTTGCGCAAATCGGCAATCCCTACGCCATACCTGCCTGCAATCTTTCCAAGGACATCTCCTCTTTGTACTTTGTACACGATTTTTTCCTTGTTATAGGTACTGCCTACAGTATTTCTAGCCAGAAGTTCCAGACGCTCCTTCCCTACTCTTCCAGCCGAATCCAACAACGCCATGCGGTTGTCATTTATAAACGCATACTTATCTGCTGGCACCCTTAAGGCATATTCTTTTATTTCACCAGGAACCGCATTGCGTTTTAGTTCAGGGTTCAGGTTATACAAGTCATCAGGGCAGATGTTCATTTGGTGGGCCAAAGTTTCTAGATCAAGGTATTGATTCACCCTAATGGTATCAGTCAGCATCGCATATTGCAGCCTATCTTCCAAAAGGTTGTGCTCTTCGGCATAGTTCATTACATAGGCAATAGCGATAAATTGAGGCACATAAGATCGCGTCTCCCGGGGCAGATGATCGTACACTTCCCAAAAAGATTCTTTATAGCCAGATCGGCGAATAGCCCTTCTGACATTTCCCGGCCCTGCATTATAGGAAGCCAAAGCCAGTTCCCAATCACCGAACATATTATACAGTTGCTTTAAATACAGGCATGCAGCCTCTGTAGCCTTTTCAGGGTCCATCCTCTCATCGATATACCAGTCTTGATGGAGCTTGAAACTCTTTCCTGTAGCCGGCATAAACTGCCATAGTCCTGTTGCACCTACCCTAGAAACAGCTCGAGGATTCAAACCAGATTCCACAATGGCTAAATATTTCAAGTCAAGCGGCAGATTGTGCTTCTTGAGGTATTTCTCAAAAAGAGGAAAGTACACATGCATCCGTTGGATCATCAACTTTGTATAACCTCTATCTCTTACGGTAAAATAATCGATAAAAGATTTTACTCGGGGATTATATGATAATGTAATGTCTGTTTCCAAACAAGCAATTCTATCCTCAATAAGGTCATAAGAGACATCTGGTATGTACTCGTAGGAGTAATCAGGCGTGAACACCTGATTCACCATAGTGTCTATGGACACGTCTGATTGTCTTATTTCATCAGATGCTATGGAAGAGCATACAGAAGAAAACACTATAAAGACGAGGATATACAAGATTTTCATATAGGAGAACTAATTACAAATTAATTACTATGATCCATCAAATACTTCGCAAAAGCCAGCAGTTTTTGTTCATTAAATGACATAGATAAGATTTGCAATCCAATAGGCAATCCTTGGCTATCTACACCATTAGGGATAGAAACTGCTGGTATACCCGTAATGTTCGCCTGAACGGTAAACAGGTCGGCCAAATACATTTCTAATGGGTTACTATTGTGCTCGCTAAGCTTAAAAGCTGTGGTAGGTGTGGTAGGCATAATAATGAAATCATAGGCACTTAAGATTTCTTCGGTCTTGTCTTTTATAAGCCTTCTCACCTTTTGGGCTTTCGTATAGTACGCATCGTAATAACTCGCACTCAAAACAAAAGTTCCGACCATAATCCTACGCTTTACCTCATCGCCAAAACCTTCTGTCCGCGTATTTTTATACATGGCTTCCAGTGTTTCCGAGCGTTCACTCCGGTAGCCATACTTCACACCATCAAACCGTGACAAATTGGAACTTGCCTCTGCAGTAGTAAGTATATAATATGTCGGCAACACATATTCCAAAAGAGGGAAATCTACGCCCTCCACGGTATGGCCTTCTTCCTTGAGCAGCTCTATGGCTTGCAGAGTTTTTGCTTTTATTTCTTCGCTCAATCCTTCGGCCTCTATTGTTTCCTTGATATAGGCAACCTTCATCTTCCCATCCAAAGTCAAATTTTTGACATAGGCAGGTACTTCATGGCTCGAGACAGTACTGTCATATTCATCTGCGCCAGAGATTACTTCCAGCATCAGAGCATTGTCTTCTATAGACCTGGAAAAAATTCCAATCGTATCGAAAGAAGATGCATAGGCAATCAATCCATATCGTGAAATTCTTCCATACGTGGGTTTAAGCCCTACTACACCACAGAATGCGGCAGGCTGACGCACAGAGCCTCCTGTATCTGATCCCAAAGAAACCAAGCACATATCGGCTTGCACTGCCACTGCACTTCCGCCTGATGAACCACCTGGAACACGGCTTGGGTCGGCTTCATTTCGTACAGGACCAAAAGCAGAGTTTTCATTAGATGAACCCATGGCAAACTCATCGCAATTTTGACGGCCAATAACAATCGCATCCTCGGCAAGCAGGCGCTCTACGGCCGTCGCATTGAACTGAGATTGAAACCCATCGAGTATCTTACTCCCCGCTTGCAGGCCTTTATCTTTATGACATAGCACGTCCTTTAGCCCAACAACCATCCCCGCTAGTTTTCCGGCGGTGCCATTGGCCAATTTTTTATCTACAATAGCGGCTTGCTGTCGCGCCTCTTGTTCATATACTTCAAGAAAAACATTTAATGTTTCCTTGTTTTTGATATTCGTTAGATAGTGTTCTACCAGTGCTTCGCAAGAAACTTTTCCTGATTTGATATCTTCTCTTATTTCTTGCAGGGAAGAGTATGTTTTCAATATAGTATGGGTTTTTCTCCTTTCAAATGATTCTTACGGCTACAACAAAGCCTATTCTTCTTTGGCGCTTTCTGTAGCTTTTGGGTCTCTTTCGGCTTCCTTCTTTATTTCTTTGGTAGCATCTTTAAATTCCCTTATGCCTTTTCCAAGCCCTTTGGCTAATTCAGGAATTCTTTTTGCACCAAAAAACAAGAAGAGCATAAACAGGATCAATGCGATCTCTGTGCCTCCGAGTCCTCCGATAAATGCGAATAAGGTTTGCATATAATTATAGTTTATGAATGACAATATATAACAGCACACAAAGTGCAGGCATGAGTGCAATATAATGCAAAACTGCCCTGACTTTCCATTCCTTTAGGATGTAAAGATAGATAATTCTGCTGCTATGTTAAAAACAGAAATGGTAATAGTTGAGGCGTAAATTCATGTGCCTTTCATATGTAAGCGACTTGCACGCCATTCCCTAATCCTAGTATTTAAAGTGAAGCTTCGTCCAAAAAGTTCAGCAGCGGATTATTTCGTAAACAGCCATGCTTGCGGATCGAGTTTGGTATTATTTTTCCATATCTGAAATTGCAGTTCAGAAATCCCATCCTTATCAGTGTATACCATCCCTATCGTCTCTTTGGCAGAAATTTTTTGCCCAGGTCTTACATCTACTTTTTTGAGCCGGGCGTATAGTGTAAAATAATCTCCGTGCTGAATAATGACCACATTGTTCATTCCAGGCACTAGTGCAACAGTCTTCACCAAGCCGTCAAAAACTGCCCTGACCGTTTCATTCTGGTTGGTTTGTATGTCCACGCCTTGGTTATCGATCATAATGCCCTTGAGCACAGGATGAGGGTGCGTACCGAATTTACTGGAGACAAACCCCGAATTAACAGGCCATAACAACCGTGTTTTATTTCCCTCGAATGACGAAGAAAGTAATGCCGCTTCTGGTGTTAGGGCAATCTTGGTGTCGGAAGTGCCTTTGGATGACGCAGCAATCTCCTTTTTTACCAAATCAGCTATGAGCTTATCCAGTCGCCCCACCGCCTCCTTTCTTTCGGCAAGCTCTTTCCTCAGTTCACTTTCACGCTGTGTTAGTCCTTGCAGCACCCTATCTTGCTTTGATTTGAGCACCAATAAATTCTGGCTCTGTTTCACTTGCTGTTCCAACAACAGGCTTTTTTCAATCCGTATTGCCGCAATCGAAGTTTTTTGCCCTGAAAGCGCTTCTGTCACTTTCTCTATTTGCTCTACTTGGTTTTTACGCGCTTCCCCGTACTGTTTCATGTACTGGTATCTCCTCAAAAACTGATTGAATGTTTTGGCAGAAAAAAGAAAAGTAAGCTGATTGGTGCCTGCATGGGCTTTGGAGGCCGCATAGATCATCGCAGCATACTCCTTTTTCAAATTCTCCAGATCCGTTTCCAAAGCCTGGATCAAAGTATTGAGCTCTGAAATCTCCCGATCTAACAATGCAACTTCGTTGCTATAAGACTTTATAAGTGCCTCGCTGGCCTCTACTTGTTGAGAAATTGCGGACAATTGGCCCAGGCTTGCCTTCTTTTGAGAGGCAGTCTCTGACAAGATCTTTTCGGCATCCCTTATCTTCTGCAGGTTCTCCTTCTTTTCCTTTTCCAATTGCGCCTTGCTTTTTTGACCATATGCAGAAAAGCTCACCATCAGAACGAGGAAAAACACAAAGAAGAAAGCCTTTTTACCTTCGATCATATTTTTGCGGAATGTTAAACGGAAACTGGAGCGTGCTGGCAATTTCTGCTTTTCCATGATCAATGTCAATAAGGGTGGTTTGCCTATCCTTCCCTTCCTGATAGCTCAGCACAATTTTGCTGCTATACGGCAAGAAAACGTCAGTAAAGGGCTGAAAATTGTCATAAAGCAATGTTAACGTATTGGTAGAGGAAGTTTCATACAATTGCACCCGCTCTGTTTTCATCATTTCCGGATCAATGTAATTATCAATGGCTATATTCCCTTTCTCCTGATGGATCAGGATATTCCGACCTTTTTTCATTATTCTATCCACTAGGCTTTGTTCAAAGGGCATATCACCAAGCAACATAGCCTGTACCAGACCATAATTTATATCAAAGTTGAACTTTTGGCTTAAAGATGCAAAATCGAACACACTATAGGTTCTATTCAATCTGTTAATGATGTATATCGAATCGAGTGTAATAAGCCCTCTTACAGCCTCTATCCCCAAAGCAGGAGATAGCGACATCCATATAAGGCTATCCTGCTTGATTCGAATAGTGGCAGTAAGACTAATATCTATATTTTTATCTTGAAAGGCGACTTTTGATTTTGTGGAAAGGTAATTGAAATCCAAAGGGAGGACACTTACATTTTCTAGATCGAATTCCTTAGTTCCTGTTGTCGCTATCTCCTTTTTACATGAAGTAAAGGCTATTGTCACCAGCATTAATAAAATAAATGGGCTTCTACTCTTCATATAGTTTCCTGTCCGCTATTTTCTTATCTATCACCTCTGAAGTATCATCCATGCCCTTGGCGCGCTTCCATTGTAGCACCGCCTCTTCAGTATGCCCTAATTGAAAAAGTACATCACCATAGTGCTCTATGATAACCCCGCTTTCTGTATCTACTATCGCTCGTTCTAAGAACTTTTTTGCTTCTTTGTATTCGCCCATCATGTATAAAACCCAAGCGTGGGTATCCAGGTAAGTTGCCTCATCGGGATGCACTTCTACCAAATGGCCAGACATTTTAACTGCTTTATCCAGGTTCTCTTTGCGAAGTGACAGGAAGTAGGCATAATTATTTAAAACATGGCTATTCTTGGGATCTAGTTTCAAGGCAGCCTCGTATGCTGCATCCGAACGCTCGTATTGCTTGAGCCCGTTGTAGGCATCTCCTAGTTGAGCATGAAAGATAACCATAAGTTGGTTATTACCAGCAGCAACCATTTTTCCCTGTTCCAAAGCTTCTGCGGCTTCTTTATACCGCTTTTTCATGAGATTAGCAGTACCACTGAAATAGTAAAGTGCTGCCTGATTAGGAAAATACTCCAATGCTTGATCGGCATGAAGCACGACGCTGTCCAATTGGTTAAGCCTAAGCTCCAGGTCTAAGATATTCTGCCATATCCCAAAATTATCCTTTTCAATTTTTAGCGACTGAAGGTAATAATTGATAGCCTCCTGCTTGTCATCGAGGTAAAAATACAGGTCGCCGGAGATGGCATACGCATTGGCTTCATCAGGATGTGCGTCTATGATTCCTTGTGCCAGCTTTACTGCAAACTCCTTTTCCTGATCGCTGGACAATTGGCTGATATAGCTCGTCATGAGCTGCAGTTTAGGTGTTAGATCAATATCTGGGCTAGAAAAGGCTAAGAGCAGGTTTTCGTTGGCAGCATCCTCATTACCATTTTGATTGTGCACTTCTGCAAGCAATAGTCTAGCATGAGCATCACGAGCATCTATTTCCAGCAGGTTGTTCAATTGTTTTTCCGCTTGGTCGTATCGGTTGTTGGCGAGGAGTACTTCCACCAGTTGTAAGACAAATTCCTTTTCTTCTGGATGGGCTGCGATCAACTTCTCACCTTCTTCGATGGCCTTGTCCAGCTCATTGAGTTTCAAATAAATCTTTTGCTTTTGAAAAATTATTTCGGGGCTCATCCCAAATGTGTTCTCCGCTTCATCATATACCTCGAGTGCACTTCTTAGGTCCTTTTGATACAAATGTAAAGCCGCCAGATCGTACAGGTATATATCCGTATCTTCTACTTGCGACAGCATGGTTTTATAAATCTCTGCGGCAGCATTGAAATTGCCTTGCTTTGTGTATACTTCTGCATTGATCAAATAGTAGAATTTGTTTTGAGCATCTAGCTTAAGTGCCTCTTGTGCATATATCAGTGCCTTATCTAACTCTCCATTTTGAATTAAAATACCTGCTAGTTTAAATCTAGCTGCCGCATTGGCAGGATCATGTTCCGCCGCCTTTTGAAAGAGGACATAGGCTTTGGCATAATCTTCAAGGATAAAGTACTTTTCACCTTCCAAAAAATAATACATTGATTTGTCAGTGTCGATGGTCACAGGAGTGCTAGCCAAAGATTTTTTCTTGTGCCGCTGTGCCATGAGATCTCCTGAAAAGCCGTGCAGGCAAAACATCAGGAGTAAAATAAAAGGTGAATACTTGTTCATTTGGGCTTACGATTGATTTTCTATACTAGGTGGCCCTGTATTATGGTTCTATACAACGTTATCCAACGCTTTGAAAGTATGACTGTAATGAAGCTAAAGCAAGTTTATAGGCAACAGAACCTTACATTGCCTATAAACCTAGCATCTTCTGAGGATATGCTCTACTTATGAATAATCAAATTTTATAGAATTTTTGTTCCTTACACGCACTATCCAAAAAGGAAATTATCCGATGATCTCATTATAATCCCCAACACTTAAATCTGATGGCCTGCCTTCTACCTTGGCAAAATTACCCACCATAGCATTGGCTATATTAGCATTCTTGATCACACTCTCTTTTTGAATAATGGCATTTTGAATGCGGGAATCGTCAATTCTAGTGTTGTCACCTACGGAGGCATGGGGCCCAAGAACGGTATTGTTAAGCTCTACGCCTTCCCCTATATATACAGGCGGAATGATTACCGAGTTATTAATCCTAGCGCTTTTAGCAATCAGGTCTTTATCTTTAATAAATTCAAGGTAACGCTGATTTGTATAAACAGTAGCGTTCTTATTGCCGCAATCCAGCCACTCCGTCACCTTGCCAGGGACAAACTTTGTACCCTTGTTTTTCATGTTTTCTAAGGCATTGGTGAGTTGAAACTCCCCTTTGTCTTTTATATTATTATCGAGCAAATATTGCAGCTCATTCTTGAGATAGGCGCCATCCTTAATATAATAGATACCTATAATGGCCAAGTCCGAAACAAACTCCTGTGGCTTTTCCACCAAGTCAGTGATTTCGTTTTTTTCATTCAACTTTACAACGCCAAAAGCTCTAGGATCCTCTACTTTTTGCACCCATATAATGCCTTCTTTGCTGGTATCTAGCGTAAAGTCGGCTTTGAAAAGCGTATCAGCGAAGGCCACAACAATATTGCCTTCCATGATTTCTTGCGCACACAATATAGCATGCGCTGTTCCCAAGGCTTCGTCCTGATAGAATATCTTGCCTGTGGCCCCTACAGAAGCAGCAACTTCCTTTAAATTATTCTCTACTTCTTCTCCAAACCTGCCGACAACGAAACCAATCTGGTCTATGGGTTCACCACAAACTTGAGCAATGTCTTCCACTAGCCGCTGAACAATGGGCTTCCCTGCAATAGGAATTAGCGGTTTAGGTACTGTAAGGGTATGTGGGCGCATTCTTTTGCCCATTCCAGCCATAGGAATTATAATGTTCATAAATTCAAAAATTTTATTGTTTTTGATGTTAAAAAAAGTGCAATACTATTTGAAATAAAATTGGCAGCGCATCCTTTCTTTCAAATCCCCTGAGAAAAACCTTACTGGACTCCCGTACTTCCATACCCTCCTGCGCCTCTCATGGTTTCGCTCAATGCCTCACTGCTCTCCCACACGACTTGCTCATGTTTGGCCACTACCATTTGTGCCACTCTTTCGCCATCCTTTACAACAAATGTCTCATTGGAAAGGTTAACCAAAAGCACTTTTACTTCTCCTCTATAGTCCGCATCCACCGTACCTGGGCTATTGAGTACCGTGAGCCCATGCTTGAAGGCAAGCCCACTCCGAGGCCTGATCTGTGCTTCGTAGCCTTGTGGAAGTTCTATAAAAAGCCCTGTTGGGATCAATGCTCGTTGCAAGGGCCCTAGCGTCACTTCTTCTTCGATATTCGCACGCAAGTCCATTCCTGCAGCAGCGTCACTCTGATACGAAGGGAGCTCATGTTTCGATTTATTAATTACTTTAACATGCATGTTTTTGCCTTTAAAAGCTAAATTTAACAAAAATCAACCAGTTTTATATTTAATATTCTTTTTTTCCAAAAGGAACACCACTCCTAAAAATGCCAACACTGCCACAAAATGAAAAGAAACAGACAATGATAGGTCATCGATCTTTATGGCCATAACCAGGTAAGTAAGCACAACAGTACCTATAATATAGGCCAGGCTTCGCATGGCCCCGTATGGAATTGGATAATGCTTTTGACCTAAATAAAATGAGAAAGCCGACATGGAAACATAACATATAAGTGTAACCAGCGCGCTGCCTTCATAGCCCATAATAGGAATGAGGATAATATTTAGCACAATGGTGATTACAGCACCAAAAATACTAATCCAACTCCCATAATAGGTCCTATCGCTTAGTTTGAACCAAATAGACAAATTGTAATAAATGCCTAAGAAAAGATTGGCCAAGAGTAATATGGGCACAATATTCAGTGCCTGCCAATATTCGCTAGACTGCAAAAAGACCAAGCTGATGATATCGAGATTGATGCTTATGGCAAAAAGTGTAATACATCCTGCTATTACAAACCAATGCATAACCTTAGCAAATAATGCTGGTGAGTTTTTTTCCTTTGCAGAAGAAAAAAAGAATGGCTCTGAAGCAAACCTAAAAGCCTGTATGCCCAATGTCATGAAGACAGAAAGCTTATAACACGCCCCGAAAATACCGATAACTTCTTGATTGGTAAGCCCTTCATAAAACCCCTCAGGCAAGTAGTACTTAATCATAGGTCGGGAAAGCATTTCATTGGTAACCCCAGCCAGCCCCATAAACATGAGCGGGTAGGCATATATCAACATTGGTTTCAAAGCTTTCATATCAAGTGAAAACCGCACTTCAGAAAGTGGCCTCCACAATATGACCAATAGGGATGCGCTGGCAATTAAGTTGGAAATGAATATATAATCTATGGCATTTGCTGGATCATAGATAAGCGCTATGTATGGCCATAAAGATGGAAGCACATCGCCATCGGCTACCTTTTGGCAGAAAACGATAAAAAAGAGGTTGAGCCCAACATTGATTCCAATATTAATCAGTTTGGCAGAGGCAAATCGCAAGGCCTGCTTTTGCAACCTCAGTCTAGCAAAAGGGATTGCTACGATTGCATCCAATGCTAAGATAGCCGCAAATATATATATGTAACGCTCCTTGCCAGGATACTGCATCCACTCTACCAAAGGTGTGGCCATGCTGGCAAGAAATATGGAAAGGAGTATGCTCGAGAGCAATATTAAAGTGAAAGAGTTGTCATATATCTTCTTTTCATCCGCCGCCTCTCTCGTAGCAAAGCGAAAGAAAGCTGTCTCCATGCCATAGGTATAGACAATAATAAAAAAAGCCACGTAGACATACAGCTCCGTGACTACTCCATACTCTTCGGCACTAAAATATGCGGTATATAAAGGAACAAGAAGATAGCTGATGAACCTGCCTACAATGCTACTGACACCGTACAAAGCCGTCTCGCCTGCGAGTTTTTTAAGAGTACTCATGCATTGATATTTTGGGATTATTCTCCCTTAAACTCCGGCTTCCTTTTTTCCAAAAAGGCGGTTGTTCCTTCTATAAAGTCTTCAGACTTGCAACAGCTTGAAAAACTGTTGGCTTCTGTCTGGTAGCCATTTTCATCATGTGTATAACAGGCATTTACACATGTTATCACCATCCCTACAGCCAACGGAGCTTGTGTTATTATTTTCTCCAATATTGCTTCGCACTTTTCTATAAGTTCACTCTGTGTATCGACCACATGGTTTACCAATCCGAGCTTTTTAGCTTTCTGGGCAGAAACCATGTCTCCGGTCATCATCAGTTCCAAGGCCCTTCCTTTTCCAATCAACTGGGTCAACCGCTGGGTTCCACCGTACCCGGGTATTATGCCAAGGGTCACTTCCGGCTGACCGAATTTTGCACCTTTTACGGCTACTCGTATATGACAGGCCATGGCCAATTCGCAGCCCCCTCCTAACGCATATCCATTTACAGCCGCTATTACAGGCTTATGGCAGTTTTCGATGAGGGCAAAAACTTCTTGTCCATTTTCGGAAAACTTCCTGCCATTCACCTCGTTCAATGCTGCTATTTCATTGATATCAGCCCCTGCAACAAAAGCCTTCTCCCCCTGCCCTGTAACAATTACTCCTTTTATTTCTTTATCGTCATAAACTTTTTGGAAGGCCGTTCGCAACTCTTCTACCGTATCCAAATTCAACGCATTCATTTTCTCTACCCGGTCAATTGTAATGGTCAGTATACCATTATTGACTTCTAGGCTAATGTTGTTAAATTCTGCCATTATTATTTATTCAGATATTTCAGTCAAATATAACATGTGCTGTAGTAAACACAAAAACTAAGCGGTTATAATTCCAAGTTGGTCGCTATCCGTTAATTACCATCTGCTCTCAAGATTGTTTAGGAACTTTATGGTTGTTCAAAAAGCTATGCCCAACAGGCCAGTTTCCACCTTTATCAACCATAAAGTTAAGCATTTAAACACACAACCTCTGCAACCAATATTTTATTCGACAGGATAAATCTTTGCGGCCCATCCTCCACCAGGAGCCATTTTAATTTTTACTTCTTTATCTGCAGTAAGGCTAATGATTTCTTTTTTATAGTCAGTCGCTTCTCTATCAGCATTTATGCCGTCTTCGAATACCAATGCTTCATAATTACCCTGAGGCAAAAACGACAAGTCCAATGTAATTTCCCGACCATCCCAATTGGTAATGGCCCCTACATACCACGTGTCACCTTTTCTTCTCGCTATAGCAGCATATTCTGAAACCTTGCCTGCCAATGCCACTGTTTCATCAAATACAGTAGGCACTGATGCGATGAAAGCCGTACTTTCTTTTTCCTTCATGTAATTGGTAGGATTATCTGCCAGCATATTGAAGGGTGCCTCATACAATATATACAAGGCCAACTGGTGCGATCGCGTGCCTTGGCTCATGGGTGCTGAATGCACTGCTCTAAAGTTAGCTTTATTGGCATTTTTCATGGCTCCAGGGGTATAATCCATTGGACCTGCCAGCATGCGGATGAAAGGGATAGTCGCATTATACAAGGGAAAGTCAGGATTGGCCCACTTGGCGTTCTCAAGGCCCATCACCCCTTCAAAATTCACAACGTTGGGATAGGTTCTTTGCAGGCCTGTCGGCTTATAAGAACCATGAAAATTGAGCATTAGCTTATATTTCGCAGCTTTTTCGGAAAGGCGGTAGTAAAAATCCACCATTTTTTGGTCATCGCGATTCATGAAATCGACCTTAAATCCCTTTACGCCCATTCCGGCATAAGTCGATAAAGCCTCATCCATATTTCGATCAAGGGGTAGCCAGCCTCCCCAAAGCCAAACCCCTACGCCCTTTTGTTTAGCATAATGTATAATCTCCTCAAGGTCTATATCGGGTACGATTTTCATAATGTCCTCACTTTCAGCCCAACCTTCATCTAATAGAATGTTTTCTATGCCATGAGCAGCCGCAAAGTCGGTATAATATTTATAGGTTGCTGTATTGATGCCTGCCCGAAAGTCTACGCCTGATATGTTCCAGTCATTCCACCAGTCCCAAGCTACTTTTCCAGGAGCAATCCAAGAAATGTCCTTAATTCTAGAAGGAGCGGCCAATTTGTAAACCATATCATTATTGAGCAGATCCTTATCGTCATCACTTACAATTATTGTTCTCCATGGAAAAGTGCGCGTCCCTCGGGTCTTTGCCATATAGCCTGCGCGCTTCATTACATAGGACTGTAGATTGTTGTGCCCACCTTGCTGCTCCTCCAATGGAAATCTCGCAAAATCACCTTCCAGCGAAAATGCTTGTTCACCAGCCTTTAGGAACATTCCTGGGTAGCTTTCCAGATCTGACTCGGTAATAGCCGCTTTGATGCCGTTGGGAAGCTCTACCAAAACGGGCGCAAAAGCAACCGTATCTTTTTTAACCTCAGAAAGTAAAATATATTGATAGCTGTTTTCAAAGGAGATTTGATATACGTCCTGTACGGGATCGTTGGCATAAGGAATATATATCCTATAATCTTCTGGGAAGTTAAAATTTGCTTGTTCATGTTCTACTGTAATATCTCCTCTTTCCTCCGAAAAAAATCGATAAGCCGCACCATCGTCATATGCTCTAAAATGTAGTCCATAACCACCCTTGAAATTTAAGGTCAACTGCTCATAACGATCTTCTATAATGTCTTTTTTATAATTAATGGCGTCGATTTTTCTGTCAATCTTCTCAGATTTTGAAGAGCGGAGTTTAGGGTTTTCTCCCCATATATTATCCTGCAAGTGCATGGCTATGGAAGATGGCGTAATAACGGGTTGATCATTATAATTTACTGACCATTTGATGTCTTTCTCAACATGCACAGATATTTTCAATTTCCCATTCGGAGAAGTTAGTTGATAACCACTGCTTTGTTGGGCGGATAAAGTCGAAACACTTAAAACTAACCAAATGAGCAATAAACAACCTTTATTCTGCATATTAGAGATTTTTGTATAGGTGAAAACATGTATAGGACTTCGTTATAAGCCATGCGATGAGGCTGTTTAGTTCCTTGATTCTAGGTGATTCATCGAAACGTTAAAGGTTGAAACTAATAAAAAAAATCAAGGAGGAAAAACATTGCCCCTCAACTACTGCTGCACCTTTATATTTATTTTTCGGCAAGCATTTTTTTAATCTCTAGCATTTCATCCCTCAATCTTGCCGCTTCTATAAAATCCAAATCCTTTGCTGCCTTTTCCATCGCCTTTTGGGTTTGTAATTGCAACTTACTCAATTGATCCTTTGTCATATAAGCGACCACAGGATCTGCCGCCACTGTTTGTTCATCATTCTCAACATAATATGACCTGGAGGACTTCTTCGAATCGGCAACCTTTGTTTGCCCCAAGATACTTTCTTTTGATTTTAAGACAGTTGTAGGGGTTATATTATGCTTTAAGTTATAGGCCATCTGAATACTTCTACGCCTGTTTGTTTCATCTATGGCAACTTGCATGGATCCTGTCATACGATCTGCGTACATGATGACTTGGCCTTCCTCATTTCTGGCTGCCCGACCAATGGTCTGCACAAGTGAGCGTTCGTTACGCAAAAACCCTTCTTTATCGGCATCTAAGATCGCCACCAAGGAAACCTCGGGCAAATCCAGCCCTTCTCGAAGTAGATTTACGCCCACTAAAACATCAAATACACCCAACCGCAATTCTCTTAATATCTCTACCCGATCGAGCGTCTTCACTTCTGAATGTATATAACGGCATTTTATGTCGGCGCGCTCCAGAAACCTGGTAAGCTCTTCGGCCATTCTTTTGGTGAGGGTGGTGACCAGCACACGTTGATCCAGTTGCACCCGCTTATCAATCTCCTCCATAAGATCATCGATTTGATTGAGGCTAGGTCTAACAGATATTTTCGGGTCTAAAAGCCCTGTAGGCCTAATAATCTGCTCCACAACCACGCCTTCAGTTCGGCGAAGCTCATAGTCGGCGGGCGTGGCACTTACAAAAATCACTTGGTGAAGCAACGACTCAAACTCGTTGAAGGTCAAGGGCCGGTTGTCTAAAGCTGAGGGCAGTCGAAAGCCATAATCGACCAAGTTTACCTTACGGGAGCGATCGCCTCCCCACATTGCCCTCACTTGGGGTATGGTCACGTGACTCTCGTCGATCACCATCAAAAAATCGTCAGGAAAGTAATCCAACAAGCAGAAAGGGCGAGCACCTGGCTTTCTCCTATCAAAGTAACGGGAATAGTTCTCCACGCCAGAACAATATCCTAGCTCACGGATCATTTCCAGATCAAATTCCGTCCTTTCTTTTATTCTTTTCGCCTCCAAATAGCGCTTTTCACTCTCAAATAAATGTATCTGTTCTACCAGGTCATTCTGAATTTCATATATGGCCTGCTGCAAAACATCCTTACCCGTCACAAAAAGATTGGCAGGAAAAATTGTAATGATCTTATCTTCTGCTATCTTCTTGCCACTCGCTGGATCTATCCTATGTATAGCCTCGATTTCATCTCCAAAAAAATATATTCTATAAGCGAAGTCTGCATAAGCTACAAATATGTCTACCGTATCGCCCTTCACACGGAAATTCCCATGTTTAAATTCAGCTTCGGTTCTGCTATACAAAATGTCTACCAAAGCAAAAA
>CAYTTV010000044.1:0-28849 GCA_964440915.1 uncultured Roseivirgaceae bacterium
TTGTTTGATAGCTGCTGCCGTTTTGGCAAGTTCTTCGTCCTTAAGCTTCAATTTAGGCTGACTGAAATTAATGTCATTCATACTGTTGAGGGGCACCAGATGAACGTGTGTATGGGGGACTTCCAGACCAATGACTGCTACGCCCACCCTAAGGCAGGGAATCGCTTTCTTTATGGCCAAGGCAACTTTCTTGGAAAAAATATGCAAGTCTGCTAGCGATTGGTCGTCCATGTCAAAAACATAGTCCACTTCTTTTTTAGGCACAACAAGGCAATGCCCTTCCACTAGCGGGTTGATATCCAAAAAAGCGATAAACTTCTCATTCTCTGCCACGATTTGACCAGGAATTTCCCTGTTGATAATTTTTGTGAAAATGCTTGCCATGGTACTAGAGACTTATATCCAAAACTTCGAAATCGATTTTCCCTCCAGGTGCTTGTATCTGGGCAACTTCTCCAATCTTTTTTCCTAAAAGACCTTGTCCTATGGGTGATTTTACAGAAATCTTCCCTTCCTTCAAATTGGCCTCCTCTTCGGAAACAATTGTATAGGCAACTTCCATCCCATTCTTTTTGTTTTTTATCTTAACTTTCGACAAGATGGAGACCTTTGAAGTGTCAATTTGGGTCTCGTCGATAATTCTGGCATTCCCAATCACTTCCTCCAGCTTGGCAATTTTCATTTCTAAAAGTCCTTGTGCGTCCTTTGCGGCATCATATTCCGCATTTTCGCTCAAGTCGCCCTTGTCGCGCGCTTCCGCTATTTGTCTGGCCATATCTGCCCTACCTTTGGTCCTTAACTGATTCAGCTCTGCTTTGAGCTTGTTCAGACCTTCTTCGGTATAATAAGAAACTTGTGTACTCATAATAATTTAATCATTAAGCTATAAAATAAAAGAACGGCCTCAACTCGAAACCGTTTGTTATAGTAAATTTTGTTTTTTTAAAGAGAGTAACCGCTAGACTACGGCTGAGATATATTTAGCATTATACGAATATTCCATCATTTAAATAAACGTTTTTCAATTCTTTAAAAATAACGTTCCCAAATCCAGGGAATCCCGGCCCGAAAACTCTCCTTCCAATTCAAAAGAGAAATCGGGAAGGATAAACTTAAACTAATACAATACTCATATAGAGAAGGAACTTAAAATATTTTATTCGACTTCGTCCGTCATCTTTACTTTATAAATAAAAGATGCCTTGGAACATACTAGGCAAAGTTACTTATTAAAAATCCATCTTCAAAGCCCCGAATGCACATACTAATTTGTATAAAATTCATGAATATATCACATCAAAAGGTAAATTTAAAATAAGTCCAATTTATAAGAGTTATAATTGAGATATTTAAGCTTTGGATCTAAAATAGAAAAGCCTGTTTTTATTGCATATAACTTAATAAAAGGCTGTTTCGAAACCTATTGAACATGACCAAAAAAGTCGTTATATTTATAAGAATAATCCTAATTATTTTCCTTCTCAAGTCTAGTCATCTTTATGGGGTAAACCCTTCTACCCAAGTAGAAATTGACAACTTAGAAGTAAAACTCATCCTGGCGCATGATAGTTTAAAATTAAATTTGATCAATCAGGTAGCAGAGATGTACTTGACAGTGGACCCTATGAAGTCAATTGTCAGGGCAAAAAGTGCGCTGTCCCTTGCTGAACAAGAAAACAATCACACCGCCAGAGCCCGTGCTTTGATTACCCTAGGACAAGCGCACAGGCATTTGCTTTCGGACTTTGATAAAGCCCTAGAATATTCGTTTGAAGCACTCCGCATCGAAGAAACGCACAACTCGCCCCTAGGCAGGTCCCGTACACTCATCGCCATAGCTGAAATATATAAGGAAGTGGGCAATAACTATCAAGCCTTGGAATATTATATGCAAGTACTGGTCCTTCAAAAGCAGCTTGACGAGGACAAGGCGGTGGTACAAACCCTGAACGCTATCGGACTTATCCACCTACAATTAAACAATGACAAAAAAGCCTTAGAATATCATAAAGAGGCACTGGCTTTGAGCAGAAAAATGGGCGATCAGAAACAGGAGGCCAACTCGATAGACTATATCGCAGAAGCCTTGCGAAAAGACGGAAAGTTCAATCAAGCAATCGAGCAACAGACAACTGCGCTTCAGCTCAGAAGCAAGATAAAAGATGAAGCAGGAATGGCCCGTTCAATGGCTTCTTTGGGAGAGATTCATTTTTATAAGGGCGATATGGAAAAGGCGCTCGACTATTATGTGGAAAGTATTAACATAGATCGAAAATTGGGGAACAAAGATGGTTTGGCTAAATCATATAACAACATAGGAGCCCTGTTTATCAGGACCAAAGAATACAACAGAGCAATCAACAATCTTGAAGTTGGCCTAAAATATGGTGTTGAGGAAAATGCCAAAAGGCATATAAGGGACAGCTATGAACTGCTGTATACGGCGCATTCGGCAATAGAGGATTATGTGAACGCACTTTTATACAAAGATTTGTTCATTGCCATAAGCGAGTTTATTTATAGCGAAGAAAGCGACCGAAAAATCGCAGAAATGCAGACGAAATATGAAATTGATAAGAAAGAGGATGAAATTGAACTGCTAAAAAGAGTCCAAGAGGTGCGTGATCTGCAACTTGCCAAGCAAAATGACCTGAAGAACTTTTTGATAATTGCCTTAGTGTTATTTGTCATTATAGCCATCCTTACTTATTATCTTTACCGTACAAAAAGGCGTTCCAATCTTCACCTCATGGAGACCAACGCTCAAATCAATGAGAAGAACAAGGCCCTGGAAGAGCTGAATGCCACCAAGGACAAATTCTTTTCAATCATTAGTCACGATTTGAAGGGACCCCTCAACTCTCTAACCTCTTTTTCTAACCTGCTCATCAATCACATCTCCCACATGAGCAAGGACGAGATTCAAATGCTTGCCAAAGACTTGGACAAATCCGTAAAAGGGCTGTTCAGCTTGTTGGAAAATTTATTGGAATGGTCGAGGTCGCAAAGTGGGAACATAGAACTGAAACCTGAGACATTAGATTTGATCAACCTCATCGATCAAAACAAAAGCTTGCTCTCCAAAACAGCCGAAAATAAAAACATCAGACTTATCACCCCGGAGTTTTTCAATCTCGCTGTATTTGGCGACAAAAATTCTATCAACACTATATTGCGCAACCTAATCTCCAATGCGTTAAAATTCACGTTAAATGGCGGTGAGGTTAGAATTGAAGTAACAGAAAATCAAGATATGGCCGTGATTTCGGTAATTGACAATGGCGTGGGAATGAGTCCGGAGGTGGTGAACAAATTGTTTAGAATCGACCAAAAACATAGCACAAAAGGCACGGCCAATGAAAAAGGTACAGGACTAGGCTTGATTTTGTGCAAGGAGTTTGCAGAAAAGAACGGCGGCACAATATCGGTTCACAGCAAAGAGGCCAAAGGCTCGACGTTTACTTTTACACTGCCCAAGGCCAGGGTTCCTAATTATCTGAAAGCTTCATAACGCTGCTATGCACTTACAAGGGCTGGATATTCTTTTTTGAGCAATTCTTTAAAATCTTCATCCATCAGTGCCATATAGAGTGTTTTCACCTGTGCAAATTGTTCTATAGTAAGCCCAATAGCATTTCTAAGATCAGCTTTGTAGAGGTTGGCGTTATCAAAAACCGCTCCTGTCAAGAAAGCGCCATTCAGGTTAGTTTCCATCATATGGGAATTTGAAAAATCAGCTTTGATGAGGAAGGCCTTTTCAAAATCTGCCTTGATCAAAAAGGCGTTCTGAAAGTTGGCACCACTGGCATATGCGCCCTCTAGCCGTGCTTGATTCAAATTGGCAAATTCTAAATTCGTTTGATTCAATCTAGCATTTTTCAGATTGCATTCTATCAATTTGGAATAAGACATGTTGGCATTATTAAGGTTTGATCCTTCCAAGATCACGTGATTTAGGTTGGTTCGTGCCAAAAAACACTCCACCAAATTCAGATTGTAAATCTTGTGCCTGTTCAGCCTTTTGATATTACCCACTGTTCTGAAAGCAGCTTCCTCAGATTCCCACAGTCTAAAATCATCGATTTCATCTTTGTAAGTCTTTATCCGCTGCCGTCTTTCGCCGTTCATGTTCAACCAGACAATAAGGATACCGATGATGGCAATATCGAAGATCATTCCGTGCGCCTCAGCCAACACCTGCATATAAAACTCTCTAAAATCTTCTATATAATAGGGTAAACTGAGGCCAATTACAATGAAGGAAACAAACAACAGCACCAAAAAAGAGGTCAGTAAGGGGTTTTCTGGAATAGTCGCAAGACGTTCTCTAAGTTGTTTTATCCAGTCTGTAAAATCCATCCAACAGTATAAGTTTAATCTATTTAAGAATCATTTTATTCCAAAAAGCTAATATAAAGAACCCCTATTTAAAAAATTGGGGAAAGCTTGCATAAACTTACTTTAATATCTTTAGGGGAAAGATTATGCCAATTTTTTGATTTTGTCTGCCAGGACTTGGTTAATTTTTTTATAGGATTCAAACGTCCAGCCTGCCACATGAGGGGTCAGGATTACTTTTTCCGACTGGGCGATCGCATCAAAGTAGCGTTTTTGTTCTAGTGACAACTGCTCTATCTTTTCATTCTCCAGCACATCCAGTGCTGCACCTAATATTTTGCCAGTAGAAAGACCATTATATATGCTGGAAAAGGGCGCTACCTCACCACGAGCAGTATTAACGAAATAAAAGGGCTTTTTGAATTTGTCAATAAAGGCATCATTGACCATAGCCCTAGTTGTTTTGGTAAGGGGCACATGCATGCTTAGTACGTCCGCACTTTCCCATATTTCTTCTAAAGAAGCTTGTTGCACCGTCGACGTCCCATAATTCTCCAAGTATTTATCATATGCAATAATGGTACAACCAAAACTGGACAGTCTTTGTGCAAAAGCTTTACCCATGAAGCCAAATCCTATTAAACCCACTATCTTACTTTTCAATTCTACTCCCCTATTGCCTTCTCGGTCCCATACCCCGCTCCTCACTTGCCTATCAGCCAGGTGTATTTTATTAAACAGGCTTAATAGCATTCCTACTGTATGTTCGGCCAATGCATCCCGATTGCCTTCTGGAGCGTTTACAATGATTATTTTTCTTCGTTCTAAACTTTCAACATCCAGTTGGTCTATACCTGCACCTGCTCGGGCAACGAATTTCAACTTGGCTGCTTTACCGATCATTTCCTCATCTATTGCCGTCTTGCTCCTGACCACCAGCCCATGGTACTCATGAATATTCTCCAGTATCTCGTTTCTTTCTATATCAGGTCTGTAGTCCACCTGAAAGTTCAATTCTTCCAATAATGGTATGATACTTTCATGCATTTTGTCAATGACAAGGCACTTCTTTTGATTCATCAATTTCTAGTATGTTAGTTTAGAGTTAAAGTTCAGGGTTTCCAACGGTTTGAGGTTTACATTGCTGGGCGTTAAAGCTTAGATGCAAATTCCATTGCTACAACCAATTTATTCCTAGCGGAATCCATTCATCTACAATTAATATTAAAGGGTTAATGCATTCCAAATCAACTTTTAATCGCACATTTGGCGCACTGATAATTAGGCCTGGCACATTAAATCGCGCTTACAATCCATATAAAACATGTGCCACTCCAAAATAGACACAAAGCCCTATGAGGTCATTGGCGGTTGTGATGAAAGGCCCAGAAGCTACTGCTGGATTTAACCCCATTTTGTTCAATATGATTGGGGTAATGGTGCCTGTAAAAGACGCTAACAAGACCACGCACAAAAGCGCAAAAGAAACTACCACTGCTAATGTTACGTCCTCATCCAGCAGCATATTGATACCAAAAACCAAAGACGCCAATACCAGCCCATTGATTAATGAGACGAAAAAGCCCTTAGAAAAGCGTTTTATATACCGATCGTTGAAAGCAGACCGAGAGGCCAGACTTTGAAGAATGATGGAGGTAGACTGTATGCCTACATTTCCTCCCGTGGCGGTAATCAAAGGTATAAAGAAAGCCATTGCTGGTATTTGCGCTATATCTCCCTCGAATAAGCCCATAAATCGAGCGCCCAACAAGCTCCCTGTCATTCCTATTGTGAGCCAAGGCAATCTTGCTCGTGACAACACCCAGACACTGTCGTCTTCTTCAACATCTTCCGAAATACCCGACATCAACTGCCTTTCCTGTTCGGCCATATCACGCATCACATCCACGATATCGTCAATAGTGATCCTGCCTACTAGTTTGCCTTGCAAGTTTATGACAGGCACAGCCTCCAAATCGTACTTTTCCATCACAATTGCTACATCCTCCTCATCCATATAGGTTTCTACAGCAATCAAATCTTTCGGGTTATATATCTCTGCAATTTTTGCTTCCTCATTAGCAATGATCAACTTCTTTAGCGAAACTCTGCCAAGCAGCTTGTCTCGATTGTCCACTACATATACCGAGTACATCTTCTGGACATTTTCAGCTTGTCGCCTTACCTCCTCTATACATTTTCCCACAGTCCAATTTACATTGGCCTTGATCAACTCCTTGGCCATAAGGCCTCCAGCGGTATCATCGTCGTACCGCAGCAGGTCGATGATATGATCTGCCCTTTCTTCATTTTTGAGCAGGGCAATGATCTCTTCTCGCTTCAGTACCGGCAGTTCATTAAGAATGTCTACCGCATCATCAGAGTCCATAAGATCGACCACAGAAGCTGCCTCTTCCGAAGAATAAGTTTTGAAAAGACCTTCTTGGATTCCCCTATCAAGTTCAGCGACCACTTCCGCCCCTACTTCCTTATCCAAAAGCCCAATCACATAATAGGCTTCCGCTACATCAAATTCATTCAGCAGAGAGGATATGTCCGCAGGATTTGCTTCCTGCAGTGTTGTCGTGATAAAAGCATCTTGTTTGTCTCTGATGGCTGCCTCTAAGCTCTCAAGATACTCTTGCGTCAGCTCAAATTTCATTTCTGTTTCCAACATCCTTCTGCTTTGTGTGTGAGTTCTACAAAATCTTCCACCGATAGCTGCTCCGCCCTCTTGTCCAATAGCGCCATAGCCGTTACTTCATCAGGCAAATTAAGTGCTTTCAGGGCATTGCGCAAAGTTTTCCTTCTATTTTGAAAACCCTGCTTAACCAATTTCCTAAAGACTGTTTCATCGCACCCCAATGATTCCTTGTCGTTCCTTTTCAGTCTTATCACTGCCGATTTAACTTTGGGAGGTGGCCTGAAAACGCCTGGTTCTACTACAAACAAATAATCAATATCATAATATGCTTGTAATAACACACTCAATATGCCATATTGTTTATTTCCAGGACCAGAGGCTATCCTTTCTGCCACTTCCTTTTGCAACATGCACACGATCTCTACGACCTTACTTTTATGATCTAGTATCTTAAAAAAGATCTGAGAAGAAATATTATAGGGAAAGTTTCCTATAATGGCAAAGTCCTCTTTGAAAACACTACCAAGATCCATCTTTAAAAAATCACCTTCAATAATTTTCTCTTGTATATTGGGATATTTTTCGTGGAGGTACAGAATGGATTCATGGTCGATATCCAGCAAATACAGGTTGTCTTTATGCGTGGATAAAAGAAAATCGGTGAGTACGCCCATACCAGGTCCAATTTCCAAAATTTGCTTATAATTTCGGTGTCCTGTAAGCGAATCCACTATCTTCTTGGCGATATTTAAATCTTTAAGAAAGTGTTGACCCAGATGTTTTTTAGGCTTTACATACTTCATTTTTTTCCCACTTTAAAACCATTAAATTTGCATCGAAAGCTACCGCAAAAGAAAGGATTTTAATTTTTTGATGCTAAAATATGAATACTATAATTTTTCGATGGCACCTTAGCGTATTGATATTATAGGTGCAGAAGCAGTATTTCAGCTTAAAAAAAGTCATGAGCAAGTAGCTTTGCCAAATTTAGAAATATTAAACGTGATACAATGGATAAATCCACAAGATTGGCACTCAATGAGAAACCGGTGATAGGCATTACCATTGGGGACGTGAATGGTATAGGCCCTGAAGTGATTATTAAAGCACTGTCAGATGCTCGCATGTTGAAGCTTTGCACACCTGTAATATATGGCACCACCAGAGTGCTTGCGTACTATAAAAAACAGTTGCAAATTGATGAATTCAACTATTCACAAATTAAAAGTCATGAGAACATCTTGTTCAAGAAGATCAACGTGATCAACTGCTGGGAAGATGTAGTAGAAATACAAACCGGCGCAGTAACGCCCGAAGCAGGGAAGTGTGCTTTTTTAGCGCTCGAGAGGGCTTGCGATGATCTGAAGAACGGTTATCTGGACGCGCTCGTAACAGGCCCTATCAACAAGCACAATATACAAAACGAGCAATTTTCTTTTGCTGGGCACACCGAATATCTTACCAATTACTTCGGAGCCAAAGACAGTCTGATGTTTTTGGTGAGTGAGGATCTAAGAGTTGGGGTCGTAACTGGTCATATCCCTTTGCAAGAAGTGAGCAAAAGAATAACCGGTGATCTTATTATAGATAAGGTCAAACTTATGGCATCATCCTTGAAAAATGATTTTGGCATACTCAAACCTAAAATAGCGGTGTTAGGCTTAAATCCTCATGCTGGAGAAGAGGGATTACTAGGCCAGGAAGAAATAGACATCATAAAGCCAGCAATGGAAAAATGCAAAGAGGATGGCCTGCTCGTTTTTGGCCCTTTCCCTTCTGATGGTTTTTTTGGCACGGGTCATTTTAAAAAAGTAGACGGTGTATTGGCCATGTATCACGACCAAGGTTTAATCCCGTTCAAGACATTAGCTTTCGATTCAGGGATCAACTTTACAGCAGGACTTCCTGTTGTCAGAACCTCACCAGACCATGGAACAGCCTATGATATAGCCGGTAAAAATATGGCTGACGAGAAGTCGATGAGAGAAGCCATATTCTTAGCCTGCGACATCGTGCAAGCCAGGAGCGGATCGGGTGCCCTCGCTTCTTGATAGGGCCAAAAGGACATGAAGCAAAAAATCGTTACATACCTGTGAAATAATTTCATTAATTAGAATTAACTCCTTAAATTTGCGGTCTTAATTAAAATGGTAAAGAAAGGCTGAGGGATGAAAGGCTTAAGCAAATTCAATATTGAGATTTATAAGCTAGCCAATGTCAAACATGAATTTGATTTTGAAATTGACGATGCTTTCTTTGCGCTCTTTGAGAACAGTCCTGTTTCGGAAGGGCAGGTGAAAGTACAAGTTTCGATAGACAAACGAGAAAACCTGATCGAGGTTAACTTTCATTTTAAGGGTGAAATCACCTTAGTTTGCGACAGGAGTTTGGAACTTTACCAACAGGCCATTGCACTTGAGGAAAAGCTCCTCTACAAATATGGAGAAGAGGAGAAGGAAATAGATGAGCAGGTTTCTATAATTACCAAGCAGACGCAGGTCATAAATATAGGGCAATTTATATATGAAACCATAGCCCTCTCCGTTCCTTACAAGAAGCTCCATCCAAAGTTTCTTGAACAAGGGTTCGAGAGCGAGGAAGGCTCGATGATATACCGCGACAGCACCGAGGAAGCTGACGAAGAAAATGAACCTGTAGATCCCAGATGGGAAATATTAAAGAATTTAAAAAACAATTAATTTAAATAGTTATAACAATGGCGCATCCTAAACGCAAAACGTCCAAATCTAGAAGAGATAAAAGAAGAACGCACTATAAAGCCGAGGCGAAAAACCTATCGATATGCCCAACAACCGGCGAGCTACATTTACCTCACAGGGCTTATTGGCACGAGGGGAAATTGTACTGGAAAGGCCAAGTTGTAATGGAAAAAGATGTCTTGGTTTAGAAGAGCAAGCATACTTCAATAAATCTTAAAGCAGCTTTATTATTCAGGTAAACTTGAAGAGTAAAGCTGTTTGTTATTTTAAAGGTGTATGCCTACAATTTCAAAAGACCTAAGTTGTTAAGGCAATACTTGTAGGGCCATTCGTAAGGGGAAAAATCTCGAAGCCAAGGCGCTTTTGAAGGAAACCCGATCTAGGCAGATTGAAGAAAGGCAAAAAGCTACGGCCTTGTCTCCATTAACGTAAGCGGCCATTATTATATAACGCTAACAACTAGACATACCAACAGCTGCCATCTCCGATGTAAACTGGGCAATTATATCTTCAAGTATTTCTATAAAGCTTTTCTAGCCTATCGAAAAATTTGAAATAGCATTTTCACCTACTATATTGCACCTATTAAATTTGCTTTTCCGTGCGGAAAAGCGACAGCAAAATTTTCAATACCTGCTGTCGAAAATTACTAAAAATATTAAAACATGGGTAAAATAAGAGCAGCTATAACCGGAGTACATGGATATGTGCCTGACTATATCCTAACCAACAAGGAGCTAGAAACTATCGTTGAAACGAATGATGAATGGATCACTAGTCGGACGGGCATAAAAGAAAGAAGGATATTGAAGGGAGAAAACCAAGGGACATCTGTATTGGCCATAGAAGCGGTGAAAGGGCTCTTGAAAAAAACCCAAACTAATCCAGAAGACATCGATCTCATCATATGTGCCACCACTACGCCCGATATGTTATTTCCAGCCACCGCCAACATAGTAGGCGATCAAGTGGGCGCAAAAAATGCATTTGGTTATGATCTTTCGGCTGCCTGTTCTGGCTTTCTCTTTGCCCTCACAACCGGGGCACAATTTGTAGAAACGGGAAAGTACAAAAAGGTGGTGGTGATTGGAGCGGATAAGATGTCCTCTATTGTCGATTATCAGGACAGGTCGACCTGCATCCTGTTTGGCGATGGGGGCGGTGCCGTATTGTTGGAACCAACGGAAGAAGAATTTGGGATAATGGATGCCATATTAAAGTCTGATGGGACGGGAGCGCCCTACTTGCACATGAAAGCAGGTGGCAGCAGAAGACCTGCTTCTGCACAAACTGTGAATGCAAGAGAACATTTCGTATATCAAGAAGGGGCGGCAGTATTTAAGTTTGCTGTTACCAATATGGCCGAGGTATCCGCGGAAATCATGGCTAAAAACAATCTTCAGTCAGAAGATATCGCTTGGTTAGTGCCTCATCAAGCCAATAAAAGGATAATCGATGCAACCGCCAATAGAATGGGGATAAGCGGGGAAAAAGTAATGATGAATATCCATAAGTATGGGAACACCACTAGTGGAACAATTCCCTTGTGTTTATGGGATTATGAAGGCACGCTAAAAAAGGGAGATAATTTGGTACTGTCTGCTTTTGGCGGAGGATTTACCTGGGGTGCAATATACCTGAAGTGGGCATATTAAACTTAAAACGGAGCGGATTAGGAAGATGAGGGGATGAAAACGGCAAAATATTGACGGATGAGCCACGCTGTCGTTGTAAATTGCAACATAAAGCGTTGAATTTTAAATATGAATTTTTAAAACGGGGATGGAAAAACCTTAACGTCTATTTGCAATTAAATTATTACTTTTGACAAATTAAATAACAAGAATTAAGAATAAATGGCAAGTACTGCAGATTTTAAAAATGGGTTATGCATTGAGTTTAACAATGACCTATATACTATTGTTGAATTTCAGCATGTTAAGCCAGGAAAAGGTGCCGCTTTTGTGAGAACAAAACTCAAAAGCCTTACCACAGGCAGGGTGCTAGAAAACACTTTCAACTCTGGCGTGAAAATTACCACAGCCCGAATTGAAAGAAGGCCACACCAATTTCTCTACAAAGATGATATGGGATATCACTTTATGGACAGCGGCAGTTTTGAGCAAGTTACCTTGGATGAAAAACTGATCAATGCGCCTGGTTTGTTGAAAGAAGGGCAAGAAGTTGAAGTAATATTTCACGACGAAACGGAAACGCCTTTGAGTTGCGAATTGCCTGCTTTTGTAGAACTCGTAATTACATACACTGAACCCGGTCTAAAGGGAGACACTGCCACGAACGCTTCCAAAGCAGCTGTTTTGGAAACTGGAGCAGAAATTCAGGTACCGCTTTTTATTGATCAAGATGAAAAAATAAGGGTAGATACAAGAACTCACTCCTACTACGAGCGGGTAAAATAAGCCCTAACCATTCAATAAAATAACAGAACAAAAAGGTTTTCCCATAGTCATCAGGTGAAGGCCATTTGTAAACAAATAAGAAACGAATACTCATGAAAGCAAAAGAAATTCAGGAACTCATAGATTTCATTTCCAAGTCGGGTTTGGAAGAGGTAAATATTGAAACCGAAGAGTTTAAGATCAAGGTAAGGAAAAGCCCGAAGGTAGAAGCGAAATACATCGAAACATCTGCGGCAGCCATTACGGGCACATCTGTGGCCCCGCAAGCAGAAACTCCTGCTGCCTCCACCCCTCCACCTGCAAGTGATGAGAGCAAATATGTCACTATTAAATCTCCTATGATTGGCACTTTTTATAGGTCATCAAGTCCAGAGGCTGATGCATTTGTAAAAGAAGGAGACAAGGTTACCGTAGGACAGCCAGTGTGCATAGTAGAGGCTATGAAACTTTTCAATGAAATAGAATCTGAGGTCTCTGGAAAGATTGTAAAAATATTGTTGGACAACGCTTCACCTGTAGAATATGACCAACCTTTATTCTTGGTTGATCCATCATAAACCGTAATAAACCGCTTACAGGTTTCGAAAAGGGTTTAGAAGAATTCTTCATTAACGTTAATAATTATTTGTTGTGTTTAAAAAAATATTAATTGCCAATCGAGGGGAAATAGCGTTAAGGATCATTAGGACTTGCCGTGAAATGGGAATACGCACTGTCGCTGTCTATTCTACTGTAGACCGGGAAAGCCTACATGTAAGATTCGCCGACGAGGCAGTGTGCATAGGTCCTGCTATTAGCAAGTTGTCTTATTTGAATATACCCAATATTATTGCTGCAGCAGAAATCACCAACGCCGATGCTATCCATCCAGGTTATGGATTTCTTGCTGAAAACGCTGAATTTTCAAGAGTTTGCCAAGAATACAATATAAAATTTATAGGTGCCAGCCCAGAAATGATTAACAAAATGGGTGACAAGGCTACTGCCAAGGACACCATGAAAAAAGCGGGCGTACCAACAATACCAGGCTCAGAGGGTTTATTAAATTCCAAAGAAGAAGGGTTGAAGATTGCCAACGAAATTGGTTATCCAATAATATTGAAAGCAACTGCTGGCGGCGGTGGCAAAGGCATGCGTATCGTACATAGCGACAAAGGTTTTGAAAAAGCATGGAATGATGCCAAACAAGAGGCTGCAGCTTCATTTGGCAACGACGGGCTTTACCTGGAAAAATTTATTGAAGAACCTCGTCATATCGAAATACAAATCGTGGGTGACAAAACTGGACGAGCTTGCCATCTTTCCGAAAGAGACTGCTCTATTCAAAGAAGGCATCAAAAGCTCGTAGAAGAAACCCCCTCTCCTATCGTAAGCCAAGAGCTAAGAGAAAAGATGGGGCAAGCTGCCATAGCAGGAGCAGAAGCCATCAACTATGAAGGGGCAGGGACTATTGAATTTCTTGTAGACAAGCACGGAGACTTCTATTTTATGGAGATGAATACCCGAATTCAGGTTGAGCATCCTATTACAGAAGAAGTCACGGATTTTGATCTCATAAAGGAACAAATAAAAGTAGCGGCCGGAATTGAGATATCTGGCAAAAACTACTTTCCAAAAACCTTTGCGATGGAATGCCGGATAAATGCCGAAGATCCAGCCAATGGTTTCAGACCGAGCCCTGGTAAAATCACGAATCTGCATATCCCTGGTGGACATGGTGTGCGGGTAGATAGTCACGTATATGCTGGCTATACCATACCCCCTAACTATGACTCAATGATTGCAAAGCTTATAGTGAGCGGACAATCAAGAGAGGAAACCATCACTAGAATGAAGCGGGCGTTGCAAGAATTTGTAATCGAAGGAATAAAAACCACTATTCCATTTCACATAAAGTTGATGGATGACGAGGCTTTCAAATCTGGAAAATTTACCACTGCCTTTATGGACACCTTTGACCTTTCTACATTGGAAGGATAAGATAAAATAAGAGACCTTATATTGATTTCCCTGTCTGATTCAAAAAATCGACAGGGATTTTTTTATAGTTTTCGTTAGGCTGACGTCTACTATCACAAATCCCTCCACCAATAATCAACCGCAACGGCCTTCTCCCCTATTTTTACCACTTCTCCGATCTTTGGAGCTATATAAGGAACGGCTATTCCCTGCGCTGCAATATCAATTCTTTCTATTGGATCTGTCCATGCATGCATGGCTAACCTAAAGGCGCCCCAATGAATGGGCATAAATATCTTGGCCTGAACATCTTGTGCCGCCATTGCGGTTTGCTCAGGCAGCATGTGGATATTTTCCCATCGCTTGTCATATTGCCCACACTCCAACATAGCAAGATCAAAAGGCCCGTATGTTTCTCCTATGGTTTTAAAATGGGGCCCATAACCACTATCGCCACTGAAAAATATATTAGCCTCAAGGGATTGAATGACCCATGAGCTCCATAAGGTTGAATTTCTATCCGTCAAACCCCTGCCTGAAAAATGTCTTGCTGGCGTGCATACAAAAGTAATTCCTTCATGCACCACCGAATCGCCCCAATTCATTTCGTGTATCTTTCCTTTGTCGACTCCCCAAGCTTCCAAATGAGCGCCTACACCTAAGGGCACATAAAACTGCTTTACTTTATCCTTCAATTTCAGCACTGAACCATAATCCAAATGATCATAATGATCGTGGGAATAAACAACCACATCAATAGCTGGCAATTCTTCAGGCGTTATGGGCAATGCGTATTCAAACCTTTTCCCGCCCACCACCGGGTGCGGAGCCGGTGCGTTGCTAAACATCGGGTCGATCAGGATGTTAAGACCGTTCATTTTTAACAAAAATGAAGAATGTCCAAACCACATAAGTATGTTTTCCTTACTCTCCTCAATATTAAGTGAATCGATTGGTATAACAGGAATTGGGTTGGCGGGACGACTGTCTGATACGCCTTTTATATGATCACGCAATACAGAGGCAATGGTAGCCAAATCCATATGCATGTCTGTAGGTACCAGGTTTACAAATTTCCCGTTGCTAAAGTTGGATGCTAAAGTATAACGCTTCGTTTGTTCGGCATCAGGTCGGCCGCCAAATTGGGGATTTAAATGAAGGAAGAGAAACCCAACCAAGATCAAGATGATCAATAACATTCCTATGGCTAAGCATATCATTTTAAAAATTGACCCTAACATTCGTATTATTTATCACTTAATCTTTTCCTACAATCGTTATTTCCTTAATCACAATACCTCAAGACTAAAGTGATACTGGTCCAACCTCGCCTCCACGTTCTATTTGCTCAACCAAATCTTGATACCATGACTCACCATACTTCCTTATCAATGCTTCTTTCAGAAACTTATACAAGGGCACATTTAAAGACTTGCCAAATGCACAAGCGGGGCTACATATAGACCAGCGGTCATAGTTCAAAGCATCATAATCTTCATATTTTGTGATACGAATAGGATAAAGATGGCAGGAAATCGGCTTTTTAAAATCAATCTTTTTGTCCAGATAGGCTTGTTCTATACCACATTTCAATATCCCGCGATCATCATATATGGCATATGCGCATTCTCTCCCCGCTATTGTCGGTGTAGAAAAATCCCCTTCATAATCGCGTATATATTTGCCCTGAATTTCAATCGCTTTTTTCCCCTCTTCCGATAAGTATGGCGCCACATGTGGATAGATCCGTTCCAGTGTCTCCAGTTCATCATCTTCAAGTGGGGCTCCGAGATCTCCCTCAACACAGCATGCCCCTTTACACTTTTCAAGATTACAGACGAAAAAATTATCTATAATATCTTCACTTAATATCGCTCTTCCTACAACTAACATATTCTTCATTTACACCACGCCATGTCACTAACAGACATAAAATTATAACTGCAAATATATTGAATAATGAGCAATATACAGCTATACGGCTCCTTGGTGTAAGGAGCCGTTAAATTGCATTACTTCACTAAAACTCTAAAAGTGTCGTGCTTGAAGTTTTTATCCTCGATTTTCAGAAGATATGTGCCACGCATGAGGTCATAGCGACTGATATCAATGGCCAAGCGATTAACGCCTGGTTCCACATGTGCTGTAAATCGATGCACCGACTTGCCTTTCTGATCGATCAGTTGAAATCTTCGCTCGCCTTGATAGGGTGTTGTCAATATAATATTCATTTCGTCTCTTACCGGATTGGGGTATACACGAAAGTTGTTCAAAGCTATGTTTAGTGCTCCTGTTGTGAGGTATGCCGAGGCTACTTTCTTAATTTGGTAATCGGTGACGCCACAGCTTTCTGAATGATTATACTCTATTACAGTTACACCATATATTCTGTTAGGTTCTAACCCCGAAACCGTAACGGACTCTCCGGTGCCATTATATACAACAAATTGGTCACTGCCTATTGCGCTACCATTTCCAAATACACCTCCACCGTCATTATATACACTTCCGTCGACTATTTTTCCAAGGCTCGGTTTCCCTGATTTTTTCATGACGATCAATCTGGCATTACCTCCTCCATTCTGCCAAGAAATATCTGCACTTGTACTGGAGATATTTGAGAAATCAATGTGTTTGGGCGCTACTTGAGGCTCAGTTGCTAACAATGGGAGGCTATTGTCCAGTCGAGCAAGAAAAGCATCATTGTAGCCACCCTCAACAGTTAAAGTATGTGTGCCCAGAACCATGGTATCGTCAAAAGATCCTGTGCAATATATTCTCCCTTGTGGATCTGCTGCAATAAAACTCACCTGTTCATAGCTAAAACCACCTACCCCCCAAAGCTTCAGGTCTGCACCATCTTCTGGAGCAAATTTCATTAAGACGCCGCCGAAAGCATTGTATGTCTGTCCAGCAAAGTCAATAGGAGAAGTAAAAAGGCCGGTTGCGTAGACGTTGTTGTCTTCGTCTATGACAATGTCACTCACACTATTGAACATGTCTGAGCTCAATTGCTTAGACCAACCAACATGACCGGTAGGCGCAAGTTGGACTATAAAACCAGCATTACCCATATATGTGCTATCCCCAAGCACAAACGCATCATTATTATAATTATCAGTAAAGCTACCTCCCATGTAGATGGTATCATTTGGTCCTATTGAAAGTGCTAAAAACATACATTCAGCATCTCCCGTATTTACTTTTCTGAGCCATTTCAATGAACCATTATTCGCAAATTCTGCTATGAATCCGCTAGAGTAGGTGTCACTAGTAAGTGTTTTAGTTTGTATTGTAATTGAATTGTTAAAATTTCCTGCAATCACAACGCTGTTGTTAGATTTAAGGGCTACCATTATTTTTAATGCTGTCGTATTGCCAAACTGCTTCAGCCATGCTTTCCCGCCAGCTGCATTCAGCTTTAGCAAAAAACTATTACCATGGGTATCACTGTTAATGATTGAACCGCCAATATTGGCGGTGCCTTCAAAACCTCCTGTAAGATAGATGTTCCCGTTGGGCTGAATGGCCAAGCCTCCCACCCGGTCATAGCCAGGCCCACCATACTTTTTTAACCATACCAATTCCCCATAAGGATCGAACTTGGCCAAAAATATATCAGGCGAACCGCTATCGCTCACGATCTGTTGCCCATCTACTACAAGCGTATCTGAAAAAACGCCTGCTAAGTAAGCATTCCCACTTGCATCGGCTGCTATTGCTGCGGCCTCATCCCAGCCCGTGCCGCCTACAGATTTCTGCCAAAGTAGTAATCCAGAAGGATTGTACTTGACGATATATAGGTCTGTACCGCCCTTGCTTTGGTAAGTGGAATCTCCTAAAGTAATTCCATAAGCGTAAGCGCCAGTAACATATAAATTACCGTCTAACCCGAAAGTCAAATCATTATTACCATAGCTGTCTTCGGCCACTATACTGTTGGCCCATGCCCATGTACTGGTGACACATGGTTCATTATCGATTTCTTGAGACATGGCCTTCAAACTAAGAACCAAGAAGATAAAAAGGAGGAGATAAGTAGAGTTTTTTTGCATAGCTTTTAGTAAATTAAAAAATTAATATAAAATCACAAGGTAATTCTATGGAACGAAAAACAAAAAGAGCAAGTTGCCATTTTCCATTTTTTTTTATACCAAAAAGCATATATTTATTTAGTGAAAAATAAAGTATTATAATGTTCTTATTTATCTATCTCTCATGCACAATTGAATTAGATAAATTAACAAAATGATATATGACGAGTGTATGGGGGTAGTTAAGCAACCGTATGCGTAAAAGTGGAGTGACTTCAACATCAACAAACAAGAAAATATCTTATAAAATAACCCTAAAAAAAGAACCATATGAAAAGGACATTTTTCAAAGTACTCTCTAAGATTAACAAAACAATTCTTCCCTCGTACCGACACCGTAACCTCGAGAGATTATCAAAATTCGACCAACTTATCATAGGGTATAAGTATTGGGTAACGAAGCATTATTTTGATCAATAGCGTAAAATTTGACTATTTTGTAAAAAAGAAGTGCGGTAATGCCTCAAGGATATAAAAATTTCAATTAAGATTTATATATTGTCTCGCCATACTGAAACATTCTAAATTTACTACTCCATCAACTCTTTGAACTCATTTTTTACTTTATAATATATGAAGTAGTTAAAGCATGAAAAGAACTTCATCTCTACTCTTCTTTCTTTTTTTGTGGCTCATGCCGCAGTATAATTTTATTGTAGCCCAAAACCAACCATTAGATAGCTTAAGGAACGTGCTTCCTTCAGTCAAAGATACTATCAAGGTAAATGTGCTGAATGAGATCGCTTATTTATTGTATTATGACGATGCTCAAGAGGCCATTCTTGCCGCTTCAGAAGCAATTGTATTGGCAAAAAGCATAGACTATCCAAAAGGGCTTGCACTAAGCTATGATTTGATGGGCAGAAGCTATTTTCAGCTTAACGATCTCAACAAAACGCTACAAAACTATATCACTTCTGTAGAGTACTATAAAATTATTAATGACACTTTGAAAGTGGCAGAGGAATACAATGAGATCGGCGTTGTTTACAAAAATATGGGCGAGTATTCGAAGGCGTTAGATTACTACGCCAAGGTCTTGGAACTCGTTGGACAAGAGAAAAGCAGCTTGACACTGGGCAATACGCTCATGAATATTGGTCAAAGCTATAGCTATCTCGGCTATTATGAAAAATCGATCGAGTATTTCATCAAAGCGATCAAGACTTGGGAAGCTTTGGAAGACAAAACGGGGTTAGCATTGGCTTATGGCAACCTGGGCAATTTGTACTACAATCTCAAAAAGCATTCAATGTCTTTGGAATACTTTCAAATGGCCAAACGTTATTTTAAGGAAGCCAACAATCAAAAGTCTTTAGCATCCATTCTGAACAATATTGGACTTATTTACAACGATTCTGAAGAAAATGAGAGAGCTTTAGTGTATTTCGACTCTGCACTGACTTTGTCAACCAAACTAAACTTCAAAAGCGGTATGGGATTGGCGTTAAGCAATATTGGAAGAGTAAACCAAGATATTAAGCAATACGAGACGGCCATTGAAAACTATAAGGCTGCCATTGAGATATTCAAAGAAATAAATAATAAGTCCGCTGTTTCGGGCCGGCTAATCGATCTAGGAGAACTCTATAGATTCACAGGCAATTATGAGGATGCACGAATCGCAATATCTGAGGGACTACAAATTGCCAAAGAAATAAACGATACAGAAAGAGAGTTATATGGCTATAAAGGCCTGTTTGAATATTATGAAGCGGTTAAAGATTATAATAAATCGCTTGAGTATTATAAAAAATATGCCGCCCTAAAAGACAGTGTGTTCAATATTGAAAAAAGTGGACAGATAACCGAGATTCAAACACGGTATGAGACTGAAAAAAAGGAACAGGAGAACGAGTTGCTCCGAAAAGAGAAAGCCATAAGGGAAGAAACCATTAGTCGTAAGGAGGCGCAAAACCGCTTGTTGCTCATTGGCATCTTGTTTATCCTTTCTTTCGCAGGATATTTTTATGTGGTAAATCGCCAAAAGCAAAGAACCAATTTACTGCTGCGTAAGCAAAATGAAGAGATAAATTTAAAGCAGCAGGAAATAATAAATATTAATGCGGATTTGCAGGAGTCTCAAGACCAACTTTCGAAAGCCAATGAAGAGCTGCAATATCTGAACAGCACATTAGAAAGCACTGTGAGGGAAAGAACATCCGCCTTACAAAAAAGCAATGTCGAACTCGACACTTTTCTTTATCAATCGTCCCATGCACTTCGGAGGCCTATTGTGAGCATCATGGGCCTGATCCAAATTGCCCGATTAGAAAAAGAACGTGAGAACATGGTAGTCATATGGGATAAGGTGGAGGATACGGCAACCAAAATGGACCTGATGCTAAGGAAACTGGTCATGGCCAGCGAGATCAACATTGCTCAATTTGATCCTTACAAAAGGATTGACATTCAATCTGTGATAGAGGAAACATGGGAGGCCATACAGAACAACTTGCCAACCGAAAACATCCGCTTTAAAAGTCAGATTGAGCCTATAAAAGGCTTTTATACCAAAGAAGTGCCATTCAGGATTGCCCTCTATAATATATTTGAAAACGCGGTGTTATATGCATGTGAACTAGACCCTCAAGTGAGCGTAACCATTAAAAATCAAGAAAATAAAATCTATTTAGAAATCCTGGACAATGGCCTAGGAGTACCTCACGATCTGACTGAAAGAATATTCGATATGTTTATTGTAGCCACGGACCAACCTAAAGGTTTTGGGCTGGGTTTGTACATAGCAAAAAAAGCACTGGACAAATTGGAAGGGAATATCAATGTACGAAGGGACGGCAATTTCACATGTTTTCAAATAATATTACCCTCAATTAGCAATAATATTACCTCGTAATGAAAATGATGGGTAACTGCATTGATGTCGGCATTTCTAGTGAAAACTAATTGATTTCCGCTCATTCAAATATTTAATATTAATAAGCGCATGTATGTTTGATCATCATTTTTGAATTTTTATTGCCAATTATTTGCTTTTCATGTCCTCAATTACTTATATTGGTTTCGAACCTTAATTAAAAACCTTTAACCTTAATTAACCATGAAAAGAATTCTACCGGCAATCTTTGCCTTATCTATGCTATTTTTAGTTTCATGCGAAGACTCAAGCGATGAAGTTTTTGCAGATGTACAAAACGAACAAGCCCGAACCCGAGGAGCTTTGGGAGATTTTGATGGCTCGAGAGAGGATCCAAGATAGGTATTTCCTTAAAACAAAAAACATGAAAGCCCCAATTGCTTGAGGCTTTCATGTTTCTAACCCCCATAAGATCAGGCGATTTTTTTCAGGGCGGTAACAAACATAAGTTCAGGATTATCTTATGCTTGTGTGTGCCTGAGCGTATTGAATCTGTTATAAAGATCTATACCTGTATTCAGTTCTTAACCCCGTTTCTGCTTTCAAATTGGTAAATAAGATGCTTGCTTCAAACTTGATTTGCGTAACTCGTCCTTTGGTGTCCCATACGGGCAGGTCAGTCAGCTTATATTTCTAGTCCGCCATTCCACTGTCTAGGTTCTCAGGCTTGACTCCATTTACCCTAACACAATAAGGTATTCAATAAGTAAAACCATGCATTTCGTGTAACAATCCATATTTAGAAGCGTTATCTTTCCAGATTTCACTTAACATTTTTTAATCTATGAAAACGCCTTACAAGTTTATTGAACCAAAAAGATTATCGAGTTTAAATGCCAAAAGATTCATTCTTACGGGCCTTGCCATCTTTTTCTTCTCGCTGTCCTATGGACAACTAGTTTCAGTCGGCCCTAGGGTAGGCATCAGTTCTTCTAAAATCAGTCTGAAGGAAAATATCGACAATGTAGAGGAAGGGGATGCCATCTTTGGTTTTCATGCCGGTCTATTTGCACGCATTACAATGTTGAATTTATACATTCAACCTGAGGTGCTCTTTACAAGCAATGGTGGCAAAATCGAATTTCATGATGGTGCCACCAAGCAAATCAAAGAATATGAGTTCAACAAATTGGATGTCCCTATCATGGTAGGCTTAAAACTCAGCAAAGTATTACGGCTTCAGGTAGGGCCTGTAGCCAGTCTTTTACTCAAAGCTGATGCCAAAGAAGGCGGTGTCACAGAGGATGTAAAAGATAATTACAAAAATGCCACTATTGGTTATCAGGCAGGTATAGGATTTGACCTCGGTCGCTTAGCATTAGACCTAAAATACGAAGGTAACCTCAGCAAGCTAGGCAGCGATGTTAATATTGGCAACTTTACTGCGAATACAGATGTGCGGAACAATCAGTGGCTTTTGAGTTTGGGTATATTGCTATAGCCACAATTTTTATAAAAAGAAGCTGCACTTACTCATGCAGCTTTGCCATACCGTAACTTATATGATCCAAAAAAGAAAAAAGGGCGCAGCTTACTACTGCACCCTTTAAACCTTAAAAACCTAACTGCTTAATCTACATTATCATGTAGAAATTTATTATTTCCTAATATCTGGCTGTCATCGTTCAAATTATATCGAGAGACATTCTGCTCAGAAGAGTGGGGCACGTCTTGCAGTCGCACCTTTTTCCTTAAATAAGCAGGGACATCTAATTTTTCCTTAAATGAGTCTGCCGTCCAATCATTGTTCTGATGTAAACCTCTCAATTTTTTAATTCTCTCTTGAGCTTGTTCCTGTAACTTCTCCTTTTTTTGTTCTAAGCCAAAGAAATCATCCTTATGTGCTTCTGGCATTGTTTCATTTACACCGGTGGCAGATATTTCCTCAATTTCATATTCCCCTTCTAAATCCAAATAGGTTTTGTCGATCTTAGGCAGTTCTTCAGCCCCGATTGATATAGAAGTACGTGAATAATTAAAAGGGCCTGGCTTTGTTTCCTTTTTTGATTGGCTATCCTCCTCTTCAAACATTGTAATTTGTTTGTTTGAGTCCAGGTGGTATACTTTTTTCTCCAGCTCATGCCTTTCAGTGATTCTTTCATGTTCAAAGCCAGTAGCGATTACCGTCACTCTAATACTTTCACCTAGTTCGGGATCAACACCGTGGCCAAATATCACTTCTGCATTATCGCCAGACTTCTCCTGGATATATTCTGTTATCTCCGATAGTTCGTCCATTTGGAGTTCCGCTTCTTCACCGGAAATGATAGAAAGCAATATTTTATCGGCTCCCATTATATCACGATTGTTCAAAAGTGGAGAAGAGATAGCTTCTTCGGCTGCCTTTCGCGCCCTGTTTTCTCCATGCGATTTTGCAGAGCCCATCACTGCGGCCCCTGAATCTTTCATAACTGTTTTAACGTCCTCAAAGTCAACATTTACATATCCAGGCACAGTAATGATTTCAGCTATTCCTTTGGAGGCCGTCGTCAACACATTGTCGGCTTGTGCAAATGCCTCTGTTATGGATAAGTTACCAAATACCTCCCTGAGCTTATCGTTCAGGATTACCAATACTGTGTCGCAGCTTTCTTTAAGGGCCTTAATGCCTTCCTCTGCCTGGGCCATTTTTTTCTTACCTTCAAAGCCAAATGGTACCGTTACGATTCCCACAGTAAGTATATCTAACTCTTTGGCCACTTTGGCAATTACCGGAGCTGCACCAGTACCCGTTCCTCCACCCATACCAGCAGTTATAAATACCATCTTGGTGTCCTGGCTCAACAGCTCTCGAATCTCTTCTCGACTTTCAAGAGCTGCATTCCTACCCTTTTCTGGGTTAGCGCCCGCTCCGAGTCCTTCGGTTAGATTTACCCCAATTTGAAGTTTATTGGGCACCGGACTTCCTTTTAAGGCTTGTGAGTCTGTATTGCATACAATAAACTCAACATCCTTTATGCCTTGGTTGTACATGTGATTGACGGCATTACTTCCTCCGCCACCAACTCCTATCACTTTTATAATAGACTTGTGGTGTTTGGGTATTTCGAATTTATAGGTATTTTCTGCCATGACAATTATATTTTAGGTATTAAAAAATAGGTATTTGGATCAGGTTATGGTTTAATTACTTATGTGTATTAATAGTCTTCTTTATTGTCAAAATCATCCACTAAAAGATTTTTGGTTCTATCAATGATCTTTCTGAAGAAGTCTCCTCCTCCCGAATGCTCTTTCCTTTGTCGATTCGAACCATGGATATTGGATTCCTTTGCCTGCATATAACGATTTTCCCTTTCATCTATGGCTCTAAAACCACTGAGCACAAGACCCACAGTAGTGGCGAACATAGGGCTCTTCACCATTTCTATTTTGCTTTTCCCTAAGTGCTCATTAGGATAGCCTATTCGTGTATCCATGCCGGTCATGTATTCGCACAACTGCTTCACATTGGCCAATTGCGATCCACCGCCCGTAATCACAAGTCCTCCGGCCAGCTTGTTTTCATAACCGGAACTTATGATTTCAGCATGAACAAGCTCTATGATCTCTTCCATTCTCGCTTCAATAATATGGGCAAGATTTTTCAATGATATCTCCTTGGGAGGTCTGTTACGCAACCCTGGGATTGAGACGATTTCATTTGGATTGGCTTCTTCAGCGATCACTTTACCAAATTTTGTCTTCAATAACTCGGCTTGATGTTGCATCACCATGCAGCCCATTTTTATATCGGAAGTAATGATATTGCCGCCAAAAGGAATTACAGCAGTATGCCTAATGATATTATCATGGAATATGGCAATATCGGTAGTGCCACCTCCTATATCTACCAAACACACTCCAGCTTCTTTTTCTTCATCGCTAAGTACCGCTAGGCTAGACGCCAAAGGCTCCAATATCAGATTTTCAATTTCGAGGCCGGCTCGTTTAATGCATTTGTTCACATTGCTAATGGCATTGGTCTGGGCTGTGATCACGTGAAAATCGGCTTCCAGTCTCACTCCAGACATACCTACGGGATCTTTAATGCCTTCTTCGTAATCTACGATAAAGTCCTGAGGCATAACGTGGATAATCTCGCTCCCTGGCGGAATCACAATGCGGTACATATCGTTGGTCAAGCGACTCACATCCTCCACTGTTATTTCATCTTCAGAAGAGTCTCTGGTAATGCTACCATGGTGGATGGAGCTTTTTATGTGCTGCCCCGCAATCCCTACGTTCACCACTCGGATATCTATTCCAGACTGCTCCTCTGCCTCTGCCACTGCCTTCTCAATGGCCATTACTGTTTTATCGATATTGGTGACGATGCCCCTTATCACTCCATCTGAAACAGCCTTGCCCATGCCCAGCACTTCTAGCTTTCCATAATCATTTTTCCGACCAACAATGGCGCAAATTTTTGTGGTTCCGATATCTAACCCGACGACGATTTTATCCTTTTGCATTTGTTTTAGCTTTATGTTTCCTAGCAATTAATTATTTCAATGTTTTTTAATATCTATTCGCAAACAATCTGATTCTTAAATTTCAGGTTCACGCGTCCGTAAGCATTCCATCCTTTTTGAGGAAGGATCTGTTTATAAAAAATATTTAGTTTGTTAAATTTCTCGTGTATATCTTCTGCCTTTCCAAACTCAATGATTTGCTTACCCACCTGAGGGTAGAGGGTGATATCACCCGTCTTATCGATGTCCAATTGGGCTATCTGCGTCTTCCAAAACTTGTCCTTTTCAATGTATTGAAGTAAGTCAAAAACCTTGTAAGATGCGGAATCTAAAGGCAAATCATTTTTGACCAAGTTCGAGGTGTATTCTCCACCAATAACCATCACCCTGGCAGTAAACTTTTCAGATACAGGAAGCACGTTCCCCGTATTACTGATATATGCGTCAGGGCCGTCGGTCTGTATGACCCTCGCAATCGGAATGCTCTGATCCACATTTACAATAAGTGTTCCTTGTAGGTCTTTAAATACCTCCGAATTTTGCACAAATTTATGCTGGCCTACGTTCGTTTCTATAGCTTTCAAGTTCACTTGATTAAAAGGAGTTCCTATCAATCTTTTATTGCCATTTTCAGTAATCATATTCATGATATCATTGACATCAATAAAATAGCTATCATAATGATTATCAATATTGACATCAATCTTCGTAATAATCTTGCTGCCCTGCTGCTTCCCAACAAAGCCAATCGCTGCTAAAAAGATTAACGGCAACATGGCAATTTTTACCACCTTCAATATTTTAGTGTTTTTGTAACGCATTTTTCTTCATTAAAATAGTTTTTAATGGTTGCACCAGAAGATCAATATCACCCGCCCCTATAGTGACCAATACCTCCGTTTCTGTTTGATTCACATAATCCAGCAATGTTTCTTTATCCATTAATTTCTTCTCTGCCATTTCTATTTTATCCAGTAGAACTTTACTGGTCACCCCTTCAATGGGTCTTTCCCTTGCCGGATATATATCCAAAAGCACTACTTCATCGGCCAAAGCTAAACTCTCCGCAAACTCATCCATAAAATCCCTCGTTCTGGAATACAGATGCGGCTGAAATATGGCAGTAACCTTTCTTTTAGGATATAATGCTTTCACAGATCCTAAAAACGCCTCTATTTCAATAGGATGATGCGCATAATCATCTATATAAATTACATCCTTTTCTCGAACGATATAATCGAACCTTCTCTTAACGCCTCTAAAACTCTCTAGTGCTTTATGGATAGCAGCGGGCTTCACTTCCAAGCTCAAAGCAACTGTACAAGCAGCAACTGCATTTTCTACATTATGGAAACCTGGAACACCTAATCGAATATTGTTGATGCGAACCTGAGGCGACACATAATCGAATTTAAAAACATCATCTTCAATGATGACATTTTCCGCCTTAGCATGTCCGTTTTCAGCACCATATGACAATACCTGAATATCGTGTCTGCCATCAGAAGTAAGGTTTTCCAAGCCATGCTTCATTACTAATGTGCCACCTTCTACTATCTGATTGATAAACTCCTTGAAAGATTGGCTCAAGGCATCTTTATGGCCATAAATATCCAAATGATCAGCATCAGCAGCAGTGATCACGGCAATGTTTGGATGGAGCGTCAAAAAAGAGCGATCATACTCATCGGCCTCTACCACCATAATACTATTATCCTCTTCTTCGCTTACTAAGAGGTTAGAATTCAAATTGTTACTAAGACCACCCAAAAAGGCATCGCACGACAAACCTGCATCATGCAATACGTGTGCAATCATTGTGGACGTTGTAGTTTTACCATGCGTACCCGCAACAGCCACGGTAAATTTATCTTGAGTGAGCATGCCCAAGACTTGAGACCGCTTTTGTATATCGTATCCCTTTTCTTGCAGATGGTTAAAACCGCTGTGATTTTTTGGAATGGCTGGAGTATAAACAACAAGAACACCTTTTTTCGATTGCAATACTTCTTCTGGAATTGCTTCCAAAGTATCGTCATAGTGTATATTAATCCCTTCTTTGCTCAATGCATCGGTCAGATTGCTTGGGGTAAGGTCATAGCCCATCACACTATAACCTTGCAGATTGAACCAACGAGCCAATGCGCTCATGCCTATGCCGCCTATGCCTAAAAAATATACGATATGGTACTCCTTTTTTATCAATTGATTAATTTTATTAATTCTTGAACAATATGCTCGGTCGCATTGGGTTTGGCCATTTTGCCTATGTTTTCTGCCAGTGCTTTCATCTTTGTGTCATTGCCAAATAAACGAAGGGCTTCTGTAATAAGCATCTGTGGCGCATCCACATCCTTTACCATAAGTGCCGCCTTCTTGTCTACCAATGATTGTGCATTTTTGGTCTGATGATCTTCCGCGACATTGGGCGAAGGCACAAATATCACAGGCCTTTTCACCAAACACAATTCAGAGATTGACAATGCGCCAGCTCTGGAAATAACCATATCTGCAGCAGCATAGGCATAATCCATCTCCTTTAAAAATTCAAAATGCCTGATGTTTTTGGTATCGTAATCCTTTAACCGATTCGTAATTTCATCATAGTACAGCTTACCTGTCTGCCATATTAATTGAACTTCCGCATCGATGAGCAATTGCAATCCAGCTATTATGCTTTGGTTGATGGTCCTTGCCCCTAAGCTTCCGCCCATGACGAACAAAGTCGGCTTGGTTGGATCTAACTTAAAAAACTCAAATGCCTTTTCACGTTTATCTCCGATGGTCACTATATCTTTTCTTACAGGATTACCCGTAAGCACTACCTTTTCCTTATCAAAGAACTGCTCCATGCCTTCGTAAGCTACGCATATCTTTTGCGCTCTCTTTGCAAGCAGTTTATTTGTCAATCCTGCATAAGAGTTTTGCTCTTGGAGCAGGCAGGGAATTCCTCTTTTGGATGCTACTCTCAGAAGAGGGCCACTTGCATATCCCCCTACCCCTACAGCCACATGTGGTTTAAACTTCCTCACGATAGCCGAAGCTTTTTGCATACTGGATAGCAGTTTGAAAGGAAAAGCGAGATTGTCCAACGTCAGTCTCCTTTGAATACCACTAATCCATAAGCCTTCTATAGAATATCCAGCCTCTGGAACCTTTTGCATTTCCATTCTACCTTTTGCACCCACAAACAAAATCTCCGCATCGGAAAATTTTGCTTTGAAAGCATCCGCAATAGCAATGGCTGGATATACATGGCCTCCTGTGCCTCCGCCACTGATGATGATGCGATATGGTGCTTGTGTTTTAATAAGGTTGATGTTTTAATTTCTAATTTCTAAT
>CAYTTV010000045.1:0-27776 GCA_964440915.1 uncultured Roseivirgaceae bacterium
AATAAATAATTTTAAGGTAGCATCTCGATAGCGGGGTGCTACCTTCTGTTTTAGGCGAGTTGCAAACTTTGAGATTTTTGAAAATCACTTGTAAGCTATGATTTTCTCATCTTGATTATTTAATTTTGATCTATGTTCAGAATAAGTAAACGCTGTCAAGTAAGTGCCTAAGGTATTGCCAAGGCTGTAAAATTTTATGAGTATGAAAGAGAAGGTAGACGCCCTTAGAGAAACTATAAAAAGCTATGTGGTAAGCAATGATGAAGATTTGGAATCCTTCAGAATGCGCTATATCAGTAAGCGAAGTGAAATTGCAGCACTTTTTGGCGCATTGAAGGACATTCCTGCAGATAAGAAAAAGGAAGCAGGCCAAGTGCTTAATGACCTAAAGAATTATTCCTTAGAGCGGTTCAAGGAGTTGATAGCCTCTTTAGAGCAAAAATCCCAAAAAGGCAATACAGAACATGGTGATCTTACTTTGCCACCTGCAAATGCTAGTGTTGGAACGTTGCATCCTTTGTCGCTTGTCAGAAACGAAATATGCAGGATATTTGAGAGGATAGGTTTTAATATATCTGAAGGGCCAGAGATAGAAGATGATTGGCACAACTTTACAGCATTGAATTTTCCCGAGAATCATCCGGCGCGGGAAATGCAGGACACCTTTTTTATAGAAAAGAATCCGGACATTGCACTGAGGACCCACACCTCATCGGTGCAGGTGCGTATAATGGAGCAGCAGCAACCTCCCATAAGAACACTTTCTCCTGGTAGGGTGTTTCGCAATGAGGCTATATCAGCCCGTGCGCATTGCGTTTTCCATCAGGTAGAAGGGTTGTATGTGAATACCAACGTCAGCTTTGCCGACCTGAAAAATACCTTGTTCTATTTTGCCAAAGAAATGTTTAGCAAGGATACCAAGGTGCGGTTCAGGCCATCCTATTTTCCTTTTACTGAACCTAGCGCAGAGATAGATATTTCTTGTCAGATATGCCACGGTTCAGGATGCAACATTTGCAAACATACTGGTTGGGTAGAAATAGGCGGTGCTGGGATGGTAGACGCCAATGTGTTGAAAAATTGCGGTATAGATGATGAAAAATATACGGGTTACGCTTTTGGAATGGGCATCGAGCGGATAGCCATGCTGAAATACCAAATCAAGGACCTTAGGTTATTTACTGAAAACGACGTCCGCTTTCTCCGACAGTTTTCTAGTGAGCTTTAATATGTCCTTGCAGGTACTTTTATGAAAGATTGTTTATGAAAAGGAGTTTTCAATATATTTTCTCAATGATCTTCCTGTTCAACTTGACAGCCTGTGAAGAAGAGGCGCATAAAACAGTTGTACCGTTGGTGCCTGTAGAGTTTACCATTAACTTAACGCTTCAAGAATACTTTCCTTTAATGAATATTGGCGGATATGTTTATATAGAACATGAAGGTTTTAAAGGAATAATCATTTATAGAGAAAGCAATGATCGGTACCGAGCCCTTGAAAGAGCATGTACTTTTCAACCTCGCAACCCATGCGAAATAGTAACAGTCGATGATTCAGGCTTCTTCTTAGTAGATAGTTGTTGCGGCTCTACCTTTGACTTTCAAGGTAATCCTACGGGAGATCCAGCAAAGCAACCTTTGTTGATGTACAATGCCTACCTTGACGGACACTTTCTTACAATCAGAAATACACCCTAATGTGTGCTAGAGTAGCTTTTCGATGATATCATCAATCGTTATTCCTTCAGCTTCTGCCCTAAAGTTCCTTACAATTCTGTGCCTTAGGATCGGATTTGCTACTTGCTGGATGTCTTCTATATCAGGAGAATATTTTCCGCTGAGGAGGGCATTGCATTTTGCAGCGATTACCAAATACTGTGAAGCCCTTGGCCCTGCACCCCACTCAAGATAATCTCTTGCTAGAGAGGAGGCATTTTCACCTTTAGGCCTGGTTTTTTGCACCAATTTCACAGCATATTCGATTACATTGTCTGTGATAGGCACTTTCCGGACCAAATGTTGGTAGGCAAGTATCTCTTCTTTATCCAATATTTTGGAAACTTCGTAATCATTGTCGGCTGTGGTACTCTTTACAATGGCTACTTCTGAGGCATAAGTGGGATAATCTAACTGTATATTGAAAATAAAACGGTCGAGTTGGGCCTCAGGCAATGGATATGTGCCCTCTTGCTCGATAGGATTTTGTGTAGCTAGAACGAAAAAAGGCTTATCCAAGTCATGTTTCTTCCCAGCTATCGTAACAGAATACTCTTGCATGGATTCTAGGAGTGCAGCTTGAGTTTTCGGTGGTGTTCTATTGATCTCATCGGCCAAGATGATATTGGCGAAGATCGGCCCATAGATAAATTGAAAATTTCTATCCTTATCTAAGGTTTCTGCCCCTAGGATATCAGAAGGCATCAAGTCTGGAGTGAACTGTATTCTGTTAAATTTAAGGTCTAATGCGGAAGAGATCGTATGGATCAACAGGGTTTTTGCCAGTCCTGGAACACCTACCAAAAGGCTGTGGCCTTTACAGAACAGCGAGGTCAAGAGCAGCTTTACCACTTCGTCCTGACCAATGATTACTTTTGATATCTCCTTTGTCAATCTTTGATAAGCTGCATAAAAACTGTCTGCTGCTTCTACTTCAGAATTAAACTTTTTTAAAGGTTGATCCACAATTAGCTTTATTAAGAATGAAAAATCGCGCTTCCTACTTTATTCCATGATTTTGCAATGGTTATATTCAGGGTCTATCTGAATGAAGACATCCCCTTTAGCGCGATCGAACCATTCATTTAATATCTTATTTTTTTTCTCATTTTCAGCGGCCATCGCAATCTTTTGGTAGTCATCTTTAAGATTTGCCTCATGTGGCCTGACCCTCGATTTGTAATAAAGTATCCTTACGGCTTCTTTCCCATCCTCCATCCTGAAAGTCAATGGTTTTGTTATACTGCCTACCTTCATGGTATCAACGGTAAAAAATAGGGAAGGGTCTAACTCCCCTACAGGAACTCTGGGTGCGCCAGTACCATCCAAGAAAAACCCTCCACTGATAGCAGTTTCTTGATCGGACGAATACTCTTTTGCAGCTTTCTCAAAGCTGATACTGTCATTGATGATCTGAGTTCGTAGGCTGTCTAGGTAATTTCGAGCCTCTTCTATGTCTAAAGAAGAGGAAACCGGCCTCAAAAGGATATGCCTGGTATTGTATAAATTCCCTCTGCGTTCTATCATTTGTATAAGATGAAACCCGAATTCTGTTTCTACAGGTTGAGAAATTTCTCCTGGCTTCAGTCTTAGGGCGGCGGCTTCATAAGGAGGCACAAGGTTTCCCCGGCTTTGGAATCCTAAGTTTCCACCTGAGCCAGTAGCACCCGGTTCTTCAGAATGTCGGCGGGCCATTTCTTCAAAATCAGCCCCATTCACTATTTCCTCCCGAATATTGAGGAGTCGTTGCCTTACTGTTTCCTTCTGGGCCTTATTCACCGAAGGAACCTTTACAATTTGTGCTAAAGAGACTTCAGTAGAGAAATATGGGAGACTATCGGCAGGAATGCTGTTGAAAAATCTTTTCACTTCGGATGGCGTCACCTTAATATCTTTGGTGATTGTCGACTGCATTTTCTGAACAACTAACTGTTCCTTCACTTCATCCCTCAGCTCAGCTTTGAATTGCTCAATGGTCTTGCCATAGAACTCTTCTATTCTTTCCTCTGATCCAATTCTGGAAATAAATACATTCATCCGGTTGTTAAGGTTGCTCGTTACCTCTTCGTCAGATACGACAACAGAGTCCATTTCAGCTTTGGCAACCATAAGTTTATTGATGACCAGGCTTTCCAAGATCTGACATTTCACTTGACTTCCAACCCTTGCCTGAGCACTGGATATGTACTGGAGATAGGCTTTTTCTAAATCACTCTTTAGTATGATATTATTGTCAATCTTGGCAATGATCTTATCTGCAACTAAGTTTTGTTGAGCGAACGCTTCTTGTGTCCAAATGCAGCATATGCTGATAAGTAAAAGCTTAATTGCTGGAATATATTTTAAAATCATTATTTTCTTTTGCTTTATTATAAATTTTCTCTTCCAATTCGTTCGAAAGCATGATCTTTCTTCTGTTGATGATAATGTTTTCGATCTCATCTTTTACAAATTCCAGAGGAGGCCTTTCGTCGGATATTTTGTATTCATGTATTTTAATAAAATATAGATAGTCTTGGTCTTCGCTTTCGATATAATCGTTCTCTTTCAAAAACTGTACTTTGTTGGGAATTCCCATGAGTGGTGTGTTTTTGATTACTTCGTCGAAGTTCACCCATAGAGAATCATCAAGAGAGTATGTTGTAGCAAACCTGAAACAATAAGATCTCAAGTCTTTTATATCTTTAGTTTTGTTGGAAACAATCAGTTTCTTAAGCTTTTCTATTTTAGGTGCTTCTTTGGGTACTTTTATAAAAATCCCCCTGATAATGTTCTGCTTCAGCTCAAAGTTAGCAATGTTTTGGTTGTAATATTCTTTTATTTCCTCTTCCGATACGGTTTTGTCCAATGCCCGGTCAATATAATATTTTTCATATTCATAGACCATAAGGGCATAACGGTAGTCCAAAATTTTCCTTTCGAGCTCAGCTTCATCAAAATCGATTCGAGAAGCAGCTTCATGTATCAACAATTGCTTTCTTATCCAATTATTGACATAACGAGAGATAATATTAGCACTGTCCTGCCTAGAAATATTTTCTGACACCATGCCTTTTATATCATGTTCATACAGCTTGTTGTCATATACACTGGCTATAATGATAGATTGTTCGCTACTCGCTTCTGGCTCTTTCTTCATCTTTATCATATCACATGAAAGAAGAAAAAAGGGAAGGGCAATGAATAGTTTATTTATTCTCAATTTGCTCCAATACATAATTTAGCACATCCTCATTGATCTGTACTGCGTGTTTATTGCGTAGTACGCTTACCCATTCTTTTTCAAGGTGATTTTGATAATCTGATATCACCTGTCCTCTTATTTCGTTCAGGTTTTTAGGCATAGGGGGCAAGATTTCATCCACTACAATATAATAGTATCTATTATCATATTGAGTTTCATACGTACCAGGAGTCCAGCTTATCTTTGATAGGACAGGCAAATCTCCTTGTTCGTATTGTCCTTTGATCACATTTAGTGCCAAACTCTTGATTTCAATATCATCATTATTCAGCAAATCCTTAGCTTTTAAACTATCTAGTTTTTCTTGTGATGTGCTTACGTAAATTCTGGCTTTGGCCCTTTTTCCCCACTGATAATTGCTCAAGTTCTGTTCGTAAAATTGGCGCAAACCAACAGTGTCTTCTACCGCTTTAGACCATACCTTATTGTCCATCAGCTCAAACAATAGAATGCCGTCACGATATTCTTTCAGCAGCATTCTATAATCTTCATATTTTTCAGCCAGGTGAGCTTCCTCATAATCTACAAGTGTTTCCTCGCTAAATTGCTCATACAGCACCTGGATGTACTGTGCTACGTTCATGTTGCGTTGCTGGCGCTGCTTTTCAGTAACATAATCGTAAAAATCCTTGACCGTATAAGTTTCATCCTTAATGGTAAAAAGGGTTTTGCTTAATATTTGATTCTCTGAAGTATAGGTCCATTGTCCCATAACAAGGCTGCTATCGATATGGTCAGCGGCTGCGGCTAAAACTTCTTCATTAGCCTGGAAATCATTTTCTATTTTTAACCTTTTTATGAGTGCCGTTTTGTTTAGCTCAGCCCTTGAGTCTTTTGATACCTTCATTTCCAAGGTAGACTGTAAGGCTTCAAAGGGCTCTAAAGTTTTTTTGTCATCCAGCCGGATGATATGCCAACCATATGCGGTTTTGATGGGCTCAGAAAACGTCCCCTGTTTTGTGAGAGAAAACGCAGCGTTTTCAAATTCAGGGATCATGCTGCCTGTGCCAAACCACGGCAAAGCGCCGCCAGATGCTTTAGAAGAAATATCATCAGAGTAATTGCTGGCCATTTCAAACCAATCTGCTCCTTTTTTTAATTGGTCGTATATTTCATAGATTTTCCTTCGAGCAGCTATGGAATCTTCAGGGCTTATCCCTTGTGTGGCGCGCACCATTATATGGGAAACCTTTACCTGTCCCTGAGAAGGGCGTTTGTCCTTGACATATATGAGGTGATAGCCGAAACGGGTCCGTACGGGCAATGATATTTGCCCTTTTGGGGTGTTGTATGCGGCATCTTCAAATGGGTATACCATTTGGAGTGCTGTAAAATATCCTAAGTCGCCCGCATTTGTTTCCGCCGAAGGATCATCAGAATATTGACGTGCTAGTTGGTGAAAGTCCTTTCCTTGCAGGGCTTGTTTACGAATGGCTAATGCCTTGTTGTAGATTTTCAAAGTGTCTTCAGCAGTAGCATTAGGGGATAAATTGAACAGGATATGGGCGGCATTTATTTCCGTCTTTAACCTTTTGTATGCCTCATTTATAAGGTCTTCAGTAACTTTGCTTTCTGTCAAGTAGGGTTTAACCAGCTGCTTTCTATAACCTTCCAGTTCTTCTTTGAAAGCATCTGTTTCATGCAGTCCTTGCGCTTCTGCCTCCTTTACCTTAAGCTTGAAGTTCACATATAGCTCGAGGTAGTCTAGGACTTCCTGACGGTTGCTCAAGCTGTCATTATTATATTGGTTTTTATTAAAAACATACAAAAATTCGTCTGCCGGCACTGAATCTCCGTCAATAGTAATGAGGGCGGCATTTTCTGTTATATTGTTCTTAGAAACCTTACACGATAAAAATAGGCAGAGCAATAAAAGAAGGTATTTACTTTGGGCCATGCAGATAAAATTAAAAGAAAAATGATTATGCAATTTTAATCATTTTTTCAAAGACTACATATTGTAACGCTGGTGAATATGGTAGAATTGTGATATTTGAATAAAGAAATTATAGGATAGACAGGCAGATGGTGTTTTTATAAAAGAGTTGTATGCAATGGGGGATTAGCTAACGTATGGGTGCAACTTCAGGACTCTCCAATCTTTTTTGATAGTTTACAGATACTTTGTCCCGTTTCTTTCCTGAACTCTATATTGTCCATGATCCTCTTAACCAACATAAGGCCAATTCCGCCTTTTTTCTTTTTCTCTACCACTTCGGTCAGGGTAGGTTCTTTATAGTTGCAGATGTTAAAGCCCAAACCTCTATCGATGATCTCAAACGTGATACAATCGTTTTCCTGCACTTCTATTGAGATTTCTATAGTTTCTTTTGCATTACATTTATAAGAATGGATTATTAGGTTGGCACAAACTTCATCTACAGCCAGTACCATTTTATTAATTTCTAGCTCGGTCAATGGATACCCTTCGAGAACACTTGTAACGAACTCACGTATTTCACGGAGCTTGTCCTTATTGCACTTAACCTTATATCTATAGTTCATTAATAAATTCCTTTGCTTGGCTTCGGGTTCCAACAATCTTGATAAGTTGATCCAAGCCTAGAATCTGAAATACATTCTTCACTTTTTCTTTCAAGCCAAATATTACCATGCTGATATTATTTGTTTCGAAATCTTGAATACGGGACATGAAAACGCCCAGTCCAGCAGAGGAAATATAATTGAGCCCCTGACCATCCACAATTATTCTTTTATGTCCTTGTTTTACTGCTTCGTCTATAGCCTCATCCAAAAATATTGAAGAGCTCGCATCCACATCGCCATTTATTTTAATGACATAATAGTCATTATCAACTTCATTTGAAATATCAATCATAATTTTTTATACGAGTTATTGCGGACAAAGTTCTCCATCATTTAAACTTGATAATAACCGCAGAATAATCATCGCTCAGCACTTTCTCTCCACAAAAATCATATAAACGCTCCAACAGTGCAACCTTAATGTCTTCGGGGGCCTTATCATGATTTTTAAGCAGTATGTTTTTCAACCTTTCATACCCAAACTCCTCGTTTTTATTATTCTTGGCCTCTGTGATACCATCTGTGTATAGCATGATGATATCACCTGGGGAGAATGCTATTTTGTTGACCTCTACGTATTTATAATAGCTAGCATTTCGTAAGATGCCCAGTCCCAACCCTTTATTTTGATAAAATATTGCCTCTTGTTTTTCAGCGTTGTAGTATAATGTAGGACAATGCCCTGCTCTGGCAAACTCAACGGTGCGCTGTTCGCTGTCCAAAATAAAATAAGAGATGGTGATAAAGGAGGTTTTCTCTAAACAGCTGCTAAGAGCATTATTGGCGTACACCAGAAATTCGCTCGCCGATAGGTCAAGCTGGACAAGGCTATGGAAAACGCCCTTCATCTGCGACATATTAAAAGCCGCTGAAGTTCCTTTTCCAGATACGTCGCCTATGATGACCGCTACTTTACTCTCACTGATTTCATAAATATCGTAGTAGTCTCCTCCCACTTCGTCGGCGGCCTCAGAAAAGGCGCTAAGGTCAAAGGTCTTGTTCAGCAGCGAATTTTTGGGAAGCAAACTATGCTGTACCCGCTTGGCAATCTTAAGCTCTTCTTTATACCTTTCGTTGTCCAAGGCCTCAGAAATAAGCCTGAAGTTCTCGATAGTGATGCAGGCTTGGCTCCCAAATGAATTGATAATATCAGTCATTTCTTTATTGAAGCCTTCTTCAACTTCTTTGAGCAGGACCAGTGTGCCAATCTGTTCATTCTGTACTACCAAAGGAAATATAAGCGAAGAACGATATATCGAACCATTCTTAGAGGAGGTCAGTTGACTTGTGATCTGCTTTTTTTCGAGCATATTTTTAAAAACCTGCCTTATTTTAAGTCTTTCTTTTGCCGATTTTGTTTTTAATGCCTCTACCTCATTTTCTTTTATATTCTTTGTAAGAAGGGTCTGTACATTGCCGAACTTGTCCTGGATTTCAAGCCATGCGGCGTCGGCCATTACAGCACTAACAGAGCTTTCCAGTAGGATATCATAAACCTGTTCTTCCCGTTGTCCTGACTGGCTAGATTGGCTCAAGCGTTGAAAATTGATTACCTCCTCCAGTTTTTGCTCAAATACAGAAGAAGTAGGTAGGTTAAACAAGATGACCAATAATGAAAAAACTGCATATATCAAGGTAAAGGCAAAGAGTGTCAGCAAGAAAATATTGGTCAGCACATCTTGCAAGAGCGGTATGTTGATAGAGTAGTTGACCAAAGTGATGAGGAAATAAGCCAAAAAGACTATGATCAGTACCAAAAGTAGTATGGAGGTCCATTTCTGCTTTACATTGAGGTAGGCTATCCACTTCAAGTTGACAGAAAGAATCAGCCCTAGCCCGACGAGTATAAAGAGTGCAGTATTGAAGCCCGAGCTGAACGACATGAAGTCGAACAGGTTAAAAAATATGCTGGCCAATATGGCATATTCAAATATCATCCAGATCCTGTTCAAGTATTTGGACTTTTGGTACAGGATGAGCCGCTTCCATACCATAAATGTAGACAGCAGGAAGGTGGCGACAAGCCCTATGTTCACATGGTAAAAGAACTCCTGTAGCATCGGGTTAGAGGCGAACTTGTTATTAGACAGCATGTTTAAAAACAGCCAGATGCACAAGGAAATAAAGGAAGTAAAAAGACCTACTATGAATACTTGCCAGATCAGATCTATAAAATCTATCTTATCAGTCCTCCCCATAGTGAGCTTATAGAAAGTGAAAAGCACTAGGAAAAAGGCATTCAGGATCAGTTTCGGAATATATTCAGGAATAGCAGGATCAATTCCGTTGATATTGCCAAAAAGTATAATAAGGTCTGTAAAAAGCAATGCAAGCCAACATATGATGCCACAAGCAATAGTCAACCTCACTACACTTTTGTTTGAGAGCATGATTTTTTTCAAATGAAAGGCAATTTACTCAACATTATTCCTAAAATTTTAGATCAACGATCCTTTAATGATAGGCTAAAATAATCAAAAAATGACATACAATATAATGTGGCAGATAAAAGTCTTCTACAGCAATATAACCTTTGAGAGACTGGCTATAAAATTCAAGCCAATCTCTCAAAGGTTATCATTCACATATAATCGCACTTTCCTACCTGCTGTAATTTGGGGCTTCTCTTGTAATCTTAATATCGTGGGGATGGCTTTCGATAATGCCCGATCCAGTGATCTTTACGAATTTTGCATTATGGAGGGCTTCAATAGTAGGGGCACCACAATATCCCATGCCCGCTTTAAGGCCGCCTACCATTTGATAAAGCACTTCATCTACCCTTCCTTTGTAAGGCACTCGACCCACTATGCCTTCTGGAACCAGCTTTTTGACGTCTTCTTCGGCATCTTGAAAGTACCGATCTTTTGAGCCGTCTTCCATGGCTTCCAGCGAGCCCATGCCGCGGTAGGTTTTATATTTTCTGCCTTCATAAATAATTACTTCCCCTGGAGCCTCTTCAGTACCCCCTAGCAACGAGCCTATCATGATGCTTTGCGCCCCTGCTGCAATGGCCTTTACCAAGTCACCAGCATAACGAATGCCGCCATCGGCAATCACGCATACATCGGTACCTTTTAGCGCCTTGGCCGCTTCATACACTGCGGACAACTGTGGCATGCCTACTCCAGCAATTACTCTAGTGGTGCATATGCTGCCTGGGCCTACGCCCACTTTCACCGCATCAGCTCCTGCATCGGCCAGTGCTTTGGCTGCTTCTCCGGTGGCTATATTGCCCACGACTAAGTCCAGTTCTGGGTATTTTGCTTTTACTTGCTTACAAGCATCGATCACGCCTTTTGAGTGGCCATGGGCCGTGTCGATACTCACTATATCCACGCCGGCCTTTATAAGGATTTCAATTCTTTCTAACAAATCGGGGGTTACGCCGACAGCTGCACCTACCCTTAATCGGCCATATTGGTCTTTACAGGCGTTTGGTTTGTCTCTGTTCTTGAGAATATCTTTATAAGTGATGAGCCCGACAAGTTTTCCGGTGTCATTGATAATGGGCAGCTTTTCGATTTTGTGCTCCTGAAGTACGTCTTCAGCTTCTCTCAAGCTAATGCCCGGTTGGGCGGTTATCAGGTTTTCCTTTGTCATGATATCCGCTACGGGTATCCGCATATTCTTTTGGAAGCGCAAATCTCGATTGGTGATTATGCCCAATAGCTTTCCTTCTGTATCGATTACCGGAATTCCACCAATATGGTATTCACGCATGATCGCCACGGCATCGCCTACAGTAGCTTTGATATTCAAGGTAATGGGGTCGAGGATCATGCCGCTCTGCGACCGCTTTACTTTGCGGACTTGCTCAGCCTGATCTTCTTTTTTCATGTTTTTGTGGATAAACCCTATTCCTCCTTCCAGCGCCATGGAAATGGCAAGATCAGCTTCTGTGACGGTGTCCATTGCCGCAGAAACAATTGGAATGTTGAGTTGGATATTCTTGGTTAAACGCGTCGAAGTATTTGTCTCTCTTGGCAATACTTCGGAATACGCAGGGAGAAGCAGCACATCGTCATAGGTGAGTGCTTCGAACGATAATTTTGATGAGTCTAACGACATAGCAAATAAACTTTAAAGGAGGGTTATTTGCGGGACAAAAGTAATACAATTAAACGAGAACTGGAATAAGGCAGTGTTTAATTTTAAAAATTAAAAGTAAGAGCACGCTTCATAAGTATTGACAATATTACTGGGTTCTTGACCGAATAGCAGCGGAAAAGGCCCTGCTTAAGTTAGTTGCCCTAATTCATAGTGTTTGTCAACTTCCCAGAATTTTCCATTGTGCTTTAAGAGACTAATTCTAGGGGCTATAAATTGTGAAAAAAATGTTTCTTTTTGGTAGAATTCCCAAGCGGCATGGAAGTTTCTGGTTTTCAAATCCCGAAATGCAATGGTGATATGAGGATGAAAGCCTCTTTCTTTATAATTACCATTGAAAGTATTCATTTCCCTTCTCATCTCGCGAAGTAAGGCTGACTGTAAGCTGTCAAGTTGTTCATTGGGCGTCACTCCGATATAAATAACCCTAGGTGGGAATGCATCGAAATCTTTTAGGGTTAGCTCAAATGGCGACTGGTTTTGAGCGAAACTTTCCAGTACCATACTGAGCTTTTCTTTCTTTTTGTCTGCTAGCCTAAAAGGCATGTGTAATGTAATATGGGGCGGAGATCTTAAAGCAGCCCTCGATTGGAATTTTTCTGCAATGTTCTGTTTAATTTGATCGATAGAAGCACTCACCTGGTCAGGAAGGAGTACGGCAATAAAATATAATGGATCTGGATGAAGGGTTGATTGCATGGTGGTGTCTTTTCGCAGTGCTTGTTATGGCCTGCTATTGTACTTTTAGGGCAAACCTCAAGTTGTTAATGAAATTTTCCAATGCAGTTTCCCATGTAGTGTCTGCATCCCACTGTGACCCCAAGAAAACTTCTCCAGTAGGGAGGTGCTTTATGTAAAACTTGTATACTACCTCATCTGGAGGAAGCGTTTTGGTAATGGTGTCGCCAGCGACCATTGTTGTAGAGGTGAAGAGGGCATCCGCATTTTCAAAATTGTATTGAAGAATCTCGCTCACCGTTGTTGGCCTGCCATGAATATTGAGTAGCATAAAAAGGTAGCCATCCCTTCTTAGGGCTGTTTCTGTTTGATCTTTACTTACAGGTCCCGAGCCAAAAGGGTATTGGGACATGATGTTTTTCAATCTTTCATTGGCCGCTATGATTTTTTGGTTCTCTCTATTCACAATATTATTTGCTTCCTCTTGGCTCATACCGGATGGTATTTTTTTAGGGATTTCTCTTTCTTCAAATAGAGGGACCGCCAGCCTATCCAGTTTTAGGTCCGGATTATAGCTTTCAAATCTTCGTGCTGCAAAAATATTGGTTTTCTTAAAGAATTCAGGTTTTTCTAAAATCAAAAAATTCGTTCGTTCGAGACCGCTTGTGCTAACGGCCCTTACCAGACTTTGCATAAGGTTTTCCAAATGGTTGTTTTGAAGCTGAAAAGCTGATTGACCAGGTTCAAAAAACAGATCTTGATCGCTAATTTTACCTAGGGTAAGTGTATACGAGGTGTCTTGAGGAGCTATTGTGCTCCTTTTTAGAATCAGGACAAATGCTACCCCTCTTTTTTTTATATCCTCAGCAAAGGACGTCGTAACGGGAGTGCCCCCTAATACCAAATCGAGATCATAATAGGCCACAGCGTCTATCCCCAATCGATGAAAGGTATTGTGCACTTCTTTGGCAAAAGCTTGCCAAGGCTTTCCGTGAGGTGAAGGTAACTGGTCATCAACGAATACAGCCGTTTTTTCCGACAGTAGCTCCTTTGGTACTTCGGAGCCATAATGAAGGAATTCTAGGTTTAAGATGCTTCTATGGTTTACAGTCTGGCTTTTTGCGAAGGCTATCGTAAGGCAATTTAATGCCAGCAATGCCATACAGAATTTAAATGCAAAAGTTGCTTTCGGAAATTTCAATTTTTTATAATGCTGCATGAAAACTATTGAAAACTATGATGGTAACGTTCCTTCTTAAGGATAATGTATCCATATCCAGAGAATGTTGGATCTATTTATTTAAACAGGCTTTTCAGGTAAAGTGTAATTCCTGCCTTTATTAATTTGTTTTAAATAAGACATCAAAGGTTGAAAATAATGAAGCATTGCGTTTGCGCTCAGTTCAGACCCTGTAGATTCCTTTAGTAATTGCCGCCAGTCTGTTGTTGCTCCAGAGGATAGTATTTGGGATAAAAATTCCCCTACCGCTTTGTTGCCATAATAGTTGGTATTTCTTGGGTCGGCCTTCAAGATGTTCTTAGCGATATGGTCGTGCATTTGAAATAACAGCACATTTGATATAGCGTAATCGTAATATTGGGCCGCATCGTCGGTAATATGCGTTTTTGAAGCTGCATCGCAATATTCCTCTCCTCGGTTGGCAGGAGGGATGATTCCTTGATATTTCTTCGCTAAGGACCACCATTTTTGGTTGAACTTTTCCTTTGGAAGGTTTTCGACATAAAGATCATGCTCAAAGCTTGTCATCACTCCTGCTGAAAAAGGGATAAAAACGATGAAGTTCAAGGCTTCTTTAAGCAATGCTTGCATTTCTTCCTCGCTGTTGGTATTGTCCTTGGCTCCGTCAATGAGGTCGAGATTGACCAAGAAAGGTTTTTGCATAGCGGCAAGGCCCATCATACTTCCTACAGCCTCATGAAATGCCCTGTTCGCGCCCGTTCTAAGCAATGGTGGTACATCAGGGTTGGTATAGCTCATGAAATAATATATATGGCCGAGCTCATGGTGAGTTGTTTCGTACCATTCGGCATTGGGTTCCACACTCATAAGACACCTCACGTCATTTTCAAGGTCCATGTGCCATGCTGAGGCATGGTTGTTTTTTTTGTAAGAGGCGTCGGCCTGAAGTGGATAAAGGCTTGACTCTTCATAGAAGCTGCGGGGAAGAGAGTCGAAACCAAGGCTTATGTAGAATTTTTCTGCTTGCTCTATAATCCACGTTCTTCCTTTCTTTTTCAGCACGGCATCCAGATCAACTCCTTCTAAGGTTACTAATTCTGACCAGTCTTGTGCCCAACGATTGGGCAGCCAGTGAGCAGGGATTAGATCAGGAACGTCTTCATCATATTTTTCTGCCAAGGAATAGCGCGTATAGGTATGCAACTCCCGGTACAAGGGCCATATTTCTTCAATAAGTTTTTGGTTGAGGTCCATCATTTCTTGAGTAGTCATACCATAATCCGACACCTGGTAGGAAAAATAGTCGTTGTACCCCAATGCTTGCACTGTTTCATTCCTTAGTTGACGAAGGTTTTCCACCCCATCCTTAAGGACTTTTCCCACTTCTTTACTTGTTTCCCATGCTTTTTGTCTTGCTTTTAGATTGGTTTCATTTTTCAGTATATGATCAATCTCGTTTGTAGTCACTGCTTGGTCGTCCATAATAAAATCAAATCCGAACAGCTTTTCTATTTGAGCAGTCTCGGCTCTAATCCTTTCTTTTACTGCTTCTTTGGCTACCGCAGGGCTGTTGGCCGCCGTATATAAGATCGTTTCCAATTGCTTTATCTGAATAGGAGAAAGTAATTCCTTTTGGTGTAACAGATCTTGGGTTTTTTCTATTACTTCTATACTGCCAACAAATGTGGCAAATGCTTCGCTAGCCTTTTGTGTATTGTAGGCATTGAGGGTATCGTCTTTTTCAATATGCGTATTGGATTGCCATTGGGCTTTTGACAGCTCATAATACAGCATAAGGTATCGTTCGGTGTAGTCCTCTATGAAATGTTGTGCATTGATGAGGGCGTCGTCGTCGCTCATAATACTTTCCTTTTTTGTAGAATTGCATGAGCCCAATGCGATGAGAAGGGTGAGAAGGAGGGGTAAAAGTTTTTTCATAAAAAGGATATTGGTTAGGCAAACCAATATAATGATAAATCAATAATACTTTATCAGAATGCACGCTTTTTAGGAAAAATGACAAAAGCCTAATGAGAATAGAAAGTGTAGTAGACTTAGCTATTCAAGATGAAATGGAAAAACGTCAGTTGTCTAGGTTTAAATATTGTTTCAATTGGCCAATAGCAAACTCTTCTTCAACGGAAGTACCTTGGGATGCGCTGGCAAATAATTGCATGGTCTCTTTCACCAAGCTCTTCTCCTTTTCATTTTTGTGCAGGTATTCTTTCAGAGCGGCTAGAAACTTACGTTCCCAATCATGTCGATTTTTGATGAGGTACCTGAACTCGCCCCTGTAGATAAGCATAAGATTTTCCTCCTTTTCTATTCCTAGGTCATCTGTTGCATGATCATAACCCAGTTTGGATGCTTGAATGTTCATGACCAGACGCTCTTCTTTATCTACTATACCATCGCTCATCAAAACTACCAAGGAAGGATAAATCTTAAGTAAATGAATGAATTGATGCTTGTGAAGAGGAATTTCACGCTTCTGAATATAGGCTTGATAGAGATTGTCGAGATAATCAGTAGATGTTTTCACAGTCCTGAAAATTTTTTATTAATTATGCATAAAATTACATTTTTTAGGAATGGATTTTAAACTTGATTAAAGGGTTAACCTTACATTGTAGGATTACTTTTGATAAGCGGTTTTTGCGAACCGAGTCGGAAGGAGATAGTGGTATAATGGCAAGCCTCCGTTTTGCCTATTCATTCAGTTGATAGAGATGGGCATGGCAATAGCCCTCTTTATTGGTCGTATAGGTTTTGCATCGTTTTCTCGTCGATTTGGCCATTCCTAGACACTGAGCTTTGACTTGTGTATTGGCTATCAAGGGTGCTTGAGCTTTTCCTGCTTCCCAATTCCACTCAGCAACGAATATAGCGGACTCAAGCTGCTCCTCCAGGTTATCCTCAAGGCTTGGGAAAAAGTCAATGCCGGTAAGCGATTCAAGACTGTCTATGGTCACTACAAAATTATAGAGAGGCAAGGAACTGCTCTCGTTTTCCATGAGAAAGGCTACCGCTTTAATACTAGGCAAGGTATAGTCCAGGGCAATTTTGTAGAAATACTTAGGCACTGATACTTTATTATCGCCAATGGCGGTAAGAGAGTCATGCAACACTGCGCCTGTTACAATATAAAGTTTCTCCTCTTCTATGGCCCAGTTCCTTACCAAAGCTTCCAGTTTGCTCCATATTCCTCTATTAAAGCCAGGTGTTTGGGGGCTCATATTGGTCATGTAAAAACTTTCGGACATGGCTATTTTTGAAAACTTGAAATCTCCTGCGGGTGCAAGATGACCTCGGTCGAAACCCGATCCTTTGTAATCCGCCAATGTTGCGGAACCTGTGGTGACTTTGGGGTCTTCCCGGAAGTTATCTGTCCTATTGTATAGGTTGGCGCTGGCCTTGGACATATCTAGTTCATAAGCTACCCAAAGCGCTTGTTCATGCGCTTCAGAATAAGCGAGCACATAATTTGTGTGCTCGATAATTTCATGTTGCCGATCTGTTTGAGGCCAGTAGTCGAAGGGGACATCCTGGGAAAATAAGAAGTGATAGCTGGCGAACAATAAAGAAAACAGAATATGTTTCATTGTGCGCTGGAATATTAGACATTAAATATAGAGGAATTATACGACGAAGCAATATTGCTCCACAAGAAAGAAGAAAAGAGCGAAGGAATGAAAAAAAAGCAGGCAGGAATGGAGCCAACCTCCGTACCTGCCTGCTTTTTTGTTTGGTTTATATATCGACTAATGCGCTTGTTTACGCAGTGTTGCTATTTTTTGGTTCAGCTCCTCTATGGTATTGCGCTCAGTTTGCAATTCGCGCATAAGTTTTATTTCCTTCTCACGTGCCTTTTGCTTGTAGTCATTAAGCTCTTGGCTCAATTCTTCATAGTCAGCTTTCTTTTCTACAGCCACTTTATTGCTGCTTTTGTATTTGGCAAAGGCAATAGCTAGAATTAGGAGTAAAACAAAAAAGACGCCCCAGGTAAATGACACATAGCTGTCCTTTTCGACATCCATGCCTAGTACCTGTAAGTGCGCTATATCATATTCACTTTTTTCAAGGGCTTCTTCTCTCGCTTCTAAAGTATTGTGAAGGCTGTCCAATTTTTTGTTTTGGGCCGCGATGGCATTATTGGCCTCTAAAATTTCTTTGTGCACAGCAGCCAAAGAATCTTCTACGTTCTTCCAAAAGTTATCTAGTGAAACGACTCTTACAACCTTATACTCTTGGTATGAATTAGATCTATTTTTAAGCTCATTAAACTGAGCATTCAAGGAATTATCCACTACAGGAGCATCATCTTGTGCTATTACAAGAGATTGCCCTAGGAAAAATATTCCTATTGCCAATGTTAGTTTTAAAGATTTCATATAAATATATTTTTTGCCTTAGTGATGCTTATGGTGCTAAAAATTACAACTCTTACTAGTCAAAAAAAGTCTTTTATTTCGACATTAAATTACAGTTATGCACAATAAAGAAATTAATCACACATGTTGTTTCCTTTTATTACTGCAAATATGCCTAAAATTATAATGTCTACGCCTATTTTCCGGCAAAAATAAAGCATTAAAGTGAATTAATGCAATAGATTTTGTATAAACCAACCTTATACATAAAGTTTAGCTAGATAATTGTCCACGTTCCTATTTTCGATCTGGCCATTCAATATTAGGCACTTGGCCTATTCTAGCTATTTTCCAGTTATATTTAATTTATAAAGACCTATGCATTTCATGGAAGTTCCAGAATAGGGCAAGGCATACCACCTTATAGCTACAGCAGATCGTTGGCAAGGTTGGCCAGTTCCGATCTTTCTCCTTTTTCTAAAGTTATGTGAGCATAGATTGGATGGCTCTTGACCCTGTCGATCAGATAAGAAAGTCCATTGCTTTGTGCATCTAAATAAGGCGTATCTATCTGGTGGATGTCCCCCGTAAAAACTATTTTCGTGTTCTCTCCAGCTCTTGTAATGATCGTCTTCACTTCATGTGGCGTGAGGTTCTGTGCCTCATCTACAATGAAGAAAATATTGGACAAGCTCCTTCCGCGTATGTATGCCAGTGGGGTGATTACCAGTTTCTCGGTGTTGACCATATCGGTCAGTTTGGAATACTCCTTTTCTGTTTCATTGAACTGGTTCTGAATGAATTTAAGGTTGTCCCAAAGGGGCTCCATATAAGGGTTTAGTTTCGATTTGATATCGCCAGGCAAAAAACCGATATCCTTATTGCTTAAAGGTACGATGGGGCGTGCCAGGTATATTTGTTTATAATCCCTTCTCTGCTCTAGTGCTCCCGCTAGCGCTAGCAAAGTTTTGCCCGTGCCTGCTACGCCTTGTATAGTCAGCAGCTTTATATTAGGATTTAACAGTGCATGAATGGCAAAAGTCTGCTCAGCATTTCGAGGTTTTATGCCATATATACTTCGCTTCTCCACTTTCTGAAGAATTTTTTCGCTGGGATTATAATAAGCGAGCACGGAGCTTTTGTCACTTTTTAAGATAAAATAATGATTGTCGATAGGTACTTCTTCCTTAAGAATGGCTTTAGGTTCACAAATATCATTTTCATACAAAGCATTGATGCTGTCCGAGTCCACTTTTTCGACCATTGTTTTGCCATTGTATAGCGAGTTTACGTTTTTTATTTTACCAGTTTCATAGTCCTCTGCGGGCAATCCCAACGATTTTGCTTTTAGCCTCAGGTTGATGTCCTTGCTTACCAAAACTACCTTTTTATTGGGTGTTTCTTGCTGAAGCTTTAGCGCAGCATTCAGAATTTTATGGTCTGCTTTCGTGTCGTCAAATACCTTTTCTGCATTTATTTTACTGTCATAGTCCATCAACACTTTGAATTGGCCCTTTCCTTTACCGTTCAAAGGAATCCAGGTTTGCAAGGTATGGCCGGTGGCCAGTTTGTCGAGCATGCGGATAAACTCCCTCGCTTCAAAGTTGATGTTGTCATTTCCCTTTTTGAATTGATCCAGCTCTTCCAAGACGGTAATTGGTATGCCAATGTCATGTTCGGCAAAGTTCATGATCGCATTGTGCGCATATAAAATCACAGAGGTATCGAGTACAAAAACTTTTTCTTCTTTTCCCATAATTATCAGTTGGTTAGAGGTCGAATAACATATAATTAATCCTAAAAAAATGGCAGTAGCTGCAATGGTGGGTTGGCCCAGCAATCATCCTTCAGTTCTTTCACAGGCCTCAAATTATAAAATAATTTAATAAGTCAAACCTCTGCGCTTTGATTTTATTATCGATTTTCATTTGGGCCTTTATTGTCTGGGGTGCCACTGCCGGGAAATTGCCCCTAAGGTTTTCTCCATCGTTTTTGTTTGCTTTGCAATAAATACACACGCCAAAACTGGAGCTTCGCCTCATTTATAAATCTGGGATACACTTGGAGCTAATATATATTATACCCCTTTCGGGGCATGTTCCTTAAGAGCGATATCCCTTGGCGCCATATTCGAATGGAGGGATCGAGAATATCACCCCTACGGGGTTTAATTGACGTTTGAATTGCATCGAGCTATAACCATTTCATCCCTTCAGGATTAAAGAAGGTGGCTGTTCCCCCAACAAGTCATCGTACGCCAATTAGATGCCCTGTGCGACGAAACACAAAACTGGAAACGGTGGACCAGAAGAAATTAGATGATTTGGAAGAACTGAAAAAAATCCACTCTGCAAAAGGCGTTTGCGGGGGAGTTGGAGATTTTGGCAAGCTCAGTGATGAATGAAAAGGCATATATTTTAAGATGAGCCCCTCACTATAGCTGCAGAGCCAGAACTGAACAATCCCGAAGGGATGATAAGATTTTAGAAAACAAGATTAACCAGCCAAACCTAACCCCGAAGGGGTGAAATAGAAATATGACAGGCACATCACAAATATGTTGAATTTTGAAAATGTCGGTTTTTTACAATACTCCAGGAGCATTGGGCAATAGCTTTGTCAAGTGATTAACAAATCTTCAAACTAAACTTAACATGGATATGAGCGTTTTCACTTTACAAAAGTTTTTTTTCATCAGTGCATTGTTAATTTGCACTGCAACATTGGGTTGCAAAGAAGATGGTGACGTAGGTCCTGCTGGTCCTAAAGGTGAGCAAGGCCCTGTAGGAGAACAAGGGGAAAAGGGGGACAAAGGAGATAAGGGCGATAAAGGGGACAAAGGAGATGCTGGTGAACCGGGCAATGCCAATGTGCTTTACTCCGATTGGTTGTCGCCAACGTTTACGAGTTCGGGAGGCATCCATAAGGCCACAATAGAGGCTCCTGAAATTACCCAAGATATTTTGGACAAAGGCCATGTCGTGGTATATGAACGTATATCCTTCCTAGCTTTGCCGCCAAGCCCTGTTCCTGCCCCTGTATATCACAAACTGCCGTATACGAACAGCTCGGGCTGGGTGATGGCTGCTTATAGTGTAGGCAAAATAGAAGTGTCGACCAATAACACACCCGCACTGCTTTTGAGCTATAGGTACGTGATTCTGCCTGGAGGTTCGGAGGTCGCAAGGCTTTCGGAAGGTGTGGATCTAAACGATTATGAAGCTGTAGCAGAAGCGTATGATTTGCGAGATTGAGCATGATGAAGAACTATAGATAGCAGCTATGAGTGCTTAAGTTTTCCTTTATAGCAGTTAACCCTGAGAAAGCCTCACCTTGAGGTGGTCTCAGGGTTTCTTTTTGGTATTGAAGATAGCACTTAGGTGCCTTTCTCGCACACTCCGAATCAGCCTTACTTCCCTTTAATGAAATGACTAAGATGCATTTATACTTTTACGCTACAAGTCAACAGGCTGAAACAGCAAATACTTCTTGACTTCGTAGTTCAATATCAAGCCTTTTTCCGATAGTTGATAGGAGTATACTTGCTCGATAGCTTTTACGTATGAGGGGCCATCAAGCAATTCATTGATTTTTGTTCCTCCCCAAGCAGTGAATTGTAGCGCGTGACCATCAAGGGTATATGTACTCATGATTTCGTTGGTAGAGCTTACACCGCTCAGCGTTCCATCCTTTTCAAACTTCAATGTATAGGTGTCCCCTTCCGATGGCGCTGCCAGTTTAATTGTGTTTGTTCCTGCGTCGGCAAAGCCTATAAGCTTCCATTTTGTTCCTACAAAGGGCAGGGCAACATAATCTGGGTGACCGTTTATTTCTGCTAAAGGAAGGTGTGCGCCAGGATCGCGCTCAACAGTGTCTTTTTCTTGGCATGCCCCTGTTAAGACCATGAGGGCAATTATTAAAAATATAGGGTATGTTGGTTTTGGTTTCATAGTAGTCTTATTTACTGTCCATAGCATGTAAATCGTTTTGCATAATCAATTACTATATTTAAAGTTTCATAGTTTCCTTTCAGGTTGGCATCAGCAACAAATGCACTCATGTATTCGTTTTTCGTTATTTCATTCAAGAACGGCTTATAGCCTTTGGCCTGCATGGCCCGGGCCATTATGAGCGCCTGAATTTCCGCTGTAAGAATGCCTAAGACTTCATGGTTCAATAGAAATGTTTCATACTTGGCCATTGCTTCGTACACCAGTTCCTTTTTTTCAACAGTGGTCAACTGTGCCATGAAAACAGGTTGGGACAACACCATCCCAAAACGATCAAACATCAGTGCAGAACTCCCTATCGTAATATCATCCTCACCATCGAGAATTGCCGTAGCATCCATGTATTTGTAACGGGCCAGCATCAAGGTCGCTGCATCACTTTTTTGAACCAGTTTACCCAACCCATTAAAGTTCTCCATTTGTCTCTCGGTCCCATATTGGATACTATTGAAAGCATACATGGTAGAAAGTAGAGGGTAGTCCAAACAGGTCTCTATCAAGCCATTGGTAGAGATCACCTCTAAAATCGCACCGGGCATTTGGCAGGCATCGATCTTTTGTTGCCCTGTAGTAAATTCTCCCCATTCCGGTGTTCCTGGCCGCACGGGGAAGTCATATTGGTCTTCAGGCTGAAAGTTGTATGCGTATTCACCAAGAGGCTTGGGAGCAAACGGCGTACATTCGGTATCCTGTTTTTCACAGGAAAGCATTACTATGCTTAACAAAAAAATATTGATTCGTTTCATTTGTTTAACTGTTGTCTAAAAAAACTTATCTGCCTTGTCCTCATTTTCATCAGTCAATTGGTCTGAATAATAAGTATTTGTGCGGTGCGTAATTCAATAACAGGCCTTTTGCCGATAATTGATAGGAGTGTACTTTGTTTATGACTTCGAGGTATAGCGGTCCATCATAGAGTTCGTTAATATAAGTCATCCCCCAAGTAGTGATCTGCAGGCCATGACCATCAAGCGTGTATGTTCCTGTAGCTTGGTTAGTGGAGGTTACACCGCTCACCGTCCCATCTTCCTCAAAAATCAATGTATAGGTGTTTCCCTCCGATGGCTTTGCCAGCTTAATAGTGTTTGTTCCTGAGTCAGCGAAGCCTATAAGCTTCCACTTTGTCCCTACAAAGGGCAGAGAAATATAATCCGGGTCATCGGGTATCTCCGCTAGGGGAATACCTATGCTTGTCTCTGGCTGAACAGTGTCCTTGTTTTCGCAAGCCCCTAATATGATGAAGAGGGCAATCAATATAAATACGGTGTTTGGTGCGCTTATTTTCATATTAGGCCTGTTTTTTATTAGACACATCTTTATGGCAAATGGTGGTAATCCATAGCACTAAAAATCTTTTTGTGCTATTCACCTTGGGTAAATCAAGTAAATTTATGCACTATTGTTGTGCATAACGGTCAGATGCATAGATGATTGACTTGGATTTTTAGAAATACAATGTAATCAATATTTTATACTTCTAAAGGTGTTGTCGAGAAATCTATAGGGGATCGTATTGAGGCTTTCTTCCTCCCTATCGGGGCATTCTCCAATGGAGATTTTCCTGTATAAATCTATGTGCTTAAAAATCTTATAAGGTGCACGTGCTTGCTTTTTAGGGGCTGTTTGAGAGGCCGTTGCGTCAGGGATGTAGGCATTGTTTGAGCCCGAAAGGGGTTTTTGTGGGAGGCAGGCGAGTGCCGAGAGCCCGCCCGGACGCCCAAAAATGTTTTTTATGAAGCGGAAATGAGAGCATCAGCGGATGATTTACGCATCGCCCGTGTCTGCCAATTTGTACATGTCCATGCCCTCTCTAGGCTCTATGGTGAGGACTTTTGCCAATACGAGCAAGATGAGGGTTTTGGAAGCGTAGTATTTCTTGATATTAGCGAGCGCAGCAAACTGGGGCAGGGTGATTGCTCCATGCGTGTCGAGATATTGCATCAGCAGCTTTTCTTTCTCGCCGAAGGTGAATCGCGTGTCTTTGGGCTTGCGCTGTCTCCTCAATATTTCGCGCATTTCCTTGCTGGCCTGAATGCTCCGGTCCTGTGCACGCACATACACTTTGGTGCTTTCGGCTTGCTTTACGGCGTGCGGCTTTCTTTTGCTGGCCGCTATGCTGTAGTAGATGACCGACCGTTTTCTTGAGATGGGCACAATCTCAGAATCCAATGATATGGGAGGTTTGCAGTGTTTTTGAATGGCATTTTCCAGCGCATAGGCTTCTTCCTCGGCGTCTTTTAGTCCCAAAATGGTGCCGTCGTCGTCTACACCTATAAGCAAACTGCCCCCTTGGGAATTGGCAAATGCCACAATTTCCCTGACGATTTTTTCGGGATGTTCTACTTTGTGTTTAAACTCCAGTGTTGTCCCTTCTCCCTGGCTCACCAAGGCTTGTATTTCCTTGATAGTCATTATTCTAAAGTTGGTTTTGTGCCCTCGCTTCTTTTTACTGGTTTTATAGATCGTCGTCGTCTTCCTCAAAACCTGGCTCGGGCATGGTGAACATGCTGCTGAGCAGGTCTTTGAACTGAAGGCCCGCTGTCAGGCTTTTCTTACTCAGCATGCTGTATTCGGCCAATCCGTGCAGGGCAAGCTCCATAAAGAAATAGCTTGAAGGCTCATCCATGTTTTTGTGGAGCTGCTTTATGAGTTCCTTCAAGCCGGGCACCCGGTCTAGCGTAGATTTATAGTCTTTGTGAGAGGTATCGTTCAAAAGGTCGAGGGTGTTTCCTTCTTCAAACCAATCGGTGATGGTCTTGTACACATTGTTCTTTTTCTTTTTTCGTATCTCTTCCGGATTGGGAAAGTACTCAACAAACTGCGTGCGGATGGCCTTCCCGATTAGGTTGGCAGCCACTATGCCTGCGCCTTCCTGCTCTCCTTCATACACAAGCTCTACCTTGCCTGTAATAGCAGGCAGCACGCCTATAAAATCGGACATTCTGATGTGTGTTGAATCCTCTCCGTTGATGAGTGCTCTTCTTTCGGCGCTGCTCACAAGGTTCTCATAGGCCGAGATGGTGAGTCTCGCCGACACCCCGCTTTTTACATCGACATATTCGCTTGCTCTGGCCTCTATGGCGATTTGCTCGATCAGGTCTTTGCTCAGTTCGTTTACGGTAACTTTTTCTTTTTGCTCGGTCTTGATACGCGCTTCCTGTTGGGTGATTTTTTTGCCGATGGCGATGGAACTCGGGTAGTGGGTGATGATCTGGCTGTCAATCCTATCTTTTAGTGGCGTGACGATACTGCCCCGGTTGGTGTAGTCTTCAGGGTTTGCGGTGAACACAAATTGGATATCCAAAGGTAGTCTAATCTTAAATCCTCGGATCTGGATGTCGCCTTCCTGCAATATGTTGAACAGGGCCACCTGTATTCTGGCCTGTAGGTCGGGCAATTCGTTGATCACAAATATGCCCCTGTGCGAACGCGGTATGAGTCCATAATGGATTACCCGCTCATCGGAATAAGGCAGCTTTAAGGTAGCGGCTTTGATTGGGTCTACGTCACCAATAAGGTCGGCCACAGATACATCAGGCGTAGCGAGCTTTTCTGTATAGCGATCGTTTTTGTGCAACCAGGCCACAGGCGTATCGTCTCCCTTTTGTGCAATGAGGTCCATTCCGTATTTCGACAATGGCCGAAGGGGGTCATCGTTAAGCTCAGATCCTTCGATTACCGGTACATATTCGTCCAGAAGCTGCACCATTAGCCTTGCGAGCCTGGTTTTGGCTTGGCCTCTCAGCCCGAGCAGGTTGATGTTGTGCTCCGATAAAATGGCCCGTTCCAAGTCGGGGATTACCGTCTCTTCGTACCCCCAAATGCCCTCAAATACCGTTTCTTTGTTTTTTAGTCTTTTTATCAGGTTATCCCTGAGTTCCTGCTTTATGGTTTTTGGTTGGTAACCCGATGCTTTCAATTTTCCCAGAGTGTCGATCGAAAGATCGGGGCTAATAATTTCTTTTTTATACATATTGTTTAATGCTTTTGCTTGATACCTCTAAAAATTCTTTTTCCTGTTTCTGGAATAATCCTCAAATATAAGGCTTCCTAATCCTTGCAGGTTACTATAATAAGCATTGCCGTTATTGGCTTCTGTAAAAGCCCGCACAAATTCTTTGAGGTATGGGTCTGAGGCGATCATAAAAGTCGTTACCGGTATCTTTAACCGCCTGCATTGGCTTGCTAGGTTCAGCGTTTTGTTTAGGATCTTGCTGTCGAGGCCGAAGCTGTTTTTATAATACTTGATGCCCACCTTTAGGCAAGTAGGTTTGCCGTCGGTAATCATAAAAATCTGTTTGTTTCGGGCTTTTCTCCTTCGCAGCAGGTCCATCGCTAGCTCCAAGCCGGCCACGGTATTGGTATGGTAAGGGCCCACTTGCAAGTAGGGCAAGTCCTTTATCTGGATCTGCCAGGCGTCATTGCCAAACACAATTATGTCGAGCGTATCTTTCGGATATCGGGTAGTGATCAGCTCTGCTAGTGCCATGGCTACTTTTTTAGCCGGTGTTATGCGGTCCTCGCCATATAAGATCATAGAATGCGAGATATCGATCATGAGGACCGTCGAAGTTTGCGATTTTTGCTCCTTTTCGACGATTTCCAAGTCATTCTCTGTGAGCATAAAGTTACTCAGACCATGGTTTATTTGCGCATTACGGATCGAATCGGTGAGTGCAATTTGATCGAGCGAGTCCCCAAACTGGAAATTGCGATGATCTGTGCCCACCTCGTCGCCCGCCCCGCTATGGTTGGTTTTATGCTCACCTTTGCCGGTTTTTCTTAGCTTACCAAATATCTCCTCCAGCGCACTTTTGCGGAAGTGCTGCTCGCTCTTAGCGGTCACCTTAAAGGAGCCTTTGCCGTTTTCTTCTGTAAGATAACCTTTGCTTTTCAAATCTTCTATGAAGTTTCCGATACCATATTGGTCAGAAGTAAGGTTGTGTTCCTTGTCCAAGTTGCTTAACCAGTGCAGTGCTTCGCTCACGTCACCGCCCGTAATCAAGAGCAGTTGCATGAAAATATTTAAAAGTTGATCAAAGGTCTGGCCATCTTTGCTTACCTCAGGAACGAACGCCGTAAATCTGTATCCAGCCATAAGAAAATAAATTAACAAATTGAAAGTAAAGTCTATACAGGCAACACTTTTTTATTGCTTTGGATTCATATACCCGAACAATAATCTGTGGCCACCGATCGACATACTATTAATAACAGCCGAAAAATACAAATTTCAGAAAAGGCACGGAGGGTTCAAAAAAACCATGACCTATATGAGGGTTTTGAATTTATTGCTCGTGTACTGTTATTGCTTTTTTTGAGCAAATGAAAGAACGAATAATACATAGATTTGTTTTTCAGGGAATGGAAAAAGCAGCAATAGTTGCAAGATGTGCCCAAGTCATGGGTTCATATCGCACTATTTTGTCATGGGGTGGCTGATGCATTTAAATAAATAACAATGAAAAAGATTATTTTAGGACTATTCATTTTGACAGTTTTCACTGCGGCAAGTTGCACTGAAAGAACATGCCCTACTTACGCCAAGCAGCCTGTTGATGCAATTCAAAAAGACGCTCGTATATAGGGCAACTTCATACATTGGCGATTATTGACCACTCTTTGTTCAGACAGAGGTGGTTAATGATGCATCCATCTCTACAACTACATCCAACCTTTCCTTCTGTTATTCGTGTTGAAGCCCTTCAGGCTTGCTTGTCTTCCATTGCTGCTTGGTCCTATGACCGCAGATTTGTGTCCACCATCTTGTCTTTTCTTAGCGAGCTTTGCGTGAAACTCTTTTGTAGGTAAACCTTTTTCGGGTTGTTTTCGCTTGTTCTTTCGGGTTATTCGTGTTGAAGCCCTTCAGGCTTGCTTGTCTTCCATTGCTGCTTGGTCCT
>CAYTTV010000046.1:0-26093 GCA_964440915.1 uncultured Roseivirgaceae bacterium
TTCAAGAAAAAAATGAAAATATCCTCAGCGGCTATTTAATGGATTTGCTGAAGCAGCGCATCAAGTTCTTCCATATTATGGACATTGGTGAAAGCCCCTGCTTTCATGAGCTTTTGGCCATGCCCTTCATAAATATGGCTTCCTCCAAGAAATCCAATAACCTGCATGCCTGCTGCTGTGGCTGCTGTTACGCCAGTTTCGCTATCTTCTATTACAAGGCATTCATTTGGCGATGCTTTGAGCTTCTCTGCTGCCAATAAATAAAGATCCGGATAAGGTTTGGGCCGAGCAACCATTTCTGCCGCAAACAAGTTCTTTTCGAAGATATTAGAAATCCCCGCTATTTTTAAGGAATGAATCACCCGTACCAACCGGCTGTTGGAGGCAACGCCCATTTTTTTCTGAATGTTGGATAAGGTCTCCTTTACGCCCGGTATAGGCTGAAGCTCATTGTCGAGCGCTTTTTCTATTGCTAATTTTAACTTTGGCACATAGTCCTTTGGCAAGTCAATGTTATATTCCTTTTTGATCACACCAATGATGTCTTCTTCCACTTTTCCTGCAAATAGCCTAGCATAATCTTGTAGGGTCATTCTGACACCATAAGGTTCGATCATGCGTAAAGAGACTTGTGATGCAACGAACTCACTGTCAACCAATACACCGTCACAATCAAAAATAATTGCCGAAATTTTGCTTTTAAATTGTTTCAAAATCATCTATTTTAAAATTCAAGCTGCAAAGATACGGCTTTCCGTACAGATTTGATTCGTAAATAGCATGATGCCGGTTGCGATTCCTTTAGATAAAGTGGTAGAAGGAGTTGTGTTTAAGTATTTTTTTGCTATATTATGGCTGCTTTAAATTGCTTTTTAAACTAACAAAATATGGGAAAAGGAGATAAAAAAACCAGAAGAGGTAAAATCACTAGTGGTAGTTTCGGAAAGACACGTCCACACAAAAAGAAAAGAGCCATTGTTGATAATGCAGAGAGTGGAAAAGGAAAGTCTGCAGCAAAGGGCAAGAAATAATTTCAACTTCGTAAAAAGTAGCCTTAGGTTGTCTTTTCAATAGGCAGCTTAAGGCTATATTGCTTATAAACAGGTGCAGCATTTGGCCGAAAGGTTCGTTCCTCAAACCTACAATTGCCATCATAATCTACCAGCAGCACTGTCGAACAATAGGTGCCGTAATCCTCAGTTTTTATAAATATAGAGGACAAAGTCTGTTCTAGTTCCGGAGACAATCCTGTATTAGGAAGAGATTTTCCCTTGGAGGTGTCCACATTTTGCAGTAGTTCAAATATAGGTTCAGTAGAGAAGTCCTCTTCTTTTGTGATAGAAGAAAACACCTTTTTACCTAATTTTACTTTGGGCCACGGTGTATTAAGGAGGTGATTGCTTAGGCCATATATGCCGCTATCCAACTTGGTGATTTGGCCTTGGATGTTGGAGAAATAATAAAGGCTTTGAAAGTCACTCACCAATAAGTTGAAATCATTGTACTGGTCTTTCCTTTCAAAAATTTCTCTCAGATAATTGACGGGTTTACCTTTACTGATCAAGTAATCTTTTGTAAGGTCGCCTCGGGATGCTGCATTTGCTTTGATGGCCTCCATATCTCTATAGTTGGTCACTGCTGCAAAGTAACCTTCTTTGTCAAGACCCAGCCACGTGCCTCCCGCTTGGAGGTCTCTTCCTGCCAAGATATCAGGATAATCCTGCCAAAAATCTGCAGGCTGAGTAGGACGAGCATAAAATTCGTCCCTGTTGGCAGCAACTATGAGTTTGTATCGAGGATGGCAATCCCAAGAAAATAGAATGAGACACATAAAAAGTTAATACGGGAGTTGCCGTTTAGATGTTGTCGCAGCGTATGTTTAAATAATTCGGGTCTTTTTTTTGAAAAGTGTTTGCACTGCCAAAAATCTTTTTTAGATTTGCCATCGCATGAAATCACAGAACATACATATCACAAACTGGTGGCATTTACCGAAAGATAAATGAACAGCGATGGTATGTAAAGTTTAGAATGATATAACCATGATGAAGGCTCGCCTCGCTGTTTGCGGAGCGAGCCTTTTTTTGTTAATCCAAACAGTGTATGAAAAATTACAAGATCAAGACGCGGCACAAAATGATGCTTGCCGACACCGTTACTCCTGTTAGTATATACCTGCGGCTTAGGGATAAGTTTGCCAATACCATCTTGCTGGAAAGTTCCGATTATCATGGGCACGAAAACAGCTTGTCTTATATCTGCTGCAAACCAATAGCTTCCATAAAAGCACAAAATGGGGTTTTAGAATGCCAATATCCCGATAGCACCCAGCGATCCACTCCTATAGGAGAAGGTTTCGTGATGATTGATGCATTGGAGCAGTTTATGGATCAATTTGACATAGAGAAAAACGGGGAAAAGTTTGTCTCCACTCAGCTGTTTGGCTTTATGACCTATGAGGCAGTCCAACATTATGAAGATATCACTTTTAGAACAAAGGATGAACAGCGATATGCCCTCCCAGAACTTCACTATCAATTTTACCAGTATGTGATCATAGTGGATCACTTTAAAAACCAATTGCACGTATTTGAGCATACACTAGTGGGTCAAGATAAAGAAGAGAGTCTGGATAGGATTACAGACTTTATTTTTAGCAAAAGCATCCCCGCGTATAATTTTCAGCTTTTAGGTCAGGAGCAATCAAACTATACCGATAGTGAGTTTCTCGAAATATTGGAAAAGGGCAAAGAGCACTGCCTAGTGGGTGACGTGTTTCAGATTGTGCTTTCCAGAAGGTTCCAGAGTGGTTTTGGGGGAGATGAGTTTAATGTGTACCGTGCCTTACGTTCTATCAACCCGTCTCCATATTTGTTTTATTTCGATTATGGAAGCTTTAAACTGTTTGGCTCTTCACCTGAGGCGCAAATTACCATCAAAGAAGGCAAAGCCACTATCTACCCTATAGCAGGAACCTTCCTACGTACTGGCGACGACGAGGCAGATATGGCATTGGCACAAACGCTCAGCAATGACGTAAAAGAAAATTCAGAGCATTTGATGCTAGTCGATCTCGCAAGAAATGATTTGAGCAAGAGCAGTAAATCGGTAGCAGTAGAAACTTTGAAGGAAATTCAGTACTACTCACATGTGATTCATTTGGTGTCGAAGGTAACGGGCAAGCTCCCAGATGATTTCCCCTTCTTACGTTTAGTGGCAGATACATTCCCTGCCGGCACGCTTTCAGGTGCGCCCAAGTACAAGGCAATGCAATTGATCGATGCATATGAGAATACTGTCCGTGGATATTATGGTGGAGCCATTGGTATGATCGGTTTTGACAAGAGCTTCAATCATGCCATTATGATCCGTTCTTTCCTTAGTCAGGGCAATCAGCTCACCTATCAGGCAGGGGCTGGCGTGGTGGCAAAATCTGTACCCGAGAGCGAACTCCAAGAAGTGAATAACAAGTTGGCAGCTTTACGATCGGCCTTGAAAATGGCAGAGGAAATCCGTTAGGAAATCCATGAGAACACCTATAGATATGCATAAACAAATAAATGGATGAAAATATTAGTACTGGATAATTACGATTCTTTTACATACAATCTCGTGTACATCTTGAGGCAGCTAGGCTTTGCTGCCGACTTGGATGTGTATAGAAATGACAAGATTAGCCTTGATGCTGTTGAGGCTTATGATAAGATACTATTGTCTCCAGGGCCTGGTGTCCCGGCCGATGCGGGCGTTATGCCAGCTTTAATTCATCAGTATAGCCCAGCCAAAAGCATTTTAGGGGTGTGCTTGGGACATCAGGGAATAGGAGAGGCTTTCGGAGCGGAACTGGTCAATATTACTCAGGTGAAGCACGGAATCACTGAAGAAGTGGAAGTAATAGAACAGCAGGAACCACTCTTTGCAGGACTTCCTTCTAAATTTACGATCGGGTTGTATCATTCTTGGGCCATAAAGCCTGAGAGCATAACAGAAGCGTTGAAAGTGACCGCTTTGGATCGTGATGGAAACATTATGGGCGTGAGGCATGCAACATATGATGTGCAAGGATTGCAGTTTCATCCAGAATCGATCATGACAGAGCATGGTGTTCAAATTATACAGAATTGGTTAGATATTAAAACAAAGTGATATGAAAGGGGTATTGAATAGCTTGTTTGAGCACAAAGCGCTGGATAAAGAAACGGCCAAAAACATTCTGGTAAACCTGGCTCAAGGGAAGTATAACGGTAGCCAAGTGGCGGCTTTCTTGACTGTTTATCTTATGCGTAATATAACCGTCGAGGAATTAGAAGGCTTTCGAGATGCCATGTTGGAATTGTGCGTAAAAGTTGATCTCACTCCTTACGATGTTATTGATTTGTGTGGTACGGGAGGAGATGGGAAAAACACCTTCAATATCTCTACTTTGTCTTCTTTTATCGTAGCGGCCGCTGGACAGAACGTGGCCAAGCATGGTAACAACGGCGTTTCTTCTGTGTCAGGATCCTCCAATCTTATGGCGCAATTTGGTTACGTTTTTACTAACGACGTGAGCAGGCTGAATCGGGAAATAGAAGAAACCGGCTTGTGCTTTTTACATGCACCCTTGTTTCATCCTGCCATGAAGAATATCGCGCCTATAAGAGGAGAGTTGGGGGTTAAGACTTTTTTCAATATGTTAGGCCCTATGGTAAATCCGGCATTCCCACCAAAGCAGTTGGTCGGTGTGTTTAACTTGGAGTTGGCAAGGTTGTACGGCTACTTATACCAAAAATCCGACAAAGATTTCGTCATATTGCATGCCTTGGATGGATACGATGAGATTTCCTTAACCGGACCTTTTAAGATGGTGACCCGTGACAGAGAAGAGATCATTACGCCAGAATCGCTAGGTTTTGGAAGACATAAGGAAGAGGACCTCTACGGGGGCGAAACGGTTGAAGAAGCTGCGAAAATATTTTTGAAGGTGATAAAGGGGGAAGGTACTAGGGCCCAAACAGAGGTAGTGACGGCCAATGCGGCCTTTGCCTTGTATTGCGGGAAAAAGTACGGCACCATAGAGGAGGCCATAGAAGCGGCAAAAGAAGCGCTTTTATCAGGAAAAGCTTATGAAAGGTTCAAGGCATTGATGGCGATAGGGGCGGCAAATTAGGAAGTAAAAAACACAGGGATGCTTTTACATACCTGAAAAATATATAATGGTATTATGAATGTACTCGATAAAATAGTTGTCCATAAAAGGAAAGAGGTTGCGGCACAGCAAAAGCTGATCAGTGTAAAGACATTGGAGCAAAGCATATACTTTGAAAGCAAGCCTATTTCCATGAAGAAACACCTTTTAGAACCAAATTCTTCGGGCATCATAGCAGAATTTAAACGCAAATCCCCATCTGAAGGCGTCATCAATGGTGTGGCACAAGTGGCTGATACTACCATAGGTTATAGAAGAGCAGGGGCAGCAGCCTTGTCTGTTCTTACCGATACGGAATTCTTTGGAGGTACCCATGAAGATCTTTTGACCGCCAGAAAATTTAACTACTGCCCTATAATCAGGAAGGATTTTATCGTTTCAGAATATCAGATATTGGAAGCAAAGTCTATGGGGGCAGACACTATACTCTTAATCGCGGCAGCACTCGAGCCGAAAGCATTAAAGGATTTTGCAGCATTTACGAAAACACTTGGTATGGAAGTGCTGCTAGAAGTGCATAACGCCCGAGAGCTAGAAGAATATGTAAATGATAACGTAGATGTGGTCGGCGTAAACAATCGGAATTTAGGCAATTTTGAAACAGCCGTGCAAACTTCTATTGATTTGGCTGAACTTATCCCCGAGCAGTTTGTCAAAATATCTGAAAGTGGTATCAAAGACCCCGCTACAATTGGTAATTTAAGACAATATGGTTATAAAGGTTTTTTGATGGGAACGTATTTCATGAAGTTTGAAAAACCCGAAGAGGCTTGCGCAGCTTTTATTAAGGAGATGAGGGCGTCTGTATAATCTTATATAATGTTATGTCGATGAAACTGAAGGTATGTGGTTTAAGAAATAAAGAAAATGTCCAAGCGATAATGGATAGGGCGATACCTGATTATGCAGGGTTTATATTTTATGAAAAATCGTCTCGGCACATTACTGACGAAGCTATGCAGCAGTTGATCGACCATAAGGTAATTCCAGACACAGTAAAAAAAGTAGGGGTTTTCGTGAACGAGGACCTAGCGGTGATGGAAGAGAAAGCAGAGAAGTTTCAGCTCGACTTTTTGCAGTTGCACGGGGATGAGCCAGCGAAACTATGTGAGACATTGAGAAACAAAGGCTATAGGATCATTAAAGCCTTTAGCTTGGAAAAAAAGTTTGATTTTGATCTATTACTGGACTATATGCCTCATGTCAATTTTTTTCTTTTTGATACAAAAGGAGAAAACTTCGGAGGAAATGGGTATAGCTTTGACTGGGACATCTTAAAATCATACGATCAAAAAGTGCCATTTTTTCTAAGCGGCGGTATCGGGCTGCATAATATTGAGGAGGTGAAAGATTATCTTCATATGAACGTTCATGCCTTGGACGTCAATAGTAAGTTTGAGTCTTCTCCTGGTCTAAAAAACGTGCCCGACCTACAGAAGTTAAAGGCAATAATTAAAGGATTTTGAAAAATAATAAATAAAGATATGGGAAGTTATTCGGTAGATCAAAGAGGATTCTATGGTAAATTCGGTGGGGCCTACATCCCCGAAATGCTATACCCCAATGTAGAAGAGTTGCGACTGAATTATCTGTCTATCCTCAATTCACCTGCCTTTCAAAAAGAATTCAGGCAAATCTTAAAAGATTATGTAGGGAGGCCTTCTCCTCTATATTTTGCTCAAAGGTTATCTCACAAGTACAGCACACAGATCTACCTTAAGAGAGAGGATCTGAACCATACGGGGGCGCACAAGGTAAATAATACCGTGGGACAGATCTTGATGGCCAGAGCTTTAGGGAAGCAGAAAATCATTGCTGAGACAGGTGCAGGCCAGCACGGCGTAGCCACGGCTACTGTATGTGCACTTATGGGCATGGAATGCTTGGTATATATGGGTGAAATTGATATGAAACGTCAGCGGCCCAATGTGGAGCGGATGAAACTGTTAGGTGCTCAGGTAATTCCTGCCAAAAGTGGTAGTAAAACGCTAAAAGATGCTACCAACGAGGCCATGCGTCATTGGATCAACAATCCTGTAGATACGCACTATATAATAGGGTCTGTAGTCGGGCCTCATCCGTATCCCGATATGGTTACGCGATTTCAGTCTGTTATAAGTGAGGAGATACAAGCACAACTGGAGGAAAAAACAGGCAATAAGAACCCTGACTATGTCATCGCCTGCGTAGGCGGAGGTAGCAATGCCGCAGGAGCATTTTATCATTATTTAGATCAAGCGTCGGTAAAACTAATTGCAGCAGAAGCCGCTGGAAAGGGCGTGGAGACGGGAGAGTCGGCGGCAACAATGGCCTTAGGCAAGCCCGGCATATTGCATGGCAGTAAAACATTCCTTATCCAGACAGAAGATGGCCAGGTAACAGAACCCTATTCTATTTCCGCAGGACTTGATTATCCCGGTATTGGGCCTTTGTATGCTCATTTGTTTGATACCAAGAGGGCTGAATTTATGAGCATAACCGATAAGGAAGCCATGCAAGCAGGTATAGCTTTAAGTCAACTCGAAGGCATTATCCCCGCTATCGAATCGGCACATGCGCTGGCAGTACTGGACAAAAAAGCCTTTGGAAAAGATGAAGTAGTAGTCATCAACCTCAGCGGAAGAGGAGATAAAGACTTGGAAACTTATATTAATTGGGGCGGATACTAGGTTAATTGAAGCAATGAGTTAATGTACAAATGAAACAACGAGTTTTGATGTGCCAATGTGCAAAGGTGCTAATAATTATGAATTTTAAGTGTTGAGTTTTGAATTGGGCGCATGTCCGAGAGGTCAATATATTGGCAGTAGGCACAGAAATGCCTTTCTAAATATCACCGAACCTTGAACCCTGAACAGTGAACATTAAAAATCGGAACATCTAATCATATGATGTCTTAAATCTTATATCTAAAAACATGAATCGTATTGAAGCACTATTTGAGCAAAAGAAAGAGAATATACTATCCATATATTATACAGCAGGTTATCCGGATTTGGAAGACACCACCAAGGTTCTCCAATACCTACAAGAGGCTGGGGCGGATTTGATTGAGATTGGGATTCCCTTTTCCGACCCCGTTGCCGATGGCCCAACCATCCAGGAAAGCAATCAAGTAGCTTTGAAGAATGGTATGTCCGTAAAAAAGCTCTTGCAGCAACTGGGAAATATAAGAGAAAGCATCGATATCCCGATTTTGCTGATGGGGTATTTGAATCCGATCATGCAATATGGTGTGGAAGCTTTTTGCGAAGATGTTGCCGCTGTAGGAATCGATGGATTGATAATTCCGGACCTGCCGATGTTGTCCTATCAGGAAGACTATAAGGCTTGTTTCGAAAAACATGGTTTACTGAATATTTTTCTGATTACGCCTCAGACCAGTGAAGCACGGATCAGAGAGATTGATAAAGAATCCAAGGGTTTTATTTATATGGTTTCCTCTGCGAGCATTACCGGAGCCAGAAGTGGCATTTCAGATACTCAGCTTACTTATTTTGAAAGGATAAAAGCCATGAACCTTACTACGCCGACACTTATTGGCTTTGGCATTTCTGATAATGCGACATTTAGCAAAGCCTGTGAATATGCTACAGGTGCCATTATCGGCAGTGCTTTTGTAAAACTCCTTGGCAATAGCGAGGACAAAAAACAATCAATCAAGACCTATATAGCGCAAGTAAAAGGGGTGGATTAATATCCTAATTCCTAGTTAAATTAAAAGCATCCGTGTTTTCAACGGACCTGAGCTGCGGCACCATTGAACAAATGGTGCTATATTTTTTTATCAATTTTGGTATTTCATTTCGAATCTTCTAAATTGTTAAGCAGTTGTCCTAAATGGATTTTTTATTCACAAATGCAATCGATTACATAACATGGAGAAGTTTAATAGTTCAAGAAGAGAATTTGCTAAAAAAGTGGCCTTGTCAGGTGCAGGCATTACAATTGGGGCCATGGGATTTCCCGCCAGCAGCTATGCCCGGATCATGGGAGCAAATGAAAGGATAAACGTGGGGATCGTAGGGTTTTCCAACCGTGCAAAAGACGCCTTGATCCCAGCTTTATTGGAGCATTCCAAAGCATTAAATTTTGAATTCACTGCCGTTTCTGATATTTGGAATAGAAGACGGGACGAATGTGTGGCTTTTATGAAAGAGAAAACTGGCAAAAATATTAAAACTGCCAGAAATAACGAGGAGCTTTATGAGAGGAAAGATGTGGACGTAGTCATTATCAGTACCGCCGATTTCCAACATGCGCTGCATTGTAAAGAAGCTGTAGAAGCCGGCAGGGATGTCTATGTCGAAAAGCCGTTTGCTGAAACCATGGAAGACAATAGAGCAGCGAGAGCAGCGGTGGAAAAATCAGGCAAGATTGTGCAGGTAGGTTCTCAAAGAAGAAGTGGCTCCAATTACCATGCGGCAGATAGATTCATTAAGGAAGGCAAATTTGGAGATATTGTGATGGTCGAGATGAGTTGGAATGTAAACCAACCTAATAGATGGCGGTTACCCCAACTTACGAAAGAAATCCAAGAAAAGGACACAGATTGGAAGCGCTTTTTGATGAACCGGCCTTATGAAAAATGGGATCCAAGAAAATACCTTGAATATAGACTGTTCTGGCCTTATTCTTCGGGTATCCCTGGTCAGTGGATGGCGCACCAAATCGATACCGTACACTGGTTTACCGGCTTGAAGCATCCAAGAAGCGTAGCGGCCAATGGTGGCATTTATTTATGGAAAGATGGACGGGAAAATTTTGATACCATGACAGCCGTGTTTGATTATGGCCCTTCAGACGATAAATCAACAGGTTTTCAGGTAGTCTATTCTTCCAGATTTACCAATTCTGCAGGAGGTATAAAAGAGATATATTATTCCAATGGGGGCGAGCTGAACCTAGACACCAACAAAGTAACACCCAGAGGAGGCCTTCAAGCAAATCATGCTTCTGTGATGGGCATGCAGCCTAATCTATTGGAAGAAACTACGCTGGCTGAGCAAGTAAAAGCCGCAACAGGCGCCGCTACAGGGGTCGATAATATGACTTCTGCGCATATGAGAAACTGGATGGAATGCATTCGAAGCAGAGAAACACCCAATGCTCCTGTTGAAGCAGGATACAACCATTCTGTCGCTAACATTATGACAACCGCTGCTTTGAGAACAGGAAAGTTTGTGACCTTTGACGAGGAAAGGCAAGAGGTACTGGCTGGAGGAGAAGTATTTAAGTATTAGTAGGCAGACAGATCATCCAAACAAGAAGCAAATTCTCCAAAATTTAAAATATTAATTATGTATGTGAAATCAAAAATAGGTCCATACTTAGGTACTTTACTGCTTTCAGTTTTATTAACAGCTTGCAACAATGGACAAAAAAAAAGCAATGGAGCAACTGCTTCAGATGAACAAGATGGGGTAAAGGACAGAATAACGCTGATTCAAAATGATGCAGAAAAAAGAGTGGATGTGATGATTGATGGATCGCTCTTTACTGCTTACATCTATCCCGAAACAGTAAAAAAACCAGTACTATTTCCTATAAAAACAGCCCAAGGTACTGTGGTTACACGTGGATTTCCACTTGAATCCAGAGCTGGTGAACGAATCGACCACCCGCATCATGTTGGGCTTTGGCTTAACTATGGGGATGTGAATGGGCTGGACTTTTGGAATAACTCTGATGCCATTTCTGAGGACAAAAAGGATCATTATGGCACTATCATCCACAAAGAAATCAATCGCATCAGTAGCGGTGATGATAAGGGTGAACTAGAAGTGTCCATGGAATGGGTTGACTCGAAAGGCGAGCCGCTCCTCAAAGAAAACACTACATTCATTTTTAGTGGAACAGAGCATGAACGCGTGATAGACCGGATTACAACTTTAACCGCCTTAGAAAACGATGTTTCCATGAAGGATAACAAGGAGGGTTTTATAGGAATTCGAGTTGCCAGAGAATTGGAACACCCTGCTGATAAGCCTGAGAAATTTACTGATGCCAGCGGTAATCCTACGGATGTGCCCGTGCTGAATAATGAAGGGGTAACTGGTTGGTATAATAGTAGCGAAGGCGCAGAGGGACATGATGTCTGGGGCACAAGGGCGAAATGGATGAATTTGTCGGGAGAAATAAAGGGTGAAAATATAGCCATTGCTATTTTTGATCACCCCAATAATGTAGGCTATCCCTCTTATTGGCATGCTAGAGGTTATGGCCTCTATGCGGCTAATCCTTTAGGACAAGAAGCCATGAGTGAAGGAAAGGAAACGCTTAATTTCGTTCTAAAGGCAAACGAATCTGTTACTTTTAAACATAGGGTAATAATATATACAGGAAAGCAAGTGGACAAGCAGCAAATCAATGAGGATTTTGAAGCGTTTGTACAATAAATAAAAGGATTGCATTTTAACAGTATTCAAACAAACTTATGAAAAGTATATTTAGAATCACGCTGATTTTGGGTGGATTTACCACCATGTTGTTCATGTATGGTTGTGGCGCTCCTCAAAACAAGGGAGAGGATGATGGTTGGGTCATGTTGTTCAATGGAGAAGATCTTTCGGGATGGGAGCAAGTGAATGGAACAGCGCCGTATGAAGTGGTTGATGGGGTTATCGTCGGCACTACAGTAACCAACTCACCCAACAGCTTCTTGGCTACCGAGAGTACATACGGTGATTTTATCCTTGAGTTTGACTTCATGCTGAACAGCGATATCAACAGTGGTGTTCAATTTAGAAGTATTACGGATCCAAGCATCAAGGATGGCCGAGTACACGGCTATCAGTTTGAGTTTGACCCTTCTGATAGGAATTGGACAGGGGGGATATATGATGAACAACGCAGAATGTGGTTGTATCCGCTATCCCTGAATCCAAATGGCCAATCGGCTTTTAAAGCTGGCGAATGGAATAAAGCTAGAATCGAATGCATAGGCAGCTCCATCAGGACTTGGTTGAACGATGTTCCCGTGGCTAGCTTGGAAGATGATATGACCCCAGAAGGCATAATTGCCCTGCAAGTCCACTCAATTGGCAATGAGGCTGATGCTGGCAAAGAAGTGAGGTGGAAAAATATCAGAATTAAAACAACGGATCTGGAGCATAAGGAGGGGCATGATGCCTTCGTTGTGAACCTTATCCCCAATACCCTGACTGAGCAAGAAAAGGCCCAGGGTTGGAGCTTCTTGTGGGACGGCAAAACTACCAATGGCTGGAGAGGTGCTCATAAAGACAATTTTCCCGAGCATGGTTGGAGAATTGAGAACGGTGTGCTAGAAGTCCTGGAATCTGGTGGAGGCGAATCCGTGAATGGCGGCGATATCGTGACAGAGGAGCAATATAGCGCCTTTGAGCTGCAACTGGAGTTTAAGCTTACAGAAGGAGCTAACAGCGGGATCAAATATTTTGTGACAGAACAAGAAAAGGTGGAGAATGCCTCTGCTATCGGATTAGAGTACCAATTGCTGGATGATGAGCGGCATCCTGATGCCAAAATGGGCAGAGATGGCAACCGGACCTTGGCATCATTGTATGACCTGAAAACTGCCGAAAAGCATAATCGATTCTTAAAGCCCATTGGCGAATGGAACAGGGCGCTGTTGGTCGTGAAACCAGACAATAAAATAGAGCATTGGCTGAATGGTGTAAAAGTACTGGAGTACGAAAGAGGTTCTGAGGAATTTCATGAATTGGTGGCCAATAGCAAATATAAAGATTGGGATAACTTTGGCTTGGCCGAGAAGGGGCACATTTTGCTACAAGATCATGGCAATAATGTCTCTTTTAGAAGCATCAAGATTAAGAATTTAGAGTAGGGCCTAGGCAGCCGGCAATTGACCTACGTCTGTAAACAAATAAAGAATTGGCAATAGTCAGGAATCTGGAACTGTTGACCAATTCTTTGTTTTTGGGCGGTGGCCAGGCTATCCGCTACAAGTCCGGCCACCCTCAAACCTACCCGCTTCGGGCTTTTCGCTTCTATCCTTACCGCTCCTACGTTTACCTGAATTGCGGTTGTTGTATATCGCCGATCGCATGGGCAATCGTGTCTTCTACCTGACGTCTAAAATCTTGTGGCCATTCTTGCTTATTGCTTTCTGTCAATTGCCTACTAAAGTCATCCTACAAAATTCCCACACAAATATTCATAAAAAGGATAGTTTTGCCCTTCCAAATGCTAACTTTGCCGGAAATGGACATTGATGAAGATTGCAGTAATCAAGTATAATGCGGGTAACATACAGTCGGTTATGTATGCTTTAAAAAGGCTTGGCGAGACGCCTGTATGGACCGATGATCCAGACCAAATCCAATCCGCAGACAAGGTGATATTTCCAGGGCAGGGCGAGGCAAGCAATGCCATGAAGTACCTGCGGGAAAGGGAGCTTGACAAATTGATCATAGGGTTGAAGCAACCTGTGCTGGGTATCTGCATTGGGTTGCAGCTTATGTGTCAATATTCCGCTGAAGGCGATACAAGTTGCTTAGGTATCTTCGACGAGGAAGTGATACGGTTTAATGAGGGACTTAAGGTGCCACATGTAGGTTGGAACACCATAAAAAACAGAAAAGGGCCATTGCTGGATCATTTGGCATCACCGGCGTATCTTTATTATGTGCATAGTTATTATGCCAAAGTTGGCCCGCAGACTGTGGCTACTACTGACTATGGCGTGCCTTTTAGTGCGGTCATGCAGAAAGATAATTTTTATGCTGTCCAGGGCCACCCCGAAAAAAGTGGCAAGGATGGTGAGCAGATTTTGAAGAATTTCCTCAAAATAAAGTTTTAAACAAATGCTATGCACAGGTTGTGTATAGTGGAATCAATTTACAATCATAATTTCTGAAAATGCATATTATTCCCGCGATTGACATAATTGGAGGAAAATGCGTCAGGTTGACGCAAGGGGATTATTCCAGCAAAAAGGAATATAGGAGCAACCCTCTGGAAGTGGCCAAGGAGTTTGAGGCAGCAGGTATAAAACGACTTCACTTGGTGGATTTGGATGGGGCGTTGAAAAAGAAGATCGTTAATCTTCCTGTTCTGGAAAAGATTGCCAATAATACTGATTTACACGTGGATTTTGGTGGAGGTGTGCAGTCTGACCAGGATATTAAGGACGCCTTTAATGCAGGCGCAAAGCAGGTGACGGGCGGGAGTATAGCAGTGAAAGAGCCAGACCTGTTTGAGGCCTGGCTGGTGATGTTTGGCTCCGAGAAAATTATCTTAGGTGCTGACGTTCGGGACAATATGATTGCAGTGAGTGGATGGCAGGAAAAGAGCACACAAAACATATTTCCTTTTTTGGAGAATTACCTGCAAAAGGGAATTCAATATTCGATCTGCACCGATGTGTCAAAAGATGGCGCCATGAAAGGGCCTTCTTATGAACTGTATGGTGAATTGATGACGGCCTTTCCCCAGCTTAAGCTTATAGCCAGTGGCGGGGTTTCGTCCATAAAGGATGTAGAAATGTTGGCCAAGATGAATTTGTATGGCGTTATTATTGGCAAGGCCCTATATGAAAATGCTATCAGTTTAGAAGAGCTGCGGCCGTTTATCGACGAATCCCAATAAAATCAAGAGACTAATCTAAGATATTCAATGTTGACAAAGAGAATAATCCCCTGTCTGGACATTAAGGAAGGCAGGACTGTAAAAGGTGTGAATTTCGAACAGTTGCGTGATGCAGGCGATCCTGTGGCCCTTGCGAAACTTTATTCAGAACAAGGTGCTGACGAACTGGTGTTTTTGGACATTACGGCTACTGTAGAAAAGCGGAAAACCATAATAGCGCTTGTACAGCGAGTTGCAGCCGAAATCAGTATCCCATTTACAGTAGGAGGCGGTATTTCTACTGTAGAGGATGTATCTGCACTGCTGAATGCCGGTGCCGACAAAGTCTCCATCAACTCCGCGGCGGTATATCGCCCTGAGCTGATCAATGAGCTATCAAAGGCTTTTGGTAGCCAGTGCATTGTAGTGGCCATCGACAGCAGAGAGGTAGACGGCATTGATATCGTCCATACGCATGGAGGCAAAAAGCCTACGGAGCTGGAAACATTGAAGTGGGCTAAGGAAGTGCAGGATAGAGGTGCGGGTGAGATATTGCTCACCTCAATGGACAGCGACGGTACAAAGGCGGGTTTTGCCAATAGGATTACCGCTCAGGTATCGGAAGCTTTGAGCATTCCTGTGATTGCTTCTGGCGGTGCAGGAACAATGGCCCATTTTGTGGAAGTATTTGATCAGGGCAAAGCGGATGCCGCCCTTGCCGCAAGTATTTTTCATTTTGGCGAAATTGCCATTCCAACACTCAAGTCTTATCTACACAACCATGGAATTCCGATGAGGATACTGAAATAATCCACAATAGGATCATATAAAAAGCTTTTTAAAAATGAGAAGAAAGGGATAATAGAATGCAAAAGGTCTGTTATGCTTGGTCTTCTCTTTGTTTTAGTTTTAATTTACGACTTTTGCAGCAGTTACTCCTTTAAAGAACCATGAGCGACACAAAAGAGATCAATTTTCAAAAATTAGACGGACTTGTTCCTGCCATTATTCAAGACAATAGAACAGGGAAAGTGCTTATGCTTGGCTTTATGAATAAGGAGGCATATGAAAAAACCAAGCAGGAGAAAATCGTTACTTTTTACAGCAGGTCCAAACAAAGGCTCTGGACGAAAGGTGAAACCTCTGGCAACTTTCTTCGTGTGGAATCGATATTTGTAGATTGCGACCAGGATACTTTATTGATAAAGGCCATACCCAATGGTCCTGCTTGCCACACAGGTGCTGTTACCTGTTTTCACGAACAACCTTTGGAAGGGAAGGCGGCATTTTTAGATTATTTGAAAGCGATTATCCATGATCGGAAAACCAACCCTACTGAAAGCTCTTACACCAATAGCCTGTTTCAGAGAGGTATCAATAAAGTGGCTCAAAAAGTGGGAGAGGAGGCCGTGGAAGTGGTGATAGAAGCGAAAGACAATAATGACGAACTGTTTAAAAATGAAGTGGCCGATCTTTTGTTCCATCTATTGGTGCTGCTTGAAGCAAAAGAAGTAACGCTCGATGCTGTGGTGGATGTACTTATAGACCGGCATAGCAGCAAGTAAGCATAAACCGAATAGGCACTTAAATTAAGCTTTGAAGATTTTTTGATAAAGTAATAAACCTTTCCTGTCTCGGAACCAAGGTTGGTGGGCTTGTTTTGTAGGAATGATCATCTTAACATGTGAGAATTCATCCATCATATCCTGATACCGAATCCTTATTTTTTTCATCCCACACTGTGATATAGTCGTACATTTTTCAATCAATCCCTTTCTTCTGTTTGAATTAGTTTCATGCGCTTATAAAATGTTTGTCAAAATTATTTGCCTATTTTGGTAAATATTTTTTGTAAAATTTTAGTATAGGATATCATAATAGGTTTCGTATTGGCATTTTTTCAATCTACTTCTTTTTATTTTTCTAATACTTTGTTAGAATTAAAGTAAGTAGTTTTTAGAATAACTTTTATCCGAAACATGTTAATAGCATTCTTTTTCAGTGGCGTTTGGGGCAGTTCTCAGAGGCTATATTTTTTGAGGAAGCAATTATTTTTTTAACTATAAATATGAAACTATGCAAATAACAAGCTCTGCATTTTCCAGCGGTGATTTTGTTCCAGAAAAATACACTTGCGAAGGACCTAACATTAGCCCGCCACTATCTTTTTTAGACGTGCCGGAGCAAGCAAAAAGCTTAGTATTGATGGTGGAGGACCCAGATGCTCCAGCAAAGCCTTGGGTACATTGGTTGGTTTTCAATATTCCGCCTTCTGCTGGTGGATTTGATGAGGGGAGTATTGCTCAAGGTGCTACCGAAGGTCTCTGCAATGGCAATACATTTGGGTATGAAGGGCCCTGCCCACCAGAAAATGAACATCAGTATCTCTTCAAACTATATGCATTAGACAAGGTGTTGGATATCCCAAATGAATCCGATAGGAAGGTTGTGCTCCAAAACATGGATGGGCATGTAATAGCTGAGGCGGTGCTGTCTGCAAGCTATAAAAAGCAAAGGAAGACAGTGAATCAAGCATAGCGAATCTTTATAAAACTGTATATCAGGTCAGGATTTTTCTTTTTGTAATATAAATTATAAGAAGCGATGGGTGCATTATTTGAAAATGTGCGCAAAATAGCTGTGTTGAAAGCAGGTGCCTTAGGTGACCTTATTGTGGCACTTCCTGCTATTGAAGCAATCAGGATGGCCTATCCTAAAGCTGAGATTGTACTTTTGGGAAGGCCTTGGCACCAACATTTTTTCGCAGATAAGCGCGCCAGCATCGATAGAGTGGTTGTTGTGCCTCCTTCACCTGGAATAGTGGAAGAAGGCAGCAACGATCCTGAAATGCAGCACCGTTTTTTTGATGCGATGCAAAACGAAGCTTTTGACATTGCCATACATTTTCAAGGAAAAGGAGTAGCAGCCAACCCATTTATTCGTCAGTTAAAGGCCAGGATCACAGTCGGTTTATCCAGTCCAGAAGCTATGCCTTTGGATTATTCCATTCCATATTACTATTACCAAAATGAAGTCATCCGCAACTTAGAAGTAGCTGCTTTGATTGGTGCCAAGCCAGAAGGGCTAACCCCGAAAGTTAACGTGACAGCAAATGATCTAATGGAGGCCGATACTGTGATGAAGCAGCTGAAAATAGAGGAAGGATTCATCGTGCTGCACAGCTGTGCCATGGATTTGCGTAGAATGTGGCCTTTGGAAAAGTTCGCTTCCCTAGCCGATAAGTTAGCCCAACATGGCTTTCAGATAGTTTTGACAGGCAGTGCAGCAGACAACCCAAAAGTGCAGTGCATGCTCGATCAGATGCAGTACCCTGCAATCAATACCTGCGGAAAGCTTTCTTTGAATGGACTAGTAGGGCTTTTGACCAAGTGCGCTCTTGTCGTTTCCAGCGATACTGGGCCACTTCATTTGGCCCAGGCGGTAAATGCCAAAACCATAGGTATTTATTGGGCGCCTAACCTCATCAATTGGGGGCCATTAACCAGGACCAAGCATCGGCCTGTTGTCTCTTGGGACATGGAGTGCCCTGCCTGTGGGGTAGTACCTAATGATCCATTTCCTTATGAACCCCATACTGCTGAATGCCTACATGAGTTCTCATTTGTGCGCAATGTTGGTGTGGAGGAGGTATTAGAGGCCGCTATGGAGCTGCTTAAAGAGAGGTTTGAGCAACCGTTAGAAAAAGCAAAAAGCAACATTTAGAACAGTACATATATGGACAAGCAAGTGATGCATGGTTTTAAGAAGGTAGCTATTTTTAGGGCTTTGCAGCTAGGAGATATGTTGTGTGCGATCCCTGCGATTCGTGCGTTTAAAACAGCCTATCCACAAACAGCAATCACTTTAATCGGACTTCCCTGGGCTAAAGATTTTGTTGAGCGCTATCCTGCTTATTTTTCAGATTTTATTCCATTCCCTGGGTTTCCGGGCCTGCCAGAACAACCTTATAGCGCTGATCTTTTTATCCCGTACCTAAAACGGATGAAGAAAGAAGCGTTTGATCTGATTATCCAAATGCAAGGAAATGGATTAATTACAAACCCTTTAGTAGAGATGTTTGAAGCAGATAGAGTAGCTGGATACTGTGGAAAGGGCCTTTACTGCCCTGATGAGAATAGCTTTATGTCCTATCCAGAAGATGTGCCAGAAATAAAACGTCACCTGCTTCTGATGAGTTTTCTAGGCGCAGCACCTCAAGGAGATCATCTTGAGTTTCCTGTTTTGCCCAGGGAAGAAACAGCGTACGCGGCTCTTGCTGGAGAGGTTCCGCTTAAGCCTCAGCAATATGTATGTGTACACCCGGGAGCCCGAGATATGAAACGGCGATGGTCTTCTGATAAATTTGCTGCTGTGGCTAATGAGATAGCAGATAGAGGCTACCAGATAGTATTTACGGGGACGATACAGGAAGCTGGCGTGGTGGAAGAAGTATTGCAACATATGCGTTTTCCGGTATTAAATCTGGCAGGGAGAACAAGCTTAGGCGTGTTGGCACTGCTGATCAAAAATGCCCGTATGCTTCTGTCGAATGATACAGGAGTTTCCCATGTCGCTACCGCTATGAAAACACCAAGTGTGGTCATATTCCAAACATCAGATCCAGCGAGATGGGCTCCTTTAGATCAGGAGCGTCACCTTATCATATTACCAGAAGAATCAAACAAGATAGAATATGTGAAAGACCGTGCTATGCAAGTGCTGCAACGGAGCAGCAAACAAGCATTTGAAATAGATAAAATACCTTTTAAAGTTTCATAAAGCATGAATAATAACAAAATGATCGGCAACTCAGGGTTTTGACATGGCATGTGGATGGAAGCTATCTTTATTATCTTACACAAACTCCCTGTCAATTTTTTCTCCCAATAAAATCAGGGAAACCAGAAGGCTATGGCGGCAGGTCAGGCTCTTTTCATTGGAGCGACAACGTACATGAAATACCTGCACACGAGATACGTGAGATGGAATTCGACTGCATTCTGTATCAGTCAAAAAGAAATTATCTGGAGGATCAATATGACATACTGTCTCCAGCGCAAAGGGAGCTGCCTAGGATTTATTTAGAACACGATCCACCCCGGGAAACGCCAACCGATACACGTCATATTGTGAATGATCCAGCGATATTGATTGTACATGTGACCCACTTTAATAACCTTATGTGGAACAATAATGAGTCTCCGACAAAGGTGATCGAACACGGGGTGACTATTCCCAAAAATATAAGGTACTCAGGAGATCTTGAAAGCGGTATTGTGGTCATAAATGGGTTGACCAAAAGAGGGAGAAGATTGGGACTAGATATATTCGAAAAGGTGCGTGATAAAATCCCCTTGGACATCATAGGAATGGGATCAGAAGAAGTCGGGGGCCTTGGAGAAGTGCCGCCACCAGAACTGCCAGAGTTCATCGGTAAGTACAGGTTTTTTTTCAACCCAATCCGCTACACCAGTATGGGATTAGCGGTGTGTGAAGCCATGATGGTAGGCATGCCCATTGTTGGCCTAGCCACTACGGAAATGGCCGTAAATATTACCAATAATGTTTCTGGTTATGTCCATACCAACATAGACTTTTTGATGGAAAAAATGACGCTGCTATTAAAGGATAAAGAGAAGGCAAATCAATTGAGCGTAGGTGCTAAAACATGGGCAAGAGAAGTTTTTAGTATAGATCGTTTTACAAAGGATTGGATGGCAACATTTCAAGAGGTGGCCCGACATCCTGATTATAACCAAATTCAGATAGGAGGTGTTCAATGAAAAAGAAAATAGCATTTATAAGTGAACATGCTTCTCCCCTTGCTTTATTAGGAGGGGTAGATAGCGGGGGACAGAATGTATATGTCGATAGGGTAGCGCGCCATCTTTCACGCCTGGGTTACGAGATAGATATTTTCACTAGATGGGATGACCCTGAAGGAAAGCGTATCGTAAGGTATTTGCCTGGAATACGTGTTATTCATGTTCGAGCTGGAGAAAAAAAGTTTATCCCTAAAGAAGAACTGTTCCAATATATGGATGAGTTTTCTGAAGACATGATTGCTTTTATTAAAAAGCAACAAGTGAAATATGAAGTTATTCATGCTCATTTCTGGATGTCTGGATACGTAGCAGCTATTGTTAAAAAGGTCTTGGGCATTCCTTTTGTCATTACTTTCCACGCCTTAGGAAAAATACGTCGAATGTACCAAGGAACGGCCGATGGGTTTCCCGATTGTCGTTTTCAAATCGAAGAGATGATTGTACGGGAAGCGGATGCTATTATAGCGGAATGCCCTCAGGACAAGGAGGATTTGATGATCCATTACTATGCAAAAGAGGAAAAAGTAAGGGTGATTCCGTGTGGGTTTGATAAAACGGAGTTTTATCCAATGGACAAGAGGAGTTGCAAGCTAAAACTTGGGCTCAATCCAAAAGAGAAAATCATTTTACAGCTCGGAAGAATGGTGCCAAGGAAGGGCGTAGACAATGTGATAAGAGGAATGGCGGCACTCTTGAAACGGAAAAAAATCCCTGTGCGACTGCTCATAGTAGGAGGGGAGTCGGATGAGCCATGCCCCAAGAAGACCCCTGAAATAGGCCGGCTGCTGACGATAGCTGAAGAGGAAAAAGTGCTGGAGCGGGTAACCTTTGTAGGGAGGAGAAAGAGAAACATGCTTAAATACTATTACAATGCATCGGACCTGTTCATCAGTACGCCATGGTACGAGCCTTTTGGTATTACACCGCTCGAAGCAATGGCATGTGGCGTGCCAGTGATAGGCGCAAATGTAGGGGGCATCAAATACAGCGTAGATCATGATAGCACTGGGTTTTTGGTGCCTACCAATGAACCAGAAATTCTTTCGCAGCGGATGTTGGAGGTTTTGAGCAGTGCCTTGATCTGGAAGTCTCAAAGCTTGAATGCAATAAAGCGTGTCAACAGTTTATTTACTTGGGAGATTGTGGCACAGGAAATAGCAGATATTTATCAAGAGCAAATGACAAATAAAGGAAGCAAAAAAGGAGGATGGGCCGCCACCAGGGCCAAAGTGGCTTATCAATATCAATAATTAATTCTAACCATTAAATGCAAAAATACCATGAATGCAATTGAAGGGAAAGTGGTTCTCGTGACGGGAGCTGGCCAAGGCCTGGGAGCCGCTATTTGTAAAACCTTGGCGGCTAAGGGGGCAAAAACTATTTTGGTAGATATAAAGCCGGAAGGTCTGGAAAGGACAATCGGAGAGATGAATGGCTGTGCGCATAATGCAGAAAGCTTTTTAATGGATGTAGGTGACGAGAAAAACGTAGAAGCTGTTATCCAAAACATCATTGAGAAGTATGGAAAGCTGGATGTGGTGATCAACAATGCAGGGGTAGATTATACAAAATCTATTGAAGACCTGGCCATTGAAGAGTGGGATAGGGTAATGAACGTAAACCTGCGAGGACCCTTCCTCATCTCCAAAGCAGCCTTTCCTCATTTGAAAAGGAATGGAAGTGGCCATATTGTGAACATCGTGTCTACAGCTTCGAAACGTACTTGGGCAAATGCTTCTGCTTATCATGCCAGCAAATGGGGCCTACTAGGGTTTAGCCATGCGCTGCACGTGGAAGCCAGGCAGGAAAAAATCAAGGTTACAGCAGGGGTGGCAGGAGGGATGCAGACACCATTTATCATGGAGCGGTTTCCCGATACCGATCCAAATAACTTGCAAGATCCCCAAAATGTAGCGGATACAATTATGTACGTACTGTCCCAACCTAAAGAAACGGTGATCCCAGAGATAATGGTAATACCGATGACGGAGACGTCTTGGCCATAAGCAATGTGCCCAAGATTAATGAATTGAGCAGTACTTGCCAGAGCAATTGAAATGTTGACTTTATTGGTGAAACACTAAAGGGAAATTGGGAAGAGGTTTGTTGGAGATCGATGAGCTTTATGGGCGTTTTCATCAACAAAAGAGGGGAAATTTTCTTAGTCAACATTTATATGGCAACTGAATAACTAATGTCTATTGTCTAAAACCTAAGTTCTTCAATCTAATGTCTAATAAGCACAAAGCAGTATTTCTTGATAAGGACGGCACTTTAGTAGAAGATGTCCCTTACAATGTCGACCCAGGTAAGATCAAACTTTATCCAGAAGTAGGGAAGGCTTTGAAACGTTTAAAGAAGGCAGGATTTAAACTGATCATCATTTCCAACCAAGCTGGTGTGGCCAAAGGGTACTTTAAAGAATCGGCTTTGGAGGTGGTTGAAAAAGTTTTGGGCAAGCAGCTAGAGCAGTATAATGTTGTATTAGATGGTTTTTATTATTGCCCTCATCATTCTGAAGGGACAGTGGCTGAATATGTTCAAGATTGCGCTTGTAGGAAACCAAAAGCGGGCATGCTCCTGAAAGCTGCTAAGGACCTGAACATAGACCTTGCCCAATCGTGGATGGTGGGTGATATATTAAATGACATAGAAGCAGGTAATGGGGCGGGTTGCAAAACCATATTGGTAAACCGTGGCAATGAGACCGAATGGGTCATGAACGACAAGCGCAAGCCCGATCATATAGTTGAAAACTTATTAGAAGCTTCTAATCTGATAAAGAAGGTGGCAAAAGATGACGAGGAGATGGTGATGTAAAATGAAAACGGAAGGAGGGTAAAATGAAAGTGCATGCGAAAGATATTGTTGATAAGTTTAGAAAATATAAAGTACTGGTGATAGGAGATGCCATCCTCGATGCCTATATAAAAGGCACTGCGGATAGAATATGTCGTGAAGCTCCAGTGCCGGTCATCAATGTGCAAGAACAGGAAAACAGTTGTGGTGGTGCCGCCAATACGGCCATCAATATGGTAGCCTTAGGTGCAGAAACTCATTTTCTTTCGGTAATAGGAAAAGACACATACGGCAACCAGCTCTTAGAGGCTTTGAACCATCAAGGCGTGTGCACTAATGGGGTTGTTCAGGATGATAAAAGACAGACAATCTCCAAAGTTCGTATTTCTGCATCGTGCAATATTTTGCTTAGGGTAGACCAAGGAAGCACAGCGGATATTTCCGAATCCTGTGCTATGAACTTATACAAAAGCATAATGGCCCTTGCAGAAGAAGTAGATGCTATAGTGATTTCCGACTATGGCTGCGGAATATTTACGGATAAGCTCATTAAAAAACTTGATGCCATAAAAAGGAAAAATTCAATACTAATCGTTGACGCTAAAGAACCACAGAAGTTCCGCACCTTGTCACCTACTGCAGTGAAGCCCAATTATGAAGAATCTATCCAGATGCTTGGACTAGAAAAGCTGAATAAAGGTAAAAGATTACAACAAATAAGGAATAATGGCGCTAAGTTATTGGACATAAGCGGAGCTCAGTATGTAGCAGCCACAATGGACGCCGATGGCACTTTCCTATTCGAGAGGGGCAAAAAAGCCCATAAGGTTTCCTGTATTCCCCATGATGATAAAGATGCGATCGGCGCCGGCGACACCTTCGTTAGTGCCCTTACGCTCTCTTTATGTGCAGGGGCCACAGCCAAAACCGCCGTGGAAATTGCTTCTGCGGCGGCTTCTATTGTGATAGAAAAAGAAGGGACGGAAATGTGCACCGACATCGAGTTGAAATCTTATTTAGGTGGCAATTTAAAATTCATCCCCTCTTTAGAAGATTTGGCACTGAAAGTTAAAGACCTACGAAAAGAGCATAAGCGTATCATTTTTACCAATGGTTGTTTTGATATTATACATAGAGGACATGTCAATTTTTTGAACTTGGCCAAGGCAGAGGGCGATGTGCTGGTCGTAGGCTTGAATAGTGATGAAAGTATCCGGAACATTAAGGGGAACGATCGCCCCATCAATAAACTTGATGACCGTGTAGCCGTATTGGCAGGGCTGGAAAATGTGGATTATCTCATACCATTTGATGAAGACAGTCCGATCGATATTCTGAAAACATTACGGCCAGAAGTATTTGTGAAAGGAGGGACCTATACAGTAGAGAGCTTGCCAGAAGCCGAGCTGGTAAAACAGTTGGGAGGCAAAGTGAGCATTATTCCCCTTACTGCCGATTTTTCTACGGGAAAGCTTATAGAAAAAATAAGGCAAACGACTTATGGTTTATCAATAAGAAAGTCGGAGAAAAGTGTGCTATAGGTTGAAAATGACAAACGAAATGGATTGGAGGAACTTTAAAAATGTGCTGTGTATAAGGCCAGACAACTTAGGAGATCTTCTCATGACCTCACCGGCAATCCGGGCATTCAAGAAGAGCGTTCCTAATAGGAAAATAACACTTTTAACCTCAGGTGCCGGAAGTAAAATTGCCAGATTCATTCCTGAAATAGACGATGTAATGACGTATGATATTCCTTGGTATAAACATGGAAATCCAGCATCAGGCAAAGAGGTATACGATATAGTTGATGCAATAAAAGAGAGAGCATTTGAAGCTGCCATCATCTTTACGGTATTCAGTCAAAACCCCCTCCCTACGGCCATGCTTTGCTATATGGCGGGTATTAAAAGAGTAGCAGGCTACTGTAGAGAAAACCCATATAATCTGATGAGTGATTGGGTTCCTGACCACGAACCTGTTTATAAAGTAAAACATGAAGTAGAGCGGCAACTGGAACTTGTCCAGCATCTCGGAGCAATTGTAACGCATGACAACATTGTTCTCAGCACTTCACCCACTGCCAGAAGAGCCATTTTGGATAAGATGAAGAGTGAAGGGATAGATTTAGAGGCACCTTGGCTTGTCCTTCATCCTGGTGTGAGTGAGGTTAAACGCCAATACCCCGTTGACTATTTTGCAGAAGTAACCAGACGGGTTATCCATGAGTTGGGTTACCAAGTGGTGATTACAGGAGTAGAATCGGAGCGTTCTTTAGCATCTCATATAATAAAACATAGTGGGCCAGGGACACATACGCTGGCCGGAAAGTTAGACGTGGCAGAACTCATAGCGTTGATTGCTGAGGCGCCCTTACTTATTGGTAATAATACAGGCCCTGTACATATTGCTGCGGGCGTAGGCACTCCCGTTGTAGTGCTATATGCTATGACCAATCCGCAGCACACCCCCTGGCGAATTCCTAATAAGGTTTTGACATTTCAGGTACCCGAATTACTCAAAAGTAAGAATGTCATCATTTCTCAGGCCAACGAAAAGTATTTTGATGAAAACAAACCTATGGTGCAACCAGAAGAAGTGCTGTCGGCAATAAAGGAGCTGCTAGAAGAAACTTCATTAGAAGGCAGCCTCTCATCATCATCATTCTTTAAAGTTTAAATCGGTAAAATAATCACGATTACTTTTTTCAAGAC
>CAYTTV010000047.1:0-22873 GCA_964440915.1 uncultured Roseivirgaceae bacterium
ACCCCTGTTACCAGGATGAAAACCTGGCGTCCTAACCCCTAGACGAACGGACCTTTTTTCAACTTGCTCCTTAGGAAATATCCATTAAATCCTACATTTCCAGAGCCCTATCGAAAATTGTGATGCAAATATAGATGGATAGGCCATATTAAGCAAATCAAGTGAAAATATTTTCTTGTTTTCCTCCTTCATCAAGGTGTTAAATCCATTATTCGAGGTTGTTTATAGTTGATTATCAACAAGAAACTATTCGGTGACAACTATTTAAATTTCCCCATCGAAAGATAATCGAGGAAAGATTGGCATGGCGTACACTAACCCATTTCTAGAAAAGGCTGCCAAGTCTCATCTACAGTCCCAGAATATTGCCTCAAAAACAGGATAAATGAAGGCTTATAAGGCCGCTTACGGAGCAGAAGCCCTGATTCTTCCAAAAAATAATCGCCCTTGCGTGAATTGCAGGACTTACAAGCGGTAACCATATTTTTCCATGTAGAGCGCCCTCGTTTGGATTTAGGCACCACATGATCGATTGTTAAATCTTTGGATGTGCCACAATATTGGCACATAAAGCCATCCCTTCTAAAGATATTTTGACGTGTGAGCACAACGCCCTGATAAGGCAAATGCACATACCGGTTCAACCTAACCACAGAAGGCATAGGGTATGAACATGAGATCGACCTCAAGGCCATGCCTTCAGCCACAGATACCAGCTCTGCTTTTTTGAGGTAGAGCAATAGAAATGCTTTTGTTGCAGAGCATATGGTAAATGGAGCGTAATCTTGATTCAATACCAACGCTTTCCGTTTCATGAACTTAAAAATTATCCAATATACCTAATACTTCTTTTTTGCCACTCGATGCGATAGCCGCAACGTTTATTTTAGCACTCTTCTGATGGCAGCAAGTTGGTGTGTATATAATTCATCGTTCTCACTATAAATACCCTTTTCGTCTACTTTATCCACTTTCACCTGCCCAGATGCGTGTATAACTTCATTATCCTCCAATAAAATGCCCACATGGTTTATGCGGCCTTCATTGTTGCTGAAATACAACAAGTCACCGGGGCTTGCTTGTTCCAAACCATCCACCTTTTCTCCTTGAACTGCCTGCTTTCTTGCATCTCTTTGCAACCTATAGCCCGCAATCTTGAACACTTGCTGTACAAAGCCACTACAATCAATACCAAACGGGCTCTTGCCTCCCCACAAATACGGACTGTTGATATAGCGAAAAGCAATCACTTTTATAAAGTCAAACTCTCTTCTTTGATTCAAGCTCTTTGCATCCCCGTTAAACGCCAATTGCTCTTCCATTTTAAAGAGTTCATTTGTGGCAATAGGCAGAACACTGCCAATGACTATGTTGATCAGCTTCTTTTTGAATAAGATGTTAGAGGTGTAATCGAGCGTAATTTTATAATCTGAGTTATTAATTTGCTCATAATATTCATCCGAGACCGGATAGTGCTGCTTTGCGTCTATCCATCCTTCATAATCGTCAAAATATATTTTGATCTTTAGCCACTTACCACTTTCAGATACGTCGATAATAGTATAATGATCCCCAAAAAGGAGTTGTGTTACCTGCTCACTCTGGTCGGCAGCCGCGGCTCTTACAGGCACTATGCTCAAACGGCATACTCCCTTTGATAAAGCTTTATATATTGTTGCCATCATAAAAATTGGTTATAATTTAACCCTTTCCATTTCTCTTTTAACGTCCTTATCTTTAATAGAATCCCGTTTGTCATACAATTTCTTCCCTTTGGCCAGGGCTATCTCCATTTTGGCCAAGCCCCTCTCATTGATAAAAAGCCGAGTGGGAATAATAGTGTTTCCCTTGTCCTGCATCCCTTTTTCCAACTTCTTCAACTCCTTCTTGTTCAGGAGCAGCTTCCTTTCTCTAGTAAGGTCATGATTAAAATGGGCCGCCTGTGCATAAGGAGATATATGCATTTGTTTGACCCATAATTCGTCCCGAAAAAAAGTACAATAGGCATCTTGAAGATTTGCCTTGCCTTCTCTCAAGGATTTTATTTCAGTTCCCTTCAGCACTATTCCCGCAATAAAAGTTTCAATAAAGAAATATTCGAATGAAGCCTTTTTATTTCTGATTTGTATGTTTTTAGCAAATCTATTTTCTTTCGCCATATACGCCTGATAAACAATGTAAACTACTAATTTTAATTCAAAAATTCTGCCACCTTAAGCATTTTTCCAGTGCAATGTCCTTAGTGAAGCTCTTTGTGATAGGTTTCCTGCATTTCATATTACCACGCTAACCAACTTGCGAGAGCAGGTTTTTTCATTTAAAGGCCCTCTTATTAATTCAAACTTGCAGGGAGGCCAACAATTCGTACCCTTACCCTCAACGAGAAAAACCTATCGGTGTTTCCTAGATTTTCATTCTTGGCAGGGGGCTAGCATCAAGTCCACAAAACATTTTCTCCTTATACATATAATGTGCCGTAATGGCTACCATTGCCGCATTGTCAGTACAATATTCAAATTTAGGCACGTACACATGCCATCCATGCTTTGTTGCTGCATCTTTCATCGCAGCCCTTAGCCCAGAATTGGCAGAAACGCCTCCTGCAATAGCTACATGACGGATGTTCATTTGCTTGGCCGCTTTTTCCAACTTTCTCATCAGCATGCTGACAAGGGTGGATTGAAAGCTGGCACAAATATCAGCCATATTATTGGCTACAAAATCAGGATCCTTTGCTGTAGCATCACGCAAAAAATACAGGAAAGCCGTTTTGATCCCACTAAAGGAAAAGTCTAGGCCTGGCATTTCAGTACGAGGAAAGTCAAAAGCCTTTGGATTTCCTTGCTGGCCATAGCGGTCTATTAAAGGCCCTCCTGGATAAGGGAGGCCCAATAACTTGGCAGATTTATCAAATGCTTCTCCTACAGCGTCATCTTGCGTCTCCCCAATTACTTCCATTTTTAGAAAGTCATGCACCAGAACTATTTGTGTATGACCTCCACTTACTGTAAGGCAGAGAAAAGGAAATTCAGGTTTTGGGTCATCAATGAAATGAGCCAAGATATGGGCTTGCATGTGGTTGACACCAATCAGCGGCACGTCCAAACCCATCGCCAAAAATTTAGCAAAAGAATTACCTACCAATAATGCCCCTAATAACCCAGGTCCTTGTGTAAAAGCCACCGCACTTAGCTGGCTTTTATCTATATTTGCAGAAGCCAATGCCTGACTTACAACAGGTACGATATTTGCCTGATGAGCACGCGAGGCAAGCTCCGGCACAACGCCTCCATATGCTTGATGGACAGATTGCGTAGCTATTATATTATTAAGTATCTTACCATTCTGGACAATAGCCGCTGAGGTTTCATCACATGAAGATTCGATAGCCAGGATTATAGTTGACATTAGTACAAATTGAACGAAGAAAAGAATTTTACGCAAGTTATTAAAAAAGGGATTGTGAAAACAATTCTTTGGACGGCTGTTGCGGTCGTGCTAGGCCTTGCCCTTCTTATTTCTGCACTTCAAATCCCTTATGTACAAACAAAGGTAGCAGGGAAGCTAACGGAAATTGTATCCGAAAAAATTCAATTCCCTGTAGAGATAGGCTATGTCAATATCCGCTGGTTTGACAGCATATTGCTGGAAGATGTCCTTATAAAGGATACTGGAAGCAACGACATGATCAAAGTCAAAGAACTGTTCATAGATTTTCAACTTTATGCCTTGTTCGACCCGTCCAACATCACCATAGACAAGGTAACACTCGATCATGCCCAGGTAGATTTGGTAAAAAATACGGACTATGGTCTGAATATCAGCTTATTCATCTACAACCTACGGGAGTGGCTGGCATCGGATAAGCCTGCCAAAAAGAAGCCTGTTTTCTCCATCCAAAGCGTTGAACTTCAGAACACTCAATTTTCTATCAATGACCCGAGCAAAGATTCGATCAACGATGGTTTTGACCACTACCACTTTAATCTGGCAGATATAACGCTGAGCGCAAAGGACTTTAGAGTAGTGGCCGATACTTTGGAATTCGATCTATTGTCTCTCACTACGCATGATGTTAAAACAGGCCTTACAATCCATGAGATGAACACTTTTTTCCGGCTTTCTCAACAAGCCATGGAATTTCAAGCGCTTCATATTCATGCCAACGAAAGCCATATTCGCGATAGCATTGTCTTTAATTTCGAAAGTACAACAGCCTTGAGCTATTTTACCGACAGTGTAAAGTTCTCAGCACAGCTAGACTCCACCATAATCAATTCAAAAGACCTGGCGTTATTTGCTCCTTCATTAAACAAATATGAAGATTATTATAGGCTTAGCGGAAATCTGTCAGGCATGGTAAAAGATCTCTACATCAAGGACATGCAACTGGCCTTTGGTCAAAACAGCCTGCTTCAGGGGGAACTGAATTTTGAAGGACTTCCACATATCCAAGAAACTTTTATAGCAGGAAATTTAACGAATGCGGTGATTGCGCCTGCGGATGTAAAGAAATATGTGAACGCGGACATCTATAAACAAGCAGAAAAACTCGGCAACGTGAAACTTACAGGAAGATTTGTAGGCTTTCCGAATGATTTTGTAGCAAACGGTTCTTTCTATACTGAAATAGGCCATGTCGTATCCGACATCAATTTAAAAATTGATGAAACAAATAAAAAGTCTCATTATAGTGGCAAAATCTCTACACATAATTTTGATTTAGGCAAGATCGTAGGAAGGCCGGATTTGGTGCAAAAAATAAACATGCAAGGCAACATCGCCGGTTCAGGTTTTCAGTTAGAAAACGCCGAATTCGACCTAAAAGCTACCATCACCCAACTAGGATTCAAAGGTTATAACTATAGAAATATCAACACCGATGCTCGGATGGCTAAAGAGTTTTTTCGTGGGCAGTTGAGCATTGATGACCCCAATCTCAGATTTGAAGCGGATGCAAGTGTAGACTTACGAAAAAACGTCAACAAAATAATGATCCAAGCCCAATTGGATACTGCCTTGTTAAAGCCTTTAAAACTGTCGGAAAAGGAAATCGTCATCGGCACTAATCTGGACGTTGACATAACGGGATTAGAAATTGACAGCATTATAGGAGCGGCCAGCTTTACCAATACCTTCTTTAGCTATGAAGGAAATGCTTTGAAAATCGACTCGCTCGATCTGTTGTCGCTGCGGGAAGATGGTATCAGAAATTTCTTGCTGAATACAGATTTTGTTGAAATCGCCGCATCAGGAAACTACGAGTTCACCACGCTCTATGATGATGTGATCAGGCTAGTAAATGAATATAGACTTAATTTTGAAAACAATGATCAAAAGATCAGGAGGTATTATTCCTCTAAAAAGAAGGCTGCCGTTGATAAGTATGACCTTAGTTTTGAAATTAATCTCTTAGATATAAATCCTATTGCTCAATTGTTTGCCCCCCAATTGACAGTAAGCAAAAACACACTTTTAGAAGGCAGTTTCACAGGAGGCTATACGGCCATACTTGCCCTCAATAGCCAAATTGACACGCTAAACTACAATGGCCTTGAAATTTACAACACCCAAGCAGAAGTCAATACTTCTAAAATAGCAGACAGCACCAATGTGCTGGCAATGGCCTATATATATTCTAAAAATCAAAGCCTCAAGAATTTACCTGAAACGAAGGATTTATTATTTGAAGGCGTATGGCTTAACGACCACATCGATTTTAGAACCAATATCATGGTAGAAGATGAAAAGAATTATGCCAATATCAACGGTGAATTACAGTTTCTTACCAATAGGACAGAGATACGCTTTACAAAATCAAACCTATTCGCCATCGGAAAGCAATGGGACGTGATACCTTCCAATAAAATTACGATCGCCAATAGAGAAATCACAGTGGATAATCTTAAGGTTTATCATGGCCATCAAGATATTACGATCAATGGTGCCCTTTCCGATAGTACAGACAAAAAGCTAACAGTAGAGATCAACAACTTCGATGTGAGCAATTTGAACCCGCTACTGCCCTATCAGCTCAGGGGAGAGGTCAACGGATACCTCGACATTCAAAACTTTTATTCTGAGGTGTTAATGGAAAGCGAGATGGCCTTGAACGACTTAATGATCGAGGAGTTTTTAATAGGCAACCTGTCGGGTCTTTCAAAATGGAACAACGCAGCACACAGACTGGACATTGACTTTCAAATTGACCGGCTTTCAAAGAAAATAATGACACTGGGCGGCTTCATCCAACCCCAGAACAAAGAAAACCAACTCAACATTGTGGCCAGCTTTGACCAAGCCAATATGAATATAGCTGAGCCTTTTATCAAGGATGTTTTTTCAGAAATAAAAGGGGTGGCAAGCGGAAAATTCAACATTTCGGGCATGCTCAACTATCCTATTCTTACGGGTGAAGGAGAGATTGCTGGGGGTGGCTTCAAACTCAACTATCTGAATACAAGCTATACTTTCGGAGGAAAACTTTTCTTCGATACCAATGAAATAGGGGTAAGACAACTTAATCTTTACGATGCCAACCGCAACTTGGCGGTACTGAATGGAGGTGTCTTCCATGACGGATTCAAAAATTTCATCATTGATTTGAGGACGCAATTAAACAATTTTGAGGTGCTCAATACTTCTGCCACCAACAATGACCTCTATTATGGCCATGCTTTTGTCACTGGTCAGCTCAATATCCTTGGGGCTGTCAAAAACCTGCACTTCAATGCAAGGGCCACTACCAACAAAGGCACAAAGATCTTTATCCCTATTAAAAACACGACGGGGGTGCAGCAGGAAGCCTATATCAACTTTGTCAATTTAAAAGACTCTACAAAGGCATTAGCGATAGAGAATATTCAGAACCATGTGGATCTAAGAGGCATCAACCTTAATTTCGACATTGACATTACACCTGATGCCTATACCGAGATCATCTTTGACCTTCAAGCTGGCGATATTATTAGAGGACGAGGCGATGGAAAAATAAACCTAAAAATAGATACCAATGGGGACTTCAATATGTTTGGCAACTATGAATTTGTTGAAGGAGGGTACAATTTTACGCTATACAATATTATCAACAAAGAGTTCAACATTCAAAAAGGCAGTACCATTAATTGGTATGGTGATCCCTATGAGGGAATATTAGATATAACAGCCTCTTATTTACAAATGGCTTCCCTTGCCCCACTGGTAAACAATACTTCTGAGGAAGTAGAACTTACCGCTGAGCTAAAAAGAAGGTATCCAGTTGAAGTTATTCTAGATCTGGATGGGCCTTTGCTATCACCAGCCATCGGATTCGACATTAATATCACCAATTATCCTGAAAATGCCATTACCATGAATGGCGGGCCGAGCTTGGGCAATACTGTTGACTTATTTCTCTCAAGAATAAATTTGGATAAACAAGAGCGTGAAAGGCAAGTGTTCAGCTTAATAATTTTAAGGCAGTTCTCTCCTGAAAACTCCTTTAATACAAGTGGCACTTTTAGCAGTAGTGTGAGCGAACTGTTTTCCAACCAACTGAGCTATTGGATAACCCAAGTAGATGAAAACTTGGAGATAGACGTGGACCTGAGCGGTCTCGACGCCGACGCTTTCAACACTTTTCAGTTACGGCTATCTTATTCTTTTTTCAACGGCAGGTTAAGAGTCACCAGAGACGGAGCCTTTACAGATGTGGAAAATGAGACCAGCCCCATGAGCGTACTCGGCGAATGGACAGTAGAGTACTTCCTTACTAAAGACGGGAAATTCAGGGCAAAGGTATACAACAGGACCAATTACGATTGGTATGACCAGAACAATCCAGAAACGCGCAACACGACGTTTTCAGGAGGACTAAGCTTGCTGCATGTAACCAGTTTTGATAATCTGAAGGAGCTATTTAGAGATTTCAAGAAAGAAAAAGCGGAACAAAGTCAAAATGAACCTGACCTAGACAACAAGGAGGATGAAAAGCAAGCACCAACCGACAAGCCTGCCCTTAACGCAACTCACCCTCGAGAAGAAGAGCTGCGGCCTGCTATAGGACAACATATTATATAAAGCCTAAGTCACAAACGAAATATTTAGCAGATACTGCCGCCCATTAAAAATTTTATAGCGATAAGGGTACATCTATCTTATCTTTGCCTCAATGAAGAACTACTTCAAATCCCTTATAATTATTAGCTTTTGCCTGCTTCCCATGTTAGCTCCCGAAGGGAAAGCTATGCCTGACAAGCTACTTTTAGAGGTAAATGCGGACGATTCTCTCACTAATTCGAAAACTAACCGATATCTTATAGGGGCCGGAGTGGCCTATGCTGCTGGCATAGTAGCTTTGAATCAGATTTGGTATAAGGGTCATGAGAGAGAAAGTTTCCACTTTTTCAATGACAATAAGGAATGGAAGCAAATGGATAAATTCGGGCATTTTTATTCTACTTACCAAATAGGCCACCTTGGGATAAAGGCCTTGCGCAATACGAATCTGGATAAGGAAAAAGCATATATATGGGGAGGTATGGTCGGATTTATCGCATTGTTGCCTATAGAAATACTTGATGGATTTTCTTCAGAATACGGGGCATCTTGGGGAGATCTTATAGCAAATTTTTCGGGTTCGGCCTTTGTGACAGGCCAGTACCTTCTATGGGACGAGGTAAAAGTCCATGCGAAATATTCATTCTATCCCGATCCCATAGCCAAGCAAAGGCCTGAACTCTTGGGTGATGGGCTGCACGAACAAATGATTAAGAATTACAATGGCATGACTTACTGGCTCTCTTTTGACCTACATGGTATAGGACATACAGACAATCGTTTTCCTAAATGGCTCAATATGGCAATCGGCTATAGTGGAAAGGGGATGATTTCCTCCAACGATGAAGCGAGTCGAAGCATGGGATACGATCCCTACCGTCAATATTTTATAGGGGTGGATATAGATCTCACCTATATTCCAACAGAAAGCAAATTCGTAAAATCGCTGCTCTATGTTGTAAACATGATCCGTCTGCCAGCTCCTGCACTCGAATTCAATAGGAAAGATGGCCTGATTTTCCATCTACTCTATTTTTAGCCAACACTATCTGAGGGAAACAACTGATTCTTACTTGCAGTTTATTACGAACAGAGACTGGAATCTATTACCTTTATGGCCGCTTGTGGTATGAGTAGCAGCAAATATCTCGAGTTTTATTTAACAAGTACTGACCAAGACCTATTATGAATATTGGAGACAAAGTGAGAATGCTGAGGGGTAAAGAAGAAGGCTTTATCACCAAGATAATCAACGAAAAACTGGTGGAAGTAGAGATAGAGGATGGATTCAGAATCCCTACCCTACGCAGTGATTTGGTATTGGTATCGCGGGAAGAGGCCGATTATTTTGATAGAGAACAGGTAGAAGAAAAAGCACCAGTACTCCCCATTAAAGGAAAAGCGGTTGATGCAGGGCTTTGCCTTGCTTTTCATCCTATCAATGATCGCGACTTCAGCGTTTTCTTGATCAACGACACAAAATCTATAGTACCTTATACCGTATACTATCAGCAAAAGGAAGATATCACTCCTAAACTTGCTGGACACCTGCCTCCTTCAACACATATGAAGCTAGATGTGCTCAGCCGTAACAACTTTGACACCTGGCCAGAAATCATCGTTCAGGCACTCCTATTCCCGCCCAAAGGCAAACAAGTTATGGCGCCATTGGAGAAGAAATTTAAATTTAAGGCAGCCTCCTTTTTCAAAAATGAAAAACTGGCACCTGTGATATTAAAAAAGGCCTTTATTTTTGAAATAAATACTGCTGCACCCATTTCAGATGTAAAGAAACTTCATGAAAAGCTTTCGGAGGGGTCCTTACAAGGGTCTTTATCAAGCGTTATGGAGAAACCAAACTCAATAGTGGATCTACATATCGAAAAGCTAGTCGACAAGGTAGAAGAAATTTCAAAATCAGCGATCATGGATATTCAGATCCAAGCTTTTGAAAAGGCCCTGGATACTGCTATTGCTGGAGGGCTATCTGAAATCACTTTTATTCACGGTGTAGGCAATGGCGTCCTGCGGGACAATATCCACAAAAGGTTGAGCAAGCATCCCAATGTACAATACTATCAAGATGCCATGAAAGAAAAGTTTGGCTACGGGGCGACTGTTGTCAAAATTGACTAAGTACCTTAGAAAATCATATGATTTTTATAAAGTACTTTTGGCTCATTAATCTGCCATCACATTAAAATCGTATTTGATTGCTCTTTTACTAGGATCAGAGTTGGCTATGTCGAGCATACCAAAACCCTTGTGAGAATAGGATCCTAAACCACAAGTGAACACGAATTCCTGCACTTCTTTGGCAGCATATAAGGTAAACGGAAAAGTATAGCCTCTTACTTCATATTTGACATCCTGGTCGTATACAGGGTATATTCTAGCAAATTTCTTCTGAGATTCTCTAATTTTATTGAGATAGTCTTTGTCAGGTACGATTTGGAATTTATAGAACGAAGAAATCTCTTCAGGTGTATATGCACCATATTTCTCTATTCGAATCATTGTGGTTTCGTACAAGAGATCGGAAAACATATCACTTTCAGGAGACACGAATCGTTTCCCCTCGCTATCGTTAAAGGTCGGCTTTAAGAGCACGATGGGCGAAATGCATATAAATTTCATTGAATCCCCTATCTCCGGATATTCTTCTCGTTCTACTCCTTCTGGGATCAGCACAAGATTTCCAACTTCGATTTGAGGGAATTCAAATAAGTTTTTTAAGAAATAATCAACAAATGTTTGGTCAGGACAAGAAAAAACCAATGTCACTCTTGTAGAGTAGTAGTGAAGTCCATTCCTACTTATTTTAGTTTGTCCCTTGAGTCCAGAAAAATTATAAAAATTATAATTCTTAAACTTTTCTTCTCCTCCCTTTATCACAATCCCCTTTACCAATTGAGCCAAAAGATATTGGTGATGAAAAGGCACAAAGGAACCCTTATTCTTCAGCAAAAAAATTATTCTTACCCTCACGCTATTTCAAATTTTTATAAAGCTTTAAAATATGAAAAAATGCAAATGTCCAATCGTTAAAACACACATTTTCTTTGTCTAATTAGGCAAATTAAAACTTTTTTGCAAAATGCCCAATTCACAGTAGATTTAGTTTGTAAAGAAACCACTTAAGAAAATACAATGTTTTATTCTTCTTGCATTATTTCTTTTTCTATTGATTTGGTGCTGTAGGCATGCCTTACACATTAAATCTAAAATGCACAATATCACCGTCCTTCACCTCATATTCTTTTCCTTCGATAGCCATCTTACCAACCTCCCGACATGCAGCCTCTGATTTGTACTGCTGATAGTCTTCTAATTTTATTACTTCTGCTTTGATGAAACCTCTTTCAAAATCGGTATGGATAACGCCTGCTGCTTGAGGAGCTTTCCATCCCCTTTTGATGGTCCATGCACGAACCTCTTGTACTCCTGCTGTAAAGTAAGTAATAAGATCCAGGAGACTGTAGGAGGCACGGATCAGCTTGTTAAGACCAGATTCTGTCAATCCATATTCTTCTAAAAATATCCCTCTTTCCTCTTCATCTAGCTCTGCAATTTGGGCCTCTATGGCTGCGCTAATCACGATCACATCAGCACCTTCAGCCTTCACAGCTTCTTTGAGCGCTTCTACGTAAGCATTTCCTGTAATTACCGCTTCCTCTTCCACATTAGCCACATAAATTACCGGCTTATCGGTTAGAAGTTGTAGGTCAGCTATAGCCTTCTTATCTTCTTTGCTCAGTTGTAATGCTCTGGCATTTTCTCCAGCTACCAATTTTTCTCTATAAAGCTGAAGCACCTCTAGCTCCTTTTTGGCTTGGGCGTTGCCGGATTTAGCAATTTTTTCTATTCTTGATATCTTCTTCTCTACCGACTCCAGGTCCTTTAGCTGTAATTCTGTGTCTATTACTTCTTTATCGAATACAGGATCCACAGAACCTGCCACATGGACAATATTGTCATCTGCAAAACATCTAACGACATGAATAATGGCATCGACTTCTCGAATATTGGCCAAAAACTTATTGCCCAGCCCCTCTCCTTTGCTTGCCCCTTTTACCAGTCCAGCTATATCCACAAACTCAATCACAGTAGGGACGACCCTTTGGGGCTTTACGATCTCTTCCAAAATAATCAACCTTTCATCAGGCACGGTAATGACCCCGACATTTGGCTCAATCGTACAAAAAGGAAAATTGGCGGCCTCGGCCTTTGCATTTGAAAGCGCATTAAAAAGAGTAGATTTACCTACGTTAGGCAGGCCTACAATTCCACATTTAAGTCCCATTGAAAATTACCTATTGAATATATAATACTTTTTATAACCAGTATACAGTTCTTTGATAGAAACCTTTATCACTGTATATACAGGAATAGCCACAATCATACCAAGTACGCCGGCTAAATTTGCACCCACAAATATAATGACAAAAATCTCTAAAGGGTGGGCTTTCACGCTTTTTGAGAAAATTAATGGCTGTAGAAGTAAGTTATCGGTCAATTGTACAACGGAAAACACGGCCAATATCTTAACAACCATCAACCAAAGGGCATTTGTATCCATCATAAAGTTGCCCGTAGAAACCCCTACAATCACCCCAAAGACTGTCCCCAAAATTGGGCCTGCATAAGGAATGAGATTGGACACTGCCGCAAATAAAGCAATTGTAAGGGCGTAGCGGATGCCTAGCAGGCTAAGGCCAAATGAAGCAATGCTAAAAATAGCAAACATTTGAAAAAGCAGTCCAAGAAGATAATTTGAAAGAAGTCGCTCGATTTTATATATAGCTACGATAGATATTTCAAAGTATTGGTTCGGGATGATGGCAATAAATTGTTTCCGCACTATGCCCGTCTCATATAGGAGAAAAAAAGTAATGAAGACTACCGCCAGCAAGCCAATCAGAAAATTGCCCGTAAAAGAAATCAGATTGTTGAAAATTGTTTGAAAGTTTATCTGGTCAAATATGGAAATAATGCTCGTCCGAAGACTATCTACGATAAACCCCTCTTCGCCTAAAGTATAACCATTCCTGATCATGAAGCTCTCCATGTTTTTCAGCGGTATGGTTACCCTTAAGTATAATTCGTTATAATCAAGCCTTGTTAAGACCTGCACTTGTTCAGTTACGAGCGGAATAAATAAGGTAATGAAAAGAGAAAGACAAACGATAAGGCCAAGAAAAGAAATCAAAACTGCCACAACTTTGGGCACGCGAAAGTTGAATATCTGGGTATTGCTTAAATAGTTGCAAAATGGCCTTAATACAGTAGCTATGACAAAAGATATGATAAAGTAAATGACAATATTAAAGAAAAACCAGCCTAATAAGATTACTAATAATACAATAATGCCTAAGTAAAAAACCGGTTTTGGTATTTTAAGCGTGTTGGTCATAGTATCATAAAAATAGAAAAAAAAAGCTCTTGAGAGTTCAAGAGCCAAAGAATTCTTTTAGTCTAGGGGATTATATCAATCCCACTTCAGTTCGTCATCACCTTCTGTTTCGCTTTCGACCCTTTCAGCAAATTGACTAAAGTCCACTTCTGGCATCAACTCATTCTTCACATGATCAATTGTTTCCTGCATGGCTTCCATGAACTTGTCGAAATCCTCCTTGTAAAGAAAAATCTTGTGCTTCTCATAAAAGTATCCATCATCCTTGTACCTGCGTTTGCTTTCGGTTACAGTCAGGTAATAATCGTTAGAACGAGTAGATTTTACATCAAAAAAATAGGTTCTTTTTCCCGCTCTTACTCTTTGGGAGTAAATCTCTACTTTATCGTTTTCCTTATTCTCTTCCACAATCCTTAGTTTTTATTTGTAATAATGTAAGTTTATAACTTTAAATAACGATTAATTTTTTAAATAACCTAAAAATGTGTCTAAATATAGTATAATAATTCTCATTATTGCAAGCGTGCCTATGAATATTTTTGGGCAATTAAAATTCCCTTTATCATTTCTTTAACCCGAGTTTTTGCAGTAAGACCGTTCATAAACAATAAATATTTTTATGCAACTTGATTTAAATAAAATAAGAGAGTTTGGAAATATTGAGCTGCTGGCCAAGCAGATGGTAGAAGGGTTTGTGACTGGGCTGCACAAATCTCCCTATCATGGGTTTTCAGTAGAATTTGCAGAACATCGACTATATAATCCGGGTGAAAGCACAAGGCATGTTGACTGGAAGGTATATGCTAAGACAGGCCGACTGTATACCAAACGATATGAAGAAGAAACCAATCTGAGGTGCCATCTTATTGTAGATGTATCTTCTTCCATGTATTACCCCACAGCCAATTATGGAAAGCTTACTTTTAGTGCAATGAGTGCTGCATCTATTGCTTACTTATTGCACAAACAGCGGGATGCTATCGGGTTAATCACTTTCTCCGATCAGGTACATTTGGAAACACCGGTGAAGTCCACCTCCTCTCATCTGCATAAGATATTGTTACATTTAGAAGACCTCCTACACGAAAAGCCCACGCTCCAACAAACTGCTGTAAGCGAAACGCTTCATCAAATAGCAGAAAAAATCCCGCGGAGATCCCTTGTTGTAATCTTTAGTGATATGCTAGAAAATTCTGAACAGACCGATCAATTGTTTGCTGCTCTTCAGCACCTTAAACATAAAAAGCATGAGGTGCTCCTTTTTCACATCTATGACAAAAAAACAGAATTGGATTTTGAATTTGAAGACAGGCCTCATGAGTTTATCGACATAGAGAGCGGGGACAAAATAAAAATCAATCCATATCAGGTCAAACACACTTATATTAAAACTATGAGAGCACGATTTGATGCATTAAAGTTGAAAAGCAGCCAATTTAAGATCGATCTTGTGGAAGCTGACATCAACGAAGGGTATGATAAAATCCTGTCTTCCTACTTGATCAAAAGGGCTAAAATGCGATAATAAAAGCAGCAGTTGCTTTGTTAGGTATGCTTAAGATGGGTTCTATATAACCTTGCATTACATTCTGCTTTTCCCGATTTCAATAAAAAAACCTTAAGCGTAAAGCTGGATGCCTTTCCCTTAAGGTTCTTAATGATTCTTTATCGAGTATTGTTGTTCCTTATAAAGTTATTTTGCGTAGCTAACAGAGCGCATTTCCCTGATCACAGTCACCTTGATTTGTCCAGGGTATTGCATATCCTTTTCTATTTTTTGAGAGATATCGAATGACAACATGCCGGCCTTTTGGTCTGAAACGCTATCCGCATCCACCATCACCCTCAGTTCTCGACCAGCTTGTATAGCATAGCATTTATTCACCCCGTCAAAGCTCACGGCCAGTTCTTCCAAGTCCTTCAGCCGCTTGATATATGACTCCATGATCTCCCTTCTGGCTCCTGGTCTGGACCCTGAAACGGCATCACAGGTCTGTACAATTGGCGAAATAAGTGAGGTCATTTCAATTTCATCATGGTGCGCTCCAATTGCGTTGCAGACTTCTGGGTGCTCCTTATATTTCTTGGCCAACTCCATACCTAAGATAGCGTGTGGCAACTCAGGCTCTTCAGGCCACACCTTTCCTATATCGTGCAACAGCCCTGCCCTCTTCGCCAATTTGGTATTGAGCCCCAGCTCTGCTGCCATCGTAGCACACAACCTTGCTACTTCGCGAGAGTGCTGCAGCAGGTTCTGTCCATATGAAGACCGGAATCGCATTCTTCCTACAAGCTTGATCAGCTCAGGGTGCAATCCATGTATGCCCAAATCGATCACCGTGCGCTCCCCGATCTCAATAATTTCTTCCTCTATATTTTTGGTGGTTTTCGCCACAACTTCTTCAATACGAGCAGGGTGAATCCTGCCATCCGTCACCAACCTATGTAAAGAAAGCCTGGCAATTTCCCTCCTAACAGGATCGAATCCTGATATGATAATGGCTTCAGGTGTGTCGTCAACAATAATTTCAACGCCTGTGCTGGCTTCTAGTGCCCTGATATTTCTACCTTCTCTACCAATGATCTTACCTTTTACATCATCGCTTTCAATGTTGAACACGGAAACACAGTTTTCAATAGCATGCTCGGTAGCTGTTCTTTGGATGGTTTCTATCACCACCTTTTTGGCTTCTTTCGTTGCTTTTAGCTTGGCTTCGTCAATTATGTCTTTGATGTACGAAGATGCCTTTGTCTGGGCTTCATCTTTTAGTGCAGCCATGATTTCCTCTCTGGCCTCTTCAGCGGTCAAGTGGGCTATCTTTTCAAGATCCCTTACCTGTTGCTGCTTCATCTTCTCCAGTTCTTCACGTCGCTTGTTGGTGAGATCAATCTGGGCGGTCAAGTTTTCCTTCAAGGAATCGACTTCAGCATCTTTCCTTTTTACTTGCTCTAGTTGCTTGGAAAGGTTTTGCTCCCTTTGTTTCAGCTTATTTTCGTTAGTGATGAGCAGGTTTTTCTTTTTGTTGCTCTCCTCTTCAAACTCTGCTCTCAGCTTCAGGAAACGCTCTTTGGCTTCCAGCATCTTATCTTTCTTGATATTCTCGGATGTTAGCTCTGCCTCTTTTATCATCATCTGAGCTTTATCCCTTATTTTCTCTTCTTCTTGTTTATAAAACCTATGAAGAAGCACCCTGCCTATTATGACCCCCACACCTAGCGATATGGCTGCGACAAGAAGGTAAACTATCCACTCTTCCATTTTAAAAATCGTTTATATGAATGTATGACCACATGAAACGACAGCAAAATGAGGCCGAGCAGCGAGAGAATAACAGAGGAATATATAAACATAGGAGTCCTATTGGACAAATCAACCCTACATTTTTTGTGCGATTAAATCATTTAAAGAATGAATTTTATCCGCTAATGATTGCATACCTGAATCGGGAACGGCTCCTGCACTTAGGCTTTCTACTAAACAATCAAACGCTACCATAGCCAAGAGGTCTTGCTTGTCATCTATACGGAACTGGTCTCTGTATGACCTAATTCTCTCGTTGATGAGCTTTCCGGCCCTCCTTATCTTAGCCTCTTCGTCAGGACTTACCCTCATGGGGTATTCTCTATCACAAATTTTAATTTTTACGGAAAGGTCTGTCATGCAGGATAGTGTCGATATTTTAGCTGCTCAAAAGAGCAATGCACTTGTCTATATCTTTTATATATTCGTTTATCTTATCTTTCAGCTCAGCAGTATCATCTTTTACTGCCATCTTATCTACAATTTTACTAATTTTAATTTGATTTTGAAAATTATTTATCTGGCCGGCTTTTTTTTCTATTGTAGCACGCAAGTCCTTATTTTCCTTCCGTAGATACTCCAGTTCATGCCGCATGGTACTGCGCTCTGTCAGTAGCTGTTTTACCTTTTCTTCAAGTGAAGAAAGGGCAGATGCCAGATCTAATTTATCCATATTATTTTCTTATTATAGCGCCTATTTTATCTTGATAAACCTGCATAAGTCTTTCCATCGTCTTGTCGATAATTTTATCGGTAAGGGTTTTGTTATTGTCTTGCAGGGTAAAGGTAAGTGCATAAGCTTTCTTATCATGTCCAATTTTATCCCCTTCGTAAACATCAAACACATTGATCTTTTTCAAAAGATTGCGTTCTGTTTGCAAGGCCAAAGCCTCAATTTCTTGGAAGGTAACTCCTTTGTCTATCACTAACGAGAGGTCGCGCTCCACTTCGGGAAACTTCGACACTTCCTGATAAAGTAAATCGCCCTTTGTATATTTAACCAACAAATCCCAGTTGAACGCTGCATAAAAAACAGGCTGCTTTAAATCTGCCAAGGCGGTTATATCTGCGGTGAGTTGTCCCCATGTGCCTATTACTTTATCCCCTATTTGTAGCTGGATGGCATATTGATACCCTTCTTCGTGAATGACAGTTGTTTGGCTATTGGGCAATCGGAATTTTTTCATCATTTTGTGCACAACCGAAGACAAGTCCTGAAAATCGGTGATGCGGGCAGGCCTTATCCAAGTTTCCTCTTCTACGTTGCCCGTCATATATAGGGCCAAATAGTTCGTTTCAATATATTGTCCGCCAGATTTCCCATATCCCTTGCCAAACTCGAACAACTTGAGATCCTTCTGTTTTCTGTTCACATTATGAGCTATCACTTCTAGCCCATTGAAAACCAGCCTTTGACGCAATACGCCCAGATCCTCGCTCAATTTATTTAAGATCTCTACGTTTTGCTCTGCGGACAAGAAGCTTACCTTTGTGGAATAGGTCTCTTTTGTCAAGGAATTGGTAATGATTTCATAAAACCCTATTGATGCCAGCAGATTACTCACGGATTCTCGAAATGCATCCTTATCTTTCTTAGGAAACTCTGCTAAATAATCTGCTCCCAATACATCAGAAAGTTCAATATTATCGTAGCCGTGGATACGGAGTATTTCCTCAACAATATCGGCTTCCCTGTTCACATCCACTCTATAGGGTGGCACATAAGCTGTAAAGCCTTCCTCTGTGGTATTTTCAACCCGTATATCCAGCCACTGCAAAGTCTCGTGAATCTCCTGCACGGGGATTTTCTTGCCGATAAGTCGCTCCACATGGCGATATTTTATGGGTATTTCAAATTCTTTAACCTCTTCGGGATAAATGTCTACTATAGAAGATGAAATTTTTCCTCCTGCAACTTCTTTGATCAACATAGCTGCACGCTTGAGTGCGTAAACAGTGATATTGGGATCGGTTCCCCTTTCATAGCGGAAAGAAGCATCTGTCTTTAGTCCGTGTCTTTGAGAAGTTTTACGAATATAATCTGGTGAGAAATAGGCACTCTCTAGGAATATATCTGTGGTTTTGGCCGTAACACCCGACTTCTCTCCTCCAAATACGCCTGCAATACACATACCTTCCTGTGCATTGCATATCATGAGGTCTTCTGAGGAAAGCTTCCTTTCCTTGCCATCCAAAGTTGTAAAAGCAGAATTTTCTTCCATTGTACGGACCGCTACTTCTTCTCCTACTACGGCAGCATCAAATGCATGGAGGGGCTGTCCCATCTCATGCAGCACAAAATTGGTCACGTCTACCACATTGTTGATGGGTGCAAGCCCGATAGCTTGCAAATTGGCCTTGAGCCAATCGGGCGAATCGCCAACAGTAACGCCGCTAATGGTAATTCCAGAATAGCGGGGAGCAGCCGTTGTATTTTCAACAGTTACTTTGATTGATTTGCTTTCATTATCTATTGTAAAGCCAGACACATCAGGCAGTTTCAACTCTCTTTTTAGCAATGCTTTAAGATCACGGGCTACTCCTATGTGCGAGGCAGCGTCGGCTCTGTTGGGCGTGAGGCCGATCTCAAGTACAGTATCACTTTGGACGTTGAAATAAGCCGCTGCGGGAGAACCAACAGGCAGGTCTGTGTCCAACACGATAATGCCGTCGTGACTTTCACCAAGGCCGATTTCGTCTTCTGCACAAATCATTCCTTCAGAAACCTCACCTCGTATCTTGGACTTTTTTATTTTAAATGGCTCTCCTTCTGATGGGTATAATGTAGCTCCTATGGTTGCTACGATCACTTTTTGCCCTGCTGCCACATTGGGTGCGCCACATACGATGGGAACGGGAGCATCCAAGCCAATATTGACTGTTGTCACTTTTAATCGGTCAGCATCAGGGTGCTTGTCGCACGAAACCACTTCTCCTATCACCAATCCTTCAAGCCCTCCCTTTATTGGCTCAAAACGGCTTACGCCTTCCACTTCCAAGCCGGACTGTGTTAATAAATCCGCTATCTCCTCAGGACTTTCATTCAGTTCAATATAGCTGCTTAACCAATTTAGGGATATTTTCATATTATTTCACTTCAGGTATGAGCATGGGCCGACTTTGCCTCGACCCGCTCTATTTATGATCGACAAAAATACATAATTCAGGATTAATTCATAAGCTTAATGCACGAATGTAGCAATAGTCTGATGAACCATTAGTTTAATGTACCATTAGTCTGATTTACCCATGAGTGAATGGAAAAATGGTAAGCTTAAATTTTAAATGTTGAATGTTGGATGGGTTGCCTAGGCAGGTGCAGGAGCGCCCCCGATAGCAGCAGAAACCCCGCCAAGGGGAGGGTTGCTGGTTTGCCCTACTACCTCATAAAATGCACACGGGTTTGCTAAAGCACAAGCTTGGATTCTATGCGTGCGTGAGGGCGGAGTTGGAGCGGATAGCGGGACTAGGCGCCCAAATATTAATCTTTTCCCACTTATCTGACTTTATTGGGCGCACTCCTGCTTCCCTAGCCTTTCATGAACAGCCACTTTGCCAGTATGCGGTAGTTGATCTTGGTGCCGTGCATCAAGATGCCGATGCGGTAGATCCTGCCTGCCATCCATGTGGTGAAGATGAACCCTAGTGCCAAGAACCCTAGCGACAGCAATATTTCCCACAAGGGTACACCAAATGGGATGCGCATCATCATGACAACTGGGGAGGTAAATGGGATCATGGACATCCAAAAAGCCAGGTTGCCGCTAGGGTCTTTGATGACGGCGGAAAGCACGACGATGGAAGCTATGAGCGGCATGGAAATGGGAAACATGAACTGTTGGGAGTCGGCATCGCTATCGACAGCGGATCCTACAGCAGCAAACAAGGCGCCGTAGAGCAGGTAACCGCCAAGGAAATAACAAACGAAGCAGATCACTACACTGAAAATATCAACGGCTTCTAAAGCCATGAAGATCTCATTGATCTCTTTTGCCTTAGATGCTTCTTCTTGTGGCAGTTCGGCCATAGTCTGTTCAAACTGATCGCCCCCAAACCGGTCGATCTGAAATGCTGCCCCGATGGAGGAAGCCACAACAAAGGTGAGCACAACCCACAGTAGAAACTGCGTGAGGCCTACGGCGCCAATTCCGATAATCTTGCCCGTCATGAGCTGGAAGGGCTTAACCGAGGATATAATAACCTCTACGATGCGGGATGTCTTCTCTTCCAAGACACCGCGCATGATCTGAGCACCGTACAGGAAGACGAAAAAATAGATGAGCAAGGAGGCAAAATAGCCGATGGCGGATGATACCCCAAAACTACTGGCTTTTTCTCCTTCGCTGCTGAGGTTGATGGTGCTAATACTTACATTTGTTTTGGTACTTTCGAGTACATCTTTGTTGATGCCTGTTTCTGCCAGCTTTATGTCTTCGATCTCATGCCTTATGGCTCTTTCTAATGACAATACCACTTCATAGCTAGGGTTGCCCTGAGAGAAAAAAGTAATGCTTGAGGGGTTTTCCAGTGCATTTGGAGGAATATGCAGAAGACCATACTTGTCGTTGGTGGCCATGCCGCTCTTCGCGGCGTCTATAGAAGCGTTGATATACTCATATTTTATACTTCCGCCTTCGTCGAACTTCCCTTCAAACAAGCCTGTTTCGTCCAATATCTCAATGGTTTTTTCGTCGCCCTCCATCGTAGCCAACCATATGGGGATGATCATGAAAGATGCAAAAATCAAGGGACCCAGTATGGTCATGATGATGAAGGACTTTTTTCGGACCCTTGTGAGGTATTCACGTTTGATGATCAATAGAATCTTATGCATGTGCTGCCTCCTTTCCGTGTACCATTGAAATAAATATCTCGTTCATATCGGGGATTCTTTCTTTGAATAAATGCACTTCTACTTGCTCCATAATTTTTTGAAGTAGGAAATTGGAAGAAACATCGGGAAGCCGCACGATAGATCTATAGTAGTTGTCTTCCAAGAGATTGGAAGAGAGTAGGTCTACATCATTAGCAGGGAAAACTAGGGATCCCTTGTGCTCTACAATAAAAGTTCCTGTGCGAAAGCGGTTTTTGATATCTTTTTTGGAACCGTCTAGGATCTTTTGCGACTTGTTGATCAAGGCTATGTGATCGCACAACGCCTCTACAGATTCCATCCTGTGGGTAGAGAAGATAATTGTGCTGCCGTTTTTTCTAAGTTCGAGTATTTCGTCTTTGATGAGGTTGGCGTTGATAGGGTCGAAGCCCGAGAAAGGCTCATCGAGGATGATAAGCTTGGGCTGGTGCAGCACTGTGGCTATGAACTGGATTTTCTGTTGCATTCCTTTAGAAAGGTCTTCGATATTTTTGTTCCACCAGTCACCTATGTCAAATTTTTTGAACCAGACTTTTATTCGCTCCATGGACTCTTTCTTGTTAAGACCTTTGAGCTGGGCCAGGTAAAGCAGCTGCTCGCCGACTTTCATCTTCTTGTAAAGGCCCCGCTCCTCAGGCAAGTAGCCGATATCATATACATGCTGAGGTGCCAAAGGCTGGCCGTTAATCCATATCTTTCCTTTATCAGCTTCTATGATCTGGGTGATGATGCGAATGAGGGTTGTCTTACCAGCCCCATTTGGCCCCAAAAGACCAAAAATAGACTGTGTAGGCACATTGACACTTACATTATCCAAAGCAATATGTTGCGCATAGTGCTTGGATACATTTTCTATGGAAAGGATGTCCACTGCTGTTATGTTTAAAAATGAATTGGAGTGATTCTTTATGATACTCCATACCTCATTAAAAGAAGTTTTAATTTTTGGTTGTAGCTGTATCAGCCCAATATTAGACAAAATTAAAAAAAGAAATGAATCCAGAAATATTTATTTTATAAGTGGTTAGCAATGGAAATATTAACGTAATGGCTGTCTTCCATATTTAACGAGATTTATAACGATGGCGTAAAAATGCATGAGGCAAGTTTGTTATAAAGACACATAAAGGATCTTTTCTAAGGAAAATTTACTTTTCATATCTCAAAGTGAAAAAGTCATGAATTTTCTTGCCTTTATGTAAAATGGCTTATACCTTTAAAATCTTTTTTTGAGTGCTTTGAGATCGCT
>CAYTTV010000047.1:22973-25337 GCA_964440915.1 uncultured Roseivirgaceae bacterium
CTTTAACCAGCTAAATTTCCCGTATTGAAACCAGAACTCTTTCCCAAAGAAATTATTGAGAATAGTGCCGAGGGTCATTTTATAGATCATAACGAATAGAGACAACCAGCTTATGAGAAAGGACAACATACAAATAAGACAACATGATATTACAAATTTCTTAAAAATATCATAACGCCTTTCAAAAAATGATATTCCAAGCGATACACAGAAAACTATTGGAAAGTAACTATTGGAAATTCATTTTATTCAATTACTTCACCCTGCTTCTTTGTTTTATTTTTCCGTCATTAATAGTTGAATTCGCTTTTGATTTCAATCCGGCTAACGACAACCCAATATCCTTAGTTGACAACAAGCTGCTCACTATCTTCCTCATAACAATCGCAGCCCCTATTATCGAGACCTTGATCTTCCAAATTGTCTGTATAAATGCCTTCATATTAATTTTTGCTCTAATCCTAAACAAAAATGAAAACAACAGAAATATATTAATTATTTCAATCGTATTGTCAGCTATTGTTTTTGGCTTTGCTCATTTTTACAACTGGATATATATGGCTTTTATGCTTATACTAGGCATTTACTTTGGTTATATTTATTTTTACTGTTATTTAAAACAGGTAAAGCCTTTTTATCCCATAGCAATATTACACTCCTTATATAATCTTACAGTATATGCTATTGAGAATATGGACTTACTTTGGAATGCCTAAATATAAACAAGAGATGAGTAAAGCATGAAAACCATTTCTCAAGCTGCTCATTTAACTTTTACTAACCAGCTATCTCAAAACTTTGAAAGTAACCATCTTCACCTTCAGCTTATTATTTGCTTTTTCCTTGAGTGCTGTGGCCCAAAACAGCACGCTCATTACCGGAAAGATTTTAAGCGAAAGCACAAAAGAACCAGTTCCTTATGCCCATCTAACTATTGTTGGAACTGGAATAGGCACCATTGCCAATGGCGAAGGTCGGTTCAGACTAATAGTTCCCATAGTTTATGAGGAAAAACAAGTAAAAATCTCTTGCATAGGCTACGCAGACTATCTCTTCCCAATAAAAAAAGGTGGGGAGGAAAATCTTATTGTCCTTTTAGATGAAAGTAGTCATGCCTTGGAATCGGTTACTATCAAACCCGATGATCTAGCAAAAAAAATTATCCTCCAAGCTATTGAGAATATCCCTATCAATTACCCTGATACTCCTGAGATACTAAAAGGATTTGTTACGGAAAAGGCTTATCCAGATAGCAGCAGGCAGCAGGCCCCTTTTTATATCGTGGAAGCGGCGATAGAAGCCTATAAAGATCCGTACTCAAAAGCCATTACCAATGGAGCTATAAAATTATTGAAAGGAAGGAGATTTATGGGGGCTAACATCGACTCATTGCCAATACGCTTCTACGGAGGAGTTCATGAGCCTCATCGCTTTGACTTTGTGATGAGACGAAACGGACCCCTAGACACGGGCAAAATAGATAGGTTTTTCTTTGAGATAGAGGATACCCTAAAATATGGGAATAAAGATATTGTTGTTATCTCCTTTGCCTCTTTGAAGGACGAGGACCATGGAAAATTACATATTGCTCTAGACAGCTATGCCATCACTAAAGCAGAAATAAGAAAAACCAGCTCGAGTCTATTCGATGGACTGTCCAATATGGCCAGTAATTACAACAGGTTATTTAGCCATTATATTACGACCTACGCCCATGATGATGCTGTATGGAGGTTAAAACATATCCAATATAGTACTTATTTCCAATCGGACGAGTCAAGATCCAACGTCTATCTAAAAACCGATTTCGTCACAACTGATTTTTATGAGCAAAATGAAGCCCTCCCTTATCTAGAGAAATTTCATTATAAAGATGTATTTCTCAATAGCCTAGGAGAGTACGACGAGCATTTCTGGAAAGACTACAATATCATCTTGCCTGATGTTAGCGAGAACCATCTTATACTTACAGAAAACACGAAAGAATCTGGCAGAGAGAACAAACAGGAAAAGATGTTGAAGATTATTAAAAAAATTCGGTTAGACTATAGTTTGTTTTATTTCAAATCTAACCTATCCTCTACGGTTGCGACCATGCCCGGTTTGCCCAAGGCTTTAAGCATACAAGAGCAGGCTTACCATTACCTTGGGTTGAGTACTCGCTTGCAATATGAGATTTACGACCAGTTTATTGTGGGGCTAGAAAACCAAGCTTCTTTTTCTAATAAACGTTTCTCCAGCAACTGGCTTACTTTCGCTTATGAAGCGAATATAAATCCACGTAGGCGACCGATTTATGTAAGCCCAGCTTTTAAGGCCGGGTATGTCAAGCAGCGGTTATTTATGGAAAGTTTTTCCCAAGAG
>CAYTTV010000048.1:0-24643 GCA_964440915.1 uncultured Roseivirgaceae bacterium
CACTTTCAGGTGCACTTTCAAACATTTTAAGCACCCTGTTGCAAGTACCGATGGCGTTGAAACCCCAGTCCCAGGAATTGCGCATGAGTTCATGGGATGGTGTCCAAGTTTGGAAATGCATATCCCTCCACTTTCCACCATCGAACCAGTCCCCGCCACGAGTTGGCACAATCACCTCATCGGTAGCAGTCTCCTGCATGTCAAAATAGTTGTTGTCAAAAAACTTTTGAGCAGCCACATAAATGGGGCCGGTAAGGGCAGCATATTGCTCCGGGGTTGTCGGGAAATTCTCATCTGTATATACACTATACACTTCCTCGTCGAGGTCTGTGCAAGAAGGCACAGCAAACAAGACCAGGCAACCGATTAATATATTTCTTAATTTTATTAACATATCCTTTTAAATTTTTATGATTAAAAACTTAGATTAACACCAATGAGGAACGAACGTGTCTTAGGATAGTAGTTCCTATTGTCCAAACCTGGAGCAAGCCCTTCTAAAGAAACTTCTGGATCTACACCGGTATATTTAGTGATAGTGAACAGATTAGTTCCTGTCACATATATTCTAGCGCTTTTGATATACTGGTTATCGCCAAGGTTGAAGTTATAACCTAAAGTAGCATTGTCCAGACGTAGGAAAGAGCCATCTTCTAACCAACGGTTAGAGTTCACCGGTGCTTCGAAAATCCCATCTTCTACCGCTTCTTTAGACACATTGGTTACTGAAGCCTGGTTCAAGCGCGAAAGGTCTGCCCTCGTCGCATTATAAATTTTATTGCCATATACTCCCCTTATAAAGAAGCTCAAATCAAAGGCTTTATAGGTAAAAGTATTGTTCCAACCATAAGTAAACTTAGGAAGCGCATGTCCAATGACCCTGAAATCATCAGGGGTATTTAATTGGTCCGCAGTTACCAACTCCCCATTTTTCGTTTCATAAATGGTCTGCTGGTTTACAGCATCATAGCCTACATATTTAGGGGCGAAGAATGTACCAAGTGGTTGACCTGGAATAATAATACTTACCGTTTGCCCTGTCCAACCATCCAGCCCTGGGCTACCTTCCAGTCTTCGGCTTACGCTCAAGTTCTCGATATTACTGGAAAGAGACCCAATCTCGTTTTTATTGGCAGCAAAATTCACAGCGGTATTCCAGCCAATTGGGCCTTCCAACATATCGGCTCCTATCATAATCTCCACCCCTCTGTTGGTCATAGAAGCACCATTGGCCAATAAACGGTTGAATTGATAAGGAGGGGTTGGTACATTGTATTCATACAAAAGATCGTTGGTCTCTTTGTTATAAACATCAATCGATCCGTTAATTCTTCCTTGTAGTAAAGCAAAATCAACCCCTGCATTTATCATGGTGGTGGTCTCCCACTTCAGGTCCGGGTTGGGGTTTTGTACTACAGAGAAGCTGTTAACAAACTCTCCATTATACAAAAACTGGTCTCCTTGTGGGCCATATAAAGTAAGGGACCTGTATGGTGGGATGTTCTGGTTACCCGAAACTCCAAATCCAGCCCTTAGCTTCAAATCGCTAAAGGTATTTTGGCCTTGCATAAAATCTTCATCCGAAATTCTCCATGCCGCAGAAACAGCCGGGAACATTGCCCAGCGATTGTTAACTCCGAATTTTGATGATCCGTCCGTTCTCAAGGTGGCGCTTAAAATATACTTGCCTTCAAAGCTGTAATTCACCCTACCGAAAAAAGACACCAAAGTAGATTCCTCTTTGCGTGGATAATCCTGAAAATGAAAGGTACTTCCTCCTTCACCATTGCCGGCACCTAAGTTGTTGCCTCCTAGATCGTCAGAAGAAAACGTGTTGTTCCTAGCCCGCACTCCATCATTTCTCATGGTATTTTGGTAGGAGTAACCTGCCAAAAGCTTCAAATCATGGCGATCATTAAAAATGGTTGAGTAGTTCAGAATAGATTCAAAGATCTTTTCTGTATGCATCAATTTCTCACGCTCGGCATATCCCAATCCCAAAGCACGGGCATCAAAGCTATTGCGGCTTATATAATAGTTCTTATCATAGTTTTCTCTTTGGAAAGACCCGCTCATATCTAGTACCAAACCTGGCAAAATATCAATGCCCACCTTTGCCATTCCTAACGTCAAATTGGTCTGGCGATGCTCATCCATTTGATTGAGCAAGGCGACGGGATTACTATAATTCACCCGGCCAGGTACTTGGAAATATCCTCCATAAGGCTCGTAGGTAGGGTTGTCGCTCATAATGGGAGAAACAGGCAAGTATCTGGCAGCTCCATTGAAGATACCATAATCCACATGATCGGAATTGATCATACTGTTTACCAAAGACAAGCCTAAGCGTAAACGGCCATCAAAAGCTTCCTGATCTACCCCTACTCTGGCAATCACTCGCTCCAGCGCATTTCTCTTCACAATCCCTTCATTCTTGAAATAATTGACAGAAGCATTGTATTTGGTAAACTCGCTTCCGCCTGCATAGGACAAGGTATGGTTATGGGAAATACCCGTGCGGTACAGTTCATCCTGCCAATCTGTGTCATGACCATCTTCACTTGGTGCTACAGTTTGTCCATGATCGGTTAAGAACTGCCTATACTCAGAGGCATTCAATACGTCTATTCTATTAGACACATTTTCTATAGCAGCATATCCACTGTAAGAAAGCACTGGAGTTCCGGCCTTACCACGCTTGGTAGTGACCATGATAACACCGTTTGCTGCCCTAGAACCGTAAATGGCGGTAGAGGATGCATCCTTCAACACATCTATAGACTCGATATCATCGGGTGCGACAAGATCGATGGATGCTCCAGGAACACCGTCTATTACATAAAAGGGTGCCGAACTAGCGGTAAGTGAAGATGGCCCTCTCAACTGAATCGTGGGCCTTGCAGTTGGGTCCCCGCTGCTTTGGTTGATGGTAAGTCCTGGCACTTTTCCTACCAAAAGCTGGTCTGGAGATCCTACCACTCCTCTGTTGAATTCAGCAGGACTTACGGTAGAAATCGCCCCAGTTACATCTTGTCTCCTTTGGGAACCATATCCTATTACCACGATTTCGCCCAATTGGGTGATATCAGGATAGAGGCTTATGTTAAAACTGGTCTGATTTCCCACTTCAACCCTTGTTCTATCGTACCCTACAAAGGAAAAAATCAGTGCAGCGTTTTCATTTACATTAATGGAGAAACTCCCTTCAATGTCTGTAACCGTACCTCTTGTCGTACCTTCTACAAGTACTGTTACCCCAGGCAGAGAGGCTCCGTCTGTTGCGTCAGTGACCGTGCCTGTAACTACCCTCTCCTGCCCCCATGCAGTAGTGCCCATGAGCACACTTAATAATAGGGTTAGAAAATTGCGTTTGTAATGTTGCTTCATATGAGTTGTTTGTTTAGTTAATTGAACGTTGTTGTTTGTTTGAAGAAAAATGAAATTCGGGTTGCAATCGTTTGAATTTGGGGAAATAATAAAGGTTCTACAACAAAGGAGTAGTTACATTAAGTTAACAGAAGCTTTTAGTTTCTCGTAAGGAGGCTTATTTAACTATGTATTTAGATGTGTTCTTCTCTATAGCGTTCTTATAGCGCTAGGGCCAAAAAATTCAAATTTAAAGACGGCCCAATCAGGGCTTGGCTGGTACTTTTTACTATTAAAAAACAAAGCGCTATAATGCCAAAAACCATCGTGTAATCTATATATCAACACGTTGCGCAGATCAATCATAGCAAAAGGAGAGTAGTCTTTGAAAAAAGAATTGTCGGATAAATTATTCACATTAAGTGTGATTCATTTAAAAGAAAGAACGTTTAGCAAGGCGCACTGCCTTTCATTCTTGAGTTTTGATAGTTAACAAAAGGTTAACAAAAGTTTTTAATTGCTTATGAATAAAGTAAAAAAACAGGGCATTGAAAAGAGAGGCATTATTAGAAGGAAAATCGAATTAACCATTTGTTAACCTTGAAATAAATAATAAAAGTAAGGCAACTGACAACAATTGCGGATAAAACAATCAAGTCAACGCCAAAACGAGTTAAAGCGATTGGGTAAGCGCAAGTGGATTATTGGGTGTCTTTTTTCTCTATTTTTTCACCATGCAGGACGTTTTCCTCAGCATCATAGTGTTCTTCTACCTCATCCAATACTGATTTATCCCAAAGCTTAGCCCCTTTAAAATAAGCTACCCTGCAAATAAGCTGAGCGCCTACAGGGGAGGTTAGCAATAGAAAAAGCACAATGGCCAAGGCCTTAGTGGCCACGGGAAGATCGCCAAAGTATAGCACTGTGCTCAATAACACAAACCCAACGCCTAAAGTCGACGCTTTAACCGTAACGGAAAGCCTCAGATAAAAATCAGGCATCCTTATAATGCCCACAGAGGCGACCAAAATAAAGAAAGCCCCAACACCACTGAATATCATTATCAAAACGTCAATCATTGTTCTCCTTTTGTTTAATGTAATATGAATAGGCTACAGTGCCCAAAAAGGCGATAAGGGCTACAATCATGGCTACATCGAGGAATGTTGCATTGTCGCTGATAATACTGAAAGCAGTAATGGAGGCTATGCCAATAGAAATCAATAGCTCAAGTGCCACGACCCTATCTTCTGCATAAGGGCCTTTGATGAACCTATAAAACACCAGAAGTGTAGCCAGGCCTAAAGTTGGCATTACAAAATAATATAAAAAAGCATATAAACTTATCATCGCAGTATTTCTAATATTCGACGCTCCAATCCATTTTTTACTTTCTCAACAAACTGGTCCCTGTCTTTTAGGTACATAACATGGACGAAGATCGCTTTCCGATCGTCACTTACTGCCACTATTAGGGTTCCAGGCGTTAAGGAAATGCAGTTCGCCAACATGGTGATTTCAAGGTCTGTTTCGGCAGAAAGCGGCAACTTCACAATCCCTGGTTTCATAAAGAACTTTGGTGTTATTACATCAAAAGCCACCTCTAGGTTCGCTTTCAACATTTCATATATGAAGAAAAAGACGAAACTGATGATTTTGCCAAATCGGCGGAAATAGGCAAGGCTATGATCTTTTATAGCAATCCCTCTTAAAATCAAAAAGCTTAGAAGGAAGCCGAAAGCATAATTGCCAAGCTCGTAATTGCCCGTAAGCGCAACCCAAACAAAAGTAAGCAAGAGATTTACTATAAACTGTTTTAACATAATACCTACTTTATCATGAGTACATCATTACCTAAAACCGCCTTCACATAAGGGGCCGTATCGATCATTTGGGACGCAATATGCTTAGAAACCAACATGATATGCTCGGCTCCAAATCCAATATACAAAGAAACCAACGTTAAAAGCACTACAGGAAAGACCAACATAAATTTGCTATAGGGCCTCAAGATCGTGAACCCGTCTATATATTCTTCCTCATCCTTGAGTAGTGGAGGAGAAGGTTTCCAAAACGCTTCGCCCCACATTTTCGCAATCACATATAAAGTTACAAAGCTGGCAATAATCATGGCTAGAATCAGCCAATACTCTGCTTGCAGAAAACCCTCTTGGAAAAGGTTTATTTTAGCCCAAAAGCCTGACAAAGGAGGGATACCCACTAGCGAAAAGAAAACAATGGCCATAAGAATGGACAGCTTCGGATAAGCTGTGTACAAACCACCAAGCTTGTGCATTTGCATGGTTCCCTTTATTCGGTAGATAATCCCACTCACCAAAAACAGGTTTGTCTTCACCACAATATCATGGAAAAGATAAAATAAGGCTCCTGCTAAAGCCACTTCAGTAAACAACCCCAGACCAGCTACCATAAATCCTATATGACAAACGATCAGATATGAAAACATTCTACGCATGTCAGTCTTCACAATAGCACCTAAAGCACCTGTGATGAGGGTGGCTATGGCGACATAGGTAAATGCCGTCATAGTAAAGTTATCTGGGATAAATATAAGTGTGAAAATTCTTAACAAAGCATAAATGCCCACCTTGGTCAATAGCCCTCCAAAAATGGCCGCAATGGCAGAAGGCGGTGTATGATAAGATGAGGGAAGCCAATAGTACAATGGAAAGACCGCTGACTTAATACCAAAACCGACGAAAAATAATAGACCGGTCACATTCACCAACCCTTGATTTTCTATTTCGGTCATTTTTAATGACAAATCTGCCATGTTCAAGCTTCCTGTGAGCCCATACAGAATCGCGATGGCGGTCAAAAACACAACAGAAGCCAGCATATTCATGGCGACGTACTTTATAGCACTTTCCATCTGGCGCTTTCGCCCTCCTAAAGTCAGCAACACAAATGAGGAAATAATGACAACTTCAAACCATACATACAAATTAAAAATATCGCCCGTCAGGAAAGCGCCATTCAACCCCATAAACAAGAAATGAAAAATCGGGAAAAAGCCATATTTTAATCTGGATTTGTTGACCCCTTTCAAGGAGTATATGCATACTGCTATAGCAGATATGGAAGAGAACAGCACCATACTGGTGCTAAAGACATCTGCAACGAAAGTGATCCCGAAAGGAGCAGGCCAGTTGCCCGACTGCATGGTAAGGATACCGTTGCTCCATACCTCAGCAAACAAGAGAGCACTGACAATCAGAATAGCAATATTGGCTATTATGGTAATGATTTGTTGTATGAAAACCTTTTGCCATAAAGCCAAAAGCACAATAGCGGTAGCCATATGCATCAACAAAGGCAGGATAATGAAATTATTCGTCATATATCTAGCTCGTAAGTATTTAGGTCGTCCAGATTATCTGATCCGGTAGATAAATAAACCCTTTTCAATAAAATGATAGCAAATGATTGCAACCCAAAACTGATTACTATTGCGGTCAAGATTAAGGACTGAGGAATTGGGTCAGCATAAATTTCTGTAAAGATAGAAGCATCAGCGGGTATTACTGGTGGTTCTCCTTTCGTCAAGTCTCCCAATAAAAAAATCAGCAGATTGGCACCGTTTCCTAACAAAAGCAGGCCAATGAGCAATTTAACCATACTCCGCCTGAACATGAGGTATATCCCTGATCCATATAGTGTCCCAATCAATAAAACTATCAACAATTCCATAGGCCGCCTTTATATATTTTCATAAATCGTGAATAATATGGTGAGGGTAACGCCAATCACCACCAGGTAAACTCCTATATCAAAAAATAGGGCTGTACCGACATATCCCAGAATAGGAATAGGTTGCTCCAGCCATAATCCTGTCATAAAGGGCTCGCCAATAAACAAGGGTGCAACACCACTGATCAAAGCAATACCCAACCCGAGAGGAATCAAATAAAATGGAGGGAATTTTAAAAGTTCTTTGGTTTTATCCAGTCCATTGGCTAATGAATGCAATATAAATGCTATCGCAGCAATCAGGCCTCCCACAAAACCGCCACCCGGCTCATAATGTCCTCGCAACAGAATGAATATGGAAAACAAAAGCAATATGGGCAACAAATAATTGGCCGCTGTTCTTAATAAAATAATTCTCATAATATCTATTCGATTTCTGACGCCCTAACTTTGAGCATTGTATAAACCCCAATGGCCGCTATGGTAAGGACCGTGATTTCCACAAAAGTATCATACCCCCTATAGTCAACCAGTATTACATTCACCACATTCTTTCCTTTAGCAAGCGTATAGGCGTTTTCCGCATAAAAGCGGCTTACAATCTTGTTTGTTGGTTCGTTCAATACTTGAAGCGCAATGATGGAAACCAATAGCCCAAACGATACGGCAAGGATACCATCTCTCATTCTGGCCATTCTGTCTTTTATTTTAAGATAAGGGGGTAGCTTTAACAGCACCAACACAAACAGCACGGATGTTAGTGTATCTATAGAAAACTGGGTCATGGCCAAGTCGGGGGCACCATAATAAACAAAGAGCAGGCACATACAATACCCTACCACACTTACGCCTATGATAGCCAAAAGCCGAGAGGAAGATAAAACAACCGAAAAAATTGCGGCAATCATTATGACGACCACAAGCCCTTCAAATACGGTGATAGAATTGATACTGTCGACCCATAATTTAATGTCAACATTGCTAAGCAATGAATAGCCCACCAAAAAGACTAAGAATAAGATAATCTTTGTAAGATAAGATCTTAAAAAGCCATTGTGCATAAACTTTGTGAAACGATCGGCAAAAGCTTTCGTGACAATGGCCAATTGCTTGAATATTACTTGTGGAGAGACAGCATTAAAGCGCATGACCCACTCCAACCTTCTCACAGATGGTTTGAAAATAAAGTAAAGCAGTATTCCCGCGACTATGGTAACAGCGCTTAACAATAATACTATATTAAAGCCATGCCATATCTTGAGAGGCTCCAAATCTCCTGTCACCCCTAAGGCTGTTGCCATGCCAGGAATAATCGATTTGTCGACTAATGAAGGCAATACGCCAAATAATATGCCGCCCACTGCTAGCAGAAGCGGGGGCAACCACATCAAGATAGAGGGTAAATGAACACTTTTAAGTCTTTCAGGAAGTTTGCCTATAAAGGGATACACGCCAGCCAAGTATCCGGAATAAGATAGGAATATGTTCGTGACTACTGCGAGGGCAGTAAGGGAGACAGCATTGGCTTCGCCATGAACCAGTGCTGCATAGACCAGGTCCTTCCCAATAAAGCCCCACGTGAATGGTATGCCTGCGCTCGAAAGGGCTGCCAATCCTGCTGCTATTGCTACGGGCAGCATTACCTTGCCCAAACCCGCCAGTTGCGTTATATCTCTAGTACCCGTTTCATGATCTATTATTCCTGTAGTTAAAAAGAGGCATGCCTTATACAATGCATGCACTATAATGAATACAGAAGCCGCTACCAATGCTTCTGAAGTGCCTATCCCTAATAAAAACACGAGTGTACCCAGCGCCGAAATAGTAGAATAGGCCAATATTCCCTTGAGGTCGGTTCTTAAAATGGAGTGGAAGGCGCTGTAGAGCATGGTGATGCCACCAATGATCATTAATGTATTGTTCCAAAGCATGTGTCCACCAAGGATTGGCGTGAACCGTGCGATGAGATAGACACCGGCCTTCACCATGGTGGCAGAGTGCAGATAAGCAGAAACGGGAGTGGGAGCTTTCATGGCCCCAGGAAGCCAAAAATGAAAAGGAAACTGTGCTGACTTGGTAAATGCTCCTGCAAAAATCAAAAAGACCATCACGCCATACAAGGAGTCGCTTTTCAAAATTTCACTGGAGGCGAGCATCTCTTGTATAGAGTACGTCCCTGATAAACTTCCCATGAGAATGAACCCAGCCATCAAGAAGAAACCGCCACCTCCAGTAATGGCCCAGGCCAAAAGTGAGCTTCTTCTAGACTCCTTATTATCATTATTGAAGCCTATTAAAAAAAAGGAACTTACCGCAGTGAGCTCCCAAAAAACAAACAATAGCAATAGGTTGTCGGACAACACAAGCCCTAGCATAGAGGCCATGAAAATGGAAAGATAGCCATAAAACCGATCGACAAATACATGGCCTTTCATATAGGCAGCCGAGTATAAAAATACCAAAGCGCCTATACCTGTAATGAGCAAGCTAAACAATATAGACAATCCATCTACTTTGAAGTCCAGGTTGATCCCCATGGAGGGAATCCAGGTTAGATGGTAAAAGAAGGTCTCCCCTGCTGCTATTTCTGGCAGAAATGTACAGAAATAGATAAAGAGGCCCAACGGAAGAGCCGAAGCGACAAAAGGAAGTAGGCCCTTGTATCTGCTAGGAAAGAATATAAGTAAGAAAGAAAATAGAAAACCAGCAAGTATGGCAATGAGCATAGAGGTATGGTTTTTTGGGAATTTTATGCAAATATAGCATAATAGCGCATTTTGGGCATGCTGTTAACGAAAATTTGTGAAGAATAACGGATTATGAAGCGGGAAGTGGCTGAAGTGGGAAGCGGGAAGATTAGGTAATATACTAATGAGCGATGGGATTTGCAGTTTTGAATTTTAAGTGACTACTCCGTTTTGTTATCTTGACGATAGGCAATGACACACAAACTGTCAACCAGCAGGGATGGTGATAGGGCAAACGCATTTAACTTTTTTAACCCTGGATCGGACCAAGCCAAGGCCTCTGACGGCTACGATGATATTCGGCAAGCAAACATTCAGTACGCAAGCCGTACTGACGCCTTTTTCTGCTTTGAGCTTTTCAAGTGCGTTTGTCCTGGGATAGTGATAATCATAAGGCGAATTTATTAAGTTTGTTTATTGAAACGATAGTTTACTTTTGCATAATAATGGAAACTACTTACCTGGACACGACAACATTTATATTACGTATAGGATCGGCACTTCTCTTAGGCGGGGCCATAGGTTTTGAACGGCAATGGCAGCAAAAGAGCGCGGGATTACGTACCAACACCTTAGTTTCTTTGGGGGCATCGGCCTATATTTTATTATCTGTGTATATCAACGGTATTCATGGAGGTGATCCGGGTCGCATTGCGGCTCAGATTGTTACCGGTATTGGTTTTTTGGGTGCAGGCGTGATCATGAAAGACGGGCTGAATATCCAAGGGCTGAATACGGCCGCTACCATTTGGTGTTCTGCTGCTGTTGGCTCTCTATCGGGCATGGGCATGTTTCCAGAAGCCTTTATTGTTACTTTTGCCATCATTGTCACCCATCTCGTTATGCGGCCAGTCAGTAATAAGCTCAGCAAAATCACTTCTTACAAAAAAGCCCAAAGCGATGAAATGTTCTATATTTTGACCATTCATTGCCATGTGCCAGTCGAAAACCAAGTGCGGGCATTTTTAATCAATTATTTTGATACCTCCGATAAATATTTATTGCGTTCTGTATCCAGGGAGTTTTCCGAGAAAAATACTGAAGAAATCATCCTCACTATTCATATTTCCACGGTAGGAAAACAAGAGCAGATGCTGGAAACACTCATCCGAAAATTGACACTTGAAATGCAAGTCAGCAAAGCTCGATGGGCATTCCTAGATAAAGAGCAGTGAGTTTTAATGACTGAAAGACAGCTTTTACATTTGAAAGATACCCTTAAGTTTGGCACTATCGTTCATGATTTTAATTCTCATAATAGCAGAAGCCAGCAAACCTATATTTGGAATGCCAATTTCCCATTTTTCAGACAACCAATAGCCAATGCTTAGTTGAGTTCTTCATTAGGTTCTTGACCTCTTGAATACCTTAAAGTTCGAGATATTACTAAACTCCTCCATCCTTGCAATCAAGTTAGAGCCGCGGTTTTTAACCAAATACTAACTAATAGCTACCAAATACTCATTGGGGGTTCCAAAGGCTTATTGCTGTGGCTATGTTTGCTGATATATTTTAAGCAAATGCAACTATTGAATATTTTTTAAAATGAAGTTTTATTAAAACCTTTTGAAAATGAAGAAGATCCAATTACTATCTCAAACATGGCTGCTTGCACTGCTTATTGGTGTTATCGCCATAGGTTGCAGCACAGACAGCGATACGCCAGAAGAGGAAGAAGACAAAGGCACTACAGAACATACCATTGATATAACCTTAGTAAATAAAGCCGATGACTCTGACAAGATTGAATACAAAGATGCACTCCCATCAAGTGAAGGAAATGCAGCGTATAAAAACCGAACGACAGACCATAGTATTACCATGATACTAGGAGACTATGAAGAAGTAGGCAGTATTTACGGACATTTTGATATGGAGGATGAAGACCAACCATATACTAAATTAATGGATCGGTCTGGAAAAAATGCGGCTCTTTTAGAAATAAGGCCTAAAGGGACAGCCGATCATTATATTTCTCTTTCTGGAACCGTAAAGTTTTCAAACCTTAAGTATGCCCTTGTTTTGCCTACTAACGGAGGAGCATGCTTTACGCTCGAATTTGAAGGAGAGTTTAGAAAATATGTCGGCGGCATGATGGAGGGCATAAGCGATGATACCTACGAAGGCACTGGCACCATTGTGGTCAGTCCGCTTAAAGATATGGGTACTTATAAGGCACCATAAACAACGCTGAACTATCTCCTGCCTTCGGCAGCATCAGTCCTTGCAGTAATGGATTCAAGGAACGCTAAACTAAAAAAACCGTCCTTACACATTAAAGACGGTTTTAAATCTCTTTGCTATGGCACATATCTTCACGTACCATCTTCCTGAAAGTCTATATTCTCCGGCCATGTACCTTGCAGATTTGCGAAAAAAATATAAAAAGGGAAGCAATTGATAATCGCTTCCCTTTTATAAAGATTACTTTAGAGATTATTTAAGAAAGTAGTACTCTCCCGTGCCTGTATGAAAACTCACAAAATAGGTGCCTTCCTGGGCAGGTATATTAGGCCCTCCTGGTATGCCTACTCCTTTGGGGAAATCAGGAGCTCCCCAGCTATCAGCCCAATCATTATCAGCCCTGAATTTTACTTCGCCGTTGTCTATGGTTATTAGTTTTGACCACCAATAAGGATTAGCAGGGTTTTGGATAAGGTCGATGTCCTCCTCCCAGCCGCCCGCAGTGGCATCGCCAAGAAGCCCGATCATGTCCAAAGGCTCAGCATAGCTCTGGCGCATAAAGGCGTATTCACCCGTTGCCAAATTGAAATGCACATGATAGGTCCCTGCCTTAACTGGGATATTTGAGCCTCCTGCTACACCATCTCCTGAAGGAAAAGTAGTGGATCCCCAACTATCTACCCAATCATCATCAGCTCTAAATTTTACTTCCCCATCCTCTAAAGTCACTACGCCGGTCCATATATGCGCATCGTCCGCATCTTGAACAAGGTTTATATCATCAGACCATCCGCCTGAAGTGGCATCACCTAATATGCCTATCGTCGTGAATGTAGGTACAGTTATTAAGGTAAAAGAATATGCCAAAGATTCGTCATTAAAGACCACTTTGTAGTAGCCAGATTCTGAAACATTGATATCTGCCCCTTTATGTTCGGCAGTACCACTAGGAAAATCACTGCCGCCCCAATCATCTGTCCAGTCATCATTTGCCCGGAATTTCACCTGACCTCCTCCAGTAAGGTAAACCACTACCGTCCATGTAGCTTTATCGATCCTTTCTAAGTCAGCCAATCTCATGTCGGTATCCACATCCCAACCACCTGGAGTAGCTGATCCTACCAGTCCCATGGCGCAAAAATTACCACATTCGCTGCTTCTATAAGCGATGATCGATCGGTTTATGCTATTAGAATAAAGAGTGTCAGAGTCGATTCCAGTGATTACAGCTCCTACTCTCAAATAGACGGTAGCTTCCTCATCGCTTGGCAGGCCTAACGACAAGGCTACATCATTAAACCTTCGATTGCCCACTACCACACTACCATTGGTAGCCGTGGCCAAAGTCTTTGGGTTAGAAAACCCTTCGTCATCGGCCATCTGCAATATATACTCTACACCCAACTGTATCCCATATTGCGCTTTGTCCCATTTGAATTCTTCAAAATCTTCTCCTGCGTTCTCAGGGGTAATCTCCTTGACCTCTGCTGTACTTGCATTTTTCAAAACAGGGGCAACAAATGTATCAGGTTCACTTAAAACCGGCCCCATCTCATCTTCTGAACAGCTTATCATGAAAGCAGTGAAAATGAGCAATAAGTATGTATATTTTAATTTCTTCATCGTTATGGTGGTTTATTATTGCGTATACCCAGTATTTTGCTCTAAGTTAGGATTGGCATCCCTTTCTGTAGTAGGAATAGGAAACAACGTCCTGTGCGCGCCTACTTCTCTGCCTTCTTTCACACCGCCTTTCCAAGGCCACAAATAGTTGCCAGAAGTGAATTTCCCGAAACGAATGAGGTCAGTTCTCCTATGGGCTTCCCAATTCAATTCTCTGCCCCTTTCGTCCAGAATAAAGTCTAAAGTAAGTTGCCCAGCGGTAATGTTGCCAGAATTATCTCCGTAGGCCCTTTCCCTAAGGGCATTCACATACTGTAAAGCTGTAGCACTATTACCATTTGCACCACCCCGCAAAACGGCCTCAGCATACATCAAATAAACATCTGCCAGCCTAAACATCGGGAAATCCGTATCGGGAAACTCTTCTCTTGGGTCGCTTCCTTTTTGTCCTGTAGAAGTGACATTCTTAAATTTGATAAAAGGATATCCGTCGGTGAAATTAAAAACATTGTTGATCTCCAACTCTTGTCCAGACGTGAAGAATGTTCCCCTGCTATCGGCATCTCCATTGGGATCTGGAAACAGATTGACAATAGCAGATGTCGTACGCAAACCTGCCCAGCCTCCTCGCACGCCAAAATCTTGCGGATCCATGTCGCCACCTATGGGCGCACTCACAAGGAAAGTCATGCCACCATATGCTGTTGTCCGAGTACCGTCTGATGTGATTGGAAAGATGATCTCTGGAGACAAATGATTGTCTGCAAGGAATAAATGGCCATAAACTGGCTCAAGGGAGAAACCTGCATTGATCACTTTTTCCGTATAAGTAATGACATCATTGTATCGAGCAGTTCCAGTATATACCTCGGCATTTAAATATAGCTTTGCCAAAAGTGTCCATACAAAAGCCCTGTCTACCCGGCCATATTCATTTAGTCGAGCATCTACTACTTCACTCTCCATTTCCAATAATTCCGTTTCCAGATAATCGAAAAGGGCCTCCCTGGAAATTTGTTCTGGTAGAAAATTGCCCACCGAATGCTCTTCTGTTACAAACGTGACATTGCCAAACATGTCCAAGGCATGCCAATAGCTCAGTGCCCTTAACGCACGGGCCTCAGCCCTAAATATTTTGGCTTGTTGGAGATTGTCGCCCGTAATGCCTCTTGATGAAAGCTGTTCATCGGATGTTTCTCTGATAAATTCGTTACACAACGATATCTGATAAAATATCCTGTTGTACATGGCCCTAATAAACTCATTGGCAGGGGTCCAATCCATGTCACTATAATCTGGTAAAGAGCCATCGTTCCATGCTATAACGGCCTCGTCAGTGGGCAGCTCTTGTGCTCCCCAGTACAGTCTTAGATAATTGGAGAAGCCTTCATCGAGCCCCGAAATATCAGGCTGACCGGCTGGTCCAGTTTGCCCACTTACGGCATAGCCAGCATAGAGCTTGGCCAGCACCATTTTATAATTCTCAAAATCTGAAAACACAACCTCTGGCGTAATTTCAACATAGGGCTGTATATTCAAATCGTCTGTACATGCTGTTAATCCTAAGAACAGAACAGCTATGCAGTACAATTTTCTTTTTATTATCTTTCTCATATCGCAGAATTTAAAAGCCAAGATTTAACATAAATGAATACATGCGCGGCCGCGGATAAAAATTATTGTCAATACCACCACCGATATTACCGCCTGTAAACTGCGTTTCAGGATCCAATCCTTTATAATTCGTAATCACAAAGGCGTTTTGCACATTCAAGGCCACACTTAGATTAGCCTTTTCCTGAAAAACACTTCCGAAATCGTAGCCCAATGTGATATTTTCCATCCTAAGGAAAGACGCGTCCTCAACAAAGTAATCTGAGAAGTATTGGTTGTTCTCGAAGTTTGTATTCAAAACATCACTCGCAACATTGGTCAGGTAGTTCGAGAAAGAAATGTTTCTATAGGCGCCTATATCTGAATTGATGTTATTGTACATATAGTTTCCAACGCTACCCCTCAATGCAAAACCAAGGCTCCATTTGTCGTATTGCAACTGAGAGTTAAAGCCGAAGAACATGTCAGCATTAGGAGATTTATAACGATACTTGTCCAGATCGTCTACAACGCCATCACCATTCCTATCAACGTATAACCCTTCTATGGGCTTCCCGTCGCTGTTATACACTTGCTCAAAAACGTAGAAAGCATTGGGGGCATAGCCGACGCTGTGTACCTGTATCCTGTTGCCTGTTCCTCCAGCAATGCCTCCCACGGGAATGCCAATGGCGTCTCTCTGCTCCACCTTGCTTAGGTTGGTAATCTCGATCTGGTTAAAGGTAATATTTGCGCTGATGTCCCAGAGCAAACGTGTGGAGTTGATAACAGTATAGTTCAGGGCAGCTTCTATACCGCTCCCTTCAATATTGCCAACATTAGAAAAAAGTTCGTTGGTAAGATTAGTTCCTGAAGCAACTGGCACCAAGGCCAAAAGATCCTTCGTTTTGCGGTAGTAGTAATCTACACTTCCTGATAGCCTATTTTCTACCAAGCCGAAATCCAGCCCTACATTCCACGTTTCGGTCTCCTCCCATTTTATGTTCCGGTCGTAACCTGATGGGCGCAGTGTCCTGTAGAAGGTATTGCCAAATTGATACATGGCCGTCTCGTCGCTATAGGTAAAGGTAGGGAGATAGGGAAAGTAAGCCCCAGCATCGGTGCCAATATCCTGCTGGCCGGTAACACCGTAACCTGCTCTCAACTTTAGATCAGAAACAAAATCTGAATTTTTCAGGAAGTTCTCCTCGCTTATCCTCCATGCCAATGCCAGAGCGGGAAACATGCCCCACCTGTTTTCTTCACTGAATCTAGAAGAGCCATCTCGTCTCAAGGTAACCGTAAGCAAATACCTGTCATTGAAAGTATAATTCATCCTGCCAAAGAAGGAAGTCAAAATCAAGGGGTTCTTGATAAGATTTGGAGGAGGACTTAAGGTGTCTCCAGCTACATTTAATCTCGCGTATGGTGGCTGTTCTGTCAAAAAGCTTTGATAAGAATACCCTCCTGTTACGTCCACTCTACTTTTAATAGAAGGCAGTTCAGTTACATAATTCAAAAAGAAATCTAACAACTTATTGGTTTTTGTCTGAGAGTATTTGGAAACACTTCCTCCAGTCACATAATTCGCAGCCGATGTTACTGGCGAACGGTCATAGCCTTCCCCTTCTGTTACATCGTACCCAAGGTTTAAATTCGCTCTCAAGTCGGGAAAGAAGGGAAGGGTGTAATCCAATTGCAGGTTCCCTATACCTCTTTTTACCTCGCCAACATTGTCTCGTTGTTCTAGGAGACTTAGCGGGTTCCTTGTAGCATTTGAATGTGGGTTGTTCCCATCTACCCATTCATAATATCCACCAAAATTATTCTCTGGATCATAAACAGGCTTTGTAGGGTCAAATCTTGCAGCAGCTCCTATGGCTCCTTCATCTGCAAACCTGCTTTTATTGATCGTCCCTTTTAGGTTCAAATTGACCTTGAGGTGACTGTCGAAAAAGGTGGGGTTCAGGTTCAATGTACCAGATGTCCGCTCCAGATTGGAAGTTTTCAAAATACCATCCTGGTTCAAATAACCTACCGATAATCTATAGGGCAAGATTTTATAAGCACCCGTAAGACTGATAGTATGATCTTGGCTAAAGGCATCTCTAAAAACAACATCGAACCAATCGGTATTTTCATTTCCTAGCAAAGCTATCTGGTTGGCATCTCCCTGTTGTTGTACCACTTGTCTGAATTCATCTCCTGATAGTATGTCCACAGTGCTGGCAATCTGTGCTATCGACAAAGTGGTGCTGTAATTCACTTGAAGCGCATCTCCCCGCTTTCCTTTTTTGGTTGTGATGATGATCACCCCATTGGACGCTCGAGAACCATAAATTGCTGTCGCAGAAGCATCCTTAAGAATGTTAAAGGATTCAATATCATTAGGATTGATAAAGCTTAGGGGATTGGCTGCACCTGACACTTGTGTATTGTCGAGTGGCACCCCATCAATAACAATCAGCGGATCGTTGTTTGCATTCAATGAGGAACCTCCTCTAATGCGTATTCTTGCGCCTGATCCTGGTGCGCCACCATTGGACGTGATCTGAACACCGGCTACTTTCCCCTGTAAAAGCTGCTCAGGAGTAGTCATCTGACCAAGATTAAAATCCTTTTCGCTTACAGTAGCTACAGAACCCGTTACGTCTTCTCTTCGCTGGGTTCCATAACCCACAACCACCACTTCTCCCAAAGTAGTGATGTCCTCTATGAGTGAATAATCAATTATGGATCGGTTGTTCACGGCAATTTCCTCTTGTAAATAACCGATAAATGAAACAACCAAAACAGCATTTGGGCTAACATTCATGGAATATTCTCCATTAATGTCCGTAGCTGTTCCTCTTGTAGTGCCTTTTTCAATGATTGTCACCCCAGGCAAAGGTGCGCCATCTTTCGAATCAGTGATTTTACCTCTGATTTCAATTGTCTCTTGTGCCCATACTGATGCACTCGAAAGCACTATCAGAAGCATAGCAAGAAAACTAGGTAGTTTGTAATGTTTCATCATATAGATAAAAGTTTAATTGTGGATATTTACCAAACTTTGATTGGTTTTAAGGAAAGGTTATCTCAATAAGACAACCCTTTTTGCAATGGTTTTTTTGTTGTATGAAACTGTGTAATAGTAGGTGCCTGCATGAAGATCTTCTGCATCCCAGGCCAAGCTGTGCGTTCCCTGCTCTACAATAGCTTCCAATAGCACCTTCTGTAGCACTCCCTGCTTATCGAATACCTGTACACTCACTTGACCTTGGTCGGGAATCTCAAATTCGATATGTGTAGTGCGCTGAAAAGGATTAGGATAGTTCTGATTCACCTTGTATCCCGACTCGTCTTCTTCCGAGCTGAAATCGTTTGCAAAAATGACGTCAGAAGCGTTGGGCACAGCCAATGATGCATAAGCTTCATATTCGTTCTGCTTTACCCATATAGCATATCCTCTGGCAGGCGCAGTTATATTAACCCTTCCATCAGCCTGTACGACAGTAGTCTGACTTGGATCTAATGCATTCACGAGCGTTGCACCGGCAAGATTGGCATAACCTGAAGGCGAGCTATCTACCCATAAGCCTTTGATGGCAGTATCATGATTGTTTATGGCGATGATGGCCCCACTTTTAGTAGCATTTCCTTGGCGTCTGGCCACATACACATGGTATGTATCACTCTCAGGGTATGGATTGCCATCTTTGCTCAAAACAGTAAGTCCACCATCAAGATAGGTTTTTCTGATAAACATAAGTTTGTTGATATCGTCATGCAGGCTTGCGGGTGGCGTTACGGTAAAAGCGGAATTATGATTGTCTACCTTGGTTACGCCATAATAATGTGAATAAAACACACAGGGCCGGCCCTCATGCGTAAGGATATAGGCATAAGCCATTTTAAAGTCTTTTGTCACCCACTTATCATGTTCTTTCCCAGTATCATGATTTTCTACAAAAGTGATTACTGAAGTACCTGGCAAAGCATGCCCATCATTATTTCTAACCATTCCAGCATGGTTCAGCCATTTCATGTCAAAGCTGCCTTGATTGCCATTGGTCATGGCAGTAAGGGTGCTTTTAAGAGGAAAATCAAAACCATCGACATCAGCACCTCCAGATGCTACGGCATTGACCCAGTCTTTGATTCGGTTGGCACCGCCCCAATACTCTCCTACAACAAACCGCTGTTGCCCATTGAGCAAGGGAAGGTTATTGACCCAATCTGCCACAAAGCTCTCTTGATAGCCACGGACAAAATCAAGCCGAAAGCCGTCAAAGCCAATTTCATTGGCCATCCAGTAGCCCCAGTCTTTCAACCTTTGCTGAACAGTAGGATTGAAAGTATTGACGTCATTGCCAAAAAACTTTGTATTGGTAATGATTTCATCGCCACCTGGGAAGCCCAGCCAGTCATTATTGTCAGCAGGATGGAAGTGCGTATAATTCCATGAATAATTGGCTTCACCAGGACCGGTATGATTCACATAACTAATTCCTGTATTTGTCCGGGCTTGCAAGGTAGTCGCTGCCAAGTCATTGCCATTGTGCCATATCGCTACGGGGTAGTATCCATTTTCCTGCGGTGCCCAAGCCCATTGAAAAGGACTTGATTCTTCTCTTTTTGCGGTTAGTTTAATCACAATATCGCCCGGATTAGTCAAGGTTATTTTATATTCATCTATGTCCGTCTGGTTTTCTATATGCGCCTGCACAGTCCTTCCAGAACCAGGAAAAACATTGAATTGCCCGCTCCCATTATTTGGCTCACTTTCCCAAGTCGGAGCCCCGCTAGGCCCTGCTCCCGTCCAGTCTATATATATGTCATAGCCACGTTCGCCTTTTGCAGCACTCCAAGGAAGCATATATCCCTTAATTTGTATAAAGTAGTCCCCTGCTCCTGCAGCAGGAATAACCCAGGTGATTTCGTTAGTGGGATAAGCTTGAAATTGCGAACCATTGCGGTAAGCCTCATCAAAAACATAGGCTTTAACAGCTGGATTGCTTTCAGCCTCATCATCGTTGGTATAAATATGATTGAGGATGATGTCGGCATATAAGGCAATATTATTAGCCTTCATTTTTGCCATCATCGCTTCTAGCTCGCTCCTGCTACCAAACCGGGTCTCTATCGTTCCTTTCTGATCATAATTGCCCAGATCGTAATGGTCAAATATTCCATAGCCCATGTCTATGATACCAAAGTTTCCCTTGGAAGGAGCAGGTACCCAAAGACCAGTAAAACCAGCCGCTTTCATAGCATCTGACTTGAGGCGGAGATTGTCCCACCATGTGCCATTTTTATTGACTTCATCTACCGGAACATCCCAATAAAAAGCTTGCATCATCACGTCGTTTTGGGCGGTCACAGGCAAAACTGATATGCTCAGTAAAAGCACAAATCCAAATTTCAATCTGTAGTAAAGTGTTTTCATAATGCGGAGTAATGAGTTTTAAAAAATAAAATGGTACGAAACCGAAAAAGACAGGCACGAAATAGCCTACACTGCAAACAGTCTAACGGCACATTTGACCAACTCACATCATTCAGCGTTCCTTATATGATGTGGGCGGTTCCAAGAAAAATACACAACAATCAACAGTTTCATAATGAGTAGTAAAAGACCAATGATTGAATCAACTGACTGAATTTGAACAAATAAAAACAACATTCCTATAATGTATAGGTTACATTTAGCAAACAGTGCTTTGCACTTTTGGAGAAATATTTCAATAACACCAATAGTGAAAAATGTATTGGTGCATCCTTAGAGCAGGAAATGACAGGGATTTGAAGGTTAACAAAAGGTTAACAAAATTTTAAATAACCGGTATAAACTTGGAGATGAGGTTTCAAAACTACGACCATTATAAAGGATACAGGTTGAACCCTTCTTTCATTTTCCCACCAAAGTGAAACGTCAATTACCAATCAAGTATGGTCATAGAGGCTCCCCAACATTATGGTATAATCACTTTTGCTGTGAAATTTTGTCATGCACCCCAATATTGAAGCCTTCCCAAATGATCAATTGGTATAGGCTGGCTTTGCAGCAGTTTTATGTTGTTTATAATGGCGATTCTGAATGGAGTCAACTTTCCCAATTCTTCTTAATGCTGCTATATCCATCGCATCACCTAAGTTCCATTCTTTTAATCCACTTATATATTTCAAACCAAAAAACAGAAACCGCAGCAATCAATACTGAAATGCCTAATTCGGGAAGATCGATTCTGCTTACCTGGAAAAAAGTAGCAAAACGTGGAATATAAAGTATAGCAAAAAGCAAAATCAAAGTTGCTCCAATGACAAGTGGGAATAATCGGTTTTTATTTTCAAAACTATCAAACACACTGTATACGAAGGAGCGATTGACCAAACTCAAAAATACATTGGCAAAAATTAAGGTAGTGAAAACGATGGCACGCGTGCCTGCTTCATTGCTTCCATTTTGAACAGCAAACTGATAAGCAAATAAAACCCCAGCCGAAATGACTAAACCTTGGATAATACTGATGCTCAACTCCTTCCAATTTAGGAAGGTTTCTGTCATCTTTCTGGGTTTTTGTAACATGGTGTTTTTTTCCATGGGTTCGTTTTCATACACAATAGAGCAAGTGGGACCCATAATCAATTCCAGGAAAATAACGTGTACAGGTGTGAAGATATGGGGATAAATCCAGCCTAAAAATAAAGGCAAAGACACCGTAAGGACAATTGGAATATGAATGGAAATAATATATTGAATAGCTTTTTTAATATTAACATAAATTCTTCTTCCTGCCGCTATTCCCGTGATGAGTTTGTCTAAGTCATCATTTGTAATAACCAGTGCTGCCGCTGCTTTTGCAATTTCTGTTCCTTTGTTCCCCATGGCTACCCCAATGTGAGCTGCTTTCAGTGCAGGCGCGTCATTCACCCCATCACCCAACATGGCTACTACTTCACCGTCTTGCTTGAACGCCTTGACCATCGCTAATTTTGCTTCGGGAAACATACGGGTAAATAAGGTTGTTTCTTTGGATAATGAAATCAATTCTGCTTCTGTGTGGTGAACGATATCCGCACCATTTACAGCTGGAGAGTTGTTGATAATACCGGCTTGTTGTGCAATTGCGTAGGTCGTATCAGCATTATCCCCTGTGATGACTTTTACTTTAATTCCCGCAGCGTAAATTTTTTGGAATACCGCTTGAATATCTTTTTTGGGTGGATCATAAAACACAGTAAATCCTAAAAATTCGAACAAAAAATCCTGTTGTTTTTCAGGAAAGGCACTTCCTTCAAAATCAGCTTTGGCAACACCGAGCATCCGGTAGCCTTGTTTTCCGAAATCGCTGACATGCTGACGTAGCTTTATTTTTTCGGTTTCCGAAAGATTGGACACGGCAAGAATAGCTTCAGGAGCGCCTTTGGCGGCAATAATTCGCTCCCCTTCACCGTTTTCCAGAAGATGTGTCATCATCGGGGGCTTGCCTCCCAAGGGGTATTCGTGTATCATATGAAACCCTTTCCGCTGATCGTTGGATTGTGTTTGCGCATAAATTTGATGCAGTGTTTTTTCCATCGGATCAAACGGTACAGGTTCGCTGCTCCACATGGCAAAGCGAATAAGCTCAGAAAGTTCAGGCACATTAAATTGATGATCATCAAACACCTTGTTGGATTTATAATCGAAAAGGGCCTTCAACCGCATAGAATTTTCTGTAATGGTTCCGGTTTTATCGGCACAAATCACCGTGGTGCTCCCCAATGTTTCCACCACACTACTTCGTTTGATGATGATGCCTTCTTGCATTAATCTCCAGGCACCCAATGCCATAAAGGTGGTAAAGGCAACGGGAATTTCTTCCGGCAAAATAGACATTGCTAAGGTCAAACCAACCAACAGACTTTCAATAATATCCCTGGATTGCCAATAACTGTAACTCCAAACCAATAGAAAAACCACCACACCAATCACTGCCATCCATTGGACGAATTGGGTTATCTGTATTTGCAAAGGCGAACGTTCTTCCTTGATGCTTTGAATGGATTGGCCGATTTCGCCGAGCTTGGTTGCACTACCAATGCTTTCGACTTTATAAACCGCCAAGCCCGACACTACTAAAGTTCCGCTATATACATTCCTGTCTTCGGTTTCCAGACTTTTAAACACCGAAAAGCTTTCTCCCGTGAGCGAAGCTTCATTCACCGAAAAATCATTGCTGTGGACAATTTCACCATCGGCATTGATCATTTTTCCTTCTTCAATAATGCATAAATCCCCTACAGCAATTTCGTGCGTGGGAATTTGCAGCACTTTAGCATTTCGAATGACGGTACTCAATGGCTCATTCAGCTTTTCCAAAGCCTCTAATGCCTTCTTGCTGCGGTTGTCCTGATAGAATGAAATTCCAGAAACCGCAACAATGGCACCTAACATAAACAACGCTTCGGAATAATTGCCTACAATTACATAAATCACCGAAACGGCAATAAGTAAAAGCAACATCGGTTCTTTCAAAATATCCAATAACATCAGATACCAAGTGCTTCTTTTGATGTCAGCTGCTTGATTATAGCCAGATTTTGCGCGGGAAATTTTCAGTTCCTCATCTGAAAGACCTGTGAGATGTTTGGGGATATTATAAGGCATAGCATTTTATAAATATGAATCTCATTCCATTGCTTTGTCAATACAATTCGAGCTTCTATTGAAAACCAATACATCTAAACATAAGCAAATCCCAGCAAACATTCTCTAAGTGGTCGATAGTTTTCGAATGGTGTCAATAACGAACACCTTCTTGCAGCAGGAATACAAAAGACATAGTATGGAAAAAACCGATCTCAATTACAATCCAGGATATCGTATTAATATTTGCGTTTGTAATGCAATTGTGTCAATCCGGTTTCAATTGTTTTTGCCTTTATGAATTCAAGCATTTATTCGGGTCTTCCATCTTTAAAAAACCTGGTTCCTTTACCTAACAAAACTGGAATAACCGAAATGATCAACTCGTCTATTAGGCCGCCCTTCAATAGTCATTGATCACCTCTGCACGACCATCACAATAAATATGCTTCCCCGCTTCAGATTTTAAACGATCAACTAATTCAGTCAAGTTTCCTGTATAAAAGTCGTTCGACCTATTTTCGGTCCTTCAGTTCTGGTGAGGACATAAACATTAATTATACTTTCGACAAAATCTACGAAATAACTCTTTGATGATGCACATCCTATATCAAAGTTACCAATTTAGGCAACATTGATATGGGATGTCGAAAGGGATTTTTGATCCGTTTTCGGCTTGATTTTCAATTTAGGGATAAAAATTTTATGGCATAAAAAAAGGAGACAGCCTGTATATGTGGTGTCTCCTAATGTAGCCCGTAGGGGAATCGAACCCCTGTTTCCAGGATGAAAACCTGGCGTCCTAACC
>CAYTTV010000049.1:0-23654 GCA_964440915.1 uncultured Roseivirgaceae bacterium
GAAAAACGACCCTAGTCGCCGTCCGTCCAGAACCTGCAAGGACGGAATTATATACCTTACAAGATCAAGCAGAAACCTGAGGAGTAAATGCTTTCTTCTCTTCGCTGAGCTTTATTGATTCCGTCCCAAGAAATATTTGATCCGATTCACATCCTAGCACTCAGTATAAAGAATTCAACAAGCGCTCACTATAACACATAAAAAAAGGAAAGAGCCCAATGGCCTCTTTCCTTTTTTTATGTGTTACGAAATAGTATTCCCTTCTTAAAACTCCCACAGGTTATGTTCAAACTCAATCAGCTCTTGTTCGATCTGTATAGACTTGATCAAACCTTCTCGCTGACTTGCTGAATAAATATCTGTAATCTCAAGGTTTTGCGGGTTAGAAACCTTAGTAATCCTACCATTAAACAATCTTAATTCAAATGCATCTGCTAGGTTTCTATGCTGTGCACTATTTTGTGGGTTGAACCAGATAGCCTCATCGGGCATACTCCTGAACAACTCCACCAAATCTTTATACCTGAAAACGCCTACCGGACGGAAAAGTCCAGTCTCAAATTCTTTGGCAGGAATGATAAGCTGTATTGACTGAATGTCAAAAAGCATAACAGAGCGTTTTTTATCGAATATCATATCTTCTTTAATCTCCATAATAGAGATCTGACTTGGAAGAAACTCATCCGCACTATCGTCTATCGTAGCAGCAGCTGCGCCTGCATTGGCATTGGCATTATCATTACCCCAACCACTCTCGTCGCCCCAGCCGCCATCGTCGCCCCAGCCACTGTTGTCATCTGTAAAGCCCAAAGCTTTTTCTTCTTCTGTCAAACCTCCACCAGCCTCAGGCAACTTTATATTTTCTATAAATTGCTCTTTGGTCATTCTAGTGGTCAAAGAATCGTTAGCGTATATCGGCAGAACGCCAGCTTTTACAGCTTCTATAATGATCTTCGTGATTTCATTATTGAAAGCAAAGAAAGGCCTATTTTGCTTCTCTTTGAGATCTACCCTTCTCCATAAAGTCTTCTTAAACATAATATGAGACTCATGAACGGGGTACAATGAATGAGGGTTATAGCCTGTGGAAGCCACCTCTTGTGCATAACTGTTAGCCGTTAGACCTACTAGCCCAAGGGTTAAAAAGGCAAATACAAAACTTAATTTTTTCATAACACTTTATTCAATTTCTTAAAAAATTAATTCAGGGGAATCTGGATAATCTCTGTTCCAATGTTTACATTCTCCACATTACCTCTAAAATTCATCCTTTGAATCTGCTTAACTTCTATTACGATACGGTCACCAGGTCGAGCCAAAGCAGCAAAGCTTGATAAATTTATTTGCTCAGCAGTCACTCTTTCAGTCTTTACTGGTCTTGATCCCCGTGCTAATGTTACTTCCCACTGAGAAACCCTATAACGTGCGTCTTTAGGTAAAAATTCCGCAAAACTTTGGTCTGGAATCGCTTTAATTTCAAGTGATCGAGGCCCTGGAGCGGACACGCCTGATTTTAGATTCAATTCCCTACCACCACTTAACGCTTTAATGGTGGGCAATGGTATCCTACGTACCCTAAAAGTTTCAGAGCCAATGAAGTTGCCATTACTGCTGACATTCAACTTAACTTCGGCAGCAGTTGGAACAACCGTTACCAATCCCTTTTGGCTACCTTCGATAGCAGAAGCACCTGTAGCACTAAAAGAAGGGTTGTAAGCAGAACCTAAAGCAGGAACCTGAACATTCAGTTCGTTACCACAATTCAAGTATAGTGCTGATACTGATGCAGACTGGACTTGTATTACAGGCTTAGCTACAAAATATTCAATTGTATTGGTATATGTAGTGTCGCCACCGCCAGGCGTATCAATCGTTATTTCAGCTGTATACGTTTTCTTGGCCATCCCATCGTTGTCATAAGAGTCGGCAGTAGCTACAAACTCCACTTTTCCAAAACCATTTTCAACTGGAATAGAGTTTCCGTTCAACTTCATGGTAGGTGTAACAGCAGAAGAAGAGGCTGCTATAAACATTTCCGCTTCATATTTTGTGCCTGCAGCCACAACTTTAGACTCTGCCCTAACCATGGCAATGATGTTATCGAATTTAAGGTCAGCGGCACCTACTTTTCTCGCCAATGCGCCCAGTGCTTGTGTCTCATAACCAATTATCTCAGTCTGCATTTGAGTAATTGTCGCAAGACTTGCTGACATGGGGGTTTGTGCAAAATACAACTCAGAAAAAGGTTTTTTATTCTGATTCGGATTGTTCATAAAAGCTGGATGTTCTGCTGCATCCAAAGCTAAAGGCTTAAATTCTTCCCCTGTAGCTTGAGAAAGGAAAGCCGAATATTCATTCAGTTTGTCCTTCAACTCTATGCCTTTCTTCTGGTTCACCATCAGATTGGCTACCTTCTCCTCATTGTCTATACCAACAGGCGTCCCATTTTCATGCATCCCGCCAGTTATTTCTATAAGTTCAGCCTTCAACTCGTCCATCTCCCCAAGAAGCTGATTTGTCTTTTCCCTCACTTCCTTGGCGGTAGTGAGAATTTGAACGTCAGCTGCTCGGTTTCCAGATTCAGTAACTGCTGTATTGATCCGCATTACTGTACCATCGTTTGCCGCCTTTGCCTCTGACACTGACCTTTCCAAACTCTCATTGATGAAAACAAATCTCTCCAATACAGTCTTGGTAACGTTCAGTGCTAGAAGGGCGGTAAGTACGAGGTACATCATCCCAATCATTCTTTGTCTTGGGGTTTCTTTTCCTCCGGCCATATTTCTTTATTTAATAATTCGGTTAAAAATTAAAAGTGACAACAATCAATGTGCCCTAGTTTGAGCCCTTCATTGCACTCAGCATACTTCCGTACACACTGTTCAATGAGGTGAGGTTGCTGGTCAGTTTTGACAATTCACCTTTAAACTGTTCTGTCTCTTTCGAGGCTTCGGCCATATTTTCCATAGCATTAGAAATGCTACCATAGAATTTATTCATTGATTTAAGATGTGTATTCACATCCTGAAGCTCCATTTCATACACAGCGTTCAAAGCACCTAGGTTCTTTGTCACGCTTTGTACTTGAGCTTGGTATTCTTTTGCACTGCTAGAAGCATTTGCCATTTCAGACATCGCACTCGCAGTAGCTACATAAGACTTATTCATATCTATTAATGACTTGGAAGCTGCCTTCACGTTCGTCGCATACTCTTCGGTTGCCAATGAGGCACTGCCTACAGTAGATATTTTAGCTGCGGACTCAGAGAGACTCCTCATGCCCTTTCCTAGGCTGTCGATCAATTCTGGGCCAATCTTTGCACTTTCGAGCATATGATCCAATTTTTTAGTTACTGAACCATTATCATCGCCTGTGCTTCTTCTTGTTACTGTGCCAGTACCGTCAAACTCTTCTGATAGTTCTGGATATACTTTTGACCAATCAGGATCATTATGCTTAGGTTCGAATGAACTGAAGAAGAAAATGATAGCTTCTGTCGTCAAACCCACCACAAGCATCAAGTCTGCACCAGGATAGTGAAGGATCTTGAACATAGCACCAATAATTACGACAGAGGCACCGATACCGTATATTTTGGGCATTATATCGCTATAGAAAAGCTCTTTAAACCCACCTTTACTTTTACTCATTTTTAGAAAATTTAAGTTGATACGTTATTAATTATATTAAATCTAATGGGGTTATTTAAAATTCACTGCCGGCAGAACGTCCCAAATATGTCATTGCACATCTGAATCCGATGCTGGAGTTGGTTGAATCCTTGTATTCAAAAGTCTTAGTACCTGTTTCGAGGAAATAAGCTATATCCTTCCATGATCCGCCCCTAACCACTTTTCTGGGTTCATTATCGTCGAAAAACGTTGGATTAAGATCCCATACCATAGGTACGGCAGCAGGATTGTAAGCATCTTCACACCATTCGGCTACGTTTCCGGCCATATCATACAAGCCGTAATCATTGGCAAAGTATGAGGCTACCGGCGCTGTGTAAGCAAACCCGTCATCGTAATAGTTGCCTCGGCCAGGCTTGAAGTTGGCCAGCATACATCCTTTTGAGTTCCGGATATAAGGCCCTCCCCATGGATATTTGGCCATGTCTCGACCACCTCTAGCGGCATACTCCCATTCTGCTTCTGAAGGCAGCCTGAAATTAGGCATAGGGAACAAACCTCTCCCTTCACGGTAAGCATTAAGGTAATCCGTCCTCCAACGAGAAAAGTACTTTGCAGCCTCCCAGCTTACGCCTACTACTGGGTAGTCGTCAAATGCAGGGTGAGAATAATAATATACCATTAGAGGATCGCCCATATGGTGTGTAAAGTCTCTTACCCAAACAGTAGTATCTGGATAGTACCGCTCCATGATCTCCTCCTCTCCAACCATTTGAACAGAATCCTGAAGGATGGCCTCTACAAATTGACGATACTCATTGTTAGTGATCTCTGTATCGTCCATATAAAATCCACCAATCGTAATCTGTTTGTTGAAGTTGATTTGTGTAGCAGCAACATCCTGATCGGCCTGCCCCATATGGAATGTACCGGCTGGAATTGTCACCATCCCATAAGGGACTGTCATTTCCCAACCTTCTCTTCCTTGCACACCTACGAGGTTGCCCTGGTCATCTGAACTCCCGCCACCAAAGAGGCCACAACTTTGGAGTGCTGATGTTATACCTGCTAACAGGAAAAAGTTAATGGCACTTTTAATCGAAAACATTTTATTCATAACACATTAGTTTTTATCTCTTAAAAAATTCTCAAGTTTTTCAGAGGATTTTCAAAATTAGACGTTATTGTATTTTATTCAATAACGAACCTCTTCAAAATATGTAAGCTGTAATATTTAAGAGGAATTTTAACAAAAAAAAAATTCACACACTGTATAACACTATTATAACTGTATTTAAGACAGAAGTTTGCCTCCCTCTCAAATATTTTAATGCATTAATGGCGAAACCGTGGAGTTCTGATAATTTTCTTGCCTCCTGCGGTATTCATTGGCAATTCATAACTCACCATGATCTCATGCGATGTGGCGGCTTTTGCATCTTGGGCTTTTATGATATAGTCAAAAGCATAGCCCGCTTTTAGGGAATTGTCCTTTAACATACTGAAGCCCAAAAGCACTATGGCGGCATCGCCCTGCCTAAAAGATAAACCACCATATATTTTCTCATTATAGGTTCCTAATACACTGGCTTCCACTGAATAGGTATTGAAATCTGTTTTTACTAAAACGGAAGGTGTGACGACAAAATTGTAGTTGACCTCATAATGATATCCAGCGGTAAAATAAGAGTGATCGGAAAGTGCGTTACGATAGGAATCGGAACCGAAATCAAACTCCGATTTTAATATATGGTTGAAGCTCGCCCCTGCAAAATACTTTTCGGCCTGATAGTAAAAACCCAGTGCCATGTCTGGCCTTACCTGAGATTCTTTCCCAATGCCAAACTTATCTTCGTATTTTATATAGCGATAATTATTAAAGTCTATAGATTGGGAATATATGCCAGCACTTACACCAAAGCTCAGCTTTGAATTCTTTAGTCCCAAATGATAGGCATACGCCACATTCGCCTGGAGATTGCTTTGAGGCCCTAGGTTGTCGCGAACAAAGGTGGCCCCAAAACCACTCCTAAATTTCAAGATGGGTGTTTCGAAAGTGGCTATCTGTGTACTTGGCGCTCCTCCTTCTTCAATAGTGGGCACATAGCCTGTCCATTGATTTCTATAAAGTGCTGTTAATTTAGTCACCCCCATTACGCCGGCATATCCAGGATTATAGTAAAGTGTATTGAACATGTATTGGCTCAACTGGGGGTCCTGTTGCGCCTTCAGTTCCGTACTATTAAGGATTATGCCAAAGCAAAAAATAGTGTAGAAAATCTTTTTCATATAAAAAACCGCTTACATAGAATATAAAGGTAGCGATTTTCTGAAATTGTCGCTAATCTTCCAAATCATCTTATGTAAGGTAATCAAGGCAATTTTTACCCAAAAAAGATTTTTCAGTGATTTTTTATAAAGAATTCGCTTTCTTAATGTACAACTCCAAAGCACCTGTCATGGATGGGGCATTAGGTAAAGGGGCTTCTATATCCAGAATAAGGCCTGCATCCCTCACTGCTTGAGCGGTAGTTGGGCCAAATGCTGCAATTCTCGTGTCTTTTTGCTCAAAGTCAGGAAAATTAACAAATAGAGAATTAATCCCTGATGGACTATAAAAGGCTATAATGTCATAATTTACATCTGCCAGGTCAGACAGGTCACTTGCTACTGTTTTGTAGATGATGGCTTCAGAGTATTTATAGCCATTCTTCTCCAAGAAGTCTGGGATGTCATTTTTCCTAATGTTAGAGCATGGAAAAATGTACTTTTCGTTTTTGTGTTTTTTCAGGATCTCTATCAAGTCGTCAGCGGTACGGGCACCGGTAAATATTTTCCTCTTTCTGATGACGATATACTTTTGAAGGTAGTTAGCGGTCTGCTCCGAAATACAAAAATACTTCATGTCGGCAGTTATCTCCACCTTACTTTCTGCACATAATTTGAAAAAATGATCTACTGCATTTCTGCTAGTAAAAATAACAGCTGTATGATTAAGAATGTCTATTTTTTGTTGCCTAAACTCCTTTAATGTGACAGGTTCTACCTGAATAAATGACCTAAAGTCGATTTTTAGTTTGCACCGTTCTGCTAATGTAAAATAAGGTGATTTATCATCACTAGGTTTAGGTTGAGAAACAAGGATACTTTTTACTTTTTTTAACCTGTCTTTGGCGATTTTTGTCATAACTCCACTCACTCAATTTACCAATTAATGTTATGTCTCTTACGATACTAGAGATCTAAAAAGAATTTGATACCGATAATCAAAGGCAAGATTTCAGTGGTGCAAAGGTATGAAATTAAATGCATATTCCTATGAACTGGAGTGCTTAATAATTTGAAGAATAATAAGATAACGGTAAGTAAAACAGTGAATCCAAAGACATATCCCATCAAGTTATTGCTTGATGTCAGGAAGTTATTGTAGCTCAAAATACTTAAAGTCACCGCGATCAAAAGGATGAATAATAAAATTTGGGATATCCGCATATAATCGAAAAAATGGAAGCTCGCCATGTCCTTAAACCCCAATAAATTACTGGTGATCCATATGATAACCAACTTTATAAGCATAACAAGAAATACGAGCAGGGTGAGGCCAAACCAACTGAACAATGCGGCTGCAAAACTTCCGTACCTGTCCATGCCAAATGCACCAATAGCATTACCAGTTTCGTGCAAAAATGCCTGGATCACAAATGCCACCACCAGGCAATACATCAGCAGGAACAAAAAACTGGCACTGCTCACGGGTCTTCCTGCAATGAGGCTATCTTCCTTCCATCGCAGGGAAAATGTTCTGGAAACACTATAAAACTCACTGAATGCTCTGGCGTGCGTGCTTTTTAGCATGGCAAAAAATGTCAGAATGAGCAACAATCCTATGATATAATAATTATTGAAGGAGGAAAATTTGCGAGGAACAATCTCAATTTCATTAGCGGCCTGGTCACTTACCACTGGATTATCTACCCCCCTTACCACCTGGAGTGTGGTAGTATTTAAGTTCAATTCCTTCTGATACAAGGTCATGAATATCGCTTCAGTGTCATAGGTACTCCTTAGGCTGTCGATATCCAACAACAAACAATGGCCTAAGTCCTGTAGCGCAACAATATCATCTTCTATAAATAGCGCGCTCTTGTCTTCGGTGCAGATATTCAGATACAAACCCTCGTATTCTTTTGTATTGATAATAAAGCTTGCAGTATTGGCATTAAAAGGCGTGCCGTATACGTAAGGGACGTAGCTCTTTTGTTTTGAATCATAAACGAGCAATGACTTCTTCATGTCCTTTACTTGCTGATGCGTAGGGGCAATTTCTTCCCCGCTTCCCGTTTTTGGCAGGATCAGCAAAAGCCACAACAATACCCCGAAGAGTTTATGCATAACGTTCCTTTCGTTTTTGTAAATAGCCAAGGGTTAAACTCAACAACAAAGCGCAGCAAGCTGTAATAAGAATAAGCTTATTCACGCCTAATGATTCAAAACTGACAACAAAAAAAATCAGTGACAAATTAAATACTAATATCGTAGCCAAAGCTATTGGCTGTGGAAGTCCAATTACTAGTAATTGATGATGAATATGATTTTTGTCGGGTGAAAAGGGAGAACAACCATTAAGGATACGAATGATAAACACCTTCAAAGTATCGAATATCGGGATAAATAATATGGCCACTGCTACTGCTGGGGCATTAGCCGAAGTTTGTAACTCTATAAACTGAATAGCTAATACGGATACCACAAACCCGCCGACAAGGGAGCCTGTGTCGCCCATAAATATGGACGCCTTAAATATATTATAACGAAGAAAACCAAGCATGCTGCCGGCCAAACTAAACGCTACATATGCATAAGAAGAACCAATATTATAAAAATAAATGCCAAAGATGACTGAGACTAACAGCAATATGGTTCCTGCCAAACCATCCATGCCGTCTATGAGATTGATTGCATTGGTGATGCCTACAATTACTAAAAAAGTAAATGCGTAGCTAGTACCCAGATCTAACGTGTAAATACCGAAAAGACCATGAAAACTGGTGATCCGGATATCGGCCATGAACAGGATAATGCCTGCGGCCAGAATTTGAACAAAGAATTTTTTGAAAACCGATACGGAGGTTACATCATCTTTTATCCCTACAAAGAACAGGATTAAGCAGCCAGCCATAAGATACTGGATCCCGCTGTCAAGCTGCCCAAAAATGGTAAGGGAAGACATAAACCCAGCAAAAATAGCCAAACCGCCTAACCGAGGAGTAGATGACAAATGGATGTTTCGCCCATTGGGAATGTCTAACAACTTTTTTGAATGGGCAACCTGTATGATAGACGGTATGGCAAAGATGGACAGTATAAATGCCCAGGCAAATGATAATATTAGATTGTGCATGGCCAAAGCCTATTATATGCCGCAAGATATTAGATATATAAATAATATCCTCATTAAAATCGCATCAAAATCTGGTGATGTAACCAAAATGTACTTTTGAAAAATTAAGGTCGAAAGGTTGTGCGGAGGTACGGCCCAAAGCATACGCAAAAGTAAATGAGCCGGCATTAGTGGAAAACGCAATTCCCCCACCTACCCCTGAAGGAAAATCCTTTGTGGAATTATTTGCCCCAAACTGACCATATCCTTGGTCATAAAATAAAAACATGTATGATTCACTATCCAAAAACAGCTGTCCTTCCAAAGTGCCAATACCATAATTAGCGGCATAGAATTCATTTTCAACAAAACCCCGTAAGCTATTGAGACCGCCTATCCGATACAGGTCATTTACCAACAACTTATCGCTCAATAAAATACCACCCTGAACCTTGGTCTTCAATACAAAACGCCTAGAAATTGGCATATAATGTTGTGCCTCTCCGTCAAACGCATATTGTACAAACGCCCTATTCTCACTCGCACCACCCGGTGCGATGGACTTCATCCGCTTGTTTCCTACAGCACCCTGCACGTTGAAAGCCAAGCCCCGAGTAGGCATAACATGACTGTCGATACTGCGCCAATCATACCCAATCCCATATAGATTGAGGTCAAAATCGGCATAGTCGCCCAAAGCATCGGTGTTTGCAGTAAACGGGGAGCCAATTACCCTGGCTACTTTAAAGTCACTAAAAAGCTTAACGCTGCTGTATTCACCCCATAAAACTGATGCCTCCAATGTGAAGTTTCGGTTCAGGAATAAAGTATCTTCTTTAAGTAAAAAAAACTTTGCTTCTGCATGCACTGGCGTACCGAATAAATTGGGGTGACCATATTGCATGTCCAGCATTTGAGAGCGTGCCTGAGGCCGTTGCCACTTTATCCCGATCCTTTTCCCAGTTCCGAACAAGTTTTGCAAAAGCAGGTCGAACTGTCCCGTAACCAACATCCCGCCTCCTGAAGCTTCGTTGGGAGAGAAACCTATCACACCATCTATATGATTGGATTTTACCTCAACAAGTGATAAGTGGGTGGTCCCTTGCTTGAGCTGAAAAGAGGCATAAGGAGGAACTGTGGTGCGCAAGTAAGGTAATCTGCCCAACCTACTGCCCGCCTGGGCCACCTTCCTCTCATCAAAGGGTTGCCCAGGCCTTATCCTTAGGTAGCGGGAAAGAAACAGCGGTTTTGTTTTGCTATCGCCACTTACTTGAACAGTATCGAACGTGATATGCGGCCCTCTTTGGTAATGTAAGGCAGCGGAAATGGCTTCGTCCTGTACTACAACAGAATCGAGTCGCACTGACGCAAAAGGAAATCCATTGTTTTCCGAATAGGTAATAATGCTTTCCAGCAGTTTTGACACTGCCTTATATTCAAAAGGCTTTTGTTTGTAGAACCGTTCTCTATACCCTATATAAGACAACGTCGCTTCATCGAGATTGCCAGGACGGAGGTTTGCCCAATAATACCTTTCTCCAATTTTTACAAAAACCTCGGCTGCTTGTCCCTGGATAACGGCTCGATCGACGGAAGCGAGCAGATATCCATCATACTGTAGCGCTCCAACCAACTCTCTAGAAACCCGCTGTATGCCGAGCGAATCATATGCAAAGCGGGGAAGCTGATAATGCCTGAGCACCTTATGATCTTCAGCAGAAGCTTTATAAGTAATTGCCATCCTATCTTGTCCTAGGAGAACTACAGGCATCAACAGGAGTATACAAAGTAAAGAATAATGGCGAGGCACAATTAGTAATGCATGTTCGTGTTTATTCCGACAAATACTATAGGGTTTTGACATTAAAGATAATACTAGTCTATTTCAAAAATATCTATTGAGTTCCAAAAACAAATCACTCAATAGATTTAATGTTGAATACATAACAAAAGTACAGTGATAATCTTAATTTTACATTTTACTTACTTTTGATCATATGAAACAGTTCTCCTCGATTATAACATGCTGTATTCTGGCATTTCTATTCAGTTATTGTCAACCCAAGCAAAACACGAGTAAAACAGGTGCCGATATACCAGTCTCCACCGTTCCTGACATGCACAATGCCCAGACTTCACTGGATTGGGCTGGCACATACAAAGGCATAGTCCCATGTGCCGATTGCGAAGGAATTGAAACCACCATTATACTCTATGAGGACCAGAGTTATAGCATATCCAGAAGATACCTGCACAAAGAAGAGAGGACCTTTAAGGAAGAGGGAACCTTTTTTTGGAATGAAGCAGGCAGCACCATTCAATTGTCGACTGATGATGGGCAATATTTTGTAGGAGAAAATACACTCTTTCATCTGGACGAGGAGGGCAATAGGATAACGGGTGATCTTGCGGAACACTATATGCTTAAAAAGGTAAATGGTGAGTCCCTTACTCCTTCAGCAATCACAGAGACATATTGGAAACTGGTAGTTATAGATGGCAAGCCTGTAGCAACTCCAGACGGCGGAAAAGAGGTTTATTTCACACTCTTTCCAGAAGAGAATAGCATTAGAGGATTTGCTGGATGCAATGGATTTGGTGGAGGTTACAACATGGAGGGCAACAATCAAATTGCCTTTTCTCAATTGTTCTCTACGAAAATGGCGTGCCCCAACCTGGACACGGAAAACGAGTTTATGAAAGCTTTAGAGGCAACAAGGAGCTTTAAAATCGAAAACAATGCGTTATGGCTCATCGACGCAAGCCAAAACCCTATTGCTAAGTTTGAAGCCTCCAATAAATAATTCGACTTTCAATGATGAAGAAAAGAACCATTTTGATCGTTATTGGAATCCTCGCCCTCATTTTGATCGGTATTTATGCCCTTTTGGGAGGCTTCCGATCGTTTGAAATTACACTATCTGAAAGAGGTGATTACCACCTCATAGGACATCATTATGCAGGAAAGTACGATAGCGATTCCTTAAAAACCCTTTTCTTTGAAGCAAAAAAACTTATATCAGAGGGGAAATTAGAAGGACATTTAACTATCGCACATTTTTATACAGCAGAGGAACAAGATTCCATCAGTATTTTTGTAGGAGTAGTAGTACCTGTTAGCCCCGAGCACTCACCTGCGGGCATGGAGCAAAAGACCATCAAGGGAGGAAAAGTCATTCAGGCAACAATCATGGCCCACTCAAGTGTTAGGCCACTTCGCACCACAGTAGACAAACGAATGGAAGCTTTTGCTACTGAAAGGAATATGCAACTTCGCCCCATTGTACTCGAACATTACTTGTCTGAAAATGAGCTTCACATAGCGCGAATTGCGGAATAAACTTATCTCAACAATTAACGAAAAAACCTTACATATCTGTTTTAGTGCCTTTCTTAGGGAAATTATATTCTACCGGAAAAGCCATATTTGCACAAACAGTGTGTAAAAAATGTGTAAGAATAGTTTTTTATTTGTTTTAGGACTGTCGCTTTTCTCTACAGTTGCATTAGCTCAAAACGGCCTCAATAGCACCTATACTTGCGTGGTAATGCAAGAAAAAAATTACATAGGCGGGCTAGGGATAAAAGTAGGAGCACCCATGGGCATAACTTACAAGATGTATTTTCTAAAGCGCTTTGCTTTTGAAATGGCAGGAGGGTTTTCCAATACTTCTATCGCCGATGATTATATCGAACAAAAGTACGATGAAATCCTGCTTACCAAATTTTCAACTCCAGAATCGCAAAACTATACTTACTTCATCCATAGCATAGAAGGATCTTATGCTGGACAGGCAAGGCTCATGATGCACCTGCCTATCCCAAGGGGCTTATCAGGAAGGGGTTTTGAGAATCTTGACTGGTACATTGGTGTTGGGGCAGAAATAAGGGTAATCGATATCAAATACCTCTATGAGTTCAAACAAGGCTTCAGCGAAGAATTGCGGAATTTCCGTCATAGGCTGATCGAATACGGTCCCGAATGGATGTTCGGTTTTGAATATGCCTTTCGGGATATGCCACTCTCTGCCTTTGCAGAAATGGGCATGTTCTTCCGCATCAATGAAAGCGAACCATTCAATGCTGTACAAGGGGGGCTGGGTGCAAGGTTTAACTTTTAAGTATACGTCGTCCACCACTGGTCTACTTCTTAGGAAAGATATTGAACTTATACCGCTGTTGAACTTCATCTCTGTATAATCAACAGGAAGGCAATTGCAATAATCATATTCAAATACATCTCAGAATATTTAATTTACTCACGGTTATAAAGGAACTGGAACGACGCCATAACATTATTCCTCATGCATCCCAATTTTAATTATATAGTTAGCAATATTATAAATATAATTACCGTCAATTTTTGAATTGATTCGTGTTTTCCCCTACATTAGTTAGGAGTACTTAATTGCTTCATCTGACACAGCATGGTTTCTTTCGTAATATTTTATTTCCAGGTTTTATTGGATAATGTAAAGACATTGTCTCTGCTTTCTCTTATTCCCATGGTAATTTTTAGTTGCTCTCCCGCTGTTACTAGTCCCAGCGGTCAAAACACAGAGCCAAAAAGTACGATTAAAGCTGGGGGATCGATCTATGGAAGGGTGTTTGACGTAACCAATGATCATAATCCTGACAATAAGCTTAGAAAGATAAAGCTTTATGGCTCTAGTGGTCTTTTTGAAGTTTTAGATTCAATCGGATTGTATCATTTTAATAATATTCCCCCAGGGAATTATAACTTAGTAGTAGAGAGTTTTGGTAAGCAGAGGAAGATAGATTCAATAAGCAATATTGTTGTGGGAAAAGACTCCATCTCTTTTATACAAACCACTTTATATAATGAGGGAAATTTCATTAGCCAGTGGGATGGAAATAAGCTTCATAAAAAGAACATGGCCAATACTGGTAAGATCAAGGGGATATTTTCAATTGATAAATTTAAAGAACAAACTGCAGGCTACAGATTTAATCCGAAAAAAGAACTACCAATAGTTTATTTTAGCAATAAAAACCTCGATTACTATTCACCAGAAAACGTGGATTCCCTTACTTATATGGTAGCTACGGATTCTTTAGGGAATTTTGAAATTGACAATGTAAAACCAGGCCTATATGCAGGATATACTTCTGTTGGAAATGCCTACTTTTCATTAATAATTAGGATTTTAGTTTTATCGGATTCTACAGCTATCGTTGAGCTTAACCGGTTCCTTCCTAAAAAAACAATCCTAGAAAATTATCTTATTTCGAAACCATTTTCAAGATGGAACAATAAATACAATTAACTTAACGCTTAAGCTATGAAAACAACAATGATCTAACTTTTGACTTAAGTTCTTATCGATCTGGTATTTATTTAATTCGGTTTACTACAAAAAAGCATACTAAAGCAATAAGATTGGCAAAAGAATAAGAAGCTAATAACGAAACAGATATATTATAAAAGGCCAGTATATTGCTGGCCTTTTTAGTGAAAGAGTATTGGAATATAATTACCTCAAAAAATCAACGGAATTTTTTGGCGAGAATTTCCATGAACTCACCTGCTTCTTCTCCTTCCATATTCCAATTGTATTTTCCGATGTAATTTTGGTGCAGGATCGCTTGAGCATCTTCCCAACTTACACATTGCTCTAGCTGCTCCAATGCCCTGTTATAGGTATCGTGGTCGCCTGAAAAAAGCTCCTTTACAAACATGAATTTTTGATTAAGGGTAATATATCTTTTGAGGTTGTCTATCTTCTGCTGGTGCAGCTCTGCGATAGTGGCCATGGGTTGTTTGGCCAATTGCTCATGTAAGGTCTTTTGCTCCTTATGGAATCGCTCATTAACGATCTTAATACCTTTCTTATCCATTGGCTGTTTCTCATTCTTTACCAATGGTCTATCAAAGTCTTCATCGGTATTTTCGTCTTCTGCATCTTGGAAGATCATATTTAAAGACAACGGCTGTATTTCGGAGAATTTCTGGAGATACTCATCCCAATCGATTTTGGGCAGGTCTATTTCTTCCATAATATCATTCAATATACCAAACCCTTCATCATTGAATACCTCCTCAATATCATCCTGCTTGAACCTGGTGATGAGATGATCTAAAAGGGTGTTGTTGACTTTAATGTATTTGCGCATATCTCGCAGGTTGTCTATCGATATGCGGCTTCGCTCAGGATGATTGATCTCCTTGCTATAGAACACATAAGGTGCAAAAACCAAGAAAATCGTATCTGTAACAGACTTCTTCAGCAGTGGCTCAAAATGACTTCTCTTGATGGTGATATTATTAGAGAGCACATTCATAAAATTCTCCAACGCCTTTTTCACCTCCTCGGAATCATAGTTAAAATACGGACTTCTGAATTTGCTCGTTTCCTTGTTCCACTTTTCAAAAAGATTTTTGATAATCAAAAGGTTGACTTGTTGCAGATTGGTAAGCGAAAGGACCTGCTTCCCATTGATGCTATCTTCCATTCCAAAAAAATTGTTCGCTACCTTTTTGGTATATGCCACACTATACACTTCTATGGCAGAATAATTAAGTTTACTGTCCATGCTACTATTCTAAATCTAGATATCGTCTTTTAAGCAGGAGCATATTGCTCAATGCTTATTATACTGTATTTAATTTTTTATGTTTATGTAATAATGGAATTGGTCACTAGAATACAGGCGACAAAGTAGAAATAAAAAAAGAAAAGAAAAAGAGCCCTCAGAAATATATAGACCATTGCCTAGGAATCATGTTAGGCCAACTCTGCCAACTCGAAAGTATCGTATCATCCTGTTTAATTCAAATACAAGCATTCAATTAAAAACCTGCATTCCATATTCTTTTCCTTAAGTCTTGTTATTTTTGTTAAGTAGCGGTCTGAGGTAAAACAGCACATGAGGTATCCAACAACTTTTTTCCTATTTATAGTCTTAATTCCCATATTACACGTCCATGGTCAAGAAATTCCAATTGGCACATGGCGATCACATTTGAATTACAGCCAAGTCAATAAGGTTGTATATCACGGAGACAAAGTATATGCCGCCTCAAATTATGGCTTGTTCCATTTCGACACCCATGACAACAGCCTAAACAAGCTTACGAAAAATGACGGCTTTAGCGATGCCGGCATTACTGCAATGGCTGAAACACCCGACGGGAAGCGCCTTATTATTGGTTATGGGAGTGGGCAAATAGACATTTTGGAAGACAACAGGCTAACCGGCATCTCTACGATCAAGCAAGCCGCTATTGCCCCTAACAAATCGATAAACAATATTTTTTTTCATAATGATCTTGCTTTCTTATGTACAGATTTTGGTCTTGTAGCGTTAGATTATGATAAAAAGGAGATCAAAGAAAGCTACAGCAAAATAGGGAAGAATGGCAACTCCCTTCAGGTCTTTTCAGGAGCGATATTTAATGACAGCATTTTTCTGGCTACCCACGAAGGCCTAATGGCATCTTCCGCTGCCCCCACCAACAATCTCATGGACTTTAACCATTGGCACCAAATCAGCCCCAATGGCTTAGCCGGTTCAGCCAATAAAGTCATCCCATTTTCGGATGCACTATACGTGAGCATGGAAGATAAAGGGCTTTATTATTATGATGGCCTTGCATGGGAGGCGGTAGACTTACCCTTCCATACCATCAACCACCTGCATGCTACTAGCTCGCACCTTTATGTCTTAAACCCAGCAAAAATTTACAGACTTACACCAAATCACGAAATTAGGGCCATCGAAAATGCTCTCATCCAATCGCCTTCGGATATAGTCATTGATCCAGAAGGGCGCATGTTTATATCGGACTTGCAACAGGGCCTTATCACGAACTTCAATGGCTCATTTGAACACTTTCACCCCAACGGCCCCCTTTCGGATCGTATTGATCAGCTCTACTATTTCGACAATAAGATCGCGGCTTGGGCAAAAGGCTACAATGATCAAATGCAGCCTACCCATGTTCCAGCAGCTATATCAATATTTCGCGAAGGGAGATGGGAAAACTTTTGGGAAGACAATACTGCAAGCCTCTCTGGCATTACTGACATAACAAGTATGTCCTACAGCTCACGCCAAGATGTGTTGTATTTTGGCACGTTAGGTGGAAATGTTTTAGGATGGCATTCAAGCGGTGAGGTCTCTTTCCCCTTTAGTCCAGGCGGAGCCCTACCTTTTGCTGGTGAGAAGATAACGGCAATGGCTACTGACCTTGACGGAAAAGTGCTTTTCAATATATTTAATTCCTACAACCAATTATATGCTTTTGACGCATCTAGCAATGAATGGACTTCACGCACTTTAGGAGGGGGAAGTGCCTTGACAGAAATTTTAACGTCTGATTTTCAAAGACTTTGGTTTTCGTCCCCTGATTATGTTTTAGTGGCCGATCGATCCACAAATAGCACACAGATACTCAATCATAGCAACAATAGTCTTATCGGGGGGAAAGTTGCAAATTTGGTGTGGGATAAAAATGAAATGATCTGGTATGGCACATACAATGGGCTGGCCTATATCCCCAACCTTTGGGAAGCACTGGAAGGAAACGCTCGCTCTATAGTCCCAATCTATGAGAATCAAGCCTTGTTCAGGGACGAGAAAATTGATGTGCTGAAGATAGATGGAGCCAATAGAAAATGGATAGGGACGAAAGATGGTTTATGGGTTTTTGGAGAGGACGGGGACGTGCTGCTAGCCCATTTTACAGAGGATAATAGTGCCTTATTGTCCAATAATATTTTGGACATTGAAATTAATCCTATCACTGGCGAAGTATTTATCGCTACGGCAAAAGGGCTTGTCTCCTTTAGAAGTCGTTCATCCGAAGGAGTTCCGTCGCATCAAAATGTCAAAATTTTCCCTAATCCTGTAAGGCCAGGCTATAATGGACAGATCGGCATCTCAGGTTTAGTAGAAAATGCCATAGTCAAAATAACAGATGCTGCGGGAAACCTCGTAAGGGAAGTAAGGGCCTTAGGTGGGACGGCCACTTGGGATGGCAACACCCTGTCTGGAAAACGTGCCAGCACGGGAGTTTATCTTGTCTTTAGTGCTTCCCAAGACGGTACTGAACACTTCGTAGGAAAGTTAGCCATTATCCAATAGCCATGCTTCATAAGACCAAAGGCATAGTCCTTAATTTCATCAAATACAAGGAAACTTCCATTATCACCAAAATTTATACGGCCAATTTTGGCTTACAGACTTATATTGTAAATGGTGTCCGTACAGCAAAATCAAAACAGAAAATTGCCTTATACCAACCCCTTACCCAGCTTGACCTTGTAGTTTACAAGAAGCCGCATGGCGATATCAACAGGCTTTCTGAGGTAAAATGCGCTTCTCATTATACTTCAATCCCTTTCGATATCCGAAAGTCGGCTTTGGCGATGTTCATCACAGAAATCCTGGGGAAAGCTTTAAAAGAGGAAGCAGAAGACAATGCACTATTTTCCTTTATTGGTGCGTCGCTGATGACTTTAGATAAGCTAGAGCAAGGCTTTGAAAGCTTTCACATACAATTTATGTGTCGTTTGAGCACTTACCTCGGGTTTTCTATCATGTCGGCTGAAGAGGTTTTCGAGCAGGTGCACTTCCATGCCAACCATACCACATTGGCCCAATTAGAGAAGGAGACCTTGAATAAACTCATCACCAGTCCGTATGATGCAGCACCTCCTTCCAACAGCAAGATTAGACGGGAGCTGATCATGCTCTTGATCCAATTTTATCATCTTCATATCGCTTCTTTTGGAGATGTTAAATCCCTGTCTATACTGACAGAAGTTTTACATTAAAAGAAGTACTTTTATATTTGCATATTAATGTCGTTAATTTGAGCATATTAAAGCCTCCTCTTTTTCTTAAAAGGAGAGACAGTAGCGACTTTTAAATAGCGACATGCATAAGACATTAGCCCACGATTAAATCTTAATCAATTGAAAGAGAAAGATAAAAAGAAAAATAAAAAAGAGAGCAAGAAGGGATTTAAACTAAAAAGAAGAGAAAAGATCACCTTAATTGGCTTCATTTTGCTGATCCTTATAATAACCTTTATTCTTAGTCTATCTGACAATACCCCTGAACAGATAGCTACGACTGCTTATGAAACAGTCAAAGATGAACCTCAATTTGTGAGAGAAGGTGAGCTTTTCTTTCTGAAGCAAGAAAGCGGAGACACAATAAAGCACATCATAATAGAAATTGCCGACAACGATGAGGAACGTTCTCAAGGCCTCATGTACAGAAGTGCTATGGCAGACTCATTGGGCATGCTCTTCATATTTGACAGAGAGCAGGAGCAGTCCTTTTGGATGAAAAACACGATCATGACCTTAGATATTATGTATGCAAATGCGGAAGGAGAAATCCTAACAATGTACAAATATACTACACCCTATTCTGAGGCACCTATACCTTCTTACCAAAAGGCGCAATATGTAGTAGAGGTCGCAGGTGGCTTTACAGACCGCTACAATATACAAATTGGGGATAAGATCAGCTTTATAAAAGACTGACTGCTTTCGGTTGTTACTTTAAAGGAAAGCACAATTAAGAAGCTTTCCTTTTTTTCTTCTCCAAACTGGCCTTGAGCTGGGCCATGAGGTCCTCTGATTTTGTAGGGGCCACTTCCAATTTCCTTACTTTTGTTTTCTTACCCTTAGCCTTGTTTTCGATGATTTCCATGAGCGTATCATAGTAGGCATCTTTGAACTGTTCAGGATCGAATTTGTCAGAATACTGCTCTATCAAGCTGACTGCCATGTCTAATTCCTTATGCTTGATGTCTGCCTTTTCTGGCAGATTGAGATCTTCAGCACTTCTGATTTCGTTTGCAAATCGGATTACATGCAGCATCAACACTTTATCTTGAGCGCTCACCACCGCCAGGTTTTCCTTTTGGCGCAGCACAAAAGTAGCAATCCCTACTTTTTTAGTCTTTTTCAAGGCATCTCGCAGCAAGGCGTACGACCTAGTGCCTCCCTTTTCAGGTTCGAGGTAATATGGCTTTTTGAATAGGACATTGGCAATGTCACCTTCATCGACGAACTCCGTTATTTCCACAACCTTACTTTTTTTAGCACTCGCTTTTTCAAAATCCTCGTCCGTCAGTATGATATACTGGTCATCCCACATGTGACCCTTTACGATATCGTCCCAAGCCACTTCTTTCCCTGTGTTTTCGTTCACACGCTTATACCGGATCCTGCCCATATCGTTCTTGTCGAGCATATCCAGGTCAAGCTTCGTTTCCTCGGTGGCACTATACAGCTTCACAGGGATATTCACCAGGCCAAATCCGACAGAGCCATTCCATATCGATTTCATTTCTCTTGAATTTAATAATCATGTATAGAACAGCAAATTGGCCCTAAGGTTTTTAGAGGAGGATGACAAGGAGAACAAATGCTTACAAGACTGCCTTGTAGAAAGGTACAAAACAGATTCATTTTTAAAATCCTTGCGCCGATACGCTTCTTTTGTAGATAAGATAAGTAAATTTGACGGTAAAAACATGGGATATCAGCTTAATGAAAATTATGATTTTATTAAGCAACCGGATCTGGCAGGTCCTCTCAAAAATAGCACAAATCAATTGATATGGAGGCAGACTTGGCGGAGTTTACAGTGGCACAACTGGCCCTTAGAAATGGACAGGATAGAGAGGAAATATGGTGTGCCTACAATGGTATCATATATGATGTGGGCAAATCGAGACTGTGGAGAAATGGTAGGCATTATGAGCATTGGGCAGGACAAGACCTTACCTACGCCTTGAAAGATGCGCCCCATAATGCAAATGTATTTGATAAGTTCAAACCAGTTGGCAAACTTAAAATAAACTCCAACCATGATATTGATTGCAGATAGTGGTTCTACAAAAACAGACTGGCGGCTGCTTGACAAGCAAAATAGCATTGTTCAAGGCAAGACTGCGGGATTCAACCCATTTTACCAAACTACACAAGATATATTCACCGAAATCCAGCAGGTGCTTCTTCCACAACTCAACATGGCCCATATTGAAGCAGTAGAAGAAGTACATTATTATGGAGCAGGATGCTCTACAGAAGCCAACATCGAGATCGTTTACCAAGCCTTGGCAGCTGTTTTTCCTCAGGCCAATATTGCGATCAATAACGACCTGCTCGCCGCCGCTCGTGCATTATGCGACAAAGAAGCGGGCATTGTGGGCATACTAGGGACTGGCTCCAACACGTGCTTTTATGATGGAGAAAAAATCGCTTACAGCAGGCCTAATTTAGGATTTGTCTTGGGAGATGAAGGCAGCGGAGCAGCTTTGGGAAAGAAAATTGTAACGGCCTATCTTTATGAAGAGATGCCTGCCAAACTCGTAGAGCGCTTCAACAAAAGGTACAGCATTACCCGAGGAGAGGTAATGGAGCATGTTTATAAGAAACCTTTTCCCAACCGCTATATGGCTTCATTTTCACAGTTTCTCTATCACAACCTACAGGACCCTTTCATCTATCGGCTTGTATATGACAGCTTCTCAGAACTATTCGATCGCCATATTGTGAAATATGATAATGTCAATGCGCATAAAGTGCATTTTGTAGGCAGCATTGCTTTTTACTATAGCAATCTACTCAGGCAAGTAGCGAACGACAAAGGGATTACCTTAAGAAATATTATGGAAAGCCCAATTGCGGGGCTTACCTTGTTTCACCAGCGAAGTGCCATTGGAAGGAGTGGAACTTCCATGAAATAATAGGATGCTTTTATGAATACTACCGAATCGACCTCTCACTACGATAATTTGGAGGCAATGACTGTAAAGTCACTGCTAACCCATATCAATCAAGAAGATCATACTGTGCCAGCAGCTGTTGCCACGCAAATCTCTGCAATAGAATCACTTGTTAAAGCCATTGTGCCTCGAATGCAAAATGGGGGAAGGCTTTTCTACATTGGCGCAGGCACAAGTGGAAGGCTGGGCATTGTGGATGCCTCGGAATGCCCACCTACTTTCGGGGTGCCTCACGGTATGGTCATTGGCCTGATCGCTGGTGGTGACAATGCCATTAGAAAAGCAGTGGAGTTTGCCGAAGACGATGAGGATCAAGCATGGAAAGATCTAGAGTCGTACAACCCTGTACCTAACGATGTGGTGATTGGCATTGCTGCTTCCGGCAGGACACCTTATGTAATTGGAGGTGTTAAAGCGGCTCGTAAAAAGGGCTTGCTTACAGGATGCATTACCTGCAATGCTGGCTCACCGCTTGCAGCAGCAGTTGAGTACCCCATTGCTGTAGTAGTAGGAGCCGAGTTTGTCACGGGCAGCACTCGAATGAAAGCCGGCACAGCCCAAAAGCTTGTCCTTAATATGATTTCTACTACGGTCATGATCAAGCTAGGAAGGGTAAAAGGCAACAAAATGGTAGACATGCAATTGAGTAACAACAAATTGGTAGACCGGGGAACAAGAATGATTATGGAGGAGTTATCTATCGAACAAACTGAAGCAGCAAAGCTATTGCAGCAATACGGCTCAGTTAGGAAAGCTATAGAAACTTATCGAAATGCACGAGATTGAACCATTCTACAATTGGTATAAATATTATAATGTTGCCGAAGACGAGCGATCGCCTTATTTTGGCAAGGAGTACAATATGGATCTTTACTCCGACACCATTTACAATTATTACATTGACCCTGCTTGGGACCATATGGGTTCGGAGACACTTTACATCAAAATTCTCTACGCAGAGTATGAAATTGGCTTTGCTATAATAGAATTAATAGGGGAGTGGAACGATGCTCTGTACAATGATATCATGCATCTAAAGCGCAATATTATTGAGCACATGATAGGTGAAGGGCTGAACAAATTCATTCTCATTGGCGAGAATGTCCTCAACTTCCATGGCTCAGACGACTGCTATTACGAAGAATGGTTTGAAGAGGTGGAAGACGGCTGGATCGCCGCCCTTAATTTTCGCTATTTTGTGCAGGACGAATGGAAAAGGTATAATATCGACTCCTACATCAATTTTGGCGGCACATTGGAAATCATCAATTGGAGGACCATGCATCCCCGAGGTCTCTACGACCTGGTAAGCACGTTGATCAATCGTAGGATTTCTTTGATGTGAGGGAGGAATTGCCTGATGAGTTGTCTTAATTGCCCGATATCCCATGTACAAATATCTCAACGAAATTCAGAATCTTATTCAAAATTCTATCACCAATTTCTCTTGATTTCAAGATATTCGGCCTTCCTTCTACCCTAAGAGCTAATACTTCTTTCCTTAGAGGTACCCTTTCAGCAAAAAGATAATTCTCTATCAAGCTTTCTGTTTTGTCCTCAGCGAGGTTCTCTTCTTGAATTAGCACTTTCAAAGCCTTTTCCTACTTTTCATTCTAAATTTTTCAAGCTCATTTGGAATTACATCGATATTTTCAATCTGAGGCAGGTTTTCCAGAATAAATTTTTCAATCAGTTCCCGCTTGCTTTTCAAAGACACTTCTGTATTCAAAAGATTACTGATCGCATTTTAGAATCACTAGATTGATTTGCTAAATCAATAAATCGCTATGTTTGGATCAAATAATGTAAAAATTTCCATTTTCTCGGCCAAGTACTTATAGAATATAAAACCTAAAATATAGTCGA
>CAYTTV010000050.1:0-23392 GCA_964440915.1 uncultured Roseivirgaceae bacterium
CTGAATGATCATGCCCAGCAAGATCAGAACTTGTAAAAGACGTGGTCCTGTTATTGGTACCCTTTGAAATGCCTCGATAAATAACTGTTCGTATGGGGTATCCAATATTAGCCCTTATTTCTATTTTTTAAGTTCTTCTTCTTTCTTTTTATTGATGATTTCTTTCGAATTTTTTTTCTTTTTGATTTTACTCGATAATCAAGAATTACCTTTAGGAAGTCAATAAGGATCCTTGCGATTATATACAATTCTGATTCACACATAACTTTGTTATTAAATAGTTATGTGCTTCCTCTTTTTCGCCGTCTCGCGGCTTGCATATAGCAATTTTTTTTGAATAAAAAAAAGGACAGGAAAAAACGCCGTTTCAAGGCATTCTTTGATGCTTTTTGCCGTAGGAGTGGAAATCATTGATGTACTTTTAGAGTTTTGGTTGACATTCACCCCTCTGTATCTTCTAAACTATCATACTATATTTGTTATATTTTGTAGTGACAAAAGACCCTAGATATCTTCAGCTTGGATAAGAATTGAATCGCAGATTGATAAAAGATTCGAACAGGTATGGAAAGGCCGATCATGGGACCCAAAGCTATTCCATTTCAGATCTAGAGCAGACTTTTAATCGAATGGAGACTAAGATTAAAGGTCTTCTGGGAAGAAATACTAAATATCGTCAACAAGCAATACTAGTGATCTTAAAAGGGAAATAGGGTAGTCCTAACTTAGTAATTATGTAAATGCACTCACAGCTAATAAACAACATAGCCATTGATGAATGGTGAGCAACGATATTGAAAGTTTCCGCAAACAAAGCCCTTCAATTTATAGCATCCAAGCAATTGAAGAAACCCAATTATTGCAAATCCGCTATAACGCATTTCAGGAAATGGTCCACGAAATACCAAAACTTGAACGTTTTTTAGAATTATTCTGGAGAATTATCTCGGAACCCTACAACGAAGAATCATTCTGAACAACGTAAATACTGCAGAACAACGGTAATTCGAATTTCTGGAAGTATATCCTAAAATAGCAGAAAAAGTACCGCAATATTTAATTGCTTCGTATCTCCCCGGAATTTTTAAGCAGAATCCGCAAAAAGAATAAATTGAATTGAACTAGGTCAATTTTTTACATTTTCTTGTTGATGACCTTTGCTTCATAACTTAAAATTTAAAGGAATAAAGAAAGTACTAATCATTAATGCAAGTGTAAGGGATGAAAAATCTCACAGCAGAAAACTAACGCAGCTATTTATTGTAAGTTGGAAAAAGAAAAATCGGAAAGATAAAATTACCTTTAGGGAGGTTGGGTTAATACAAGTTCCTCCTATTGATGAAAAGTGGATTACCAGTGCATTCATTAAACCACAGTGCAGAACCCAGGAAAATCAAGCTGGTGTTAGCTACAACAATGAGTTGATCAAAGAATAAAGGAACATGACATTTATGTTATCGGAACACCCATGTACAACTGGTCAATCCCAAGCAGCTTAAAATCATATATCGATCAGATAATGCGAATTAATGAAACCTGGAAATTTCGCTCGGGTGAACCTGATGGAGGCTATGTAGGATTACTCAAAAACAAAAAACTATTCATTCTATCCAGAAGGGGTGATACTGGTTATGGAGAAAACAAAAAAAAATGAACATATGAATGTCCAGACTACCAAACTGAAATTCATTTTTGGGATAATGGACGTAACTGACACTACGACAATTTCATTGGATAACGAAGAATTCGGCGGGGAGATATTTGAAAAGTCTAAACAAATCATTTATAAAAAAATGGAATTCATTGAGTAAGGCTTTGCTAACGTTTAAGCATGATAACCGGAGCGAAGCGCCTACCGCTATAAAGAAGAAAATCTCAATAGCGCAATTCTGATTCTCCAATCTAATTCAAGTTTCATCATCCTTCTTAAGCTATAGGAAGGTTTCTTTATAAAGAACGATTTGATTAAAATTATAGTCATTGGTTAGAGAAATCGTTAGAAATCATAAAAAAAGCCCCTCTACTTTACGTAAAGAGGCTTTTCGTGGGCCCACCTGGACTCGAACCAGGGACCCTCAGATTATGAGTCTGATGCTCTAACCGGCTGAGCTATAGGCCCTCAAAAGAATCGTTAAAACTCCTCTGATTTGGGACTGCAATGTTACATATTTGAAATTTAATTACCAAGATTTTTTTTTGAAATACATGATGTAATGCACTTCCTGCAACTGTTGTTTTAGATAACTGGCACATTTAAAGCCGCTTCATATAAAAGGATTTTTTTTGCCTTATCCATTATTCGTTGATATGAACAAACAAAAGCTGAGGAAATTCGACTTTCAAGAGTTGCCGAAAGACATTTGATTACTCCTTTTTCATGTTATTTTTTCATTCTGATTCTCGCGATTTGAACCCTGATACCGATTAATTCGAAGCATAATTTAAAATTTCCTACAATCTTTATATCTTCGACGATGCAATATATAATTGGCTTAGATATAGGAACATCTAGTGCAAAAGCAGTGGCTTTTGATTTGAAGGGAATGGCAATGGCAGAAAATCAAATTGCTTACCCTATCCTCAATCCCATAGCGACACATTTTGAACAAGACCCCCTCGTTATTTTTCAGGCAGTCATAAGCACTCTTGCCCGTACCGTCCAGATCATGCGTGCCAAATTTCCACAGTATGCATTAGGGGGAGTGAGCCTCAGCAGTGCCATGCATAGCCTTATAGCAGTGGATGAGCAGGGAAGACTTCTTACCAACAGCATCATTTGGGCTGACAATAGAAGCAAGCAACAAGCAGATAGCCTCAAAGGTAGTGCTCATGGGCATGAGATATATTTGAATACAGGCACACCCATCCATCCGATGTCGCCTTTGTGCAAATTGATGTGGATGAAGGAAAACAATCCAACGGTATTCAATAAAGCATATAAGTTTATCTCTATAAAGGAATTTGTTTGTTGGCGACTTTTTGGGCAGTATATGGTAGATTTTTCTATTGCCTCTGCAACAGGTCTTTTTAACATATTTACCTGCAAATGGCATAGCCCCTCGCTTTTGCTGCTGGGTATAGGCCCCGAAAGGCTTTCGACACCGGTGCCCATAACGCATCATCTTACAGGTATGGAGCTGAAATGGGCCCATGAAATGAGAATTGATGCTGGTACACCTTTTATTATAGGGGGTAGCGATGGATGTTTGGCCAATGTAGGTGCCAATGCGGTGAAGCCCGGTGAAGCAGCAGTGACCATAGGAACCAGTGGGGCCATTCGAGTTATTTCGGACAGGCCCAAAAGTGATAAAAGAGAGCGGATATTTAGCTATATCCTCACACCTGAAGCTTATGTTTTGGGAGGTCCGGTAAATAATGGTGGGGTTATCTTGCGGTGGTTCAAGGAAAATTTTGCCGCAAAAGAAGCAGAAGAGGCCCTTCAACAAAATGTGAATATTTACGATCTGCTAACGGCTAAAGCAGCTACTGTGCCTCCTGGTGCTGATGGTTTACTCTTTTTGCCTTATCTCTTGGGTGAAAGGTCTCCACATTGGAACTCTGAGGCCAAAGGAGTATTTTTTGGCATACGACTAGGACATAATAGCGCTCATTTTGTGAGATCAATTATGGAGGGGATAATTTTTGGCTTGTACAGTGTGGGCAAAGCCTTGGAAGAAACCACTGGACCTATTAAAGTAATTCATGCGAACGGTGGTTTTGCCAGGTCCCCACTTTGGGTGCAAATGCTGGCCGACATTTTCAATAAAAAAGTAGTGATCAGTGAAAGCGTGGAGAGCTCTGCACTGGGCGCGGCCATCGTAGGGATGAAAGCGTTAGGTTTGATAAACGATTTTTCAGAAGTATTATCGTTGCCAGCAAATGAAGCAGCATTTGTGCCTAACCTTGACAGTCATCATATATATAAAGAAAGGTTTGCGACTTTTGAACGGCTCTATGAAAAATTAAAAGATGAGTTTTAGTGCCAATTTTGGGCGTATAGGCTAAAGCAGAAAGATATAATGAATCATTAAAATTTAAATAATATGGAAATTGGAATAATCGGTTTGGGGAAAATGGGCTTTAATCTTGCTCTGAATCTTAAAAGAAATCAACACAATGTAGTGGCCTATGATATTGTCAAAGGAAATGTTGACCGAATCGCTACTGAAGGGGTGATTCCTGCCTATACTATTGAAGAGGTGGTTTCAAAACTTAAAGCGGACAGAAAGGTAATATGGATCATGGTGCCTTCGGGGCCTACGGTGGACCATGTTATGCTTGAATTAAAGGCGCATCTTAAGCCGGGGGACATTATCATCGATGGTGGCAATTCTAACTTCAATGATTCAGTAGAAAGGTATAAAAAGTTAAAGGCTGAAGGCATAGACTTTTTAGATTGTGGCACAAGTGGAGGACTTTCGGGAGCTTTAAATGGCGCTTGCACAATGATAGGAGGGGAGAAGAGTGTTTTCCAATATTGTGAGCAGATTTTTAAAGATGTATCCATAGAAAACGGTTATTTACATACAGGCAAACCTGGCAGTGGCCATTTTGTAAAGATGGTCCATAACGGGATCGAATATGGTATGATGCAAGCGATAGCAGAAGGCTTTGAGGTGCTTCAGAAGTGCGAATACGATATAGACTACAAAGAAGTGGCACGGGTGTGGAACCATGGATCGGTAGTGCGGAGCTGGTTAATGGAGCTTACGGAAAGTGCCTTTAGAAAGGATGAAAACCTAGATAAGATAAAAGGGGTGATGCATGCTTCAGGAGAGGGAAAATGGACGATAGAAACAGCGCTTGATCTAGGCGTACCGACGCCCGTAATCGCGCTTTCTCTAATGATGCGCCAACGCTCTCAGCAGGATGACACTTTTTCTGGAAAAGTCGTGGCAGCTTTGAGAAATGAGTTTGGAGGACATAAGGTTGAAGAGCACTAGATTCCAATTCTCGCTTTTACTTTCAGAATCAAGTAAATATAAGCCTATCTATTCAATGAATAATAGGCTTATCCTCCCAAATTTTTTAGGCATTTCTCCATATCAATGCCCTTGCCTAAGACCTTTTTGAATAAATCACCTTCTTTTTCCAGCCTTTTGAAAATGGTTTTGATAGTAAATTGAGAAGGATGCAGTCCTGGCTTTACTTCTTCCCATTTCAATGGAGTGGATACAGTAGCGTCAGGCTTCGGTCGCACGCTATAGGCAGCGGCTAGCGTTTGCCCTTTTCTATTTTGCAGATAGTCAAGGTAGATTTGTTTCCTTCTTTCTTTGGGGCTTCTTTTCAAGCTCGTGAGTTTGGGCAACTGTTCATGTGCCAATTGCGCTATCAACAAAGCAAAGTTTTTGGCTTCTTCATATTCATAGCGCGCCCCCATCGGAATGAAGATGTGCATGCCTCTGGAGCCTGAAGTTTTTATGTAGGCTTCAGCCTTGGCACGGTCGAGGACTTCCTTAACTACCAAAGCGGTTTCTATGATTTCATCAAACGTGTTTTCACCAGGATCAAGATCGATGACGATGTAGTCGGGATGGGTCAAAGATTGTATTCTTGAGTTCCAGGGGTTTATTTCTATACAGCCCAACTGGTTCATGTAAGTAAGGGTGGCTTGATCGTTACAGACAAGATAGCGCAGTTCTTTATCGTTCGACTCCGAGTATATTTCTACTGTTTCTTGCCAGTCCAAGTTCAGTTCCGATACGTCCTTATGAAAAAAACCTTTGGCATTTATTCCATTGGGGTGACGGAGCATATTCTGAGGCCTGTCTTTTAAATAAGGCAATATATAATTTGAAATCTGAAGATAGTATTGGATCAAATCCCCCTTGGTATAACCTTCATCAGGCCAATAGGGCTTGTCCAGGCTGGTGAGATGGATCTTATGTCCATTCAAAGTCAATTGTTTCTCTTTGTCATTTTTTGATAGGGCAGTTTTGACTTTGGAAGTAGTGGGCTGCTTCTTGTCTGTTTTTTTCTTTTCGGTTTCCTTTTCTTCTTTTGCTTTAGGTTGCTTATTTGTTGATTGTACATTGTCTGGTTGCTCACGTACCACCTCCTTGGCCGATTTGTCTTCTCTTAGCCCTTGAAAAATAGGATGTCTCATATGTCCTTCATCGGTCCATTCACTAAAAGCCACTTCACAAACCAATTCTGGCTTTACCCAAGTTACCGGCATGTTAGTTTTGACTTTCTTTTTAAAAGGGGATGTTTTTCGAATGAGTGGTTCAAGTTTCTCCATCATCAGTTTTAGGCTTTGACTGTTGAACCCGCCTCCTGTATGACCTATGTACTGCAATGCTCCTTTTTCATATACGCCAAGGACAAGCGCTCCAAATAATTTCCTAGATCCTCGAGGTTCCGTAAAACCCGCTATGACAGCTTCTTGTCTTGCTGAAGTTTTAATCTTAAGCCAATTATCACTCCTTTGATTCTTTCGATAAAGGCTGTCTGCCTTTTTGGCAATTACGCCTTCCAATTGTTGTTCTTGTATTTCTTCAAAAAAGTCCTTCCCTTTTTCTTGAATATGATCGCTATAAATGATGATAGGGTCATCAAGTTCTGTTATGATTTGTTGAAGGAATTTCTTGCGCTCTAATAGAGGAAGATCAGAAATTTCATAGCCGTTCAGGTACAAGAGGTCAAAAACATAATAGTAAATATCGCCCTTTCCTGTTTTCTGAAAATTCTGCAACAATTGAAATTTGGGTTTTCCATCTTTGTCTAGCACGACTATTTCACCATCCAGTATGGCTTGATGCGACAGTGCCGATAGAGCGTCGGCCACTTTTTTGAACTTTTGGTTGAAGGATAGCTGATTTCGTGAGTAAAGCTGTACCGTTCCATTATCAATCTCTGCAATTGCCCTATAGCCATCGTATTTCATTTCAAAAATCCAATCCTTATCGTCAAAGGGCTCTTTTCCTATTTTTGCCAACATAGGTTTTATGTTATGGGGCATAGGCTGTGTAGGAATGTCAGGAGTGTTGTTTTCTTTTGTACTTTTCTTGGCCGTAGCCGTTTTGTTCTTCTTGATCACCTCTTCTTTTTTCAGCCCTTTTTTTATAGAAGTAAGGTCATCGATATAATCTTCGCTAGTAAATTTTTCATCTACCGCAAATTCATCTTCTTTCTTTATCAACAGCCAGGCGTTGTCTTTGTCATCTTGCATTTTCACCAATGCGAAGACGCCTTTTATTTTCTTTCCCTTCAGTTCAAATTTTAAGTTTCCTTCCTTTAGTCCCTTTAAAAGCTCCTTTTCACTTTTTGCTCTATCTTTTATGCCCGGTGCATGATAGGTGCCCTCATCAAATACATCCACTATTCCAGCCCCATAATTGCCCGCCGGGATTACCCCTTCAAAATCGATGTAGTCATAGGGGTGGTCCTCCGTCATCATGGCCAGGCGCTTATCCTTAGGGTTCATAGAGGGCCCTTTGGGTATGGCCCAGCTTTTGAGCACGCCTTCCATTTCTAACCTAAGATCATAATGCAGTCGAGAAGCCTGATGACGTTGAAAAGAAAATCTCAAATCTCCTTTGGTTTTCTTTTCAACCTTATCTTTGGGTTCGGGAGTCTTATTGAAGTTCCGTTTTTCTTTATAGGTATTAAGTGCCATAAAAGTCATTTATTTGCTATAATTGCCCTGCTAGGTCAATATCTTAAATAACTTAGTAGATAATGGAAAGTTTGGATGAGATAACACGATAAGGATGGGGAAAAGAACCCGTCATGTTTCTTCCCGTAAAATGTATAGTACCAACCTAAAATTATAACATGAATTTTCACACGAGAAAGTGGATCAAACCAGAGGATCTTAACCCTAATGGAACATTATTTGGTGGCAGTTTGCTTAAATGGATTGATGAGGAAGCGGCCATTTATGCTATTTTACAACTTGATAATAATAAGGTTGTAACCAAGTACATTTCTGAAATCGATTTTGTGAGCTCTGCACGAGAAGGTGAAATCATTGAGCTAGGAATGACAGCCACACACTTTGGGAGGACTTCTCTAACGCTGAGATGTGAGGTGAGAAATAAGCTTACTAGAAAGACTATCTTGGTTATCGACAAACTGGTTTTTGTGAACCTTGATAAAGATGGTGTACCCACACCGCATGGCAAGACTTCCATCATTTATAGCAAAGATAGGTTTAAGGAGTAACCATCAAACGTAACTGAGGATTGTCCTTTAAGACATCTGTCAGACTATTGAAGTTACTGGTCAAGCTTTATCCTTTCTATTAACCGAAAGAGATAAAGCTTTAATTTATTTGTTCTTTGGATGTAACTTTTAGCGATAAATTAAATATTAAGGCATTACATCGCACATATAAGTACTATTATACCGAAAAATGCAGATTGATTATTAATAGAAACCTTTAATTTATTGATTTTAAAAGGGCTTTAATGCTATTCTTTTTCTCTCAAAGCCTCCATTGTTTTACAACGCGAACAGAACTGTTTTAATGCCTACAAGTGTATGGTTTGCAAGGCTTTCTAAAGCCATAAATGGCATGTTAAATGATAATTTAGTGTTATCATTTTAAACATGGAAAAACCTTAAAGCCACTTCTCAAAACATGATCAAAACAGTAACCCTTAGTATCTTCCTCTTTCTCAATTTCTTTGCAATCATATCATTTGGACAAGTAGAGCATTCAATAAAGGGAACCATTCCAAAAGTAGGGACAGTAGAGACAAAGGCAGATGGAGTTACTGAATTGAGTGCGATTGATTTAGAAATTGGCCAATTTATGAAACAGTGGGGTTTGCCTGGTGCTTCAGTGGCTTTGGTTAAAGATGGCAAACTGCTTTACGCCAAAGCTTTTGGAAAGGCAGACATTAATATTCCTGCGCAAACAGATCATGTGTTCAGAGTAGCCAGCCTTTCTAAACCCATTACGGCTATTGCTGTAATGAAATTGGTAGAAGAAGGAAAGCTTTCTTTGGATGATAAGGTGTTTGGAGAAAACGGCCTATTGAACGATGCCCCATACAATCAAATTGTCGATAAAAGAATAAAGGAGATTACCGTGCGCCATTTGCTGCAACATACTGCAGGATGGGACAGAAATTTCGGAAAAGAAGGTGATCCTATGTTTAACTCCCTGCATATTGCAGAAACTATGGGAACCCCAGCGCCTGCCGATGCTGTAACAATCATTCGGTATATGCTTACCAAGCCACTTGATTTTACTCCTGGAACCAGGTTTTCGTACTCCAATTTGGGTTATAACATCTTAGGACGGGTGATTGAAGAAGTTTCGCTGGCGAGCTACGAGGAGTATGTTATGGAAAACATCCTCGATCCACTGGAAATAATGGATATGAGCTTGGGCTTTAGCGCATATGAAGACAAGCAACCCAAAGAAGTTGTGTACTTTGAACGCCCTGAATTGAAACTATCTTCACCCTCGTCTGGAGATGGCAAAGTTTCTTACTATCCTTATGGCGGTTTTAATTTAGAAGCGATGGATGCCCACGGTGGCTGGTTGGCTTCTGCTACAGATTTGGCAAAGATCATTGTCGCTTCAAGCGGAAGCGGCACAGGAAAAGATATCCTGACCAAGGGATCTGTGATTGAGATGGCAGAACCATGCGATGTGTATCCCTATTACGGCTTAGGGTGGTGCGTGAACGAACGTGGCAACCGTTGGCATACAGGTTCGCTGGTAGGCGCATCATCTATGATGGCGAGCCTCAACAATGGCATTGGTTGGGTGCTGCTCTTCAATGGCAACCCACTTACTTCAGAATACTTTCAAAGTATGGACCGCGTCATGTGGAATGCATTGAGCAATATTAAAGAATGGCCCTCTGATGATCTATTCCTAAGTCCAGAAAACCTGAAAGTGAAAAAAGATATACTTGTAAATAATAACCCAGATTTATTGTAGTAGACAAAAGCATTTTAAAAATTTCCTTGCTTTAGCGTAGTATATTGTGCTAAAGCAACCCTTTTCTTAGGGCATCGTCGCTTAGTTTATGCAAGTTATAAACTCAATTAGCCTTGTGTCATCCAAACTTTTTCAGAAAACCTTCAATTTTTGAGAGAATATCTTGAAGAGTACGTATCTTGCGGGAATTTTAAACAAGTGGGTTTAGTTGGAATATCGTAGGGATAGTGATTATTTAGAATAGCAATCTGTAGAAAACCCATAATACACAAGCACCTGGTTTGGTGAACTGATAGTTTAGCCACATAAATTACAAATTTACATCTATGGTAGGTTTAACGGGAAGTAAAAAAGATACTGTTGCCTTACAACAAGAAATCAAGCGATTGGCCAAGGAAAAGAATGCCGTTATCCTTGCCCATTACTATCAATCTGAGGAAATCCAACAAATTGCGGATTATATTGGAGACAGCTTAGATCTGTCAAGGAAAGCCAAAGCCACAGACAAAGAGATTATTGTTTTTGCTGGGGTGAAATTCATGGCAGAAACCGCTAAAATACTTAATCCTACCAAGAAGGTATTGCTACCGGACATGGCTGCAGGGTGTTCCCTCGCCGACAATTGCCCACCCGATCAGTTCAGGGAATTCCTACAACAATACCCCGATCATGTCGTGGTGACTTATATCAACTGTTCAGCAGAAGTTAAGGCCATGAGCGATATTATCTGCACTTCTTCTAATGCAGAGCATCTCGTATCAAAAATCCCTTTAGATAAGAAAATCATATTTGCACCTGATGCCAATTTGGGCCGATACGTAATGCGACAAACCAAGCGAGACATGGTATTGTGGCAAGGTGCCTGTATTGTACACGAGGCTTTTTCAATGGAAAAGCTTGGGAAACTGATTGGGGAGCACCCCAATGCAAAATTGGTAGCACACCCTGAAGCAGAAGAGCATCTATTGAAGTTGGCAGACTTTGTTGGGTCTACGAAAAAGATGATTGAATACGTCAAGCATAGTGATGATGAATCTTTTATCATAGCTACCGAAGCGGGCATTTTACATGAAATGCAGAAAGAAGCCCCAGGTAAGTTGTTGATTGCGGCACCGTCCCATGAAGACAATACATGTGCTTGCAGTGAATGCGCCTTCATGAAAATGAATACCTTGGAAAAGCTGTACAACTGCCTACTCCATGAAACTCCAGAGATTATCTTAGACCAAGAATTGTTGAAAAAGGCCGCTATTCCATTAGACAAAATGTTAGAATGGTCTTAAAAAGTATGGAGACAGATGTATTGATCGTAGGGTCGGGCCTCGCCGGGACATTATTTTCATTGGAACTGGCAAAAAACAATCCCTCTCTGCGCATGCTGATTATCAGCAAAAAAGACAGAAATCAAAGCTCTTCTTACTTGGCCCAAGGTGGAATTGCTGCTGTTCTGCCTGATACGGCCGATAGCATAGAACAGCATGTTCAGGACACCTTCACAGCAGGAGCCCATTCCAATAGTCCAGAAGCAGTGAGGTATTTTGTCGGCAATGCACCTCGAGCCATCGAAATCCTTGAAAGCTATGGTATTTCTTTTGACCTGGCCAATACAGGAGAGAAATCACTGGCCTTGGAGGGAGGACATAGCATGCCGAGAGTATTGCACCACAAAGATTTTACCGGAAAGCACATCATGCAGAAGCTGCATACACGATTAGCAGCATATCCTAATATTCAGCTTATAGAAGATGTCGAGCTCATTGAGTTGATCCAAAGCGAGGAGGGCAGTCCAATAGAAGGCGCCTATGCCTGGGATTATAAAAACAACGCTTTGGTTACTATTCAATCTGGTGCTGTTGTTTTGAGCACCGGAGGGGTAGGCAGTTTGTTCCGTTATACCACCAATCCTTCTACGGCTACAGGACAAGGTATAGCCTTGGCTAAAGCTGCCGGTGCCGCAGTCAAAGACATTGTCAATATCCAATTTCATCCTACTGCCTTATGGCTTCCTTCTGGCAGTCATCTTCCATTGATTTCAGAAGCTATGCGAGGAGCAGGGGCACTGTTGCTAGATGAGGCTGGTCAGCGCTTTATGGTCGGAGTGCATCCTTTGGAAGAGTTGGCGCCTAGAGATGTTGTGGCCCGCGCAATTGTGAAGACAATAGGAAACCAGAAAAAGCCTTATGTGTACTTAGATGCGACACATTTAAAGGAAGAGGAGTGGAGTACCCATTTTCCAGCCATTTTCCAGATATGCCTTGATGCTGGAATCGATCCCCTCAAGCAACCCATACCCGTAGTCCCCGCAGCCCATTATTCATGTGGCGGTGTAGCGACTGATGTGAATGGGATGACTTCGGTAGAAAATTTATATGTATTAGGAGAAACCGCCTGCACGGGGCTTCATGGTGCCAACCGATTGGCTTCCAATAGCCTGCTAGAGGCTACCCTTATGGCTGCCGGCCTTGCAGCAACACTTGAAATCTCCCATTCCAAGACGAAAAAATTGCCCCAGCCTCCTAGCGTACTTGCTCCCACTGAAGCCACAACAGCGCTCATTAATAATTATGTTGAGGGGATTAAGCATATTATGCAAACTTATTGTAATATTGTAAAAACGAATAGCGGATTAAAGAATGCTATACAAGAACTTTGGCAGCTAAAGAAAATATCCCAACAAAACCTCCCTAGTGAGAGTATAAGCTTTAAAGCTTTTAATCTCTCACTCATTACCGCATTGATGATCGCACAAGCTTCTTTAGAGGAAAAAGAAAATAAGGGCGTATTTTTCAACGCAGATTTAGTCCAGTAAGATAGAAAAAAGCAGTTGTTGTATTATGTATTATAGGAATATATACACAATATTAATTAGTAGTCGCTGGTTAAATAACGATACCTAGTAATTCACCGTATAACTTTTCATGGCCTTATTACTCATATATTTAAGTATTGCCTTAATAATATCTTTTTTATGTTCGTTGCTCGAATCCGTACTTTTGACCATAACGCCTTCCTACATGGAAGCCGAAGAGCAAAGAGGCAATAAAATTGGGTCAAAGCTAAAGAAAATAAAGAGCGATATTGATAGGCCATTGGCCGCTATCCTTTCTTTAAATACAATTGCACATACCGTAGGTGCCGCTGGAGTAGGTGCTCAAGCGGTTAAAATTTATGGCGATGCCTATATGGGACTCATATCAGGCATCTTAACTTTCCTGATTCTAGTGTTGAGTGAAATTGTTCCTAAAACCATCGGCGTAAACTATTGGCGCAAGCTTACTACGTTTACTGCTTATGCTTTGGAATTCCTGATTATTGTAATGTATCCCTTCGTATTGATATCCAAATGGATGACAGCACTATTGTCTAATGGAGAGAAGCAGCCTTTAGTAAGCAGATCAGAGATATATGCTATGGCTGACATGGGACAGAAAGAAGGTGTGTTCATAGAGTCGGAGTCAAGGATATTGAAAAATCTGGTGCGGTTAAGGACGCTCAAGGTTGAAGACATCATGACGCCCCGAACGGTGGTAATAGCAGCACCTGAGAATTGGGGGCTGAAGAAAATTTATGATAATGAAGATTATTTTAAGTTCTCCCGGATCCCTGTTTTCGATAAAAATATAGATAACGTTACTGGCTATGTCCATAAGCATGATGTGCTTGATAAGCTAGCCAAAGACGCCCATAAAATACCTTTGAAAGACATAAAAAGGGACATTGCAATGGTGCCAGAGGAAATGTCGATTATGGCGCTCTTTGAAAAGTTTATTGCTGAGAAGGAACAAATAGCCTTAGTAGTTGATAAATATGGTGGAATGGCTGGAATTGTAACCATGGAAGATGTGATGGAAACCCTGCTAGGCTTGGAAATCATGGATGAGTACGACAGCACTAGGGATATGCAGGAATATGCCAGGGAGAAATGGCGTGAACGGGCAGAAAGGCTAGGGATTATCACATCAAATGAGAATTACGAAAACCTATCTGACCAGCGAGGGACTACCATCCAATATGGCCTTACTGGCGGCGTGGATCCTTTTCCCGAAGAAAGGCAAGATGAACCAACGGAAGAAACTAGCGAAAAAGACAAAAAACCTTCAAACGACGGATATTCAAAATAGTGTTGGGTTGTATATATGAGGCAGAAAGAATGATATTTATCAACAACTCTCTTCCTTAAACATTCGAATCACAATTTTCATTTGTCGGCTTCTTGGTACCACTTTTTCTAATATTAAAATAGCCCTGTTGATAAAACCAGGCACAATTACGGGTTTTCCTTTTATCATTTTATTCACCGCGATTCGTGCCACCTTTTCTGGTGTAATTATCATCATTTTCCCGATTAAGCCTTTCGAGGTCATTCTTTTCTTTACCGCCACGCTTGTAGGCACGGGCCCAGGGCATAGCACACTCACTTTTACGGAAGATTGTCTGAGTTCTTCTCTCAGTGCCGTGCTAAAATAAAAAACGAATGATTTAGTGGCAGTATAAATATTCTTATAGGGCATGGGCCTGAAGGAGGCCATGCTTCCGACATTTAAAATATAGGCTTCTCTGCAGCGTTTAAGTTGAGGTAGGAACAAGTACGTTAAGTGAATCACGGCATGCATGTTAAGTTGCATCATCTGATCGATAAAGTCCAGAGAAGATGCTTCAAATAGCCCTTCATGGCCCAGTCCGGCATTGTTTACCAAAACTTTGATCCTGAAGCCTTCCTTTTGAACCCACTCATGCAGCCGCTTTGGTGCTTTGTCTTCCGTTAGATCGGCTTCATACGTAACGACTTTTATGCCATATCGCTCCTGAAGCTCACAGGCTGCCTTTTGTAACTGAGGACCAGGAAGGGCGACCAAAATAAGGTTCATCTTCCTTAAAGCAATCTCTTCAGCAATGGCCCTGCCAATCCCTTCACTCGCACCTGTAATCAAGGCGAAGGTTGCTTCCTTGTAATCGTTCATATGTCATTTGTTATTTTTAAGCCAATCTACTGTTTGGCGTATGCCTTCATCCAAAGGTGTAATTTTATATTGTAGGTCCTTTATAGCTTTCTCGCTGCTAAGGCTCCAATCATATAAATATTTCTTGACCCAACTTGGTGTAAGGAGGGGCGGCTTACCCGTCAGGTGATACTTTAAAACCTGTAGCTGCCCAAAAGCTAACATAAAGGGCATGGACACTTTAAATAACTTTTTATTCACGCCTGAATGTTTCCTGATCAGCGCGAACAATCGGTGGTAGTCCACATTTTCGCCACCTAAGATATAGCGTTCACCTGGAGTGCCATTTGCCAAGGCCTTGATGTGGCCATCGGTTATATCATCGATATAGGCATAGCAGCCCGTTCGCCTGCCATCGCCCGGTATTAGTTTCCACTGGCCGTTTATATATTGCGCTATGAGCTTTGTAACGGCGTTGCTATCGCTCATCACACCTGGGCCGTACACTCGTGGCGGATAAACAATTACAGTCTCCAGACCTTTTTTAAGGTAGTAAAGGGCCCAGTTCTCAGACATAAGTTTTGAACCCTCGTAAGCGCTGAAAAAATCTACAATTCGTGTAGTATCTTCTGAAGATGGTTGGCCATGGGAAGGGCCGATAACTCCTGCAGTAGAGGTGTATACCATTTTCTTTGCCCCAGCTTCCAAAGCAGCCTTCAGAATGTTTTTGGTGCCCTCTACGTTAAGCTGGAAATAAGTTGCAGGTGTTTCCGCCCAAACCCTCGCATATGCTGCTAAATGGAAAACCGCTTCACAAGAATGAATAGCCTTGTTTATGCTTGCACTGTCGAGAATATCCCCCTTAAAAAGCTTTATATTGGGATGATTCAAAAAGGCCGCCTTTTCAAAACTTCTTACTAAGGCATGCACTGTATGACCAGCTTCCGCCAGTTTTAGGGCTAGGTTTGCCCCTATGTATCCTGTCGCTCCTGTAATAAATACTTTCATAAAAATTTGATCATTGAAACTACGATGTAGGCTCAAATGTTGGGAATAAGGCCTACAATAGTTGATAATATTATTATTCCACAGATTTACTCCACTTCACCTCTTTCTTAAAGTGCATATCAGGATGATGATAAAGGGCAAAATATTCGTTGCTCCATGCCATAGCTAAGTGAATTAGAAAGCTTGCCCAAATGGAGCCAGTTTTAAAACTAATAATACACATTAAGATTCCCAATGGAATTGATCCTAAAGTTTCTTTTGGGCCTTTTGACAGGTGTGCCAAGCTATATACGATCGTATTGATAGCGATGGCTTGGTAGAAGCCCACGATGGGTAGGATCCCAAAAAAGAAGACACCTCTGAAGAGGTACTCATAGCCTAAGAGGTATACTGCCCACCCAAAGGCATTCAAGCTCAATATAGTGGGCGTCCATGTCTCGATTCGCATTTGTGGGTATTGCTGAAGATTTTCGGGTTTTCCTGCAAAAAAGTAGTTCAGTACAATTAAAATGGCTGAAGGCACCAAAATATACAGATAATCGCCTGCATGAAGTTCTGACACTAATCCATAATGAAATGGCGTATCGGGAAGGAAAATGAGCACTGATATATAGGGGAGAATCCCCATAAGAAAAAATCCTGTCAGTTTTTGGAAAAACACATGCGCTACCCCTTTAGTAGGTATGAGTTCTTTCTTCGATTTGAAGATACTCAATGGGCTTTTTTGCGCAAAAGCTAGAAAATAATAACCCAAATAGCCTGCGGCTGTAATGGATATAACCAGAATAAATTGACTATCGCTAGCGCTTAAACTTTCACTGGCAACAAGCATATGTAGAGATTTTAGATGATCATGAATAAAAAACTGCTTATGAGTTGGTAACGGGGAAAGGTTCTTCATCAGGTTTTATGTGAACCTCGCGTTGTGGCAACGGTATTTTGATGCTTTCTTGTCTAAACTTCTCATGAATACCGTAATAGAGTTGGCTTTTTAGGGTGTTAGGTCTCGTAACATAATCCGATGTCCATATCCTTAAAATAAAATTGGTGGCATTATCACCAAATGATTCTAGCAGTACATCAGGAGCTGGATGCTTTAGCACTCCTACGTTGTCATCGGCAACGTCAATCACTACCTTCCTTACTTTAGCGGGATCTTCTCGTAGGGAAGCCCTAAAAGGAAAATCAAAACGAATCATCCTGTCATTGTGGCTCCAATTGATTACGGTCGAGTTAATAAAGTCAGAATTAGGTACGATCACGGCAATATTGTCATTGGTAAGAACGGTAGTGGCCCTGGCCGATATTTTTACAACATCTCCCGTTACCTTGCCCACTTCTATCCGGTCCCCGATTTTTACCGGCCTCTCAAAAAGGATGATGATGCCGCAAATAAAGTTGTTGGTAACATTTTGAAGACCAAAACCAATACCCACACCTAGCGCACCTGCTACCAATCCCAAAGCACTCAGGTTTACACCTGCTGTTTGAAATACAATGAACAATCCAATAATCAGAATAATGTATCGGACGATGGTAGCAATGGACTGCCTGATGCCTATGTCCAGATGGTACCGGGCCAATATTTTATTGGCGAGGAGATTTTTTACCCATGTTGATACATAAATGACGAGCGCTAGGCCAAAAATAAAATAGAAAACATCTCCTAAAGTGAAATCTGTTCCTGTTAGTGTAAATAGCCGAACCCCTGTAATGCTCCATAACTTTTCCAGAAATTGAGCAACTTCATCATAAATATCATTTAGCATACTGTCCAAATTATGGCATTAAATATAACCATTAAAATGTTTTGACTAACTTAAAAGCCCTTAAATATCCTTCAGTCACCCGGCATCAGAAGGGAAGAATCGCCATAACTTAAAAAGCGATAATCATTCGACAAAGCTTCTGAATATATTTTGCTCCAATCTTGTCCGACAAATGCTGCCACTAATAGGATAAGCGTGGAACCAGGTTGATGAAAGTTGGTGATTAGTCCATCACATATGCGGAATTGGTAGCCAGGGAAAATGAAGATAGAAGTTTGACCACTAATTGTATCAAGTTGCTTCTTCTCCATATAAGTTAGAATGGCCTGCATCGATGCTTCTTTTGTTGGGAGCTGAGCTGTCTCATACTCGTACGGCATAAGCTTTTCGATAACAAAAGGGCCTTCACCTTGTAGCATTAGTTTCACACCAAACCAATACAGGCTTTCCAAAGTACGCAAAGAAGTAGTGCCGACAGCAATTATTCTTTTTGCTTGGGAAATAGCTAAAACATTTGCTCTGCTCACCACCATTTGCTCAGCGTGCATTGGGTGCTTCGTTACCGTTTCTTCCTTTATGGGCTGAAAGGTGCCAGCACTCACATGTAGCGTCAGAAAATGTGTTTCTATGCCTTTATCCCGTATTGCCCCCAGCACCTCTTGGGTAAAATGCAAGCCAGCAGTTGGTGCTGCCACAGCACCGTCTTTCTCCGAATAAACTGTTTGGTAGGTTTGCTTGTCCGTCTCTTCCGCTTTTCGTTTAAGGTATGGCGGCAAGGGCACTTCTCCCAGTATCTCCAATAATTTTGCGAAAGGGATAGGGCTATCCCACTCCAATGATACAATTTGATTGACGGGATCATCGAGATGGGCTTTTATTGCAATAGGCTCCCCATGATGCATCAATGATCTGATCAAGATTTCATCGTGCTTCCATTTTTTCAGATTCTTGATCATGCAATACCAAGAAGTTTTTCCCTGGGCGAGCATAGTTGTTGCTATTTCAGTTGAAGGCTTCTTAGGCTCCAACAGAAATATTTCAATTGTCGCACCTGTCGCCTTGTGGAACAGCAAACGGGCAGGAATAACCTTGGTATTGTTAAAGAATAAACTGGCATCTGGGGGCAGATGATCTGCGATGTTTATAAAACTTTCATGTGCAATGCTGCCTGGCTTACCTTTATATACCAATAGCTTTGATTGATCTCTCTTGGCCAATGGGTATTTGGCAATTTTCTCATCTGGCAATGTATACCAATAGTCGCTTAAATGTATTTGATTGAAATCCATGTATTTGGGTGGCTTCAAAAGCTTAGAAAATGAACCAGCGTAAAGCCGATTGATTGAAAAAATCTAACGCCCTTTAGTTTTAAGGTATCTTTCTTGAGAACTTTTAATAGCATTATAAGCTGCCGCTTTATCTTCCCAGCCCTCTATCCCCACCTTCTTTTTCTCAAGATCTTTATATACTTGAAAGAAATGTTCGATCTCTCTTATCAAATGTGGATTCATGTCATCTAGTGATGCTATTTTGCTCCACACGGGATCACTCACAGGAACGCATATAATCTTGGCATCAGGTCCTTTTTCATCACGCATACGGAACAGCCCAATAGGGTGCGTTTCGATCAAGCAGCCAGGAAAGGTAGGCTCCGAAACCAGTACCAAGGCATCAAGGGCATCTCCGTCTTCAGCCAGCGTGTCGGGAACAAATCCATAATCGCTAGGATAATGCATAGAAGAAAAGATCATTCTATCATAACGGAACATCTTTTTCTCCTCATCATATTCGTATTTATTTCTACTTCCTTTAGGGATTTCAACAATCACATCAATGGTGAATTTGGATAAGTCTTCCATGGTTTTTGTATCTGTTTAGGTTCATTATAACTAACTTCTGCAAATATAGAGGGGTTCGGACAGAAATGAGATTATTATTCGATTAATGTGCCGAGCAAATAGGTTATGTACCAATGTGAAAATGTTTCATGCTCCAGAGGGATGCAGATTTTAGACGTCAGACATAAGATGTTAGATATAGGCCTTGATCCTCTTGACTACAGATTTGAGAAGAAACCATGGCCAGCCATTCCTTCATTCCCACTATTGTTCTATCATTCATTTCCGAATAGCCGGGAGGATTTTAGATATTACTTCGCAAAAGCTTCGTAAATTCTGAAAGGACAGCCAGGTCGTTGACTGATAGGGGAAAAGTTGATAAGTCTGAACGGCTTCAACATGCATAAGGGCAAACCGAGCAACACTCAACCCTAACAAGTTGAACAAAAACAAAAGCAGCTCAGTTGGCAAGTTGACAAAGCCTATCGCTCATTTTAGCACTTCAAATAATGGCAATATACAAGCAATGAACTATATTCAACTTTTATCGTATTTATTTCGATTGGCATTTTGGCCAAAAGGTTTTAATCAGAAATCAGGTGTACAAAGTTTTTGTAAAAAAGCATACTCTTAAGTTCAAATTTGATGCTGGGACTTCCAGAGGCATTTTGAGGTCAAAGGAAGTCTATTATATTATCATTCAGTCAAAAGCAACGGGGAAGGTAATAGGCTTGGGAGAAGCTGCTCCTCTCAAAGGCCTTAGTTTGGACGATCGCCCTGATTTTATAAAACTGCTGGAACAGCATTGCCAGAGGGTTGAACAAGCGCTAAATAGGGGAGAGGACATAGATAAAATCATGGCCAACGTAGACGTTCAGCTTCCTTCGCTTAAGTTTGGGCTTGAGATGGCGTTGGTCGATTTGCGTAATGGTGGCGAGAGGACTTATTTTAATGGCGGGTTCGTTGAAGGCCAATTTGGTATCCCCATCAATGGCCTTATCTGGATGAACACCAAGGAACACATGCTGGGACAGGTCCAAGAAAAACTTTCGGCTGGCTACAAGTGCATAAAAATGAAAATCGGTGCCATTAATTTTGAAGAGGAATGCCAGGTTCTCGAATATGTGCGAAGCCATTATAGTGCCGAAGAAGTGATGCTCCGGGTAGATGCCAATGGTGCATTTTCGCCGGAAGAGGCATTAGAAAAATTGAAACACTTGGCAGCTTTTGACCTGCATTCTATAGAACAACCCATAAGGGCAGGCAATACAAAAGACATGGCCAATTTATGCCAGAGCACCCCACTGCCTATCGCGCTTGATGAGGAACTGATAGGGGTAATTGGCTTGGAGAACAAAAAAAAATTGCTTAATTGCATGGCGCCCCAATATATTATTCTGAAACCAACATTACTGGGTGGATTTAAAGAAACAGATGAATGGATTGAAATTGCAGAGGGCATGGGAATAGGCTGGTGGATTACTTCTGCACTGGAGTCGAATGTAGGCTTAGCTGCCATTGCCCAGTATACGGCTCAGCTTAAGGCTGTTGGTTATCAAGGCCTAGGCACAGGAAGTCTTTATCATAACAACATCCCTTCTCCTTTGGCCATAAAGGAAGGGAAATTAAACTATATGAGTCATATGCCTTGGGATTTAACTTTGATTGAGCCATGAATTTCACGCTTATAACAGGTGCCAGCAAGGGGATAGGCAAGGCCCTGGCAGAAGAGTTTGCTAAGGAAGGAAAGCACCTGATCCTTACTGCACGCTCTGAAGATGTCTTGGCTTCACTATCTAAGCAACTGTCAGAAACTTATGGTGTAACTGTTCAATACTACGCTGTTGATCTTTTGAAGAAAGATGCTGTTGAGAATTTATATGAGTGGTGTTGCGTAAATAAGTTCATGGTCGACGTGCTGGTGAACAATGCTGGCTTTGGTCAATATGGTCTGTTTGAAGAGGTGGCCCTTGAAGATTACTTGGACATGATCTACCTGAATCAAAGTGTGCTGATCAACATGTGTTACACCTTCTTGCCCATGCTCAAAGAAGTGCCACATGCGCATATCCTCAATATATCAAGCATTACTGCCAACATCCCGACGCCCTACTTGGCAGTGTATGCCGGCACCAAATCCTTCGTATTGCAGTTTTCTAGGGCCCTACGACAAGAGCTTGTCAAAACGAATATCAATGTTACCTGTTCATGCCCTGGTGTTACTGACACCGGCTTCTATGATCACGCAGGTTTTTTACACAAGCAAGAGGATTTTAAAAACATGCAGATGACCCCGGAGCTTGTCGCAAAAATCACGGTGGACAAACTGTATAGGCATCAAGCAGTAGTAGTGCCGGGGCTTACCAACAAAATTGGCGTGATCATCAGTAAATTTCTGCCTGCTGGGATGATGGCCGGACTTGTGGATTATGCCTTAAAGCCCAAGAAGGGCAGGGGATAGAAAATGCCGACTGATTCCGTAAATACTTAAGCCTTAATGGAAGCCTGTGTAAGGCACTGGTCTTCACGCATCCTATTTTTTCTTTTATTCAAAGCTTTGATTGGTGAATCCGGGCTTCTCAGGTGTTTGAATCACATAGATTTCATTTCCTGTAGCGGTATGGCAAGCATTGCAAGTCGTGGTGAGCATCAAATAACCTTTTACAAATGCTTCCTTATCTTGCTTTTCTATGGCGTCGGTCAAAGTGTTCAAGGGAGGTTTGATCATAGGAATTGCTTGGGTTCTATCATCATTCGGATACCATTTCTCCAGCTTTTCAAATCCTTCCTCCAGTTCTTCTATCATGTGCTCGGCCAATTCCCAATTCTCAGCAGCTCCGGCAAACCATAGATTGGAATGGTGCACCTGCGTGCTGCCGCGCATGGTCTCTCCCCAGCCGGGTGTATAGGCAGCGTCCAACTTTTCTTCCAGTGCTTCTATTCGCTGCAAGGCTTGGGTAAGTTCCTTTGAAGGTTGGTTACATCCTACCAAATACATGCTAAATACGAAAAATACAGTCGAGACCTTCATGTCAAATTGCTTTTTTTATTCCAGAGGGCTAAGGTAATTGATAAGGTGATAAGAAGCAATTAGCCAGCGGCCATCAATACCGGTGCTTTTTGACGTGCAAAGTTGATGTGTTCTATTAGCCACGTCATCCGCCATTGAGCCACGGTTGTTATAGGCTGGCGTTTGGCATTTTAGATATTCATTCGTCACTAACATACTCTAAAATGTCACCGGGTTGGCAATCTAATACTTTGCATATTATCTCCAAAGTGCTAAACCGTATTGCTTTTGCTTTTCCTGTTTTCAGTATGGAAAGATTGGATAAAGTCAATCCGACTTTGTCAGAAAGTTCATTCAGTGACATTTTGTTTTTAGCCATTACAACGTCTAAATTCACTACAATTGCCATAACCTAAACAGTTAAATCGTTTTCGTTTTTAAAATCAATTGCATTTTGCAATAACTTTTTGAGTACAGCGGCAAAAACCGCCACCACCAAAGGTCCGCAGGCGAAAGCAAAAGCAAAAATTATCACCCCCGGTGCATCGTCTATCTCCGCAAAATGGTAGGCAGCCGGCATATAGGTCATCAGTGCGATGCTCATGGCCACGGCACAATACACTATTCTTTGCAGAACACGAACCGAATCCTCAGAAAATGCTTTGTTCAGGTCGATGTATGATAGGAGTTTTAAACCAAAATACAATGCAAGGAAAAACGGTACAGCAGCTGCAAAAAGCGATGCCATCACCCAATAACCTGACTTCGGCTCCTCTGGGAATTCGGCTGTCCAGCCCTCACCGATTTGGGGAAAGGCAAATACGCACAAAGATAGAACGGCAAGTCCCACAATGACGATTACGATTCGGAGAAATACAGTTGAAAATTTATTCATACCCATTTCGGCTTGTGAGGTTTATACCGCA
>CAYTTV010000051.1:0-23355 GCA_964440915.1 uncultured Roseivirgaceae bacterium
TGATGCAGGAGGGCTGGAGCGGGATAGATGTACAACTCAAGAAAAGGTATGATCTAATTCCAAATCTTATCAATACCGTCAAGGGATTTGCCACACATGAAAAAGAAGTTTTTGAGAATGTGGCTGCCATGAGAAGCGTGGGCATCAATGCCAAAACAGTGAAGGAACAAGAACAGGCCGAGAACCAGATTACCCAGGCGTTAGGACGGTTATTTGCTGTCGCAGAAAATTATCCTGATTTAAAAGCAAACACGAACTTTGTAGACCTTCAAAGAGAGCTCAGTCAGGTTGAAAACGACATCCAGATGTCCCGCAGATATTATAATGGTACCGTCAGAGAAAACAATATTCTGGTTGAATCCTTTCCGAGCAATATCGTCGCGAACCTATTCACTTTTCTAAAGGGCGAATTCTTTGAATTGGACAATGCACAGGAAAGAACTGTCCCCACGGTATCATTTTAGAGTTTTAGTTAAAATCGCACTTGAAAGAGCGAACAGTCTCTGCAGGCGCTTTTCATCTGTCACTAACAGATAAACAATCTCCCGTACCTATGCAAAAAATTTTCTTAATAATTGTAGCTGTCCTTTTATGTTTCCAGGCAAAGGCCACAGAAGAAATTTTAACATTTCATAGTGATATACAAGTAGAGAAGGACAGAAGTGTTCTGGTGACCGAAACCATTCAAGTAAACGTGGAAGGCGTGAATATACAGCGGGGTATTTTCAGAAACATTGTAACTGCCGCTTTAGACGAAAACGGCAGACGCATCAATTATGACACTGAGGTGCTGGAAGTATTGAAGAATGGTATGCCGGAAAACTTCTCTGTTTCAGCCATCAGTGGTGGACAACAGGTCAAAATTGGAAGTTCGGACGTAATCCTATCCCCTGGCGAATACACTTATACCATCCGTTACCGCATGGAGAACCAGGTGCGTTTTTTCGAAAATTATGATGAGATCTACTGGAACGTTACCGGAAATGAATGGGATTTTGTGATCCGGGAGGCAAGTGCGAGGGTAATTTTGCCTGAAAGTGCAACAATCATGCAACATCGGGGATATAGCGGTTCCTATGGCACATCAAGCTGTAACTGTACATTTGAAGTGGCAGCAGCAAATGTTATAACTTATGCAAGCACAGTGCCGCTTGGTCATTCGGAAGGACTTACAATTGCGGTGGGTTGGAATAAGGGCGTGGTGCCGCCACCGACAGCCGCAGAACTACGGCAACAGGAAATAGAAAAGCACTTTCCCCTAATTATTGGCCTGATAGGCTTGCTGCTTATTGCAGGCTATTACCTTTTCGCATGGTTCAAAGTAGGGAAAGACCCAGAAAAAGGCGTGATTATCCCAAGGTTTGAGGCTCCTGCAGGATACTCACCCGCGGCTACCAGGTTCGTACATGAAATGGGGTTTGACAAAAAAGCCTTTACAGCTTCCGTTGTCAACATGGCCATCAAAGGCTTCCTGAGGATTGAAAAGCAAGAAAAAACCTATGAACTTCAAAAGTTGACTGAAGACAAGACTTTGCTTTCCAAAGGGGAAAGAAAAATAGCTGAAGCGTTATTTAAAAATTCCAGTTCCATTACAATCAAGCAGTCCAATCATACAAAATTCCGAAAAGCGATCAGCGGTTTGCAAGATCAGCTCGAGCTGAGCTTCATGAAGCTTAATTTTGAAAAGAATATCGGATGGTGGGTGCCGGGACTGTTGTTGAGCATTGCTAATTTTATCGCAATACTTTTATTAAGTTTCAGAGACGAGGAGGTTTTTGTATCGATTATTTTTGGTGGTTTTATCAGTTGTTTTTCTCTAGTCTTTATTTGGGCATTCTTTTCAGCTGCTAAGCATGCGAGTGGAGTTGCAAAAATTATTCTTAGCTTAATTACTACGGTAATTTCACTAGGGTTCATTTGGTTTAGTTACATTATAACGACTAATTTCGGAACAGATTTTAGTTTATTATTTAAAATCGCACCTTTATTTCTCATTATCGGATCGATGTTACTCATGAACATTTTGTTCTATCATTTGATGAAAGCTCCTACCATTTCGGGCAGAAAAAGAATGGACGAAATTGAAGGCCTCAAAATGTACCTGGAAGTGGCAGAAAAACACAGGTTCGATAAACTTAATTCCCCCGAAATGACTCCGCAGCTCTTTGAGAAGCTTTTGCCTTTCGCCATAGCACTGAATGTTGAAAACAAATGGGGAGAAAAGTTTGATGATATGCTGGAAAAGGCAATCCAAAATAATGAATATAATCCTCAATGGTATCGCGGTGCTTCCGGCGAAATCTTCCGAGCCAATGCTTTTGCCTCGATGCTGGGCACGAGTTTTTCGTCAGCCATATCTTCTGCTTCGGTTTCACCACAGAGCAGCAGTTCTTCCGGAAGTGGTGGGGGTGGATTTTCAGGTGGAGGAGGCGGCGGAGGTGGAGGGGGTGGTTGGTAATGGAAAACCTTTGCTGATTTGTTGTGGCATAGAAACCTTATAATTGTTTCTTAAAATATAATATCCCCATTTAATATAAAAACTTAGCGCTGCCGCACAGCCAAGCGCAGCAGCGGTAGGGATAGAGCAGAAAGCCCGCAGCGGGGTGGCCTTGTGGGTGGCCGGACTTGGAGCGATAGCCCGGCCACCGCCCAAAAAATTTGAAAGCTAGTGACTTCCTTACCGAAAACAGATTATGGCACCGGACTTAACATGTTTTTCTGTACCATTTGGTACAGGCATTCTATCCAGGTGTCGGAGGTATTGAGGCTTTCTACCAACTGCCACGCTTCGCCACCTGCTTCTATAAATATTTCTTTGAACTCGTCGCCAACCTCAACGGTAGTTTCGAGGCAATCGGCGATAAATGCTGGGGAAAAGGCCAGGACTTTCTTGTAGCCTTTTGCGGGCAGTTCCTTGATGAGTTCGTCGGTATAGGGCTGTATCCAAGGGTCTTTGCCCAGCCGCGACTGGAAGCTGACGACGTACTTTTCATCCGGAATGCCTAAGGCTTCGGCTAGCAGGCGCGTGGTATGGAAGCACTGGGCACGGTAGCAATACTGGTTTTTCTTGTTGTAGGTGGCGCAACATTTGTCGGAAAGTTGACAGTAGTTGTCAACTGCCGCCTTTCTGATCTGGCGCTCGGGCAGGCCGTGGTAGCTGAAAACGAAATAGTCATAATCTACCGTTTCCATGTATTTTCTCGCATTCTCTGCAAAGGCCTGTATGAATAAGGGTTCTTCTACGAAATTGCTGATGAATTGCAGGCTAGGGATGACCTCCCAAGTAGCAGCGATCTCCATTACTTTTTCGATAACGGTGCCCGTAGTAGCCGATGCGTACTGTGGAAAAAGCGGAATGACCAAGATGCTGCTGACATCAGCCTTTTTGAGCTCTTCTAAGGCCGAGGCAATGGACGGACTCTGGTAGCGCATGCCCAAGCTCACGACGTATTCATTTCCGAGTTTCTGCTGTAGCAGCGCCTTTACGTCATCGCCATAGAATTTGAGTGGAGAACCACGATCTTCCCATAGCTGCTGGTATACCTTGGCAGATTTTGGTGACCTGAAAGGGGCAATGATGCCGTTGACCAGTAAAAATCTGGAAGCATATGGAATATCCATGACGCGCTTGTCCATGAGAAACTCACGCAGGTATTTTCTAACATCGGGAGTAGACGGACTATCTGGCGAACCAAGGTTAACCAATAATACGCCCTTTTTAGCATTCAGTTTTTTCATTTTATTCTCTTATACAGCACCTCAAAGTTATCGTATTTTGGCCTCACATAGGGCTTATAGGCATTGTCTTTTATTTTGACTTGAAGTTGGCCAAGCCTTCGTCCAGAAAATCGATAAAGTTTTGGACATTCAGATCGTAGGCCTTGGGTGGCACCAAAGGCGTTTCATCTGTGTTGAGCAAGACATAATAAGGCTGGGCGTTGTTGTTGAACCTAGTGATCTGAAAATCTACGTTCTGCTTGCCAATGGACTTCTTGATCTTGTTGTCATAGGTAGACGTGTACCATTCGGATTCTGGCAGCTCAGTTTTCTCATCCACGTACAGGGCCACAACAATATATTCGTTTCTCAGTCTTTCGAGTACTTTTGGATCGGACCATACTCGAGCTTCCATCTCTCTACAGTTGACACAACCATGCCCAGTAAAGTCAATAAAAAGAGGCTTATTTTGCTGTTGAGCACAAGCCAAAGCCTGTTCGTAGTCGAAATATCCCTGTAGTCCGTGCGGGAGCGAGAGCATGTTACCGTGCTTGGGCTCATCGCAAAGCTGGGAGGTGGCGTTGCTACCTGTGCCGCCATGGTCGCGGATGATAGCAGGGATATCGAAGTCGTGGGTGGACATAGGCGGCAGATATCCTGCTAGTGCTTTGAGTGGTGCGCCAAACAGGCCTGGCACAAGATACAAGGTAAAGCTAAAAACGGCGATGGCCATCATGAGCCTGGGTACGCCAATGCTTTCCATCTTGCTGTCGTTGGGCAATCGGATCTTGCCCAAAAGGTAGAAGCCCCACATGCCAAAGATCACGATCCAGAGGGTGAGGTAGATTTCTCTGTCCAGAATCCCCCAATGGTAGACCTGATCGGCTACGCTCAGGAACTTTAGCCCAAGCGCAAGCTCTAAAAACCCTAGAGACACTTTGACTGAATTGAGCCAACCGCCGGACTTAGGCAGCGTGTTCAGCCAATTAGGAAATATGGCAAACAAGGTAAATGGAATGGCAAAGGCCAGCGCAAAAGCAAACATGCCGAGGATGGGCTTAAGCACTTGCCCTCCGGCAGCCTCTACCAAAAGGCTGCCCACAATAGGGGCAGTACAGGAAAAGGACACCAGCACAAGCGTGAATGCCATGAAAAACACCCCATAATACCCACCCTTGTCGGACTCTCTGTCGACTTTGTTGACGATATTGCTTGGAAGAGTGATTTCAAATAGCCCTAGAAAGGCTAAGGCAAAGAAAAGAAATATGGCGAAGAAGAATACGTTGGGCAACCAGTGTGTGCTGAGCCAATTGGCAAACTCGGGGCCGTTGATCAAGGCGACGATCGTACCTGCCAACACATAGATGACGATAATGGAAATGCCATAGACCAATGCTTTTGTAATGCCCTTTCCTTTACCGGTTGAAGTGAAAAAAGTAACCGTAAGCGGAATCATGGGAAATACACAAGGAGTGAGTAAAGCTGCCAATCCCCCTAAAAAAGCAACCAACATGAAGCCCAACAAGGAATAAGGATCATTGGGCGCACGTTCGGCCAGGGCTGATTTCTCCTTTTCGGCTTCTTGGACAGCAGATGTGGACTCGTCTAGCCCGAAAGGCAAGTTGGCCACATCTTTTGTAGCTGTTGGTGCTTGAGTAGCTTCATCCGGTATATTATCGGTAGTAGTATTGTCAACAGCGGTATTATCATCAGCAGGCATTTCTTCGACAGTCTCTGTCACCGATTCCGCCTTTGGGGAAGATGGGGCTTCCTTTACTGTAAAGCCTGAAAACTTGAATTCATCATCAAAAGGGATGCATTTCCCATCGATATCTGTGCAGACCTGATAGGCATAATCGCCTTCGACGACCAGATTTTTCTGCAATACCCTAATGGTCTGTCTAAATTCTGCCCTTTCATCAAAATAGGTATATTCGCCTTCCCACAGATCATCATATTTCTTTTTGGGATTAATGGGCTTTATCTCTCCGACCAGTTCATAGGAACTGTTAGGCTTAAAGTTGAACTCTGTAACCATGGGACCCAATTCAGGATCGAAGTCGGTGGAGTACAGATACCAGTCTTTTTGGATATTTACGAGAAAGATCAAATCAATTTCGTCGCCTATATTTACAGTTTTGGCCGATACTTCTGTTTTCCATTTAGCCGGCTGAAGTATTTGGGCTTCTAGCTTGGTTGAAGCAAGTACCGTGAAAATGAACAGAAATAAATAGAATGGTCTTAGCACTGTTATCATTGCATATAAAATTGGTTGCTTCCATGGGGGAACAAAATACTCCATAGAATAAATCCCTTAAAGCGTGCAAGCCGAATCGGCTTCTCTATTCGCCTTTTGCCTGCTGGGCATAATGTCTAAAGAAGGCTACAATAGTGGCAATTCCTTTTACATAATTTTCCACGCCGTAGCTTTCGTTAGGTGAGTGGATGGCGTCTTCGTCAAGCCCAAATCCCATAAGGATTGTATTGATTTTTAGTTCGTTATTGAACAAGGCCACTATTGGAATGCTTCCTCCATCTCGAGTTGGGATTGGCTGTTTTCCCCATATTTCCTGAAAAGCATCACTAGCTGCTTGAAAAGCCGGCGAATCTATAGGCGTAAGGGCCGGAGCTCCTCCATGATGCGGGGTGATTTTTACCTTCACACTTTTTGGTGCGATAGATTCGAAATGTTGCTTGAATAAGTTGGTAATCTCTCGATGGTCTTGGTTGGCGACAAGCCGCATGGATATTTTGGCATAGGCCTTAGAAGGCAGAACAGTCTTAGCTCCTTGACCGGTATAACCTCCCCATATACCGTTCACATCCAAAGTAGGCCTGATTCCCACACGCTCCAAGGTGGTAAAACCTTCTTCGCCTGCAACTTCTTCTATATTCAGATCTTTTTTATACTGTTCCAGATCAAAGGGAGTTTTGTTCAAAACTTTCCTTTCCTCTGCTGAGAGGGTCAATACTTTGTCGTAAAACCCTGGGATGGTTATACGTCCTTTGTCGTCTTTTAGCGAAGCAATCATTTCGCAAAGCACATTGATAGGATTGGCCACAGCCCCACCATATATGCCGGAGTGCAAATCCCTATTGGGTCCGGTTACTTCTACTTCAAGATAGCTCAAACCACGTAGTCCGACAGTAATGGACGGTGTGTCCATGTTGATAATGCTGGTATCAGAAATGAGCACTACATCTGCCGCAAGTTTTTGTCGGTTGGCCTTTACAAAGTCATCCAGGTTTTCCGAACCAGCCTCTTCCTCCCCTTCTATCAAGAACTTGATATTGCAGGGCAAAGACTCAAAATGCATCATGGCTTCGAAGGCCTTTACGTGCATATACATCTGCCCTTTGTCATCGGCAGAGCCTCTGGCATATATTTTATTATCCTTCAAAACTGGCTCAAATGGAGGGGAATCCCAAAGCTCATAGGGATCTGCAGGCTGTACATCGTAGTGGCCATAGACCAATACCGTAGGAAGGTTTTTATCGATGAGCTTCTCTCCATACACTATGGGATGTCCAGGAGTAGGACATACTTCTACCATATCGGCACCTGCTGCCTTTAGTTTTCCTTTTATAAATTCTGCCGCTTTTATGACATCCCCTTTAAACTTTGGATCTGTGCTCACTGAAGGGATACGTAAAAGGGCAAACAGCTCTTCGATAAACCTGTTTTGATTTTCTTTGATGTATTGCTGGATATTGGTCTTGTCTATGGATTGTCCCATGGTTTAAATAATGGTCTTGAGTTTAATGAAGGTAAAAGTGAAATGATCGTTTATAGCATCTGCGAACCAAATTACATCATTTATACCAAAAACGCTTTATTAAAAACCATCAGAATCATCTGGCTGTTCCACCCTTTCTTTAAAAAGGAAATCATCTATACCTTCTTCTGCCTCCTCTACAGTCTGAAAATCTTCTTCCTTCACCACATTTTCTGTGGGCAGATGCAGCTGATATGGTTCTTCTATATTGAAATAATCTTTTCTAAACCTGTTCACAAATCCTAATGCATCTACCACATCGCCTTTAAAGAAAGCATATTCACCGATTTTCGCCTTTCCGGCCTTGGACCTGGAGCTGATGATGTCATTAAACTCTTGACTTGGAGAAGCAACCAAAAGGCGGTTGTTGAGATAGCTGAAGAAGTACCATGAAGCGGGTGATGCCTGTATGAAGATATTCACCTCATCGCCGTTCTCTGTTCTTCTTATTTCCATAAATCCGTCTAAGCCGGCATTGACATCATGCCTGATGATATTGGAGAGCCCCAGTTTGCCCGTGCTGTACCAGGCACTTTTCTCTGGCGACCATGACAAGTTGGCCCTAGAAAACATCAGAGGTCTGACTAAGGCATTGCTCGTTGAAGCCAATGGAGTATAGGCCGATAGGGATCTTTGTTCATAGTCCTTGGCTGCCTGCTCACTCAGCATGGCACCGAGCTTGTACATCAAGGCAGTTCTGTCAGGCTCGGCTTCACTGGCACCCAAACGGCCAACGACATCGATGATGTCGGCAGCCATCATGTCAGCAGCTTGTGTCGGAATATCGAATTTAAAGGCCATCATAGTGTTGAACATAAATTTGGCTTCATTCATGTTACCTTTCCCTATCCCTACCGCATCTATCCCAAAGTCCTTATTGGGAAGCAAGAAGTTGATTTTACCTTCTGCCCGCACATCCAAGTTGGTCTCATTGTAGGTAAAAAGTCTTCCATTATACTCATTACCGATGTAGCGACTATCCACCACTTTATACTCATTTTTGGGAGCATCATAAGAAAGGAAGCCATCGGTCGTAAAAACGGTATGGTCGTCTGGAGAGCGTTTGGTACTCAGAAGTGTGGGATATAGTTCTTCACTTTGGCTGTCAATAAACAAGCCGGCAGCTACGGGTTCACCTGCATCGGTAATGCTCGTGGCAATATTGATCACGCCCATTTCTTCATCTGAACTGCTTTTATACACAATCCAGGAGTTGTCTGCCATATGAGTCAACTCCAATCGGACATAGCCGTCCAGTTCTAGGGCAGGCTTGTCGGCATACATGGTCATCGTTCCTTTGTATATCAGCCCTGGTGCCAAGTTGAGCTTATCTGCCTCTGTCACCTCACCACTAGAAACAGTATGATAGCGTTTCTGCCTTCTCGTGCTATAAGGATCTTCTACCAAAGCAAAGCTGCCCATTTTGATAGAAAAAGTATCGGAAACACTGTTGACATAAAGGTAAGTCGCATCTCCCTCAAATTTGTTTCGTGAGAGGATCGTGATATCGCCTCTGTATAGGTTATGATATTCGTTTAGGGTATCCAGTACAATTGTCGTATTGTCAAATCTGTCGAAGACCGCATTTTCCAGGATCAGCACCTTGTTGTCTTCAGGCGTAATCTTGGCATCTGCCACTTTTATATAAGGGATACCGGATACGTTCAGCTCCAAGGTGTTGATATCATAAACCGCTTCAGTGGCGTTGAAGGCCAAAGAGTCTAACTCTTTTCTAGTAGCATAAAAATAAGATTTGCTGATGTCGATATCATCCGGCTTGCTCATCGTCACGGTTTTGTCTTCCAGGTTCCATGATGCATTGGTGATAGAAGTTTTGAATTGTGCATAAGGAAATTCCAGTGCTGCCACGCCTTCTACTTCTGGGCTAATATCTGCAATGTCTTTAAGCAGGTTGAAATTCAACCGCACATCCTGTCCTGTAAAAGCAGGTTTCGAAGGGCTTGAAGATTTGATTTCAAATTTGGCATGCCGTGCCGTATAGTTATTCCTATTGAAGAACAAGCTATCAGATATGGCTTCCGAACCACGGGTGAGCAATTTTCCTGCTCCAAAAAGGCCACTAGCAGAAATGATTGCAGTACCTTCTAGAGAAGCGGTCTCATTATAGAGCACAAAAGGTTCTTTAATGTTCTGAACATACATGCTGTCCTTATGCGGAAGCCAACGCATCCGGTACTCTTCTACTGTAGCTTCTGGAAAAGACGCCTGTCCCAAGACACCTTCCCTTATCTGTGCACGTGTTCCTTTGGTGGTTACAGAGTCAATATAATAGATAAAATCTTCTGACTCTAAAGTACTGGTGAGATAGTCTATTTTGCCAGAAGTTCTCAAACCTCGGCCATCTAAGGTCAATTGATTGTAGCTCGTACCTTTCTTTCCATAGACATTGTAGCCTTCATAGGGAAGTTGATGCACAAAACCCAGTGAGTTATCCGACATCACTTGTAGCCGCTCCCTAAACTCCGGAAAGATCCCTCCAGACACGAAGGACCCCTCAAAGCCAATAACACTCGGGTCACTACTGCTCAAGCTGTCTATCTCAAAGCTCGGTATGGTAAAGTACACCGATTTGTCATAGGCACCATTTAGCACACGCTTGTCATCAAAATACACGACGGCATCTTTATGAGATGAAAATATGGGGTACTGAGCAAAATATTTTATGGCTGACTTATTATTGGGCTTGTTGATATAAAGCACACCGGCCGTTTCACGCAATTGGTTAGACAGCTTTATCTTTCTGTTATGGCCAGTGCCATCCTTTTCTACTGTTTCAATATTGAATTTCAAGGAATCGATCTGAGGCATCTTGACAAGGAAACTATCATAATTAAAATGAAATTCCTTCCCTATATACTCAAAATTACCTGCATTGACCTGGCCATCAAAAACAAAATTTCTATTGCCCAACAACGTAATTTCTTTGTCATTGGGGATAATATACACATCCAACAGTTCGCTGATATAGAACCGGCTCACCCCTCTAATGGTCAGCACCTGGTCCTTGATTTTGAAAGTAGCATTGGGTTCTCCAGGCGAAATGGACGGTATCAACAGGTTGTCAAAGTCTTTGAGTTTCTGGTGAGACATCACAAAATGGAATCCTTTGCGCTTAATTTTTACATAGCCACTATGGCTATCGAAATCGATAAACCCTCGCTGCATCAAAAATGCCATGGCACCTCGGATGGTGGCGGGATTTTGATTAAGCGCATTGGCCATGTCATCTGCATAAAACTCGGACGAACGTGTCCTTCGGGCATACCCCACTGCCATGAGCAAAGGATTGAAGTTGTACAACCCAACCAGTTGGTCAAAGGCCTGTTCTTTGAAATACTCCTGAGAAGCAAATATCGCAGGAATCTGACTTTTGGCGTTCAAAATAGCAATGTCCAAACTATCGGCTTTCAAGTCCCATTTGATCATGTCAGCACTCATTTCCACATTAAAGTACGAGCTGTAAAAGGGCGTATCCTTATATCCTCCATCTTCTTTCAGCAATGTGAGTATGGATGAAGGAACATTGAACTGGAAATTAACCGAAGGGTGAAAAATAGAATCGTTGCGATGATATATAAATATGGCTGCCCTGTCTGCTGTTACGACTGTGTCCATCAGATTAAAGCGGTTGGAAACAGCACGGAACTTGGGGGTTCCGCTATCTTTCACCTCTATGATGGCATTGCCGTCCACTACTGACGAACTGAATATCCTATCGCCCATCAAGGAGAACCCTCCTTTATAAAACAAATTATTACTTCCTAGATTGCTTACCCTTATATTGTTATCATAGGACTTGAATCTCGGGTAACGTATGTTATTAGGATCGCTCCTCACGCTCTTATAGTCAAAAACACCTTCTACGGGCTTGTCTACTTTACCCATATAAGTGAGGGAAACATTCTCAGCAGAAAATTCTGGTTTATTGACCAATATCTTGAAATCTGTAAACGTACAAAATACAGAGTCGGGGTGAAGTCCTGCATTGGCCCAGGAAAACCTACCGCCTTTCCCTACAAATGTCTTGTTCAGGAACATTAGGCTGCCTTGTGTTCCCGTGAGGCTTGAAGAGTCGAATCTTGATGCAAAGAGCAGGTCGATGTTTTCAAAGGTAATGATGGGGCCGGTTACTTGTGGCAGATCTATAAGGGGTGCGAAGGTTTCAGGCTCCACTTCAGTTGCTACTGGTGTCGTATCCCACGAGCTATTTTCCCAATCTGTAGAGCCCCAACCATCGGCACTATCATCATCCCAGTCGCTAAACCAGTCATCCGCAGGTTGAGCGTCCTCGACATCTTGAACAACCTCTTCTGGATCAGCACCATAAGGAGCAATGTAGTCAAAATCAAAACTGCCTTTGGTAAAAACCAAACTATTGTAAGAAGAGTAGAATAAGGCATTGTGTTCAAAAAAATCTTTAAGGAAGGTAAAATAGTGCATCAAGCTGTTTCTATGCTCGTGCAATTCGATTTCAGAAGCAACCCTAAGCAGGTTGTCTAGCTGTGTGGCCGACAATTGCTTGTCGACACCCTTTATCAGCACTTGAAAGAAATCAGAAAAGGTAGGATAAGCTTTGTATTTCTTGGCTGTCATCCTTTTCGCAAAGTCTTCAATAGCTACTTTTTGAGCAGGCGTAAAGCGTCCACTATTCCAAGCTTGATTAAAAGTAACTGCGGTTTGCTTGGCTTCGGCATTGTTCGTCAGGTCCATCATTTTGGTAACTTCCGCAGGAAAGCCCACCTCTTCGATCGGCACATCTTGACTCCATACAGATAAGGGGGCAAGGGCAAAACAAAACAGCAATGTGGCCCTGTTACAGGCGTTTGTAAAATAAGACAGACTTCCTCTCAATGCATTCAAAACGTTCAACATTATATTTTATCGAAAATAAGGATTGGCCGAAGAGGATAAACCAGAATTATAGTCAGAACATTACATTTGAATCTTTCTACGCAAACTTCCCAGACAATCTCTCCCTTTTGAAGAAACCCTTAATTCACTTTCTCGAATACAACGGCCACCCAATCCTTTTTAGTTTCATATCGCAATTTTTTCAGACCATGGTTGACGGCCTCTTGCTCTATATCCGGAATATCCTTTTCATAAAACCCGCTGAGCAGCAGACAACCTCCTAATTTCAGCAGTTTGCTGTACGTAGGAATTTCCTCCAATAGTACATTTCGGTTGATATTGGCCAGTATGATGTCTCGAGGGTGTCGTTCAGGGATGACATCCACTGTCCCTTCATAGCATGCAATCTCCGGACAACCATTGAGCATAAAATTCTCTTTGCTATTTGTCACGGCCCATTCTTCTATATCACAGGCAGCAATGCTTGAGGCCCCTAGCTTATGCGCCATAATGGCCAAAATACCCGTTCCACAGCCAAGGTCCAGCACCGATTTGCCTTTAAAGTCGATACCCAACTGCGCTTTCAGCATCAGGTGGGTAGTTTCATGATGCCCTGTACCAAAAGACATTTTAGGATTGATCACAATTTCGTAGGGATAATCGTGAACTGGCTCGTGAAATGAAGCCCGAACAATACACTTATCGTCCACTATGATTGGGTCATAATGCTTCTCCCACTCTTCATTCCAGTTTTTCTTCTCCACTTCTTCCACCACATAGGAAAGTGGCGAAACGATGTCTCGGTACTTTTCTACAATTTCATTTACCGCTCGTTCATTATAGACGTCCGCTTCTGCAGATGCCTGAAAACCGGTATCCGTTTCCAAGAAAGTATCAAAATCAACTTGCGATAGCTCTGCTATCAGCATATCGGAACATGCAGGATCGCATTCAAAATTCAGTACAATATAATTCAATGTATTAACCGGTTATGATAAACAAACGCCCAGCACCCTGCATACAGTATAGACATTCTGCTATTTATATAAGGGTGGGCTACACCTTGACAGATAAGCTTGGGCCGAAACCTCATGAAATAAAAGGCAGATTACTTTTTGCAACCAGCAAAGGCAGGGGTATTGGTATAATAGATAGAGAAATCGGCAAGGTCTTTATTGTCGGTAATAAACACTACGTATTTGGCAAAATTAATGGCCTTGGCAAAAAACCACAGGCCCCTTTCATCTGCATATAGTTTATTATCCTCACGAAAGACCACCAGGTCGGCAAAGGCTTCGCTTTCTTCTATGAATATGACAAAGTCCGCTTCCCTGGCATCTTTGGTAGCGTATACCGCTCCATATACTTTGCAAATGTCCATTTTTTGGGCTGCAGCAGGCAAGCTCAAGCCTATCCACAACAGGCCCAATAAGGCTATTTCATATCCCCATTTTTTCATTTGCATAAGGTTTCTCAAAAGAATGTGAGCGAAAATAAAGTCAAGATCAGAAAGACTTGATAATATCTACAAAGCTTCGTGATTTGAGTGACGCTCCACCAATAAGTCCACCGTCCACATCTTCACAGGCAAACAGTTCCGGCGCATTCGTCGGGTTGCAGCTTCCGCCGTACAATATAGAAGTTTGTTGCGCCACTTCCTCACCATATTTACCAGCAATGTGCTTTCTAATTACCGCATGCATCTCCTGTGCCTGCTCCGTTGATGCAGTCTTTCCAGTACCTATGGCCCAAATCGGCTCGTATGCAATTACCACTTTCCCGAAATCTTCTTTGCTCAGGCCAAATAGGCTGTTGGTTAATTGTTGGGTCACGTAGCCCGACTGCTCGTCAGCTTCTCGCACTTCCAAAGGCTCTCCACAGCAGAAAATCGGCGTAAGGTTATGCTTCAGCGCCACTTCTACTTTTTTGGCCAGCAACTCATCGCTTTCTTTATGATATTCTCTCCTTTCGCTATGGCCAACCAGCACGTATTTCGCCCCTACCGAAGTAAGCATAGCAGCAGAGATGTCCCCTGTATAAGCACCCTCTTCATGTTCACTACAGTTTTGAGCGCCCAAGGCAACTTGTGCCGTTCCAGCTACCAACTTCTGCACACTGTTCAAATGGATAAATGGGGGAAACAACACAACGTCTGCGCCACCTTTGCTCTCATCTTGGACCATATTCACAATTTCAGAAGCCAGCTTCAAGCCTTCATCCAAGGTCTTGTTCATCTTCCAGTTGCCTGCTACGATTTTCTTTCTCATGCCTGATATATTTTTTTGGTTTTCATATAATGCTCAAATATATGGCATTTGCATTTATCCTAAAATTAATCTCCATAGGGAAAGCCAATTTCTAAACTTCTGAGCACATGGGGAAATCGAACAATCATAAGCTTTATGTAACCCTACGCACCCGCCCTATGCCTATACTGCTGAAATATCAGCGAAATTGCGCTTCTGATCCTTTCTTCCATTTTTTCAGGATTTTGGTGAGCGATTCCGCTCGTATAGCCTTGCCATACCAATTGGTTCTTCCTCCTGTCCACCAAGTCTATTATCAGTGTCCCTTCTTTATAGTTATAGGGCCTGATATCGTCCCTTCGCCAGTAGCTGTAAGAGGGGATAGTCGTATAGCCCGTCTTTTCCTCGATCACCATATGGAAGTTCACCAGCAAATCGGGATTCTCCGAAAGCCTATATCCCCTTCCTTCCATTTCCGAATGAATGGCATTTTTGATCCGCTTCCTCACCAGGCTATTGTCCAAAATGGGGTGCTTGTCTGCTTGTTTGTCTATATCTTCCGACCAATTAAAAGTCGCATAAGCGCCAAAATCAGCGTCTTTATCATAATCGACTTTTACCGATGGCAGCGATGATGCAGTACATTGGGTCAAAAACACCGCCATCACAATCCAAATATATTGAAGGTATTTCATTATTTACTAAGTTTATAAGTTCACGATCTAAAACACAGGGCTTTACATCAAAAACCCGACCAAAACCAATAAGTTTTTGCGGTATCCTCCCCATTTTTGAACAAAAAGAAATGAAAATTTTGGGCGCCATTTCCCGCTGTCCGCTACTACTCCGCACCACGCTCAAACCTTCCCTTGGCGGGGTAACCGCTGCCATCGGGGGCGCTCCTGCGCATTGCCGAGCCTTGTCCCTTGAGGCACAAATGGTCAGTGTCTTCAAAAACCCTAGAAGCAAGATAATCATCCTTATAGCGAAACCCTTCAGAGGCCATCAAGAGGGCTCTGGAGCATCCTATCACAAAAGCTACTATTTTAAGTGCTTTTCTTATATTCGGTTATTGCCTGATTTCGTCAAAATCAGGCAATAGATGTCTACTCACAGAGAACATGAAAACGGAGAGATATATTTTTACATTTACATGTTATAAAGCGCTCCCTTTAATGCAGTTATCCAACTCCTATCATTCTTTTTACAACTTTTTCTGCACTAGATACCTCAAGTAATAGTCCTCTAAAAAGAGAGACTGAGGGGGGAAACCGCACAACCCGAATAGAAGACAAAACTCATCTTTTATTGGCAACCACAATTAAGCCTTCCAATGCAGCTCACGTAGCTCATAATCTTTTGCCATTCCATAGCGTACAAGGTCCTGAAAATGAAAAACTTCCAAAGTGTGTAAATCCTTAATGCGAAAATCATTATCTGACAACTTTTCAAGCACTTCAAACTCAACCTTATCGCCATAATTCTCCAAGCGATACCTTAACCCAACCCTAAGATTGTCTATTGATATTGGCATACGTTCATTATTCTTTTTACCTCGGCTTACGCCTCGGTTGTTAACAAATATTTCAAACCCTCTTGTTATAAGCTTTATACAAAAGCACTTTTCCCCGTGATAGCACGCCCTACAATCAGCGAATTTATCTCCTTGGTGCCCTCATATGAATATATGGCCTCCGCATCGGCTACAAACCTGGCGATATTATAATCTATCAAAATACCATTGCCTCCAAAAAGCTCTCTCGCATGGCTTACAATATCTCGTGTGCGCAAGGAGCAAAAAACCTTGGCTAGCGATGCCTGCTCATCGGTCAGCTTGTCCTCGTCTTGCAACTGAGAAAGCCTAAAAACCATGGACTGTGCTGCGGTTAAGTTGCTGAGCATCTCTACAAGCAGGTCTTGCACAAGCTGAAATGAACTGATCGATTTTCCAAATTGATGGCGATCATGCGTATAAGCCAACGCATGTTCATAAGCCCCTCTGGCACACCCCACAGCTTGCCATGCCACTCCCGCCCTTGTCATGCGCAACACTTTCCCCGTATCTTTAAAGCTATTGGCATTTTGCAACCGATTGGCCTCTTTTACGCTGCAATTTTCTAAAGTGATCAAGGCGTTTTGGGTAATCCTTAAGGCCATCTTGCCCTCTAGCTTTTCTGGTTTGAACCCAGGAGTACCTTTCTCTACTATAAAGCCTTTTACTTGATTATCGTCAACATCTCTTGCCCATATGATGGTGATATCGGAGAATGTAGCATTCCCTATCCACTTTTTTTGGCCGTTCAGAATCCACTCATCACCTTCTTTTTTGGCGGTTACGGTCAAGCCTCCAGCAGCTGCAGAACCTACTTCTGGCTCAGTCAGGCCAAATGCGCCAATGATCTCCATCTTTTGCATTGGGGGTAACCACCTTTGCTTCTGCTCTTCCGAGCCACATAAATAAATAGAACCCATGGCCAAGCCACTATGCACTCCAAAGAAAGTAGATATGGAAACATCGATCCGGGCCATTTCCATAGCCAAGAAACCCTCAAGCAAAAATCGCTTGTTGGGGCAACCATACCCATCGTAAGTCAACCCTGCAATATTCAATTCTGCCATCTTAGGAATCAACTGAAAGGGGAACTCGTCCCGGAGCCAATATTCATTGGCAATGGGCTTCACCTCCCGCTCCATAAAGTCACGTACTTTGAGTTGGATTTCTCGCTCCTCGGGTGTGAGCAAAGCAGACAAGTCATAAAAGTCACCGTCAATAGGGGGAAGTAGTTTATTCTTATCGCCTCCTTTCAAAAGCTTCATCAGTTGATAAAGCTCCGTATTGTTCATTTTAGCGACATTATTAAATGCCTCGACGATATCGATCCTGCGAAAAAGTGCAGCCGCTTTTTTCAGATCGATCTTCTTTAATGTTGCAAAAAGTCCAGGTGAAGTGTTCTCTTTAGAAGCCATAAAATTGAAAGGATTAATTTATCCCCTAACATAAGAGAAAAAATAATGTTTATAGTGCATGGTTAAAATTAATTTCCTAACACAATGAGGGTCAGCATAAACTTGATTTTAATGCCCTTCATAATAAGTTAATAAGAGGAAGAAATCATTTCGTGGCAATGCCACAGCAAAACAATGTCAAAAAAACGGGGTTAATCAATAACTCATTTTTTTGGTAAGCTATCGACAGTTCTTTGACAGATTAGGTCATTTTTTTCGCTTTTATGTATTTTTTTTCACTTTTTAATCTTAATGCTATGCATATTTTTAAACAATTTTATTTCTTAACACTGATCGTTCCTTTGCTACTTTGGAGCTGCTCCGAAGCCGACAAAGACTTGGATGAAGTAACTCCTGAGGAAGAGCCAATAGTAATTGAAGATGTTGAGGTGGGACTAGTCACCCATTTCAAGCTCAATGGAAATGCAGACGACGCTACCTCGGGAAATTTTAATGCTACTATTGTGGGCGAGCCAGGCACTGTAGATGGTGTCGAAGGCAGTGCGCTTTTTTTTAATGCAGAAGATGGCGACAATGGATGTGGCCAACCTGGAGGCTCTTATATTAAGCTGCCTGTATATGGCCCCATTTGGGAAGAGGGATTTTCGGTAGCCGCATGGGTGCAGTTTACTGAAATCCGTAATTATGAACGCATCATAGACCTTGGGAATGGCCGAGGTGAAGACGGCGGAATGCCCATTACCTTTGGAAGGCTGATGGAAACAAACGACTTGGCGCTAACAAGCTGGAACAATGAAGAGGCCTACTCCAATAGGCATAAGGGCAGGTTGATAGCGGAGGGCGCAATAGAGAATGGCAAATTGCAATTCTTGGTAGGTACGGTAGACAAGAATGGACGTATGGCCATTTACAAAGATGGCGTGTTGATCGCTGAGAAAGACGATGGTCAACCCATTGTGAATGTAAAAAGGTCTTCGAACTTTCTAGCACACTCCAACTATTGCAAGGAAGATCCTGATTTTAAAGGGATACTAGACGAGGTGCGGGTGTACAATTATGCCTTGTCGGCAGAGGAGGTAGCGGATATCACCGCTTCTTATAACACGCCCCAACCTTAATGCTTGAAGGGGTAAACCGCAAGATATGATTTGGGCCGGGAAATTAGCCGGCCCATCCTTCTCTATCTAAGCTCCTATATTGAATGGCCTCTGCTAAATGTTCGATCATGATATCGTCACTGTTGGCCAAGTCGGCTATGGTGCGTGAAACCTTGAGGATACGATCATAAGCCCTGGCTGAAAGGCCTAGTCTTTCCATGGCAGTTTTCAAGAGCACTTTACCGGTTTCGTTAATCTGGCAGATGCTCTTTACCATTTGTGGATTCATCATGGCATTGGAGTACACTTCACTGTTTCCATTAAACCTAGTCGCCTGCCGCTCTCTGGCCTTGATCACCCTTTCCCGAATTTCTTGGCTTGTCTCGCCCTTCCTGTTGCTCGTCATCTGATCAAAAGAAACAGGTGTAACCTCAACGTGCAGGTCTATTCTGTCCAGCAGCGGCCCGCTGACCTTATTCAAGTATCGCTGCACTACTCCTGGAGGACAAACACATTCCTTTTCAGGATGATTGTAATAACCACAAGGGCATGGGTTCATGCTGGCAAGCAACATAAAATTAGCTGGAAAATCCACCGATACCTTGGCCCTTGAAATCGTGACCCTTCTATCTTCCAATGGCTGTCGCATTACCTCCAGCACTGTGCGCTTAAACTCAGGCAGTTCATCTAAAAACAGCACCCCGTTATGGGCCAATGAGATCTCTCCAGGCTGTGGTACTCCACCCCCTCCCACCAGTGCCACGTCAGAGATCGTATGGTGAGGTGCCCGATAAGGCCTAGTAGAAATGAGGGATGTACTTAGGCTAAGCTTGCCCGCCACGGAGTGTATTTTGGTGGTTTCAAGTGCCTCCACGAGGCTCAATGGAGGCAGAATGGAAGGAAGGCGTTTCGCCAACATTGTCTTTCCTGCACCGGGAGGGCCGACCATAATCACATTATGGCCGCCTGCGGCTGCAATTTCTAAGGCCCGTTTGATGTTTTCTTGCCCTTGCACATCAGCAAAATCAGACTCATAGTCGTTGATTTGGCTGTAAAAAATATCGCGTGTATCTTTTTCCAAAGGGGCGATCTCAAGCTCTCCCTCCAAATAATCTACCGCCTCTTGCAGATTTTCCACGCCTATTACTTTTAGGTTGTTGACAATGGCCGCTTCCTCCGCATTGCTCTTGGGCAGAATTATACCCTCAAAGCCCTCCTTACGCGCTTCGATGGCTATGGGCAACACCCCTTTTATAGGACGCAAAAAACCATCTAAGGCCAACTCCCCCATCACTACAAATTTTTCTAACGACTCGGCAAGTATCTGACCGGATGATTTTAATATGCCCACGGCAATAGGAAGGTCATAAGCCGAGCCTTCTTTTTTTATATCGGCGGGAGCTAGGTTGACGACTACTTTTTGGCGGGGCATCTTGTAACCACTGTATTTTATGGCAGACTCTACACGATGGGTACTTTCTTTGACAGCATTGTCGGGGAGTCCCACCATCCAAAAGTTGGTGCCCTGCCCTACATTGACTTCAACGGTAATAATACTGGCATTAACGCCATAAACGGCGCTTCCATAGCTTTTTGAAACCATTTTTTATACGAGTTTTTCAATCAACAATATCAATATATGGATGACCTTAATATGTATTTCCTGAATTCGGTCGGCATAGCCAAAGTGTTCTACCCTTATCTCTAAATCGGCCAGTTTACCTAGTTTTCCACCATCTTTGCCCGTCAGCACTATAGTCTTCATTCCCTTTGCTTTAGCGGCCTCTACTGCATTGATGACGTTGGCCGAGTTGCCGCTGGTGCTGATGCCCAATAGGACATCGCCTGAATTTCCCAAACCTTCAACAAAACGAGAAAATATAAAATCAAAACCATAGTCGTTAGCTGTACAGGTAATGTGGCTAGGGTCAGATATCGCTATCCCTGCCAAAGATCTCCTTTCATCCCTATACCGTCCAGAAAGCTCCTCAGCAAAATGCATGGCATCGCAATGTGACCCTCCATTGCCACAAGAGATCACTTTCTTCCCTTCTATTAAGGCTCCCGCTATCATATGAGCGGCTTCATGAATGGCCTTAAGCTTACCTTCGTCATTCAAAAAATTTTGGAGTGTAAGTGCTCCTTCTTGAAGCTCTTGGCGAATGATATCGATCGAGGTATTAGATTGGTTCAATGTATGGGTTATTTATGGATTATAAGTAGATTCTCGAAACTATTATGCAAAAATCAAATATAAGGTAATATTTCAAAAATAAATGGATATTGCCCATGGCCATATGACCACTCAGACCTTGTTGCTATACCTCGCTATGAACGTTGAACTAATTAGGAATATAGGTGAAGAGTTGCATTACTGCTTAGGTTTCAAGGAACTTTCAAAGGATTTCATTGCTTTTTCATCCTCGCGCTCCTTTTCCTCCATATCGTAGATTTTGGCTTTTAGCGACTCTATCTCCTTCCTCAATTTATTGGCCTCTCTCCTTCGGTTGCTAAGCGTCAAGCTTTCCCAAATAATTTCCAAAAGAAAAATCACAAGGCCAACAACAGCCCAAATTTTTAAGAAGTTAAGGGTAGATCGATCGAACAGATCAAAAATTCTGTCATGAAAAAAGATGAAAACAAAGCTTGTCGCTATGTATAACAGACAGATTACGTAGAAAAAAGTCTTAGCGCTTTTCATAATACTCGGCTCTATATTAATAAGGTTAATATAGATATAAAGTTTGAGATTGCTATGTTTAAATATTTAAAACTGCGTGCTTCTATACTCCGCAATTTCATACACTCTGCATGAGTATCAGCTTATTGTAGAGTCCCTGATTGGCCATGAGTTGATCATGTGTTCCGCGCTCCACAATTTGACCTTGTTGTATTACAATGATTTCATCGGCATGTTGTATAGTGCTCAACCTATGGGCTATGACAATCGATGTACGGTTTTTCATCAGATTGGTCAAAGCCTCCTGTACCAGCATTTCCGACTCCGAATCAAGGGCAGAAGTAGCCTCGTCAAGAATCAAGATTGGAGGGTTTTTCAATACGGCCCGGGCAATACTAAGCCGTTGTCGCTGCCCACCAGAAAGTTTGGAACCCCGCTCACCGATCACGGTTTGGTAACCTGCCTCCGTTTTCATGATAAAGTCATGTGCATTGGCAATTCTGGCTGCCCTTTCTACTTCTTGAGGGTTTACGTCGTTCAGGCCAAAAGCAATGTTGTTAAAGATTGTGTCATTAAACAAGATCGACTCTTGAGTAACAATTCCCATATGCTTGCGCAACGACTCCAGACCATAAGCCTTGATAGAGACACCGTCAATTTGTACCTCTCCTTTTGTGGGATCATAGAATCTGGGTACAAGGTCGGCAATAGTAGATTTTCCACCACCAGAAGGCCCCACCAAAGCAATGGTCTTACCTTTCTGTATTTCAAAATCTACTCCATTCAGCACCAGATGCTTATCATAAGCAAAGGAAACATCCTTAAAGGTGATCTTTTCCCTAAAATCTTCCAAGTTTCGGGCATTGGGCATGTCCTTTACTTCCAGGTTAGTGTCTATGGTGCTGAATATTCTTTCGCCTGAGGCAAGCCCACGCTGAATTGTACTGAAAGCACTGGAGATGGCTTTTGCGGGGGTGAGCACTTGAGTAAAGATGATGATATAGGTAAGAAAACCGCTGGCGTCTAATGTAGAAGTATTATTCAGAACCATATTGCCACCATATAACAGAATCACAGCCACTACAAATACCCCTAAAAATTCAGAAAGTGGAGAGGCCAATTCATTCTTTCTCGCCATGCTCACATTGAGACGGGCATATCGGTTCACTTCCTGGCCGAACTTGTCTACCACAAATTTTCGGGCATTAAATGCCTTGATGACCCGCATACCTGAGAGAGTTTCGTCTACAATGCCAACAATACTGCCCAAAGACTCCTGCGTTTCCCGAGCCTTCTTTTTGAGCCGTTTGGCCACTTCTGAAATGATAAATCCTGAAACAGGTAAAAATACGATCGTGAATAAAGTCAGCTCCCATGACATGACGAAGAGCACAATGAAGTAAATGATGATGGTGGCAGGCTCTCTAAAGGCCACCTTCAGTGAATTGACCACCGAATTTTCTACTTCCAGCACATCGTTGGTGATCCGGGACATGACATCGCCCTTGCGCTCATTGGAAAAATAGCCGAGGTGCAAGAGACTAACTTTTTCGAAGATGGTCTTGCGGAGGTTCTCGATTACATTGGCACGAACTTCGGCCAGGATCACCGCAGACAGGTACTTGAAAAGATTGGAAAGCAATACCGAAATCACGATAATAATGCATACGTAACTCAATGCCCCCAGCTTTCCATAAACCTCAGCAGCCTGTACCAAGTAGTAGTTAAATACCCCATTAAAATATTCGATGCTGAAGCTGAATATTGGCTTACTAGAAAATTCCGCTATTTTTTCAGGGCTCACCTGTTCAAAAATCACATCAAATAGCGGTTTTATAAGGGTAAGGTTGGCAATACCGAAAATAATGGACAGCAGTGTAAATACTATATATTGAGGCACATACTTACCAAGTGGCCGTGCAAACCCTAATATTCTGAGGTATGTCTTCATGAAGTCTCTTTAAAAGTCTGCAATTTAAGGATTATTTTGTTTGTGGTGG
>CAYTTV010000052.1:0-22379 GCA_964440915.1 uncultured Roseivirgaceae bacterium
GCACTCATTTACAACACGCTGGGCGTCCCAATAGCTGCGGGTGTTCTGTTTCCGGCTTTCGGCATATTGTTGTCGCCCATGATAGCAGCTTTGGCAATGAGCTTCAGCTCTGTTTCGGTCATTGCTAATGCCCTAAGATTGAGAAGTAAAGACATTTAATATTCAGTGTTTTATGAAGAAAAGAGAGCAATTTAACACCAGCGCTCTTTTCTTCATTACATTAGTCAGCGCAATATCCTTGGCTCCAACTTCTGCAAAACAAATATCAATTCCCTATCTTTGTGCAATAAATAATTTAAAAGCATTCGCTTTTGTCCCCTTTATGGCCATTCTCTAGTGAACATAGGCCTATCATTAATTTTCAATCTTTTATTGATTTTTTAAGGGGTATCATCGAATTAGCATCTAACTACAATGGCTGATTCACCAAAAATAATAAGCCATGCATCAAAAGCAGGTTCTTATCATTTCTTCAGCAGTAATCTCCTTCATTATAGGGTTGCGTTCAATAAAAATATGTCCAACATTGAAACAACCCATTCAAAATAAATCATACCATGACCAAACCAACTAATCAATCTCTTCATGAAATTGATAAAAAACACTATCTCCCTACCTTCAATCGCTTACCAATTGCTTTTGAAAAAGGGAAAGGAACCCGCCTCTGGGATATAGAAGGCAATGAGTACATAGACATGTTGGCAGGCATAGCAGTGAACAGCGTAGGGCATTGCCATCCAAAAGTAGTGGCAGCCATCCAAAAGCAAGCCGCCGAGCTAATACACATCTCCAATTTCTTCGTAAGTCCGGCCCAAGTGGCTTTATCACAAAAGCTCACTTCTTTGAGTGGCTTAGATCATGTCTTTTTAAGCAACAGTGGGGCAGAGTCGACCGAAGGGGCCATAAAGATAGCCCGGAAATACGCCAGCAAACATGGCAGAGGCGGCACTATCATTTCTATGCACAATGCATTTCATGGCAGAACACTCGCCACCATTGCTACTGGGCAAGAAAAATACCAAAAAGGATTTGGACCGATGCCAGCGGGTTTTGACTCTACTCCATTTAACGACTTTGAGGCCATCAGGGAAAAGGTCATCAATAACAATGAGGTAGCAGCCATTATCGTAGAACCTGTTCAGGGGGAAGGAGGTATCAATCTCGCCGATCAGGAGTATTTGATAGCACTGCGGCATTTATGTGATGAACAAAACATTGTGCTCATTTTTGATGAAATACAATGTGGCGTAGGTCGAACAGGCAAATGGTTTGCAAAGGATCATTATGGTGTACAGCCTGATATAATGGCCTTGGCTAAAGGCTTAGGCGGGGGCATCCCCATTGGTGCTTTTTTATGCACAAGTAAAATTGGAGCAGCCGTTGATTACGGCGACCATGGAACAACCTTTGGAGGCAATCCATTGGCCTCTGCGGCTAGTTTGGCCACCCTCGAAACCATAGAAACAGAAAACCTCTGCGATGCTGCCCTTAAAAATGGGCAGTGGTTTATGAATCGGTTAGAGTCGCTACAAAAGGAGTTTCCCGTCATAACAGAAGTAAGGGGGCTGGGGTTAATGATTGGCGTTGAGATGGCCAAACCAGCCGCTCCTCTGCTGAAATTATTGCTACAAAAAAACGTGATCGCCAATGTGACGGCAGAAAATGTACTCAGATTTGTACCTGCATTGAACATCGAGCGAAAAGAGCTGGAGGAAGTATTGAATCGATTGACAACTTGTTTGAATGAATTTTAAATATAAAAATGACGAATAAAAAAATAAGAGTAGCCATAGTTGGAGCGTCGGGATATACGGGATCGGAGTTGGCGCGCTTTCTAATTCACCATCCCGAGGTTGAAATTGCCATGATTACTTCTGAAAGTCATGCAGGGAAACCATTCTCTGTATTACACCCACAGTTTTCTGGGCAATTGGATCTTCCCCTGGTGCCGGCAAAAGACGTGGCGGCTTCATCGGTAGATGTAGTATTTTTGGCCTTGCCGCACGGTGTGTCTATGAAATATGTAGCTTCATGGAAAGATAATAACTTCAAGATTATAGATTTATCGGGAGACTTTCGCCTGAGCACACCAGAAGTATATACCACTTGGTATAACAAGGAGCATACTTTCCCATCAGGATTTGAAGGAGCAGTATATGGGCTTCCGGAAATACATAAAAATGCCATAAAAAATGCTCAACTTATTGCCAATCCTGGATGCTATCCTACTGCTGCTATCTTGGCTTTGGCACCACTATATGCGACCGATCAAATCTTTTCAGAATCTGTGATTATCGATGCAAAATCAGGCATAACGGGAGCCGGTATAAAAGCCTCTGGCACGACCCATTTCTCTAATGTCAATGAAAACTTTTTAGCGTACGGTCTGACAAACCATCGCCATACGATAGAAATCGAAGAGCAATTGGGTCATTTAAAACAAGAGGAAATCAACGTTCAGTTTACGCCACACTTACTCCCCCTTGATAGAGGGATTTTGGCCACGGCCTACGCCACTCCAAAAGGAGAGATTACTCAAGCGCAATTGCGCAGTATTTATAAAGACTATTATAACGGACAACCTTTTGTACGATTGCGAGATGACCTGCCTACGCTTAAAGATGTAAGAGGCAGCAATTACTGTGACATTCATGTTGCTTATGACCAACGTACCCATCGGATCATTGCCATTGCAACTATCGATAATCTTGCAAAAGGAGCCGCGAGTCAAGCTATCCAAAATATGAATCTTATGTTAGGTTTCCCGGAAACATCGGGCCTAATGTTCAATCCTCTCAAACCATAAATAAATCATGATTAATAACATTACAAGCGTCAGGGGATTTAAGTGCTGGGGTTCACATTCAGGCGTAAAATCTATGAGAAGAGACCTGGCCATTATCCATTCTGAAGTGCCCTGTGCCGCAGCAGCCTGTTTTACGCAAAACAAAGTGCAGGCTGCTCCTGTAAAACTCAGTCAAAAACACTTGGAGAACAACCGTGCTCAGGTGATTGTATGCAATGCTGGCAATGCAAATGCTTGTACGGGCAAACAGGGAGAACTGGGTGCCGAAGCCATGGCCGCCACAACAGCTTCCCTTTTGAACATTGCTCCTGAAGACGTTGTGGTAGCGTCAACAGGGCTCATAGGAGAGCCCTTCCCTACCGATGATATCGTGGAAGGAATAAAGGACAGTGTTCCAAAACTGTCGGACACTTCCAAAGCCGGCTCGTTTGCTGCAAATGCTATCCTCACCACCGACACTTTTGCCAAGGAAGGATTCATTGACTTCGAATACGAAGACATAACCATAAACCTAGCAGGCATGGCAAAAGGTTCTGGCATGATCCACCCCAACATGGCCACAATGTTGGCTTTTATTTGCACCGATTTCAATATCGATAAAGACCTGCTCGATAAAACGGTTAAAGCCTGTGTCCAAGATTCATTTAACATGATCACGGTAGATGGAGACACCTCTACGAATGATATGGTTGTGGTGTTGGCCAATGGCTTGGCTGGCAATAAAAAGCTGACCTCAGAAAACGAAGCTGGTTATGCCATTTTCAAAGAAAAGCTGATGGAAATCATGATTCACCTGGCCAAACTCATCGTTTCTGATGGTGAAGGGGCGTCAAAGTTTATCGAATACAGGGTGACCAAGGCCAGGAGCAAAAAAGCAGCAAGGAAGCTGGTGAAAGCCATATCGGATTCTACTTTAGTAAAAACTGCCATGTTCGGAAGAGATCCAAACTGGGGGCGCATTATTTGTGCTTCGGGAAATGCAGGTGTCTCGTTCAACTATAAAAAAGCCAATTTATGGCTCGGTGATAAGGATCACATGGTGCTGGTGCTGCAGAAAGGAAAGCCTGCTGGTTTTGATAAAAGTTATATGAAGAAGCTATTGCGCGAGTCTAATATCCGCATCCACCTCGAACTCAATGCAGGGGAGGAAGAAAGTACTGGATGGGGAAGCGATCTTACCACAGACTATGTACTGTTTAATTCGGTTTATACTACTTAGGTGAAATAATCGACCCTCCAGGAGCTGGGCTATTGTCGTTTATCCTGAGGTTAAAGCTGCCGACAGGATACAATTAAATGTGTGATCTCCATGTGAAGATATCACACTTTAAATGAAGTCCTTTTAAACCACTTTTAACTATCTTGCAGTTGGAGAAATTTAAAACAAAACTTAATTGAATAAGATGGCACAAGGTTTACTAATAGACATGGATGGCGTTATTTATGGGGGTGATGTGATGATTCCTGGAGCAGATACTTTTATCAAAAAATTGATAGAAAAGGATATCCCTTTCAACTTCATGACCAACAATAGCCAAAGGACGCCTCTCGAAGTAGTGCGAAAGCTGAAGAAAATGGGCATTGTGGTCAGTCCTGACCATGTTTATACTAGCGCTATGGCTACCGGTAAATTTCTCGCCAGCCAAAAATCCAATGGCACGGCCTATGTGCTTGGAGAAGGCGGCCTGCTGACCAGCCTTTATGACAATGGCCTTACCATGGTGGAAACGGATCCTGATTTTGTCGTGCTGGGTGAAGGCAGAAATTTCACCCTTGAAATGGTGCAGCGTGCAGTGGACATGATTTTGGAAGGAGCCAAATTTATCACTACCAACCGAGACCCCTCTCCGAAAAAGAAAGGCTGGCAAAATCTAGGCATTGCGGCCACTACGGCCATGATAGAAGAAGCTACAGGCATAAAAGCCTTTGTGGTAGGAAAACCTGGGCCTGTGATGATGCGCTCTGCCCGAAAAGCCTTGGGCCTGGAAACAGCCAATACTACGGTAATCGGAGACACGATGACCACTGATATTCAAGGTGGGGTGCAGATGGGCTATAAGACCATCTTGGTTTTAAGTGGTGTCTCCAAGAAAGAGAGCTTGATCAAATATGCTTTTAAGCCTGATCTCGTAGTAGATTCAGTAAGTGATATCTCGTTCCCATTAACTTGGTGGGATAAAACAGACATAGAAAAAGGAAAAGATGATAAGGCAATCCTGAACAAGTAATTAATGCGTATATTATCTTTTGGAGAAATCCTGTTTGATATAATAGAAGGGGAATATTATCTAGGTGGCGCTCCTTTAAATTTTGCCGCCCACCTAGCCCAAATGGGCGAAGCATCGTATATTTTTTCCAGAGTAGGTAAAGATTCATTAGGCCAAGAAGCCTTGGATAAAATCAAGCAAATAGGGGTAAAAAGTGATTTTATCCAACAAGATGGGCGATTCCCAACGGGAACTGTTCCTGTTACATTTAAAAATGGGCAACCTGATTATACGATCCTCCCAGATGTGGCCTACGATTTTATTGATTTTTCGGAAAGCGAGGTATTTTTAAATTCGCTAAATTTCGATGTGCTCTATTATGGTACGTTAGCCCAACGTCACCCTATTGCCAAAAATGCACTACAGGAGCTTGTCAATAGGAAAACATTCAAACATATATTTTACGACATCAATCTGCGCAAGGACTGCTACACACCTGCGGTTATCGAGCAATCGCTTCAACATTGCACCATTTTTAAACTGAATAATGAAGAGATAGCTATCGTAAGCCAGCTATTGTACGGCCAGGAATTCACCATGGAAGCGTTCCTAAGCATCCTAACCAAAGATTTTCCAATAGACATTATCGTCATCACTGCCGGCGCTAGTGGCTGCTATGTATATGCAAACGGGAATTTGCATTTTATCAAAAGTTACTCTACACAAGTGGTTGACACAGTAGGGGCTGGCGATGCTTTCAGTGCAGCATTTGTTAGAGGCTACGTAAGGCATCATGATCCTCTCAAGGCAGCGGACATAGCCAATAAACTAGGGGCTTTTGTAGCGGGTTCCCGTGGGCCTATCCCTCCTTATTCACCTGAAATAAAAAAAGTCTTAGGAAACATTTAATCATGTTTCACTATCCAAGGCCTGTCGTGATCAATAGTTTTCTCTTCTTCAGCATTGGTTTTCGCTAACCAAGACCTTATTACCTCAACCCCCAAACAAACTATAATGATATAAAACAGTTCTATTGAACGATAATGTCTTTTTATGGGCAAAGAAAAATCAATAAAGGCATCTTGGCAAGAATACGCCCGTGGCTTAGCCGGGGGGCTGCTCTTTAGCTTTCCTGTTTTGCTTACCATGGAGGTGTGGCAAACAGGCTATAGATCCCAACCTTACCAGTTGATTATCGGGATAGTGGCCACTTTTTTTCTGTTGATGGCCTATAACCGTTATGCAGGCATGCATCCTGAAGTCAATTGGAAAAGTGTAGCCATAGAATCTATAGAAGAATTGGGCATAGGTTTATTGGTTTCATTGGCAGCTTTGCTCATCATTGGGCAGATCAAATTGGGTATGTCTGCTGAAGAAATCATAGGAAAAATAATTGTAGAGGCCATGTTTGTTTCTATAGGCGTTTCTATAGGTACTGCCCAACTAGGAGATGAAACTGAAGACGAGGAGGAGGAAGAAACACAAGAAAAGGAGCTAGAAAAGCAGGAAACCCCTAGGTCGGGCAAGCTTTCCATGGCAGCGCTAGCCCTATGTGGAAGCATAGTGATTGCAGGAAATGTCGCCCCTACCGACGAAGTAGTTGTAATTGCACTCGCGGCAAGACCATCCCAGCTGTTGGTTATGGTGATCATATCTCTGCTCTTTAGTGTTCTCGTGACATACTTCTCCGAGTTTAAAGGAGTGGGTGCAAGGGACAGAGAAGACTGGATATATCATATGATATACGATACCAGCTTGTGCTATATGATAGGTTTGGCAGCCTCCGCTTTCATGCTTTGGTTCTTTGGCCGCTTCGACAATTTAAGTTTTATCAATATTTTGGCAGAGTGTATTGTTTTGGGAATAGTGGCATCACTAGGTGCTTCGGCTGGGCGATTATTAATTAAATGAGACAGAAATAAAGATGGAAAAGAAGAATGTTTTAGAATGGACAGTTTTTTACATCGGCCTAGTCATAGTAGTAGGGATATTGGGCTATCTTACTTATTTATCGGTGGCATTCGAACCTTCTCCTCCTGACATTACCCTAGTTTATCGCCACGAACCATCCTCAAATGCTCCTTACCGTTTTCATATAAAGTTAAAAAATGAAGGGAATGAAACTGCGGAGGAAGTCCAAATAGAACTGGTGGCCATGAAAAACAACGAAATGGCAGAAAGTGCTCTCTTAGACATCCCCTTTCTACCGCGGCAATCAGAACGAGAGGGTTGGGTCATACTGACCCAGGATCCCGCTCTGGCAGATAGTCTCTATGCACGTGTTATAAGCTATAAAAAACCTTGATGACTCATGCATTAAACCAATGCTTCATACAGAATTTCCGCAGGATGCAATGACTTTCTTCCTGTTCCGTCTTTTATCTGATGTCGGCAACTTGTGCCGGGAGCTGCTATGATCACTTCCTCTGGCTGCTGCCTGACCGTTGGGAATAGCACCAACTCCCCTATTTGCATTGAAACATCATAATGTTCTTTTTCATACCCAAACGAACCTGCCATACCGCAACATCCAGATGGGATAAGATGAACCTGATAGTTTTCAGGCAACGACAACAATTTTTTAGTATAAACCAAAGAAGAAAGTGACTTTTGATGACAATGGCCATGTAGTTTTATCAACCGTTTATCGGTGGTGAATTGTCCTTTGGTCAGGCGGCCTTTATCCATTTCACTTGCCAAAAATTCATCGATCAGAAAAGTACTTTGTGCAATTTTCTGAGCGTCCAAAAGCTGATCTTCATTGGCCAAGTCCAAATACTCGTCTCTCAAGGTAAGGATGGCCGATGGCTCCAGTCCTATAATAGGTACTCCATCATAGCCTATAAATTTCAGCAGCTCAATATTTTTCACCGCAATCTTTTTAGCTTCCCTTACTAAGCCTTTTGAGAGGTATGTCCTGCCGCTTTCTAGATGTTCGGGAATAACCACATCGTAACCCAACCGAGTCAGCAGCTTTAAGGTCTTGATGCCTATTTCAGTATCGTTATAATCAGTGAATTCATCACAAAACAGATACACCTTGCCCAATTGACCGCTGAAATCCTTTATGCCGAAATGATCCTTTTTATACTTATCGTAATATTTTCTCAATGTAGTCTTATAGAGCAACGGCATAGACCTTTTGGGGGCAAAGCCAATGGTCGTATTGGCTATTCTGGTAAGGGCCTTATTGTTAAATATGAAATTATAAGCCCATGGAACCATAGAAGCCACTTGATTTAATTTGGTAAAGTTAGCAATCAACTTTGTCCGCAAAGGCGTCCCGTTAGCATCATGGTAATGTTGCAAAAACTCAGCTTTTAGTTTGGCAATATCTACGTTTGATGGACATTCTGCCTTACATCCTTTACAAGAGAGGCACAGGTCCATGGCATCATAAATTTCCTGATGATCAAACGGATTGTCTTTTTTTGATGTCGTTAGCATTTCCCTCAGCACATTAGCCCTGCCTCGAGTCGTATCCTTTTCGTCACGGGTAGCCATATAACTTGGACACATGGTGCCGCCAATGACATGGGTTTTCCGGCAGTCTCCAGAACCATTACATTGCTCTGCAGCTCTTAATATTCCATGTGAAGTGCTAAAGCTCAATACAGTATCGATCTTCCTTGTTTCCTGTCCAGGTACAAACCTCAGACTGGTATTCATAGAAGGCGTATCGACAATCTTCCCAGGATTGAAAATATTATAAGGATCCCATGCCCTTTTTACTTCTTTTAAGAGCGCATAGTTTTTGGAGCCAATCATATATTTAATGAACTCTCCCCTCAACCTACCATCTCCATGCTCCCCACTCAACGACCCCCTGTATTTTTTTACCAAAGTGGCTATTTCTTCTGCAATCGTCCGGAACAACTTATTTCCCTCTACAGTTTTGAGGTCAATAATGGGCCTAAGATGCAGCTCACCTGAACCTGCATGTGCATAATGAACAGAGTACAGGTCATATTTTTTAAGTATCTCGTTAAATTCCCTTATGTATTCGGGAAGGTCCTCAACATCTACTGCGGTATCCTCGATCACGGGCACCGCTTTGGCATCACCAGGCATGTTGGAGAGTAATCCTAGGCCAGCTTTACGAAGGTGCCATATCTTGTTAGTGTCTTCACCGTAGATTACAGGATAATGATAGCCCAGCCCTGCTTCCTGCAGGTCGGCAATCATACTGGCGCAGATTTGCTCGATTTCTTCGCGCGTTTCTCTGGCAAACTCAACCACAAGAATGGCCCCTGGGTCGCCCTCTACAAAAAAACGATGCTGGCGATACTCAATATTATTCTTAGTACACTCCAAGATATAATGATCCATCAGCTCACAGGCACTTGGTTTGTACTTTAGTGCAATGAGATTCGCTCTTAGGGATTCGTCAACATTATTAAAATGCAGACAAGCCAGCCCTATTTCCGGGGGCAAAACAGGATCTAGATGAAGCTTTATTTCTGTAATAAAAGCCAGTGTCCCCTCAGAACCTGCAATAAGCTTACAAAAGTTGAAAGGCTCTTTCTCAGGTGTAAAAGGTGAAGTGTTGAGCAGCAAATCAATGGCGTATCCTGTGTTTCTTCGAACGATGCTCTCCTTTGGAAATTTCCTTCTTATTCTATCCTGATTTTCTTTATCCGATAGTATCTTTTTTATGTTTTGGTATATGGCCACCTCTAAAGGGCTGTCCACGTTCTCCCCATTACATTTAGCTTCAAACTCCTCGTCAGTGAGGGCCTTAAACTCCACTTCAGTCCCATCGCTCAAAATTGCTTTTACAGCGATGAGATGGTCTCGCGTACTCCCATAAATCACCGAACGGCTGCCACATGAGTTGTTTCCCACCATACCCCCTATCATGCAACGATTAGAAGTGGAAGTCTCTGGGCTGAAAAACAGACCATACTTCTTCAGCTCCATATTAAGCTCATCTCTTACCACACCTGGCTGCACAGTCACCCACCGTTCCTCTGGATTTATTTCCAAAATCCTTCTGAAATTCTTGGATAAATCTACTATGATACCATTCCCTACGACCTGACCTGCCAAAGAGGTGCCTGCTGTACGGGGTATGATTGGCAGGCCTTCCTTAGAAGAGAAGGCTATCACTTTACGTACATCATCATACGACTGGGGCACACAAACTGCTGTCGGAATCTCCCTGTAGGCAGAAGCATCTGTGGCATACAAGATCAGATGGGTACTATCGGTGTATAATTCTCCTTCTATACTTTCGGCAAGCTTTTTTAACTTTTGTTGCATCTTTTTATGGGTTATAATGCCTTGCAAATATAGAAAGAATGCGGAAGGAAAACCGAAGATTTCAAGACATTAGATATTGGGTGGCTTAATACAATAAAAGTGGGTTGATAGGAATCAGATAATGGATAGGTTAGCTTTAGCCAAGGACAATGGAAAGCAAGAAATGTTTATGCACCACATTCTTTCTTATCAATTCACAACTGTTAACAATTTTTCTGCGGTGATTGGTTTGGCAATAAAATGCTTAATCGGGTAAGGCTCAAGTCTGTTTTTATCTCTTTGATTATCAGAGCTTGTAAGAATCACCATCTGAAAGTCATAGCTTGGAGAAAGCCGGTAAAACTGCTTTAAGAATGAAAAGCCATCCATAATAGGCATATTCAAATCCAGCAAAATAAGCAGTTTTTCATTAGATGCTGGTTCAAAAGTGTTAAAATATTGCAATGCTACCTGACCATTAGTCAATTCTATTATTTCTAAAGCAATATTTTCTGATTCAATAATTTCTCTAGATAAAAAATTATTGATAGAATCATCATCTATCAATAATGCTTTAGTGAATAGCACGGCCATGAGGCTAATGTAATAAAAATAATATTAATAATAGGTGCTGTTAATATGAGTTAGTATAAAATAATTGTGTACAAGTAACCTATTTTCAAAAGTACAAGCTGAAAAATACGACGACGCTAATATAAGATACTTTCTTATTTAAATTCGTTCTAAATAATTTTGTAAAACCTTTTTAGGAAGTGTAATTTTGATGCAGGTTAGTAAAGCATTCCCAATATGACAGCAAATGACATTACGCGAGGCAATTTTGCAGTAGTCGAAGAAGTGATAGAAGCAGAACTCTGCCTCTATTGCCAAGATTTGGGCTTATTCTCAGGTAAAACTTTGCGGCTTGTGCATAAAGCACCTTTCGGTGGGCCATTGGCTTTCCAATTGGGAGAGACGATCATCTCTCTTCGAAGAGACGAAGCAAAACTCATAAAGGTGCGTCAGATATCAGACGGTAAATTATAGACGATCATTTGTTTTGAAAATAGCATTCATAGGAAATCCCAATGTAGGGAAATCAACCCTCTTTAATTACATCACAGGGCTAAAACAAAAAGTCGGCAATTATCCAGGCGTTACAGTCGATAAAAAAATTGGCTTGTATAAGGGAGAAGGAATGAATGCCCCCATCACGATCATAGACCTTCCGGGAACCTATAGTCTATATCCTCGATCTGAAGATGAGCTCGTTGTTCATCGAGTACTCAATGGCTTGAGCAAAGAAGGTAAAATAGATGCTGTGCTGGCCGTCGCTGACATGACTAACCTTGGTCGCAGCTTGTTTTTAGCCACACAAGTGATGGATCTAGGGCTACCGGTTGCGCTGGTGCTCAACATGAAAGATGTTGCGGCAACCAAAGGCATAACAGTCAACACATTTAAGCTATACAAAACGCTTGGGGTGCCCATCATCCAAACCAATGCTCGGGGGAATGATGGTCTACAAGCAGTCCTTCAAGCACTCAATGAAAATACTTTTAAAAAAGCCAGCTTTCTTGATGAGGAAGTATCGCTTATTCCTGAAGCGTTAGCTGCGTCTCTACGTGAAAGGTTCGGCTTGACGAACGATTATCAAGCCTATCAAATTGCACGGTTTGCTCACCATGACAGGGTGCTCAGCAGTGAGGACAAGGTTTTTGTAGCGCAAGAAATAGCTGCAGCCAAGTATGATACATTAGAGGCTCAACAAAGGGAAAACACCATCCGTCATCAACAGATTGAAGACGTTCTGGCTAGCTGCCTCGAACGAAAGGATGTGACCGAAAAGAATATCACAGAAAAGATTGACAAGGTGATGTTGCATCCTTTTTGGGGCTATGTCATCTTTTTCGGGGTGCTGATGCTGATATTTCAGGCGATTTTTGCTTGGGCAGAATGGCCTATGGATTTAATTGACGGGCTTTTTGCCCTACTTTCAGATGGCGTGAAAGCAATACTGCCTCCTGGGGCTCTTACCAACTTGTTAGCAGATGGTCTTATAGCTGGCATCGGTGGAGTGGTAATTTTTATTCCTCAGATTGCCCTTCTTTTCGGTTTCTTAGCCATTTTAGAAGATAGTGGCTACATGGCGCGGGTGGTTTTTCTAACCGATAAACTCATGCGCCCTCTTGGACTGAACGGGAAAAGTGTGGTGCCTTTGATTTCTGGCATTGCCTGCGCTATTCCTGCGGTGATGGCTGCCCGAAACATCAGCAATTACAAAGACAGGCTTATCACTATATTGGTAACGCCCCTGATGAGTTGCTCTGCTCGCCTGCCCGTGTACGTAATCCTTATAGGCCTAGTGGTGCCAGAAGGTTCGTTTGGGCCATTCAATTATCAAGGTCTAGCACTTATGGGCATGTATTTGTTGGGCACTGTAGCAGCACTGCTCAGTGCTTACATCATGAAGATTATTATTAAGGCACAAAACAAGGGATTCTTTGTGATAGAACTGCCCGTTTATCGCTTTCCAGGAATATCAGATATACTACTGACCATGTATATTAAGGCGCGAACATTTGTTTTTGAAACTGCCAAGATCATCGTAAGTATATCAATAGTCTTATGGGTGCTGGCATCCTATGGCCCCGGCGAGGAAATGAAGGAAGCTAGAAATGCCATACCCTTACCTCAAGAGCAAACTGAGGAAGCCATTTCAGACTATGAAGTTCAAGTAGCCTCTGCCGAATTGCAAGCTTCTTTTGCTGGACATATAGGACACTTTATCGAACCAGCAATTGCACCATTAGGCTACGACTGGAAGATTGGCATTGCATTGATCACTTCTTTTGCAGCACGGGAGGTATTCGTGTCGACTATTTCTACCTTGTACAGTATTGGAGGAGACCCTGACGACACACTCACGATCAAAGAAAAACTTGATCAGCAAAAAGATGCTCAGACGGGCGTGAAAACATTCCGTCCTGCTGTTGGCGTATCATTGTTAATGTTTTATGCTTTTGCCATGCAGTGCATGAGCACTATGGCCATTGTAAAAAGGGAAACTAACGGCTGGAAATGGCCGATGGTACAATTTGCATACATGACTGGGCTAGCATATGTTACCGCCTATATTGCTTTTCAACTTTTATCTTAAGAATAATGGTACAGCACATCATCGTTTTAGCACTTTTTTTTATTGTAATTGCCTATCACGGATACAAGTTCTTTAAAAAGAAAAAAGTGGGACACCCTAGTGGAAAATGCGCCAAATGTCCATCGGCAGGGAAAATATCCATGATAAAAGATGCGTGAGCGGCATACGAGAGGAAAGGAAGGAATATAAATTTTAATGTAAAGCAGCGAAGATTTACCTTCGCTGCTTTTTTAATTTATAGGAAAAACACTAATCCTAACAAGATCACGAAAATCACAATGATAGGGATTAATACTGGCCAATTTGGCTGTCCACTGCTTACCAATTCTTCTTCCTTTTGGTTCTTTTTATTTTTTTGTGACATGATGATAATTTCTTTATTATTAATGTATAGCATTCCCAAGATGAATATCTGTCTTGGTCAGATTGGATGTTCTAAAGCAGGTTCTATGATTCCCTGCCACACCTATTTCCATATAGCCATGCCATATAGAAAATATTTGATGAAATGAGTATTAGAAATGTGACTATCCTAGCAGAAGTAATCTTTGCCAAGAACAATGTCATATGAAATAATATAGGAAGGAGAACCTAAGGAGCGTTTATGGAAACAAAGACATAAAAAACATTTCTTAGATAAGGGTTTACCAGAAAATGTTCTTTAGTGCGAATATCATCTTTATATAAATCAACGGCATTATATACGTGATTATAAAAAAATAAAGGCAAAAAAGCATTATGAGAGAATGTGTTTTCAACAAAATTCAGAACACCCAAAGTAGGCAGTTCAAATTTTGCATTCTTTGCGCCTGAGAACAGGGATTCTTGCGAATAGTTGGAAGGACCGCTGAAAACAGAAGCTGCAGCAATACAGATTGCTAAGATCAAAGGCAATATGTGCTGACCTTTCTTCATATTACTACAAGTTTACGCAAATTTCAGCAATATAGGCGAATAGCAAAATGCTTATTTTATTATGAAACCCTAACAGAGAAGTCAGGAAACGTTTCAAAAAACAATGCGCTGTTTGTTCGGCCTGAATAAAAAAATCATTAATCTTACTATATTTTAATAACATTGTTGCCAGAGAAGATCCGGCGAAATCCTTAGCAGTGCGTGAGAAACCATAGACCAAGTAGAAATTGCTATGGACATATAAATAATATACAGCAATGATGACCAACGATAAAATATTAGGGATAGACATAGGTGCTACTAAAATACACATTGGTGAAGTGCAAAACGGGAAAATCCTGCGGGAAACAAAGCTTTCCACTTCAGCACAGGCATCCAAAGAGCAGATATTGCAGGAAATTGCCGAAGGTATCGAAACTTTGATATCACCCGAAATAACGGGCATAGGCATAGGCGCTCCAGGCCTGATAGACGATGAGGCTGGAATAATATATGACGTTCAGAACATTGCTTCATGGCAGGAGGTGCATTTAAAAGCGTATTTGGAAAGCCATTTTAAAAAGCTCGTGAGAATCTCCAACGATGCCAATACCTTTGCTTTAGGGGAGAAAATATATGGAAAAGCAAGGCCATACAGAAATGTGGTGGGCATCACTTTAGGTACTGGCTTAGGCGCAGGTATAATCATTGAGAACAACCTTTATTCAGGTGCCTATTCCTCTGCTGGGGAACTGGGAGGAATCCCTTACCTGGACCTGACTATTGAAGACTATTGTAGTGGAAAGTTTTTTAACAGCATGGGCTATAAAGGCAGCACAGTACATGAACTAGCGCAACAGGGAGATGCCCAAGCTTTGGACGTTTTTTACCAATTCGGTGGACACGTAGGAAATGCTATAAAGACTGTGCTTTTTACCTTTGCTCCGCAGGCCATATTTTTGGGAGGTTCGATAAGCAAATGCTATCCGTATTTCGAGAGGGGACTAAAAGATGCTATTCAAGATTTCCCCTTTAAGCGTGTCTTAGATCAGCTGGTAATAGCGCCTTCAGAAATGCAAAATGCAGCCATCCTTGGAGCCGCTGCGCTTATCAAAGAGCGTCTATAATCACGAATAAGCAAGTGCCCACTTCTCAAATGGTAGCGATCTTTGAGAAGTGAGCACTTTTTCCTCTTATTCTTGGGTTCTTACAAGCCTTACGTCAAAAACTCCCCCAGCGATAGACCCTGGATGCGCTTCAAATTTAACTACTAACTTACCGTCCACTGCTTTATTGACCAACTCCATAGGAATAGCATAATTAACAGCATAGAATTTATCTCCTTGGCTGCCATCCAATTTTACGGTGGCTATACGTTCTTCATTGATTAAAATATCGAAGTTTCTGCCACTGTCCTGTCCATTATAAGTAACCTGAAGCGAAGCAGGCTCTTTGTCTTTATTATTCAAGTCATAGCTGAACCAACCTCTAGCATGCCTCCAATGTCTGTCTTTGTATGTACCACTTTCAGTATTTTCACCTTTGAAGAAATGATCAGATTCTGGCTGTTGTTCCCCAGGTGCCACCTTGTCAATGGTCAGACTTTCAAGGGCCATTCTTTCCTTTTCCAGCCTCCTATTTTCTTCTTGAATCGCTTCAAGTTCATCAATAGTAGCATGCTGCCAGTACAATACATATCGAGCATCGTGTAGTCTGAAAAAAGGAATAAGCTGAAGATTGCTATAGTTATTAGGACGTATAAGACCAGGAGCCTCAAAGGTCATGGCCTTGCCTTGTACGGGTTTTATTTGAGCCAGAATTTCATCTTGCTCACCTACAAACATAGGGGCATCTTCCATGGGATATAGTGGCCCATGTGCAATGTGCCCCATTCGGCTGTCATCGGCAAACAGGCCCTCTAAATCTGTGGTATCTGTTTTTGCAGCAAGTACGATAGGGCCATGCAGTACTGCAAAATAGGGCGACTTGTCGGGCATTTGCTCTAATGCGGTTTCCATAGGCAAAACAACAGTCACCTCGTCTCCTGCCTTCCACTTTCTCTCAATGGACACATATTCACCAGGATTAGCAGAGACCTTTTGCTCTTTGCCATTCACCATCACTTTCAAAGCCCCTTTTTCAACCCAGCTTGGGTATCTTACTTTCAGGCTGAAACGACTTGGTTTTTTAGGATTGACTTTAATATTGGTAATAGAATTGTCAGGGAAAGCGGTCTCTTGTACAAGTGACACTCCTTTTTCTTTCCATTCTAAAGTAGAAGGAATGAAGAGATTCACCAATAGATCATTTTCGGTATGCGCATAAATCAGTTCACCATATTTTGCATGGTTTTCTATTCCTGATCCTACGCAGCACCAAAAGCTTGTCTCTGGCTGAGAGTAAACGCGATAATGCCGAGGCCGCATAGGAGTAAAGTACACAAAACCTCCTTTTTCTGGATGCTGTGTGGATAAGATATGGTTATAAAGTCCTCTTTCATAAAAATCAAGATAATCAAGCGATCCACTCGACAGGTACAGCATCATCGAAAGCTTGAGCATGTTATAGGTGTTGCATGTTTCAGGCCCCTCTCTATCCGTTATCATTCCGGAAAAATCGTTGGATGGATGGAAGTGTTCCCGAACGCTATTACCACCTATTGCTACTGTACGGTTTTGTACTACAGTTTCCCAAAAGAACCTGGAAGCATCGTCCCACTCCTTATTACCTTCTAAATCGGCAATTCGCTTATACCCTATCACTTTAGGGATCTGGGTATTGGCGTGTAGACCGGTAAGTTGATCCTGCTCCTGCAAAAGTGGGTTGAGGATCCTGTGATGGGAAAACTTCTTTGCCAGTTCTAGGTATTTATCTTCGCCAGTGATGGCTGCTACATCAGCAAATATCTCATTCATACCTCCATACTCGGCGTGGAGCATCTGCTGAATTTGCGCATCAGTTAGATCTTTGACCAATACCAAGGCCCAATCGGACAAATCGATGAGCATTTCTTTTGCAAGCTCATTGTGCGTGTAGAGGTAAGCATCCCGCAAGCCAGCATAAAGCTTATGGATGTTGTACCATGGCACCCATTTGCCATTCAATGAAAAACTTCCGGCATCTATTTTACCTTGGGCTATGTCGTTCCACATAGGTTTACTTCCAGGAACTCCTCCTATGTAGCCATTACCATTCTTATCTTGACATCTCTTCAGCTCTTGTAACATGTAATCCAACCGCTCTCCTACTTCCTTATCTCCTGTGGAAGCAAACATAAGAGACAGGGCCGTCAAGTAGTGTCCTCCAATATGGCCATCTAAGCCCGTATTCTCCCAGTTTCCGTAGCTCTTATCTTTTGGCTCAAGTCCTGCTTCCCTTAAATATGGAGCCAGCAACTTGTCTGGATCCAAAGCCAAAATGTATTCGAGATCTTTCTGTTCTGCCACCTTGAATGGACTATCCAGTAGCCTAACTGAGGAAAGATGGAAAGTTTGAACAACTCCCTCTTGTGCCTGAGCAGCTTCTGGCACCATCAAACAAAAGAAAATAAGGATAAGTAGTTTCTTCATAAATCTATTCTTCTATTAAAATTAAAATAAAGGATCCCCTTTTGTATCTGAATCCTAAGGGTGCCATCGACAAAAAAGCGATGGCATCCGCTTGTCAATTGCCTATTGCGGTGTCACGGTAGTCGTTTCCGTGGGATTACCACAATTTTCCCGCTAAAAAAAGCAGGAAAAATTTCGCAATGACGTATATATACATATCATTACGGAGAAATCACATTAACTCTCTTCATTGTTTTGTCATGGTTTTTGTACGCTTTGCTACAAAAACACATGCCAAAACTGAAAAACTTCCTTCAATTGTAACTCCGAGTTGCACCCGGAGCTATAAGAATTATACCCCTATCGGGGGCATTCCCCATAAAAGTGATTTCCTGCCCATCATCATGATTTTGTATTTGGCAGGGCCAAAAATTAAAGCTCACGATGACGGCTCAGGATGTCTATTTTCTTATGTCTTAAGTCTCGTGTCTAAACTAACCTACTTCAATTCCAATACCACTACAGAAAAAGGAGGCAATTTCACATCCAAAGTGTTCCCTTTTAACTTTGCTCCTTTAAAGTTCGTTGGGGCTACTTTTTCCGGGTTCTCAAAAGAGTTGTGGTCCTGCAAGCTTTTTGAAGCTAAAATTCTGCCCGTAACATTCTTATACTTAGCACCCTCTATGGCAATATTCACATCATGGCTCTTGTTGGCGTCAATATTAACCAGTGAAATGTGCGTTACGCCATTCGCATCTTTTGAAGCAGATGCAGAAATTGCAGGTAGTTTCTCTCCATCTAGTACATAATCTTCACTTTTCACATCCATTGGCAACAAAGTAGCGTCTTGATGCACTTTGTACATTTCCATCACATGATAAGTAGGCGTTAGCAACATTTTTTCCTCATCGGTAAGGATTACTGCCTGCAATACATTGATTGTTTGTGCCAAATTGGCCATCTGTACACGCTCACAATGCTTATGGAAAATATTTAAGGTAGTGCCAGCGATCATGGCATCACGCATAGTGTTTTGTTGATATAGAAAACCAGGATTTGTGCCAGGCTCCACATCATACCAGCCACCCCACTCGTCCACTACTAATGATACTTTTTTTTCAGGATCATATTTGTCCATAACCTCGGAGTGCTTGGTTACAATCTCATCCATGAACAAAGCGCGCTGCATGGTGGTAAAATATTGTTCTTCAGAAAAACCTTTAGCAGGACCTTTAGCGTTCCAATCGATCACGGAATAATGGTGCAATGCTAAACCTGACACCATATTGAGCGGAATGTTTTTCATCAAAACTTCTGTCCAGTTATAATCTTCAGAGCTAGCGCCTGATGCGATTCTCTGAAGCGCACCTTCGTTTGTCCAATCGGCCATGAAAGTGGCGTACTTGCGATACTCATTGGCATAGTACTCTGGGGTCATATTTCCACCACAGCCCCAAGCCTCATTGCCCACGCCCCAGTATTTTACATTCCAGGGTTTGTCTCTGCCGTTTTCCCTACGCAATTTTGACATTGGGCTTTCTCCTTCGAAATTTACGTATTGCACCCAATCGATCACATCCTGCACGGTTCCACTGCCAATATTAGCGGCCAAATAAGGTTCGGTTTCTAACAGTTCGCACATATCCAAGAAATCATGGGTACCGAAGCTATTGTCTTCCGTTACATTTCCCCACCATGTGTTTACGATCGTTGGCCGGTCCTCCTTGGGTCCGATGCCATCTTTCCACTGGTAAGTGTCGGCAAAACAGCCACCTGGCCAACGTAGATTAGGGATATTCAGATTTTTGAGTGCCTCTACCACATCATTTCGAACGCCCTTGGTATGAGGAATTGTGGTATTATCCTCCCCAACATAAAAGCCGCCATAAATACATCGGCCCAAATGCTCAGCAAAATGGCCATAGATATGCTTGTTGATGATAAGGTCGGAATCACCTTTGGCATCTAAAGTTACCTTATTCTGCCCATAGGAATGCATGCTAAAAAGCAAGCAAACAAGACTTAGTATTAATTTCTTCATAGTTAGTATGGTCTAGATGTTAAATAGTTATAAGTTTAGTTAATTGTTTCTAAAACTTCGAAGCCATTTATTTATGCTTCCACTTAAATAAGAGTACAATTTACACTTATTATTTTCAAAAATAATTTTTACGCTTGTTATTTTCAAACGTTTGCGACTTTTTATTAGATCGAAAATATGTGGGAAGATGACATTTAAGCAGATTCCTAGAAAAAGGGTCTAAAGGACGTGCGAACACTCCATCGAGGGAATTAAAAAAGGCTATCCATTTTTAGATAGCCTTTTTTGTAGTGCTTAAAACAATTACAATTTATTTCACTTTCAATTTCACTACAGACAGTGACTGAGGAGCAATGGTGAGGTTAAGTTTGTTGCCTTTTACTCTAACGGACTCTTCCGATGGACTGACCGCCCTAGGCTGTTCGATAGAGTTGACTGCATCCAATTGATCGCTTCTTAATACCTGCATGGTACCTTTAGCATTAAATTTGCCCGTTCCTTCCAGCTGTACTTCTCTTTCAATGGCTTTATTAGAGGTATTCACAATCTTTAGAATAACTTCCTTGTTCTTTTGGTCCACTGCAGCACTAGCAAACAATTCATCTTGCCCTGTGACAGCTTGTCCGTTTAACAATATTGGCACTACGTGCGTACCTCGGTTTGTTGAAAACAACTTCTGAACATAATAATTGGGAGTACCGTAAACATTCAAGTTATCAGCCCAAATTAAGTCAGGTGTCCATTGCCAACCTTCAACATGCGCAAATAATGGGGCATAAGAAGCCATTACCACTACTTCTGCATTGCGCTCCAACCCGGTCATAAATGCTGCTTCTGAAAGAGCACATTCCCAATTGTTTTTATTGTCAGGGCTCGCTATGGCTACACTCTGAGCGGCGTATTCCCCAGCAAATATCTTAGGGCCGTTGCGGTCATAATCATCATAGCGTGTAGCATTTTCTTTAAACCACTGCGGCGGCTTGTAGTAATGTTCGTCAATAATCTCAACGTTCATTTCTCTCAATTCTTTGTCCAGGTATTCGAATTCTATACCTTCTGGAAATGGTCCTGTTGTAGAAATAAGCACGATTTCTGGATGTTTATCCTTCAATACTTCTTCGAAAATCTTGTACCTTTCTATATACTGTTCACCCCATTGCTCATTCCCTATACCTAAGTATTTCATGTTGAAAGGTTCCGGATGACCCATATCTGCCCGTTTTTTGCCCCAGACGGTTTCTGCTGAACCATTGGCAAATTCGATCAAATCTAAAGCATCTTGGATGTAAGGATCCAATTGATCCAAAGGCACGACCTCACCTGTATTAAATTGGCAAGCCATACCACAATTTAGAATAGGCAACGGCTCTGCACCGATATCTTCTGCTATCTGGAAATATTCAAAAAAACCCAAACCAAAAGATTGGTAATAATCAGGGGTATGCCTGTGCTTAAATTCCGTATTCCATCGGTTCACGATCAATTCTCGCTCTTCTACCGGGCCTATAGTTTTTTTCCATTGAAAGCGCTCGTCCAAAGTTCTCCCCTCTACAATGCATCCGCCAGGAAAGCGAAAAAAACCTGGATTCATGTCATCCAACATTTGTATCATGTCTGCACGCAGCCCTCTAGGACGACCCTTCCAGGTATCTTGAGGAAATAGTGAGATCATGTCCAGTTCTATAGCACCCTGACCTTCTGCGACAATGTTGAACTTCGCCTTGCGTTCGGTAGCGGTTGCGGTGAAGCTGACTTCATACTTTTTCCATTTATGCCCTTCAGGGAAAACATTGGCTGTTCCTATCACTTTCCCTCCTTCTCCAACGATTTCAACCCTCAAAGAGAGGGTGCTGCCTTCGTGCTGCCTGGCCAAAACAGAAAAATTATATTGGTTTCCTTCTTTAATTCCCATGCCTCTATACCCTTCATTGGTTAGGCCATATGTACCGTTATTATTGTTGCGTTTGATACGCACATACCTTCTATTGGCAGGATTTACTAATTCAGCATTATGAATGAGGATACTTCCCTCTGCCCCATCACGCTTTAATTCTTTCCATCCCATCATAGGGGTATCAAATTCAAAAGATCTATTTTTAATGAGTTCAGCATAAACGCCGCCATCGGCTCCCATATTGATATCTTCAAAGAAAAGCCCCCACATGGTGGGCTGGATTTCTGTTATCAGTTGATCGGTCTTTACAACCAATGGCTGAGCATGTAACGCAAGCGGAATTAACAAGCTCATTAAAAACCCGCTTAAATACCGTAATTGGTTTTTCATAATAATAATTTATAGTTCATTTTTAAAATCCTGTTTTACGGAAAGGGCCAAGACGCAAAAGGTTGCATTGGAATAAATTCAAATGCTAGCTAAATCGTTCGTAGCGATGCCACTACCTCGCTAACCGATGTATTTTAGTACTTTCTTCCGTAACATTTGCTGAAAAATTTGGTGACTATTGACAACTGCCCTTTTCCT
>CAYTTV010000053.1:0-22304 GCA_964440915.1 uncultured Roseivirgaceae bacterium
GCAGTAAATGCTTTTGACCAGGAAAATTATGAGTACACACAAATTGACAAGTCTGGGTTTATGAATGATGCACTGGGTTATAATGGTAATGCTACAGTATTGTCTCACAGTGTACGTGACGTATCCAGGAGAAGGCTACTGTCCTATATGGGTAGAATTCGATATGGATTCAGAGACACGTATTTATTAGAAGCCACAGCCAGGGCAGACGGTGCTTCGGTTTTTGCAGAAAACAACAAATGGGGCTTTTTCCCAGCAGCCTCTGTGGCCTGGAAAATTCATAATGAGGGTTTTATGCAGGATCTGAGCATGGTGAATGAATTGAAGATGCGGGTGAGTTATGGTGCTACAGGAAACCAGGGCATCGACCCCTTGGAATCATTGGGACGGGCAGATGATCTTCCTTACATATTCGACGGTCAAACAGTGGCTGGCGCTATCGCCTCCTCTAGGCTTCCCAATCCTAATCTAAAATGGGAAACAACTACTACGCTAAATATTGGCCTTGATTTCAGGTTGTTAAATAATCTTTTCATGGGTACGATAGAGTACTACAAAGCCAACACTACCGACTTATTATTGGATAGGGCTATTTCCGGTACAAAAGGTTTTGAAGTTAGCCGCTTTAATGTGGGTGAGGTTGAAAACAAAGGGGTTGAAGTCGCATTGACTTCCAATATCATCAACAAGAGAGATTTTGATTGGACACTAGGCATTATATTCTCTACTAACAAAAATAAGGTATTAGCCTTAACAGGTGTTTTTGACGAAAATGGGAAAGAAATCGATATTAATGATACGGAAGGAAGAAGGCTTTCAGTGGGTCAACCCATCAACAACCTCTGGTATCCGAAATATGATGGGATCTATCAGGTTGGAGACGACATAGAGTCTTCTGGTAATCCGCTAGCACAGCCTGGTGACGTAAGAGTAGTGGACCAAGATGGTAATGGACAAATTGATAGCAGGGACAACGTATTCACGAGTGCCGACCCAGATTGGTATGGTTCTATAACCAATACGATTCGTTACAAAAACTTTGAGCTCTTTGCAGATATATATATTGTGCAAGGTGCAACGAAATTAAACACCGTGTTGGCCGATGGGGAATTATGGAAAGGTGCCATAAATGGCATTAGGACTAAATACTACACCCCTGAGCATCCTTCTACAGAATACCCAAGACCAAAACCAGATACCCATTTGCATTTGTATTCCTTTGCGGTTAGAGATGCTTCTTATGTTCGATTGAGAACGGTTTCTCTGACTTATTCCATTCCAGACAAAGCCTTTAGCAAAATTGGGCTGAAAAGAGGGCAAGTGTATGTGACGGGCACAAACTTGTTGACTTTTACCGATTTCAAATCCTACAGTCCGGAACAAAACCCATTAAATGGTTCGGAAACGGCTTTCCCGGAAACCAGGAATTTTACAGTCGGTCTTAAACTAGGAATTTAAAAAATAACAGCATGAAAAATTTCATCAATAAAATAATATTCAAAGTCCCCTATTTTTTAGTGGCGACTTTAGTGGTCTTCACCGCATGTAATGACGATTTTTTGAAAGATGAATTGCTTTCAGACACTCCTGTCGAGTTTTTGTATTCTACCCCCGAAGGGTTAGAATCTGCTGTTGTGGGGTTGTACTCTCTAAACAGGGAAATCTATCAGGATCAGCAGTTGAATGGAACAGTACCTTTAATTCTTCAGGCTAAAAGTGACCTTGGTGTAGGCATCACAGGAGAGGTATCGCTCTATAGTAGATTGTTGTGGGGAGCAAGTCGTGGAGATTACGGAACAGCTTCGGGTATTAACGCATACTGGGTACATTATTACAAAATAGTGGCTCGATGTAATGCCATTATTCAGGGTGCCGAGAATTTGCATGATATTGACGAAGCCAGAAGGAATCAAATTCTTTCGGAGGCCAAAGCCATGCGTGCTAATGCTGTGTTCACATTATACAGGCTTTTCAATAACATTTATGTGACCACAGAAATAACGTCACCTGAAAATGCTTTCGATATGCCACAAGACAAGACTTCCGAGGTAGAAATTTTCTCCTTGTTAAGATCCGATTTGGATTTTGCCATAGCGAATTTGGAGTACCAGAATCCCACTTCAGGAAGGTGGACAAAAGGTGGGGCAAGGCACCTAAGGGCAAAAGTGGCCATGTGGGAAGAGGACTGGGAAGAGGCGGCCAGTCAGGCCGATTCCCTGATCAACAATAGTGGGCATAGCCTAGTAGGATCTACAGCGGAGGTCTTTGCTGGCGACCTGAATCACTCGGAGACCTTATTCGCCATTGACTTTGAGAGAGAAACCATAGGAGGAGGTAATCCTCATATTATGAGCTGGAATGTAGTGTCTAACTATTCCTTAGCGCCAGGGTTGATTCCCTCTATTGAAAACGGCGGATCAGGTGCAGGATTCCTTTCATTAAATGACTACATGATCGACTTGCTGGAAAAAGATCCTAATGATGAGCGTCGAAACACCTATTATATTTTCGAATACAAGTATAACGATGATGAAATGCTACCAGCAGGCAAGCAGTTAGGTGAACCGTTGGATTTATATGTGAATCACCCATCCGATCAAAATACTTTTATGCTTTATTATATAAGGCAGAACCCTGGAGTCAGGAAGTTTATGGATGAAACCGCCGAGCCCACTGACCGCAATCATTATAAAAATATCATGATCTATAGATTGGCGGAAACCTACTTGATAGGTGCGGAAGCCCACATGATGTTGGGAAATACCGGTATAGCCTTAGACTACATTAATGCAGTAAGAGAAAGAGCCAATACAGATCCAATAGACCATATAGATCTACAAGCTATTTTGGATGAACATGCAAGAGAATTGGGCTTCGAGGGGCAAAGATGGTATATGCTTAAAAGAACAGGCAAATTGTACGAATTCTTGCTAGACCATATGAATAACGACAACATGAACGAGTCCTATCCAGAAGGAAACCCTAAAGTACTTCTGAGGGAGTATATGCAGCACTGGCCTATCCCAGAACAACAAATGGATCTTTTGGGACCTAACTATCCTCAAAACGAGGGGTATAATTAATTATTTGTAGGCTTTCACATTTAAAATATTCATCATGTATAAATACCATAGATTTCATTCGCTCCAATATTCCTGGTTTTCAATGCTTTTATTCTTTGGAATATTGATTTTAACTGTATCGTGCGACATAGAAGACGATATGCCACCCCCTTCTGCTTATGAAGAACCTGATCCCTCTGAAGAGTGCCAATTTAAAATAATTGTGCCTGTTTTGGCCGATGGTTTGGATTTTGAATGTGGAGTCCCCCAAACAGAGTCGTTTGGAGAAAAAGATGGTACAATTACAATCGAATCATCTGAAAATCCTGCTAAAGAAGGGATAAACACCTCTGAACGAGTAATGAAAGTCGAGCAATCGGCAGGAGTCGAAGGCTGGGCAGGTTTTTTCTTTAACCTAGCTGAGAAGATAGATTTTTCAGAAAAACGCACTATCAAGATAAAGGTCTACTCCTCAGCGGCTGGAGAGCAAGTAAACTTGAAACTAGAGGACGCCACAGATGGCTCCATCAGTACAGAAGTAATTGCTGAAACCACAGTGGCCAATGAATGGGAGGAACTATCCTTTTCTTTTTCGTCACGCGATTCTGACAAGTTCGATAAAGTGGTGCTTTTCTTTAATTTCAATGGAAATAAAGATGCGGCCACAGTGCATTATTACGATGACATCGTATTGGTAGAAGGTGGCGATGCGGGAGAGCCTGGTGGTCCGTCGGCGGTGCCTACTGTGGCAGCACCAGCCCCAACTTTAGACGAAAGCTTGGTGATTTCTTTGTTCAGCGATGCCTATGACGATGTAGCGGTGGATACTTGGAGAACAGAATGGTCGGATGCGGTATTCTTGGATACGCTTATTGCAGGCGATGCGGTGAAGAAGTACAGCATGCTCAATTTTGTGGGTGTCGAAGCTACTACCGCACCGATAGATGCCACTTCCATGACATATTTCCATGTGGATGTATGGACGGCAGATGCTACAGAAATAAAAATTAAACTCGTGGATTTTGGTGCTGATGGCGCTTTTGATGGTGGTGATGATGCTGAACATGAGATTACCATTGAGGATCCTGCCCAAGAAGCGTGGTTGAGCTTGGATATTCCGTTGAAGAATTTTACTGGTTTAACTACTAGAGCTCACATTGCACAGCTTATTTTCGTGGGAGCGCCTACTAAAGGAAACACCATTTTCATAGACAATATTTATTTCTATGACGGGTCGGGCTCAGCACCTGCTACTGCAGCACCTGCGCCTACTCAGGCACAAGCAGACGTTATTTCTGTTTACAGTGATGCTTATACAAATATTGAGGGTGTAGATACCAACCCACCCTGGGGACAAAATACTATTGTAACTGCCGAAACTGTAGAAGGAGACAACGTATTGCTGCTTTCAGGCTTAAATTACCAGGGAATTGATTTCCATCTTAACATGCAAGATGTATCTGGTAAGACGATGGTGCATTTGGATGTTTGGTCGGTAGAAAGTGTTACGTTTAATTTCTCCTTAATTAGTGACGGGCCCAACGAGATTCCTGTTGTAGTAACTTCAGATGCGGGAGCATGGAAAAGCATTGATATACCATTAGCTGATTTTATTAGCCAAGTAGATTTGACTAAAATCATCCAGTTTAAATTCGATGATGGAGGATCGGGCAGTGCTCCTACTTTCTATATTGACAACCTTTACTTTTATTAATAACCGTTCCGGTATCATTAAGCCGTACCCTATTTAATGGTAGCGGGATTATACTGAGTGCCTTATCATATTCAACCGTACACAAGGAATTATAAGGCACTCAGTTTTCTATGATTTATATTCAAAACAAAAATATGATACAATTAAAATATATTGTTCTTGCCATTACCCATCTATTGTTAATTTCTGCCTGTGAATCCAATGCTACAGTGCCAAACGTAGCACTGGAAAACTTACAAGTGGAAATCACCCTTGTCGGTGCCGATGATTCCAATCCCAATGGGGATGGCTCTGGCAAGATAGAGGTGGCTGCTTTTGAAAAGAATGCAGTGAGGTATGCCTTCCGGTTTGATAAGGGAGATCTGATAGAAAGTGAATCAGGAAGAATAGAACACACTTTTTCAGCAGAAGGCCTTCATTCATATACTATCGTGGTTTGGGCGTATGCGGAATCAGGCCAGTTTGTGAACAAGACCTTTACCGCAGAGGTATACAAGTCAAATGAAGCGCCAAGTGATGACTTTACTACTTTGGTGTTTTCTGATGAATTTGATTATGAAGGGGCTTTAGATGATGAAAAATGGTTTCACCAAACCATTGCTCCAGAAAATGGAGGATGGTTTAATGGAGAACAGCAGCACTATACTGATAGGCTGGAAAATTCATTTGTAAATGATGGAACACTTAAAATTAAAGCGATAAAGGAAAATTACACTTCTGGAGGTTCAACCAAATCCTATACCTCTGCCCGCTTGAATACCAAATTTGCTTTTCAATACGGCCGGGTAGAAGTTCGCGCAAAGTTACCTACTGAGCCAGGAACCTGGCCTGCAATCTGGACCTTAGGTGCCAATATTAATGAGGTAGGCAATTATTTTGGCGATCAGTACGGTAGTGCTGGCTGGCCTGCATGTGGTGAAATAGACATTATGGAGCAGACTGGTGCCGACAAATCCAAAACCCTCGGTTATTTTCATTGGGGAGACACCAATACAGGCGAATATAAAACCATTGGCAATGAGATTTCTGTAGCGAATACAGGAGAGTATCATATCTATGGGATGGTTTGGACTGAAACATACATTAGGCTTACGGTAGACGAAAGGGTGATCATTGAACTGCCTAATACGCAAGATAAGCCCTTCGACAATCCACACTACCTTTTGTTGAATATAGCCATGGGCGGTAACCTGGGCGGACAAATTATGCCTGATTTCACTGAGGCTACCTTTGAAATAGATTATGTGAGAATCTATCAGTAACGGTCTAGGATCAGGATTTGCAGGATTATAAGATTAAGGGAATTAAAGTTTAGTGAATTGTATGGGGCATTGGAAATGCCCAGCTCATGAGCCCGGATTACAAATCCGGACTAGCGGAGATCCTATTAATTCTCCACAAAAAGTCCAATCCTGCTAATCCTTAAATCCGACGAATCCGATACAGACATGATTACTAACAACCCAAAAACAAATGCCCTACCTCCTTAGATGACAGGTAGGGCATTTATACTAATATTAAATGCATTATTTTCCAGCCTTGGCGGTAAGAAATTCATTCACCTCTAGCCAATACATAAAGGCGTCGAACCAGCGGTTGCTCGTTCTGTCAGGATTGCCTAGCCCGAAACCATGTCCGCCATTTTGGTATAGGTGAAACTCGACAGGAATGCCCGCCTTATACCAAGACTCGATGATGCCCGTTTGGCCATTAAATAGAAAATCGTCGGTAGCGATCACATTGAACATAGGAGGTGCATTCTTAGGCACTTCTACAGGACCCATGCCGCCATAAATCGGTCCTATAAAGGCCAACTTCATAGACTTGGAATTGAGCGTAGCATGCAAGGTAAGGCCAGCACCTGCTGAAAATCCAATCATCCCGATTCTGTCAGTATCAACACCCCATTCCTTGGCTCTCTTGACAATCATGGCATAGGCAGCTTCGGCATCTTCCAACTGATTGGACAAGCTCCAGTTCATGGGTCTTGGACGTTCGTTATCGCTGTTATTATCGTTTCGGGGGGTTGCTGCCTCAAATGTTCTGTTCATCGACTCTCTGAAGCCATCGAGTGACTCTGGAGTCGGGTGGAGGCGGTATTTGAGCACAAACGCAGCAATGCCTTGGTCAGCAAGGGCTTGGGCTACTTTCCATCCTTCGTTAGATAATGACAGCCATCTGTAACCACCTCCTGGTGCTACGATGACAGCGGCGCCATTCGCCTTTCCTGGTGCGGGTAAGAAAGGAGTGAGGGTAGCAGTAGTGATGTTTCGTGCCATAGGATCGCCCCACTGTCGGAACCATGTTTCAGATGCAGGTTGATTTTCTACACCTCCAGTGCCTAGTAGAATAGCATTGGGCTCATCAGGGTTTTCCATTGGATAGATGGTGCCATCTTGCGCCATAGTAAAAGTGGCGACAAAGAACATAGAAGCAAAGAATAAGATTTTTTTAAGTTTCATATAGTGTTTTAAATGTTTGATGAAGTTAATTAGTGTAGTATTCTGGCATAAATATGGTGAAAAAAATCGATTTCAAACGATTGTTACGGGTAATAACGATATATTATTTCAGATGTCTTTCAGTGAACAATCCAATAATAAGTTGTAGGGCGGCGCTTTTTCAATATTAGCACAAATGAATATTTAAATCACATAGGTTAGTTGCCCATGCTATCTTCATCATAAAATAAGTCTTATAGGCATACTTTTAATGCAATTGTTATTGAAAAACCACCATCACCGTATGAGAAGTATATTATTCTTGGCAGCCCTGATATTAAATATGGCCTGCCAAACCACCAATATCGTCACCATGAGTGTGATAGAACCTGCGCCGGTTGAGTTGCGTCCATATATACAAAAGGTAGGGATTGTGAACAGGAGCCTTCCCTCGAACAAAGATAAATTGTTGGATAAGGTAGATAAGGTGCTTTCGGCCGAAGGCATGAACTTGGACAAGGAAGGTGCTGAAGCAAGCGTATTGGGCCTAAAAGAAGAACTTGAAAGGAATAATAAGCTCACCCAGGTTGTTGTGCTTGAAGTTGAGCAGATCGAGAACCCTGCTTATGGAAGCTTTCCAAATCCACTCTCATGGGACCAAGTCGACGTAATTTGTAACGAGAATGGACTAGATGGCTTATTTGTTTTAGAGTTTTATGATACTGATGCCAATATTCAGTATAGCACACAACAGGTGAATATAGCTACTCCTGTCGGCGTGACAGTCCCTGCGCTAGAGCATCATGCTAGCGTGCATACCATAATCAAAACCGGCTGGAGGATTTATGATATTCATGAGAGGCATCTTGTAGACGAATATTTTGTGACTGAGCAATTGACTACCGCTGGAAAGGGGATCAATCCATTGGAAGCAGCTAAAGCCATTACTGGAAGGAAAGAGGCCGTGAAGAACAGTAGCTACCACATAGGCAGAGGCTATGCCCTGAGTATCATACCTTATAGGACAAGGGTGAAAAGAGACTATTATGTAAAGGGGTCTGATAATTTAAAAGTGGCTAAAAGAAGGGCTCAAACTGGCAACTGGGATGGGGCTGCGGAATTGTGGCTAAAGGAGACGGAAAATAATAAATCAAAAGTAGCAGGTAGAGCAACATATAATATGGCCATTATCAACGAGATAAATGGAGAGTTGGATACTGCTATTGATTGGGCCCAAAAAGCCTATGAGGACTATGGAGATAAGCTGGGCCTTAGATACGTCAGGATTTTACAAAATCGGAAAATAAAGGCTCAGGCATTGGACAGGCAGTTGTAAATGTTTGAAGCTTATCGATGCTTACCAAATTTTGAGCATTTTTATGAATAATTAATAGTATTAAAAATATGCATGTCGTTTGGGAATGACATGCAATATATCTTAGGGAATCCTCAATTTGTATATACATATGAAGCATCTTTTGATCGCTATGTCTTTTTTATTGGCACTTATTGCTTGTAAAAAAGAAGACGAAGGAATAAATGTTCTAGAGAATCAGCCAAGTATCTCCGCATTCAGTATTAATGGTATCGATTTTACTATAGAGGATGGCTTAATTCTGGGTCATAATGTGAATGATATAGATCGTTCCTCGCTTGTGGCAACTTTTACGGCAGAAGGTACGGTGAGTGTAAGTGGACAAGAGCAAATTAGTGGAGTTACCACGAATAACTTTACATCCCCCGTTCGTTATATTGTATCCAATTCAACAGGCACGGAAGAGTATACAGTTAAGTATAGCACTTTCACTGGGCTGGCACGGCTTTATATCAATACAGAGGACGGTACGCCTATTACCAGAGAAGATTATGTATCGGCAAGCTTCAAGTTGGATCCCAATTTTCAATTTGATGGAGATGTTTTGGAGACTACTGGCTCAATAAGAGGCAGGGGCAATTCGACCTGGGGCATGGCAAAGAAGCCTTACAGAATAAAGTTTGATAGTAAAACAAGCTTATTCAATATGGCTGAGCATAAGTCTTGGGTGCTGTTGGCCAATTATGCCGATAAGACGCTCATGAGAAATTACTTAGCCTACAGGTTAGGAGATAAAATTGAAATGCCTTTTGCCCCCTCTTACCATTTTGTAGAGGTATTTTTGAATGGTCAGCATCAAGGTAATTATATGCTTTCTGACCAAGTGCAAGTAGCCTCCACAAGAGTGAATGTTCCTGAACTAGATCCTTCAGATAATGGGGATGATGTAATTACTGGAGGTTATCTTTTGGAGATAGACAAAAGGATATTGGATGCAAAGGATGAGCCTTATTTTGAATCCAACAAATATCCGATAGTAATCAAGTCACCCGATGAGCCATCAGCTCAACAGTTGGAGTACATATCCAACTATGTGAAGGAAGCTGAGGATGCAATTTTTGGCCAAGATTTTACTGATCCTATTAATGGATTTAGAAAGTATTTTGATGAAACAGCTATGATTCGCTGGTTTATAGTTTCTGAAGTTTTTAAAAATGTGGACTCGAGAGATTTCAGTAGTATTTATTTCTATAAAAACCGTGGAGGTAAACTTACGATGGGACCTGTGTGGGATTTTGACTTAGGAGCAGGTAATGCAGGACATTGTGCCGAATGCATGCAAGCAACAGGTTGGCATGTAAAGCATCACCATTGGTTCGAAAGGATGTATGAGGATCCAGCCTTCAAAGCAAAAGTGAAAAGCATGTGGCAACAATACAAATCCGAAATTGACGACCTTCTTCCCACAATTGATAAAGTTGCCGCTGAGTTGGCGATCTCACAAGAGAAGAATTTTAAACTCTGGCCAAATTTCAACGATCCGAATTGGGCTACAGTTCAAGGAAAATTATCTTATAAAAGCCAAGTAGATTATTTAAGAGATTTTCTTGCTGCACGCATTGCTTGGATGGATGGAGAAATAAATCGATAAGTATAGCAATTGCATTATAGAGGTGGTTATGGCATGGGCCTCAAACTCATGCCAATGCAATGCATTTCGTTTTGTGGTCTCTTCTACTCCGTAAAAAACACCCGCTTTACCCTTTCACTTACGTTGGTCAATATTTCATAAGGTATGGTTCCGATGGCTGATGCCAAGGTACTTATAGGCATATCTCTGCCAAAAATAATCACCTCATCGCCTTCTGCTGCCTCAATACCTGTCACATCCACCATGGTCATATCCATACAAACATTCCCTACTACTGGTGCGAGTTGGCCATTTATATAAACATGCCCTTTCCCTTGCCCAAAACGCCTGTCGAAGCCGTCGGCGTAGCCTATGGCAATTGTGGCCAGTGCAGTATCTCTTGTTGCTACTCCCTTCCGGCTATAGCCTACAGTTTCTCCTTTAGGAATATGCTTGATTTGGGAGATAGTTGTTTTTAAGGTGCTGATCGGCTGAAGTTGGTTTTGCTCTTGACCGCTGGCTTCTATTCCGTACAAACCAATGCCAAGTCTCACCATATCGAATTGATATTCAGGGAAGCGAACAATGCCGGCTGAGTTAAGAATGTGGTACAGCGGCTTTATGTCGCTATTTAGCGATAGATAGTTTTTCATTGCTATAAACCGCTGAACCTGATGGTGTGAAAAATCATTATGGAGTGCTTCGTCTGCACCTGCGAGGTGAGAGAAAACGCTGCTTACAATTATGGAGGGGCTATTCGAAAGGTATTCCAAAACAGTCTTTAACTCAGGTTGGTTAAAGCCCAATCGGTGCATGCCTGTGTCCAGCTTCAAATGAATGCGAATCGTTTTCTTTTCCTCACGCAGAAAATCAGACAATGCTTTCAACTGTGATAAGCTATAGATCTCCGGCTCTAGGTTATATCGAATCAGTTGTCCAAAGTTTTCAGATGCAGTATTCATAACCATAATAGGCAATGAAATACCATGGTCACGCAAGGCTACACCTTCATCAGTATAGGCAACTGCTAGATAGTCTACCCGATGAAACTGTAAGAGATTAGCTACTTCATCGCTACCACTGCCATAGGCAAATGCTTTCACCATTACCATAAGCTTGGTATTCGGCAAAAGTTTGCTCCTGTAAAAGTTGAGGTTGTGTGTAAGGGCATCAAGGTTAATTTCCAACACTGTACCGTGGGTCTTTTGTTGCAGGAGTTCAACAATGCGTTCAAAGGAGAATTGCCTCGCACCTTTTATCAGCACGAGTTCATTGTGAAAGTCGCTTTTGTTGGCTTGGAGCAGAAACGCTTCTGTACTTTCGTAAAACAAAGTGGACATTTTGAAGTACCCGCTATTTCGGCTAATGGCCTCACCAATGCCGATCAGTCTTTTTATGCCTTTGTTGTGAAGGAGCTCGCCGATCGACTCATAAAGAACTTGCTCGTTTAGCCCTGTTTGCAGCAAATCTGAAAGGATAACGGTCTTGCTTTCATTGTGCTTTTGTTGCCCCATAAACTCCAAGGCGATCTGTAAACCGCCATAATCATTGTTGTATGTGTCATCAATTAGATAGCAGCCGTTAATGCCTTGCTTCAGTTCCAATCTCTTGGAAATATTATCAAGTAAATTGATTTGTTGCTGAATAAAAGCTGGCGCAAAGGATTCGCTCAATAAGAAAGCGACGCAGTGCATGCAGTTTTCGATAGACGCCTCGCTTGAAAAGGGAAAAGCAAAGGTTATCTTTCTGCCTTCATATATAAGGGTTAATGCTGCATCATTTGCTGATTTTTTCACATTTGTAATGTGAATAGCACTTTCCTTGGATTTTCCCCAACTTACAAGCTCCTTTTGATGGAACTCATTAGCAAATACCTCATGCACATCATTGTGGTCCCTGCAATAGACAAGCTTATCCACATGTTCGAATAGCTTACTCTTTTCTATAATCTTATGTTGTCTGTTTTCGAAACCTTCATCGTGCGCTGTGCCGATCATGGTAAAAATGCCGATCTGAGGTTTGATGATATCAGCTAATTTTTCCATCTCTCCGATCTGTGAAATACCCGCTTCGAAAATGCCAATTTCATGTTCGAACCTGATCTGCCATAGGCTCAAGGGTACGCCAATTTGTGAATTATAGCTTTTTGGGCTTTTTACTACTTTTAGGCTTGCCGATAGCATTTGACCCAGCCATTCTTTTACGATGGTTTTGCCATTGCTTCCTGTAATGGCCACAATGGTTAGGTCAAACTGATTTCGATGGTGGGCCGCAATTTGTTGCAAAGCCATAATGCTGTCGTTGACTTGGATGACGTTAGCCTCAGGAATGGTATCTAAATCGACTGGCTTTTCTACTACAAATTGTCTAATTCCTTTCTGATAGAGTTCTTCTATGTATGCATGGCCATCATGTCTAGCACCTGCCACAGCAAAAAAGAGAGCCTCCGAACTTATGAGCAACTTCCTGCTGTCTGTAATAAGGTGTTGCACAGGACGGTCTTCATATATTTGGAGAGTAGCCCCCTGTGTAATGGCTTGAAGTTGCTTGAAATATAGCATGACGAGCGAAGCTAAATAATCTTAATTAAAAATATTTTTCACAAGCTTATAGAAGCCTATCTTTCTGGCAAGATAGCTAAAGCTGCTTGATCATCTCATATTGGTCAACGGTATTTTCAAAACCCCATTGCTTAAGTACCTGAATCGTTTTTTCTTCATATTGATCTATATTGATCCACGTAATTGTTTTGGACGAAGTATGTTGAAAAGCGTATTCCAAAAGCCTTTTTCCGATGCCTAGCCCTCTGAATGCCTTTGCAACGGCTAACTGAGAAATTCGGGAAGAGTTTTGCTGGAATATGATGTAGCCTGCTACAGTATTGCCAATATGCGCTTCGGCAATGTGTTCTCTGGTAATATTGTGTTTCAGTACTGTGCTGCTGTCCAAATAAGAAGGTTGCCAATCCAACATAGTGGTATAAAGAGACCAATTGGCTTTGACTTGTGCGTTAATTGAAATCTCAGGGTTTGGTTTATCAATTACAAGGTTCTCAGCATGGAGCCGAAAACAGTGGTAAAGTTTCTGAATTTTGAATCCACATTTTTGATAGTTTTTTATTGCCCTTTCATTGGTAGTAATTACCTCTAATGTAGCTTGTGTTACCTCCTCCTTCTTAAAGTTTGGCCATAAATGTGCATACATTTTTATCGTAAGTCCTTTTCCTCTATGGGCAGGAATTACACCTGTACCCCCATTGTAGGCTGTTTTCTTACCTAGATAAGTATCGGTACTGGTAAAAATAAACGCAACGAGTTCATCTTTATAAAAGGCACCTACTGACAACGATAAGTTAATATTCAACTTATCGATAAACTTTTCAAGAAATTGAGAATAGGATAAGCGGAAGGGCAATGCATAGTCTTCAAAAGCCTCAAGAAATACTTGATGCATTTTCGGAATATCAGCTTCTACAAAATGACGGAAAGTGTACATATTGCTACATCAAATGACTGCCGTTAGGGACTTCCCTTTCTGGAGTGGCTAAAACTATAGCGCCGTTTTCGTCGGGGAAACCGGTAATGAGCACCTCGGACATAAATGGGCCAATCTGTCTAGGTTCAAAATTGACCACACATACTACTTGCTTTCCCACAAGGCTTTTTGGAGTATAATGGGCTGTGATCTGAGCACTAGATTTTTTTATGCCAAATTTTTTTCCAAGATCTACCCATACTTTATAGGCAGGTTTGTGCGCTTCTGGAAATGTTTCTGCATTTATAATTGTTCCAACGCACATCACAACCTGCTCAAAAGCTTCCCACTTAATTGTTTTCATACATATTAAAGTAAACTATTGGATGAGGCATGGTTTTATATCTCAGATGATTAAGGTTAGGGAGCAGCTGTTGTCTACTCCCTAATCTATTTTTTCATTTGCTAAACGTTACTTCGTCCGGTACTATTTTCACAGAAGTAACATTTAATGGGTAGCGGGCTACTTCGGCATCTTCATCTAGTACCGCTTGAGGAAGCCCTTCTTTCACAAGATTGGAGTAGCTCATAGGAGATGGCGTGTTTGCTTTTAAGCTTTCGGCCAAAGGTGCTGCCTCGCTGTCGTCGGTAACAATGGTCACAAACATGTTTTCTGTTTGAAAATATTTTCTTATGGCATTATTTACATCTTCCAATGTAGCCTTTGCCAATAAATCATCCAATTCTTTTATATAATCGGTTCTGTTATAAAACCTCGAGTCCATCAAAAAGCCTAATGCCCTTTCCGGTGTTTGTATATAAAGCTTGATATAGCTTCTCAAAAACTCTTTTGTTTTCTCAAACTCCTCAGGATCCATGCCGTTCTGTATCAGCAAATCTATTTCCCTGATAGCGAGCCTTAAGGCAAAATGTGCGTGGCCAATATTAATACCCTGGAGTTCTTCATACTGTTGTCTGAGTTGTTCCCCAATTTGCACTGGTCGTATCCAGATGGAAAAATAATTGGAAGAACGTGGCACTCCCGGGAGAGGCAGTTGATTTCTCCCTCCTTGCTCATACCATTCTATGTAGGTATAATCCCCATAATTCATTGAGCGAGTTTCTCTGATCTTTTGATAAAGGCGACTATAGGATTTTCTGTGCTCACCGAGCCACGAGTTGGCAATCATTAAAGCAGCAAAATCATCATCGGCCCGAGTAATGGCCAAAGGAAACCCAGTGAAAATAGCAGATCCAAGGGCATTGTCTTTTGAAATAATTTCTACCACGATACCATCAGGTTGATTGGGTTTCTCAGGGGCAGGCAACGCAGGGTTCACATCAGGCAAGGAGTTTATGTCTGATTTCAACTGCTTGAGCAGGTCATCACCATAATGACCAGCAATGCCAATTGTTACATTGTTTCTTGTAAAAAACTGTTTGTAGTGGTTGCGAACATCTTCAAGCGTAATATTATTTACCCCTGTACTTGTGCCCTCTACCATATGTTGATAGTTGGTGCCCCTGAACAACAAATCTTCGAGTGCTTTTTTGCTGTATTCTTCATCCGATGAAGCTCTGATGATTTGATCTACAAAGTTTTGTTGGTTGGATTTTAACCGATTGAAATCTGCTTCCTCAAAAGCTGGCGTCAATATCAGCCCTTTCAAGATAGGGTAGAACTCATCAGTCCAGTCTTTATGAAACTCAAAGGTAAATACCGACACCTCTTTATCTACCGAGGCATTGTACTGCGCCGCCATGGGATATATTTTATTGTCTATTTCGCTTTTTGTCATGGTCGCCGTGCCGCCGTTGCTCACCATTGAGGCAGTAAGTGCTGTGAGCCCTTCTTTGCCATTAGGATCGGAGATCGATCCATTTTGGAACATTAGTTTAATGACGGTTTTATTAGAGTTAGGCTGCTTCAGTTCTATGATTTCTTGTGCATGGCCTGTATTGCACAGGGCCATACTCAATATGAGCAGTGTGATTTTATATATAGCTTTCATTATTTCAAACCTCCTTCTTCTTTAGGTGATATAGTGGCAATGGTTAGTTTCTCTGGAACAAAGTACCTTTGGGCAACTTGCATGATATCCTCTTGTGTTACTTTCTCATACTGTGCATATAGCTTGTTGAAAGCTTCTGGGTCTCCGCTTACCCAAATAGCATAACTCAGCACCTCTGCAATTGACGTCGGATTGTCCAAGCTCATGGAGAAGCTATAGCTTAGGTTCGATTTGGTGTCGGCAAGCAAGGTGGAATCTACTGGGTTGTTCTTCAGGTCTTCAAGGGCCTTTTCAATCTCGTCTTTTACATAAGCCATATCGGTGGCATCTACCAGCGAACTGTTGATAGAAAACAGGAAAGGATCTCTGGTGTAATACGCACCACCTCTAAGTGATCTCAGCTTCTGTTCTTCAATGACCAATTTTTTGTAAAGATCGGAACGTTCAGAAAACAATAGCGTAGCGATAATGTCCAATGCAGCATTGTCCAATGTTTCGTTGCTAAAGCCTGGACTTTTATAATTCAAGCTCAGATAAGGAGGAAAGTTGTGATTTTGGACATGCGCATAGCGAGTTGTAGTTTGTGTGGTTTCTTCAGGGATCTCAGGCTGATAGCTGCCCCGCTCCCACATGCCAAAATACTTTTTGGATAAAGCATTTACCTCCTCGCTGGTGACGTCTCCCACGACTAAGATGGTCGAATATTCTGGTCGGTAAAAGCGGTCGAAGAATTCTAATGAATAATCATATTGATTGGGCATGTCCACCACATCTTCCCAAAAGCCCATAGTGGTATGTTTATAAGTATGATTGGTGAAGGCTGTTCCTACCAGTTTTTCTTGCAATTGCTGGTAAGGGTTTGCGTAATTTTTTGTGTATTCTCCTTTTACAGCCCCTGCTTCGGTTTTGAAGTCATGCACAGAATAGTTGAGATGCATAAAGCGGTCTGCTTCAACTTCAAACATCTTTTCCAACATACCTGCGTTTCCTGTCATATGATAGACTGTCCTGTCCAACCAAGTGTTGGCATTGGCTGCAGCACCGATAGATTTCAGGACAGCACTGTACTCTTCTTTAGAATAGTTGTCTGTTCCTCTGAACATCATGTGCTCAAAAAAATGGGCAAAACCTGTCTTGCCTTCCTCTACTTCTTCCCGAGAGCCTACGCGCACCACAATATAAAATGCGGCAAGCCCCTCACTGGGATATTCGACTGTTACAACATTTAATCCGTTTTCCATCTGGTGCTGATGGATAGGATAAGGGAATAAAGATGAACTTGCATTTTCAGCTATGGCTTCGTTTGCATCTCCTGTAGAGGTGCATGAAGCCAATAACATGATAAAAGCAGTCATGCATAAAATAATGTGCTTCATAGTATTTGATTGTTTTCAGTAATAATTTAAGAGGCATAAGTTACAAGTTTTTGACAAGAGGAGGGCTGAAACAAGTAATATTTCTGGGCATGCGCTTTAGAAGTATGCGGTAGAAAGATGTTATATCTCAGAAATAAGACCTTAGACGTCAAACACTAGTCAAAAAATGGGAAGTGGGTAAAAAATGACAGGTGTCAGAGAGAGGACATCAGAACGTAAGATGCAGTTGACAATAGACGAGAGGCTGTAGGTGTGTTAAAACGCTTCGTCCTGTCATCGACCGAGGATTTTAAGTGTTGAATTGTGAACGGAAGAAGCCTTAGCGTTCTTTGTATATCTTATATTGCTTTGCGGGAAAAAACATAAAATAAAAAAAGCCATCAGGTTTCCCTGACGACTTTCCGATTTAATCAAAATTTAAACTGTTTAACTGCCACAAGCGATGCAATCATCTGGATCGTCTAGCGAACAGACCATATCAGCTTGGTTTTGCTGTTTGATAGTATCTAAATCTGGAGCAGGTGCTTCTTTTTGTTGCTTCTCAACGGTGAATTTGATGGCGTCGGCAGCAGCTTTTGTCCTTAAGTAATACATTCCTGTTTTGAGACCCTTTTTCCAGGCATGGAAGTGCATAGAAGTCAGCTTGCCGAAATTAGGATCCTGAATGTGGACGTTTAAGCTTTGGCTTTGACAAATATAAGCGCCCCTATCGGCTGCCATATCCAAGATTTTCTTTTGAGAGATCTCCCAAACAGTTTTGTATATATCCTTAATGTTCTGCGGTATTTCAGGAATATTCTGAATGGAGCCATTGGCAATGATCAACTTGTTTTTCATATTGTCATTCCATAGACCCAACTTGATCAAGTCTTTTAGCAAGTGCTTGTTCACAACGATAAAGTCCCCAGACAATACCCTTCTGGTATAGATATTAGAAGTATAAGGCTCAAAACATTCATTGTTGCCCAATATCTGAGAAGTAGAGGCAGTTGGCATAGGTGCTACTAGCAATGAGTTGCGTACACCATGTTTTTTAACTTCTTTTTTAAGGCCATCCCAATCCCAACGACCAGAGCTTGGAGTTACCCCCCACATGTCAAACTGGAAAATTCCTTTAGAAACCGGAGAACCTTTAAATGTCTCATAAGGTCCTTCCTTAGCGGCTAGATCCTTGGAGGCCGTCATCGCCGCAAAGTATATTGTTTCAAATATATCTTTGTTGAGACCTTTCGCTTCGTCAGATTCAAAAGGCATCCGTAGCATGATGAAAGTGTCGGCCAATCCCTGCACGCCAAGCCCAATCGGCCTGTGACGCATGTTGGAGTTGCGTGCCTCCGGAACAGGGTAGTAATTGATATCGATGACCTTATTCAGGTTCTTAGTCACCACATAGGTGATATCGAACAGCTTTTGATGATCGAATTTTCCATCTTCTGTTACAAATTTAGGCAAAGCCAAGGAAGCCAAGTTACATACTGCCACTTCGTCTGGAGCAGTATACTCCATAATTTCGGTGCACAGGTTGCTCGATTTTATGGTGCCTAGGTTCTTTTGGTTCGACTTTCTATTGGCGGCATCCTTATATAACATATAAGGTGTACCAGTCTCTATTTGAGATTCAAGGACTTCAAACCACAACTCTTGTGCTTTTACTACCTTCCTTGCCTTTCCTTCTCGCTCATATTTTTCATAAAGCCGCTCAAACTCTTCTCCGTAGCAATCTGCAAGGCCCGGAGCCTCGTTAGGGCAGAATAGCGACCATTCCTCATTGTTCTCTACCCGCTTCATAAAGAGGTCTGAGATCCAAAGTGCATAGAATAAGTCCCTGGCGCGCTGCTCTTCTTTACCGTGATTCTTCTTTAGATCGAGGAAGGAAAAGATATCTGCATGCCAAGGTTCTAGATAGATGGCAAAGCTGCCTTTTCTTTTTCCTCCTCCTTGGTCCACGTAACGGGCGGTCATGTCAAAATTGCGCAACATAGGCACAATGCCATTAGAAACGCCATTTGTGCCTTTAATGTATGAGCCTGTAGCCCTGACATTATGGATGCTCAAGCCGATACCTCCAGCAGATTGTGATATCTTGGCGCACTGTTTCAATGTGTCATAAATGCCATCGATGCTGTCGTCTTTCATTGTAAGCAGGAAGCAAGACGACAGCTGAGGCTTGGGAGTGCCTGCATTGAATAATGTTGGAGTAGCATGGGTGAACCACTTTTCAGACAGCAAGTGATAGGTTTCTAGTGCGGCCTCAATGTCATCTTTGTGTATGCCTATGGCCACACGCATCAGCATGTGCTGTGGTCTTTCCACTACTTTTCCATCCAACTTCATCAAATATGAGCGCTCCAGTGTTTTAAAACCGAAATAGTCGTAGCTAAAATCACGGTCATAAATAATAGATGAGTCGAGCAATGCTGCATTCTTCTTGATCACGCCATACACATCTGTGGCGATCAAAGAAGCGTTTTCACCAGTTTTAGGGTCTATATAAGTATAGAGCCGCTTCATGGTATTGGAAAAAGACTTGCTTGTAACTTTATGAAGATTTGAGATAGCAATCCGCGCCGCCAGAACGGCATAATCAGGGTGACGAGTGGTCATTGTGGCGGCTGTCTCGGCCGCCAGGTTGTCCAGTTCTACCGTAGTAACGCCATCATATATCCCGTTGATTACTTTTTTGGCTATGTCTACAGGGTGTACATAGTTGATATCAAGCCCGTAGCATAGCTTTTCTATCCTGGCCGTAATTTTGTCAAACTTGACAGATTCGCGCCTTCCGTCTCTTTTGATTACAAGCATATAGGTAATGTTTTAAGGTGATTAATGGTATTGTTATAAAAATTGCTTTCTTTTATTTTCATGTATGCATGAGCAGAAAGCATTAGACCTGTTTTTTTTATTAATATAATTAAAAATCTTCATCCAACGAAAACCGAGGAGAGTCATTTTCTTTGTCTTTCATAACCCCTGCTTTTTGATATTCCCCAACGCGCTTTTCAAAGAAGTTGGTTTTGCCTTGTAAGGAAATCATTTCCATAAAATCGAATGGGTTTTTGGCATTGAACACCTTTGGGCAGTTGAGCTCTACCAATAGTCTGTCCGCAACAAACTCAATATATTGGCACATCAGGTCTGCATTCATGCCTATAAGATTTACCGGCAGGGCATCAGTCACAAATTCCTTTTCTATTTCCACTGCGTCCATGATTATTTTTGTAACCGTTTCTACGGAAAGCTTGTTTTGCAGGTGGTCGTTATAAATGAGGCATGCAAAGTCGCAATGCATTCCTTCATCTCTCGAGATCAGTTCATTGGAGAATGCAAGGCCTGGCATCAGCCCTCTCTTTTTCAGCCAGAAGATAGAGCAAAAGCTGCCGGAAAAGAAAATTCCTTCAACCGCTGCAAAGGCTATGAGTCTTTCAGCAAAAGAGCCTTCATCGATCCAGCGCAAAGCCCAGTCTGCTTTCTTCCTCACACAGTCCATTGTGTCTATGGCATTAAAAAGATGGTCCTTTTCTTTTGGATCTTTTACGTAAGTATCTATCAATAAAGAGTAAGTTTCAGAATGGATGTTTTCCATGGCGATCTGGAAACCATAGAAAAATTTTGCTTCTGTATATTGTACTTCCGCAACGAAGTTTTCTGCCAGATTTTCATTGACAATGCCATCGCTTGCAGCAAAGAAAGCTAGTACGTGTGATATAAAATGCCGCTCTCCATCATTGAGTTCTTCCCAATCCTTTAGGTCTTGGCTCAAATCCAATTCTTCTGCAGTCCAAAAACTTGCCACCGATTGCTTGTAGAATTTCCATATGTCATCATGTTCAATAGGGAATAGTACAAATCGGTTTTTGTTTTCTTTTAAGATAGGCTCTTCCATTGTCACCTTGTCACTCATGGCATTTTAAATTAAATCTTGAAATACTTATTTGCTTTATTTTCAGTCAGTTAAATTATTATAAGGCCTTCCAAAACAAAGGCTTAGCACAACCTCCTTATTGAAAAGGGATAATGAACAATCCGTGGGTTTAACTTTCTGAATGACGGAAAAGGAATAAAAAATATGCATTCTTTCCTTGAAACCAATCTCTACAAATATGACAAAAGCGAAGGTAAAAGTCAAAAGGAAAAATTTATAAATTTGAAAAATCATATTCAATTTGTGAGCCTGCTTTATCTTTATAACTTATTGATAAGTATGCCATTGTAGGCTGCGTTTCAAGTAAAACTTTTCCTCTTGGGAGGGGCATGTATGTTTTGGAGCAAAAAGCACATTCTTTAAAAGGTGATAAATGCCCCTATTAATATAATTTGCAATTTGATTTTACAGATATTCCTTTTATATTTGCAGTCCGTTTTTTGAGCGGAATGAAAGAAATTATTAAAAAGTTCTCTGATGTACGCAATAGTTGAAATAGCAGGAAAGCAGTTCAAAGTAACAAAAGACCAATTCGTATATGCTCCATTGTTGGAGGGCGAAGAAGGCGCTTCCGTAGCCTTCGACAAAGTGTTGTTGTTAAGTGACAATGACAGTGTCGAAGTAGGTGCACCAGCCATAAGCGGTGCCACTGTGTCAGGAAAAATTCTAGGACACGTAAGAGGTGACAAAGTAATCGTCTTCAAGAAAAAAAGAAGAAAAGGTTACAAAAAGAAAAACGGTCACCGTCAAGACTATACGAAGGTATTGATTGAAGGAATTTCTAAAAACTAAAGGAAAGGATAAGCAATGGCACATAAGAAAGGTGCGGGTAGCTCCAGAAACGGTAGAGATTCGCAAAGCAAAAGATTAGGCGTAAAAATTTATGGCGGGCAGTTAGCTACCGCTGGCAATATCATTGTAAGGCAACGCGGAACAAAGCACCATCCTGGTGAGAATGTGGGCATGGGCAAAGACCATACCTTGCATGCATTGGTAAATGGTATTGTTAGCTTCAGAAAAGGACGTCAGAACAGGTCATATGTTTCTGTTGAGCCTATTGAAGAAGCAAAAGCAGAAGCCTAGAAATTAATAGTGAATTATTGTAAATGGCACAGTCTTGAAAAGGGCTGTGCTTTTTGTGTTGGGCGGGATGAGCAGTATTCGCTTTCTTCTATCCTGCTCGTCATTGCGAGAATTAATTTTTGACCATGCCAAACACACAAACCAAGATGACACGCAGGGAAATCACTTTTTGCGCAAAGCGAATAAAAACCATGGAGGACTGCCAAAGCTCATCAAGTTTCTTCCTGGAATCAACGGCATAACCTTAAGGCAATGATTGCCTTACCAAGAATATC
>CAYTTV010000054.1:0-21712 GCA_964440915.1 uncultured Roseivirgaceae bacterium
GCATCAGACCCTTGGAGGATTTTAAACAGCCTTTATTTATATTAGGGCAATTATTAAACCGATAAGTTTATGGTTCAACAGCCGGATGGTAAAAGCCAGCAAAATAATGCACTGAGGTTAGTGCTACTCGTCTTTTGGAACGTTCTGTGTGTAGCTGTTCCAGTGGTGATGTGGTTCCAGCCTTCACCGGAGCCTTCTATTTCCAGGGCTGTTGTGCTGGTAGTATTTGCTGGCCCAGCGCTTTGGTTGGCATTCACCGTCAACATGATTTACTGGTTCCGGCAGCGGCCCCTTTCGGTAATGCGCTTGAGTTTTGTGCTAACATGTATTTCTGGAGTAATGGCCTTAGTTTGGCTCGTCGCGTTGCTTACAGCATGACCAAAGGCTGCCTTGCCTAACATTACTATAGGAGTGGGGAAACTAACCTAACTGTCTTTTCCAGCATCTTTTTGACCTTCGGGCGATTGAACCACTGCGCCGGAACGATCTTGTGGGCATGTAGGAGGTCGTCATAAAAAGTATTGCTTAACGCATGGGCCGTTTGCTCGTCATACACTATGGCATTCACTTCAAAATTAAGATCGAAGCTCCTGTAGTCCATGTTGGCCGTACCAATAATGGCCAGTTCCCTGTCGATAGCGATCGTTTTGGCATGAACGAAGCCCTTCTTATACCGATAAATCTCTACCCCTGCATGCAACAGTTCTTCATAGTAAGATTTGGCAGCAGTGTTTACAAATATCGAATCGCCATAATATGGGACAAGTATTTTTACCAATACCCCACTCAAAGCCGCCATTGTGAGCGAGTCCATCAGGCTTTCTCCTGGAATAAAATAGGGCGTAGTAATGAGGATCTCTTTTCTGGCCAAGCCAATAGCCTTTAAGATAGAAAAAAGGATAGTGGGCGTGGCAGAGTCTGGGCCGCTGGCAGCCATTTGAACGATCTTCCCTGAGGGCATAGCGGAAAGCTCCTCAGGAGGAAAGAGCTCAGGGCTTTGTTGAATACGCTCTTTTGCACAAAAATTCCAATCGCACACAAAGAGATATTGGAGGTATTTGACCGCTGAACCATCTATGCGCAAATGGGTGTCTCGCCAGTAGGTCTTATGTTCATCGTCAGATGGCCGGTTAATATAACGGTCGCTGATATTGATACCGCCAACAAATCCAGTTTTGCCGTCTATCACAATGATCTTTCGGTGGTTGCGATAATTGAGGCGGTTGGCAAATGGCACAAAAATAATGCGCATGAAGGGAAATACCTGCACGCCATTGGCTCTTAAGCTTTTGGCCAATCTTCTTCTAATGGACCTGCTCCCAAAATCATCGTAAATAAAGCGGACGATGACGCCTTCTTTTGCTTTTTGCACCAAAACTTCTTCTATAGCCTGCCCTATAATGTCATCTTCATAGATATAATATTCTATGTGTATATGATGCTTAGCGTTTTGTAATGCCTCTAGTATTTCTGGGAATTTTTGCTCTCCATTCGTAAGTAACTTTACAGCATTATCGTCCGTAACGGGGCTCAGGGAATCGTTGAGCAGCAAATGGGCCAATTCTTTTTTTTCAGACTGGATGCCATCAGCATAATGGAGAACCTGTAGGGAGTTCTCGTACAACTTTTGCCTTAAACGCAATGCCAATTCTCTGTCTTCCAGCAGCTTTTTGCTGTACATCTTTCGCCTTCGGTAGTTGATGCCAAAAGTAAAGTAGAAAGCCATGCCGAAAAAAGGTGCAAAAATGGCGAAAAGTAGGTAGGCAAGGGTTTTTGTAGTGCTACGGGTGTCGTATATAATCCGGAGACAGGTAATAACCAGGACCACTATATAGACGCCTTCCCCAATTAGAACCCAGTTCATTTAAAAATCTTTGCCTATGATACAGTTAGTTTATGGGCGCAGATAATGCATTTGGCTGCACCTTAATATTATATGGTGCTTAAGTTATATATTTCTTTTCAGCATTCATAAATATTTTGAAAGTGAAGCTTGAGATGAAGGTGTTAAGGGCAAGCTATGATAGCCTGCCCCTGATATTCTACTGATAAACTAGGGTTTGGCTTAGGCCTATGCAAGAGACGCCTGGCTGAGAATGGTCTTTGCTAAACAATTAGCATAATTTGGATGGTAAGAAGAGCCGCAGCAGCATTAGCTTTGAGCGTGTATGCTTATCCATTTCTCGAAAGCTTGCATAAAACTTTTCAAGAATTCTTTTGTCGACTCATTGGTGAGGTTTCCCTCTTCGTCGTATAAGGTGGTAGCATTGCCAATATATGCTTCAGGCTGTGCCATAGTATGGACATTTACAAAAACGAGTGATTGGCGTAGGTGGTGATTGGCACCAAACCCACTGATGGGGCCAATGGAGACACTCGCAATGGCGGCGGGTTTTCCATTCCAAGAATTCTGCCCGTAAGGACGTGAACCCACATCAATGGCATTCTTTAAGACTGCAGGCACCGAACGGTTGTACTCAGGCGTAAGAAATAAATAGCCATCAACAGCAGTGATTTGTTCCCTAAAAGCTGTCCATTCCTGAGGAGGAGTTCCTTCCAAATCCTCGTTAAACATAGGCAGGTTGGCAATGTCAAGTATTTCGAATGACAAGGATTCAGGGGCCAGTTTGATCAGTGCTTTAGCAGTTTTCAAGTTATAGGATTCTTTGCGAAGGCTTCCTACGATGACGGCTATTTTATAATTTTTCATAATTATTAAATTGTTTTAGATAGCAATAAAATGATGGTTAAGGTCGCTCAAGCTTGAGTAAGATTGGCGTGTATCATCCACCTTGCAATTGAAACTCAAGCTGATCAAAAAGGTTATTATTCTTTGAATATTATATAGTTCGTATTAGGAGATTTGATAAAATGTGGCTCTTGTTGGCGCTTATGTCACATCTTCTTTTAGAATAATTTTCTGTCGGTTTATAATCATTGATCATATTCATGTAAGTTTGTTTTTGGGGCATTATCAATCATGCAAAATGAAACTATACATCCTGCTAAAAAGGGCTTGATTTCTACTCGGGTTGGAATGGTAGTGAGCCTGGGATTGGCCTTGGTAAAAGGAGCAGCAGGTGTGTTGGGTAATTCTTACGCACTGGTGGCAGATGCTATTGAATCGTTGTCGGATGTTTTTTCTTCTGTCGTGCTATGGTTTGGGTTGAAAGTTGCGGCAAAACCGCCAGACCAAAACCATCCTTATGGACATGGAAAAGCTGAGCCTTTGGCCACTATGGTGGTTGGGTTGGTTTTGCTTGGGGCAGCGGCATGGATAACGGTGGAGAGCATACGGAATCTGACAACACCTCATCAGGCACCAGCGCCCTTTACGCTAAGTGTGCTGCTGATCGTGATTGTGGTGAAAGAGGTGCTGTTTCGGTATGTGGGAAAGATAGGGAAAGAGACAGAAAGTGGGGCGGTAAAGGCAGATGCTTTCCATCACCGGAGCGATGCCATTACTTCTGGAGCTGCTTTTATAGGCATCTCTGTGGCACTTATAGGCGGAGAAGGTTATGAAGGAGCCGATGATTGGGCGGCTTTGTTTGCGGCCGCTGTCATACTATACAATGCCTGCCGCATAGTGAGGCCGGCACTTTCCGAAATCATGGATGAGGCACCTTCAGAAGAAGTGCTAGAAAAGGTGAAGGAAATAGCGATGTCCGTGCAGAATGTTTCTAACTTGGATAAATGTTTTGTCCGCAAAATGGGGTTTGAATACTACGTGGACCTGCATGTAGTAGTAAATGGCGACCTGAGCGTGAGGGAAGGCCACAGGATAGCCCATGAAGTGAAGGATGCCATATTGCAGGCCCATCCTAGGATCTCGGATGTTTTGATCCACATTGAGCCAGATGCATATGAAACGCGGTAGGACAGCGCAGGCAAGATATCTTTTAAATAAAAGGTTTTTTACAGCTTATGGCCTAACTTTGAAAGGAGGTGGGGATGATAGGTTATTGTGGCTTTAGGAGTATAAACGTAAATTCTAATGCGTGAACAAATATTGAAAATCGTTGAGAGCCATTCAGTAGGATTTAGTGAATGGCTCAAAGGCAAAGAAGATCAAATAAAGGCGGGATTTTCATTCAGGGAATTTTATTTGGCTTTCAGCATGGCTTCAAGGGCAAAAGATAGTGATAAGGTGATATCGGGTGATATCACTGTGCCGTGGGGGAGCCTGTTAGCCCTGGAGCAGTGGCCTTTAAGCCGATTGGGACGGGTGTACCTGATCATTGTTCTCGCTAAATACTCGCCAGAAAATGTAAAGCAGGTATACCAGCAGCTCTTTGAAACAGCTACATTAAAGGAATTGACCGCTTTGTATTCAATCCTCTCTTTTCTGCCCAATCCTGAGCATTATGCAGACCGAGCAGCGGAAGGTGTCCGATCCAATATGGGCGATGTGTTTGATGCTGTAGCGCTGGGCAACCCTTACCCTGCCAAGTTCCTGCCAGAGGCAGCATGGAATCAAATGGTGTTGAAGGCAGTTTTCACCAATAAGCCCCTGTATAAAATAGTGGGAATAGATGATAGGGCCAATGGGGCTTTGGCATTGATGCTGATCAATTATGCACAAGAGCGTTGGGCCGCAGGACGACTGGTTACGCCTGAGCTTTGGCGACCTGTCGGGAAGTTCTTACAACCTGAGCATTTGCCTCTGATAGGGCGCATGTTGAAAGAAGAAGGTACTATAGAACAACAAGCCGCTATTTTGGCCTGTAATGCATCGACAAGTGAGGCAGTAAAATTGAAAGCAAGCGACTATCCAGTAATTAGGCAGAGAATAGAAGAAGGACAACTTGGATGGGACAGTCTTGGAGAAAGATATTGGGAAAATAACGAGCAATAGGGCACAGGCTAAAGCATAAGAAATCCCTTAGCTCGTTACATTATTTATTTACGGAGACGACGTTAGTAAATGAAAGGACAAGATAAACCGCATACGACCAATTACTTCGATACATTCATTACAGTGTCGGACGATTGCCCTGTTCTGAGTGGAGAGGTCCCTGCAACGAAAGGGGAGAAGAAAACGATCGCCAAACAGCAGTTCGATATGATCAGCAGGCAGCCATATAAGTTTACCTCCGACGATGTGCTTTTTCAAGTGTATGCGGAGCGAAATGAATTGATGGAAAATGAATACGAGGAAGCCAGACGCCAGTTTTTCTCAAAAGGACAAGCGTGTTTTAGGGCTTCTCCTTTGCCAAAGCGTTATGGCTGGGGCATTCATTATGATAGCAATGGAAAGATGGCGCTTTATGGAGTGGGCACTTCCGACTATCATCAATACATAAATGACCCGACTATAAAAAAAGTGAAAGCTGTTCGGAGTTCGAAAAAATAACGCAGAAGTGAAAATAGATTTAAGCACGCCTAAGAGCGTAGCGAATTAAAAACAAAAATTAAAACTTATGATGCTGATCGATCCACATATTCACATGGTGTCCCGGACAACCGATGACTATCAGGCCATGGCAGAAGCAGGAATTGTAGCGGTAATAGAACCTGCTTTTTGGGTAGGGCAGCCACGCACCGAGGTAGGTTCTTTCAAAGACTATTTCAGTAGCTTGGTCGGCTGGGAGAGGTTCCGTGCAAGCCAGTTTGGCATAAAACATTATTGCACGATCGGCTTGAACTCTAAAGAAGCGAACAACGAAGCCCTGGCAGAAGAGGTGATGGAACTGCTTCCTTTGTTTGTTTGCAAAGAAGGTGTAGTAGGTGTGGGAGAGATTGGTTATGACGATCAGACGGCAGCGGAAGATAAATATTACCGATTGCAATTGGAGCTGGCCAAGGAAGTAAACCTGCCTGTGCAGGTGCACACGCCTCATAGGGATAAAAAAAGAGGTACCATCAAAAGCATGGAGGTTTGTATCGAACATCATATTGATCCAGACATGGTCCTTATCGATCATAATAATGAGGAAACAGTAAAAGATGTACTCGATCGCGGTTTTTGGGCGGCATTTACGATCTATCCTTTTTCTAAAATGGGCAACGAAAGGATGGTAGAGATTGTGAAAAAATATGGTAGCGAAAGAATTATCATCAATAGCTCTGCAGATTGGGGCATCAGCGATCCACTATCGGTGCCAAAAACCGCAGCTTTGATGAAAGATAAAGGCATAGCAGAAGAGCATATCAAAAAGGTAGCCTACAGCAATGCATTGGAGTTTTTTGCTAAAAGTGGCCAGATGAAGGAAGAAGATTGGTTGAGCAAAGACAAGGTCGATCAGACACAAAACTTCTCGGGCAATTCGATACTGCGTGGAGGACAATCACCTGCCGGTGGAGAGAATATCATCAAATAATAGAGCAATAAAAATAGTAAGGAGACATCCGCTTCAAATTTGTTAATCAATCAACTTTGAGGCAACATGTCCCAAACAATTTGGATAATAAGACAGTGGAATTTAACCCATTCCTATATGTCCTTGATAAAAGCGCATTTAATTTGAAGCTATTTATTGACCAGAAGAGAGGAAGCTAAACATGATAATACATACACAATGAAGAAGACAATTTGGGCTTATCTTCAACTGATGCGCCCTGCCAATATTTTAACAGCCTTAGCGGATATCCTTTTAGGAGTTTTTATGGCTTTTGCCCTGTCTGGAGATGGGTTTTTTAGCCATATGGCTCCAGTAGATAAATGGGAGGGACTTATTCTCCTGTTGATATCGACAATTGGGCTATATGGAGGGGGAGTAGTTTTTAACGACTATTTTGATGCCGAGTTGGATGCGATAGAGCGTCCGGAACGGCCTATTCCTCGAGGTGATGCTACCCGGCAAGGTGCTTTATACTTAGGTGCCGCATTGTTGGCGGTAGGGGTTACGGCAGCATTTGCTGTAACTGACACCAGTGGTAAGATAGCCGTTGCGATAGCCGTTTTGGTTTTGGCCTATAACAGCATAGCCAAGCATTCTGCCGTGTTTGGCCCTATAGTAATGGGCTTGTGCCGTGGAGGGAATTTGTTGTTAGGAATGAGTGTTATTCCTGCGGTACTAGGAGGATATTGGTTTATAGGCATTATACCCTTAATTTATATTCAAGGTATAACTTTGATCAGCAGAGGAGAAGTAAACAGTGCAGACAAGAAAACTTTGTATTCAGGGTTGGTATGTTATTGTTTGGTAGTAGTCTTTTTACTTTGCCTCTCGTTTGTTCAAGCGTTTTCCTTTTGGTCATTCCTGCCATTCTTTGTGCTGTTTTCTGGCATGGTTTTGCCACCAGCGATCAGAGCAGCAATTTCAAAAGAGCCTGTTTTGGCTCGAAAGGCAGTTAAGGCAGGCGTAATTTCTATGATTATTCTAGATGCTGCCATCGCTGCAGGTTTTGCTGGCTGGGAAATTGGATTAGGTATTTTGGTTTTGCTCCCATTGAGCCGATGGATGGCCCAATATTTCGCAGTAACATAATGTTAACTTAATGGCTGTCTTTCAAAGCTAATTGTTAAAAATAGTATATAATGAAGCATAAAATATTGCAATCCTTTTCGGTCGATTTTTCTTATCCTGTTTGGTTTACCACAGGGCTTTTCAATGAAGAGAATGATTTACTGAGGAAGGTTTTAAATGGCACTGAGGCTAATAAGGCCAATGTTGCTTTTGTGGTGGATGAGGGCGTAGTGTTGGCTCAGCCCAATCTTTTGCCCGACTTAGAAAAGTATTTTAAGGCATACGATACAACCATGAAGCTTGCCTGCGATCACCTGATTGTGAAAGGGGGTGAGGAGGTAAAAAATGATCTGAAGGAATTTGAAAAGGTGCTTGCGTTGGTAAACGAAGCTAAGATAGACCGCCAAAGTTATATAGTAGCCATTGGAGGTGGAGCGGTTCTGGATATGGTAGGATTTGCTTCCTCCATAGCCCATAGAGGGGTGAGGCACATCCGAATCCCTACCACGGTGCTTTCTCAAAATGATTCTGGTGTTGGGGTAAAAAATGGCATTAATTACTTCGGCAAAAAGAACTTTTTAGGGGCTTTTAATCCTCCTCTTGCCGTATTGAATGATGTGGACTTCTTGAGAACTTTAACAGAGAGAGATTGGCGGTCTGGCATATCAGAAGCCATTAAAGTAGCCCTCATCAAAGACAAAGCCTTCTTTCATAAGCTAAAAGCCGACACCAAAAGTCTGATGGAGCGAGACCCAAAAACAATGAATACTTTGATTTATCGTTGTGCGGAACTTCATATAGACCATATTGCTTCTAAAGATCCTTTTGAGAAAGGCTCTTCCCGACCGTTAGATTTCGGCCACTGGGCTGCACATAAGTTAGAGCAACTGACAGACTTTTCTTTGAAACACGGAGAAGCTGTAGCGATTGGTATTGCACTAGATGTTGCTTACTCCTATGTAAGCGGTATGATCACAAAATCAGCATGGGAAGAAATTATCGATATGATCGGCGCATTTGGTTTTAAACTGTATGTGCCTGAGCTTGAAGATGATCGGGATTTGATAGCAGGTCTTGAGGAGTTTCGGGAGCATTTGGGAGGAAAATTAACGATCATGTTACTGGAGGGAATTGGTGTAGGAAAGGAAGTAAATGAAATGAACGAAGCCAATATATTGCAGGCCCGAGATTTATTAAAGGAAGCAGAAGCCGATAGAAATAGAAGAGCATATGTTGTTAAATAACGGGAGTCATCTTACCTATTGTACCAATATCCACCCAGGGGTGTCATGGGAGGATCATTTTGAACAGCTCAAGCAACATTTACCCTCCATACGCGCCCGTGTTGCACCTGACGAAGATTTTGGAGTAGGGTTGCGTTTGGCAGCCGTGGCCGCAGAAACTTTGAGCAGCCCTGGGAAATTGGAAGCGTTTAAGGCCTTCCTTCAGGAAAACAACCTGTATGTTTTCACTATGAATGGTTTCCCATACGGAAATTTTCACCACGACAGGGTAAAAGAGCAGGTGCATCAGCCCGATTGGCGCACACCCGAAAGATTAACCTATACTAAACGTTTGTTTGCTCTCCTTCAGGAATTGGTTCCTGAAGGGCTGGATGGCGGTATTTCTACTTCTCCACTTTCTTATAAGCCTTTGTTCACAACGGAGAGGGAGCTTGACGAGTCTTTACAAACATCTTTATACAATCTGGTAGAAGTTGTCGCTTTCCTGCATGAGGTGAGAGAGCGCAAGGGGATATCCATGCACTTGGACATAGAGCCCGAACCGGATGGCATCCTAGAAGACACCCACGATGTTATCAATTTCTATAATGAATGGTTGCTGAGCAAAGGCGTTCCGTTATTAGGGAAACGACTTGGCATCAATGATACTGAATCAGAAGCTGCTATAAGACGACATATCCAAATTTGTTACGATGTTTGTCACTTTGCTTTGGTTTATGAAGAACCTGTTGATGCTTTTGAAGCATTTAAGAAAGAAGGCATAGAGATTGGGAAAATACAACTGTCTTCGGCCCTTCAAACCTTGGTGAAAAAAGACAATGCCCTTGGGAAAGAAGAATTAAAACAGTTTGAAGAAGATGTTTATTTACATCAAGTCATCACAAGAGATAGGCAAGGTCAGATAAAAAGCTATAGCGATCTTCCAGTAGCTTTTAAAGATTGCCCTACAGATTTTGAAGGGGAATGGCGCGTGCATTTTCACGTCCCTTTATTTACAGAACAATATGGCCATCTGTCTTCTACTCAAAAAGACGTCTCCAAAACGCTAGCGCTCGTGCAGCAAGAAGGTATGAAGGCCCATTTAGAAGTGGAAACCTACACTTGGGACGTATTGCCTGAACCGTTGAAGCTAGACATTCAAGGGTCTGTAGCACGAGAGCTACAATGGGTAAAAGCTCAAATATTGTGAGGTTCCGCATATCCCCCTAAATGACAATGATTATTTCTCTTCAATAAGAGCAGTGGGCTTTAGTCTATCGCTTATTTGCTGTTTGTCTAAAGCCACATCAGGCATAAATTCGGTAACTTTGGAGGGTTAGGAAATTATCTTGCCCATTATGAATAAAACTGTAGTAATTAATATCGTAGCCTTGTCTTCCGAGCTGATCGGGGAGCATACACCTTTTTTGGCCAATTACATCAAAGGAAAAAAGAAAGCTAAAGTGAAGCCAATCGTGCCAGCGGTCACTTGTAGTGCTCAATCGACCTATGTCACAGGAAAAACACCAGGAGAACATGGTGCAGTAGGAAATGGCTGGTACTTTAAAGACGAATGTGAGATCAAGTTCTGGCGACAATCCAACAAGCTGGTGCAGGCAAAGAAGATATGGGAAATTGCCAAAGAGGCTGATCCTTCTTTTACCAGTGCCAATATTTGTTGGTGGTATAATATGTATTCTACAGTCGACTATTCTGTAACACCTCGGCCAATGTACCCTGCAGATGGGCGTAAAATCCCAGACTGCTATACACACCCCTTTAGCCTGCGGGACGAACTGCAAGATAAGTTGGGCACTTTTCCACTTTTCAAATTCTGGGGACCAGCCACTACCATTGAGTCCAGTCAGTGGATCGCCAATGCTGCCAAATACATTGAAGATAAGTATTCACCTACTTTGTCATTTGTCTATCTGCCGCATCTTGACTATATCTTGCAGCAGGTAGGGATCGATTTTGATAAGGCTGCGGGCCACCTAAAAGAAATAGACAACATATGCAGCGACCTTGTCCATTTCTTTGAACAGAAGGGTGCCAAAGTTATTCTGCTTTCTGGATATGGCATTACGGATGTTACAAGGCCAATACACCTGAATAGGGCATTTAGGGAAAAAGGTTATATCGAATTCAGGGAAGAAATGGGGCGTGAAGTATTGGATGCAGGAGCCAGCAAGGTTTTTGCTGTCGCGGATCATCAAGTTGCTCACATATATTTAAATGACAAATCGCTGATGTCGGAAGTTAGAAATATTTTGGAGCAGACGGAGGGGATTGGGGAGATATTGGATGAAGAAGGTAAGAAACGGTATGGTTTGGATCACGACAGGGTAGGAGATCTGGTGGCTATAGCGGACAAAGACTCGTGGTTTACCTATTACTATTGGTTGGATGATGCCAAAGCGCCAGATTATGCTCGAACGGTAGACATTCACCGAAAACCTGGCTATGACCCTGTAGAGTTATTTATCGATCCCGCCATAAAGTTCCCGATGTTGAGTATTGGGTCTAAGGTAATTAAAAAGAAATTAGGTTTTCGGCAGCTTATGAACGTGACGCCACTTGACGCCACACTAGTCAAGGGCTCGCACGGAAGAGTGCCAGAAAATGACAATCAGTGGCCTATTTTTGTCGGAGAACAACTAGAAGAAGGGAAAGCAAGCATAGAAGCCGTTGACGTTTTTGCTTATATCCTAAAAACATTGGGCCTAGAAAGTAATTCCAAATAGGTTTTTAACCTGCTGTAAGCTCAGCCTTATTAATCCTGCAAGGCGTTGCTTACAGCAGTGGATTTCAATAGTAGCCACAATAGGAATAGTACCACTGCCCACGTGAGATAAATGTGGTAATAGTCTACCGTATTTTTGTAAGTGGTTTCTTTAATTTCCACTTTCTCATACTTGTCTATCGTGTCAAACACTGTTTGTAATGCTTCATTATCAGACGCTCTAAAGAAACTTCCTTCGCCAATTTCAGCTATTCTTCTTAGCGTGGTCTCATCCAAAGTGTTTTCGATATAGTTGGTTCTGCCAAAGAAATCTTTGCCCATGGGCACGCGTCCTTCTCGCCCTATGGCCACAGCATATATCTTGATATCGAATGCATGGGCCAGTTCTGCTGCTGTAATAGGATCTATATTGCCAGCTGTATTGTCACCATCACTTAGTAAGATCACTACTTTTGATTTGGCGTCTGATTCGCGCAGCCGGTTGGTTGATACAGCCAACGCACTACCGATGGCTGTGCCCCGGCTTTCTATTTTGTCAAAGGAGATGTCGTCGATGTAGGTATATAACAGGTCGTAGTCGGTGGTCAATGGTGCCAGGGAGTAGGCATCTCCAGAAAATATCACCAAGCCTATTCTGTCTTGAAAGCGGCCCTCCACAAAATCACGGGCTACATTTTTGGCAGCTTGGAGCCTATTTGGCCTAAAGTCTTCTATCTTCATCGATTCGGAAATGTCGATAGCCAAAACAATATCAATCCCTTCAGTCCATTGGTCTACCTGCTCATTGGTTCTTTGCGGCCGGGCCAATGCTACAATAACAAGCACCATCACGAGGGTCATGACCAAGTCAGGGATGAAGCGGATTAACGTAGTGGTATTCCATTTTATGGCCTTCTTTGGCAGTGCAATGTCTAACTTTTGTCGCAACCTGAAGTTGAGCAGCCAGCGCAATACATAGAAGGCGGGGATGAGGGCCAAAAGATAAAGCACGTAAGGGTACTCCCAAGCTATAGAGAAAAATGTGCTAGGATAAAACCATTCTGGCGATAGCCATTCCCAAGTGTATTCGCTTCCTTTCATTTTGATTTCACCTCCTCTGCTTTCACCTGATAACGCTCTTGTGCAAACACTTTTAGATTTACCAGATCGTTATAGGCCTCTTCTTTTTTGAACCTGCCATAAATATTCTTGTCCATATTCCTCAAAGCTGTTTGAAGTCCAGTGTCTTTATGATAAACTGAAAGTTCCTTCGTGGTAAGTTTTGTATAAGGGATCCGTTCCAGCTTTTCCATATATCGTTTCCAAAAGTTAAAGTTTGCTTCTGCGGAAACTTTTGTGCCTGTGGATTCTAATTCCGATATATTGGCATCATACTGCTTTATAAACTTTTCATGGGCCTTGCGTAGTCGGTACAAGGCAATTCCTCGTCGGATTTGTTTTCCAAAAATCAATAAAACTGCCACCACAAGCAATACCAGCGTAACTACAAAGACAATTAAATAAGGATAGTTGAACAGTAAGGGAACATCCCGGTATGCAGTGGTTTCTTGCATTGGATCGCTGGGCGATACCTGAACCGACTCTAAGAATATAGTGTCCTGCTGGGCATAAACAGCCACACTATCCCCTCCTTCTATCACATATATAGGCAACCTAAATACCTGAAGGCTGTCCATTTCAAATGATTGAAGTTGATATACCACACTATCGAAGCTGAAGCCATCGGATGAAACGGTATTGCTATACTGCTTGTCGACTAATTCAAACGGGGCAAAATCATAGGTAGAATCCGGAAAGACAACAGTTTGGTCATCGGGATATTTAAGGGTGAGCACATAAGATATTTTCTCCCCTACCTTCATGCTATTCTGCAAGAATGACCCTTCAGGACTGGTTAGTTGTGCCAGCACCCATGAAGGCATGAGACAGCAAAACAAAAAGATAATATACTTAGACACTTTTTCTGGTTTTATTCCGGAGTTTGAAAAGTTTGATCAATTGCGGCACATAATCCTCTTTGGTATTCAGGGAAAGATAATTGGCCTGATTTCTTTTACAAAAAGTATGGAGGTCGAATTGACCTTCCTGTAAATGTTGCTGCATTGTGCTTCTGAAATTTTTTGAAGAGGTATTGATCCATATCGTCTTTTGACTTTCTTTTTCATATAAAGGAATAATGCCCAGCTTGGGCAGGTTCACTTCCCGATTGTCAGAAATTTTAATCACCACAAGATCGTGCTTTCTTGCCAAGGCCTTCAAGTTATGTTCGTAATCTTCGTCTATGAAATCAGAAATCAGGATCACCACACTTCTTCTTTTTATGGCTTTCAAAGCATATAGGATTGCCTTGCTCAGATTGGTTTTTATGGATACTGGTTTAAGCTCAAACAACCTTTTAATGAGCTGGTAGCCATGAGAGGCGCCAGTGCCGGGCCTTAGGTATTGCTCTTTCTGATCAGAATAACAGATCAGGCCCACGTGGCTATTTTCTTTTATGGCCGATAGTGTGAGTACGCCACAAATTTCCTTTCCAATATCTATTTTTTTCTGACCTTGGCTGCCGATTTCTTGTGAGGCACTCACATCGAGCAGGAAAAATATGGTTTGCTCCTTTTCTTCTTTATAGGTTTTTACGTAAGTACCATTCCCTTTGGCGGTCACATTCCAGTCAATCGTCCTTATATCGTCGCCATATTGATAAGTCCTTATGTCGTCCGATTCCAGCCCCGAACCTTTGAAAATGGAATGATAGTTGCCCTGCATCTGGGCTGTGATGGCCTTGCGAATCTGTATTTCGTACTTACGAAGTTTTTTTACAAGTTCCCTCATAAGCGCTGACTATATAATATTAAAGCAATTGTGCATTGTGAAAAGATAAATAAAAAAGGTCTTTATCTTTGCCATCTTATGCAATGGCAGCCTAAATGGCTAAATTATGAACTTTTGATCAAACTCTTCAAACTCATTTTCATTAAACAGCGTTATGGCGTTAATAAAAGTTTGAAACGACCGATGATAGAACGTCGGAAAGTGATCAAAATTTCCCCAATTTTAAAATTAGAACATAAATAAGTATTTTTCCTCCGTGAGAAAAGTTTTTTTAGCAATAGTACTGACCACAGCTTTGTTTGGATGCAAGAAAAAGCAGGAGAAGCCCATAGGCGTGCTTTCTCAAGCAGAAATGGTGGGCTTCATGATCGATATGCATATAGCCGAAGCAAGGATCAACGATTTGAGTGTGAGGAGGGACTCCGCGGTTTATCTTTTTGAGACCATGGAAGATTCTTTATATAAAAAACATGGCATCGCCCATGATTCTATTTACCTGGCCAGCTATGAGTATTACCTCAACAATATAGGGGAAATGGAGAATATTTATAGCGCTGTGGTGGACAGTCTAAGTCTGAGAGAACGGTTGTCCAAAATGGAAGCGGAGAAAGAGAAAGAGTAGAAGGTAATGCTGTACCCAACCAATATAGAGTCAAAGCTAGGTTTTGACAAAATCAAAGAATTAGTTTCCGAACAATGCATCAGCAACTTGGGCAAGGCCTATGTGGAAAAAATCCGCTGGTCTTCCGATGAGGCCATGGTGTCCAAAATGCTCGACCAAACCGAAGAATTTCGAAAGCTGCTGGTGACTGATAGTAACTTTCCATCCACTTATTTTCTCGACTTAAACCCTCAACTGGATAAAGCTGCTATTATGGGAAGCTTTTTGTTGGAAGAGGAATTTCAACGCTTAAAGTTGTCGCTGCAAACGGTCGTTCAGTGTGTCCGCTTCTTTGCTGAAAAGCAGGAATCGTATCCAGAGCTAAAGAAGTTGAGCGATCATATTGCGATCGACAAGGCTGTGCCCACCGCCATCGGTCAGAAAATAGATGAGAATGGTGTATTGAAGAACAATGCCAGTGAGGCACTATACAACATCAGGAAGCAGTTGCAATCGGAGCAGAGCAGGCTAAGGAAAGTATTGGATCAAGTGCTGAAGCATGCAAAAAGCCAAGGATTTACTACCGAAGATACATCTTTTACAGTAAGGGATGGCAGGATGGTGATACCGGTAAGTGCCGAGCATAAACGAAGGATCAAAGGATTTATTCACGATGAATCTTCCAGTGGGCAAACAGTATATTTGGAGCCTGCCGAGGCATTGGATATTAATAATGCCTTAAGAACACTACAAGCCCAAGAAAGACGAGAAATCGTTAAAATTTTGACGGCACTGACAGATTTGGTCAGGCCGTATATACCTGAACTGCGGAAAGCTTACGTGTTTTTAGGACTGATTGATTTTATCAGGGCTAAGGCCAAGTTTGCGTTGAGAATTGAAGCGGTTAAACCAACTGTATATAAGAAGCCATTCCTAGATATGATCAATGCGCAGCATCCATTGCTGCTGCTTGTACATAAAAGTCAAGGGAAGGAAGTCGTGCCGCTTTCACTGCGCCTTGATGAGGATCAAAGGATCCTGCTTATCTCTGGCCCCAATGCTGGAGGCAAGTCGGTCACGCTTAAAACAACGGGGCTTTTGCAATATATGCTACAATCTGGCCTGCTAGTACCTGTAGCCGAACAGTCGAGGTTTGGTCTTTTCAAAGGTATGTTTATCGATATCGGGGACGAGCAGTCGATTGAGAATGATCTCAGCACCTATAGTTCTCACCTCACCAACATGAAGAACTTCCTGCTGCATGCCGATGGCAATGCCCTGTGCCTCATAGATGAATTCGGCACAGGAACAGAACCAGCTTTTGGGGGTGCCATAGCCCAAGCAATTCTAGAAGAGCTCAACGAGAAGCGCGTATTTGGCGTAATTACGACTCACTATGCCAACCTGAAGGAGTATGCCGAAAGAACAGAAGGGATTGTGAATGGGGCCATGCGGTTTGACTTAGAGCAATTGGAACCCTTGTATCAGTTGGAGGTTGGTAAGCCTGGAAGCTCCTTTGCCTTGGAGATATCTCAAAAGATTGGGCTCCCCAATAAAGTGATAGAGGAAGCAAAAGCGAATATTGGTGTAGAGCAGGTGCAAGTGGATCAGCTATTGGGCGAATTGGAAATGGAAAGGAAGAAGTTGGCAGATAAAACCAAAGACTTGACACAAAAGCAAGAAGCGCTGCAAAACGAACTTGAGATTTATAAAGAATTGACCAGCCATTTGGATGCTAATAAACGGCAGCTCATGCGGGAAGCAAGGGCAGAAGCAAAACGGTTGGTATCAGAAGCCAATCAGAAAATAGAAAATGCCATACGTGAGATAAAGGAAAGCCAGGCCGACAAGCAAAAGACCAAAGAAAGTAGGATAGCCATTGAAAAGCTGAAAACAGGATTACAAAAGGCCGATAAAAAAGATCAGGAGGTGGGCATAATCGAGGAAGTTCCTGTAGAGTATGTTCCAGAATCTGGAGAGATTCGTGCAGGCGATTTTGTGCAGCTAAAAGGACAAGGTGCTGTAGGAGAGGTGCTGTCGGTACAGGGGAAGAGTGCTTTTGTAGCGATGGGGAGCTTGAAATCCTTGATCAAGATAAACAGGCTACAGCGGCTTTCTCGAAAGGAAAGAAGGAAGCTGCAAGAAGAGAATACGTACCGCCCTCCAATGCAGGGAATAGACCTTGTGCAGAAAAGATCCAACTTTAGCACCAACTTAGACCTCAGGGGCATGCGGGGAGAAGAAGCTTTGGCTGTGCTAGAAAACTATATTGATGAGGCTTCCATGTTTGGTGTTCATGAGGTGAGGGTAATTCATGGAAAGGGAGATGGAATTTTGCGTCGGATTACTCGGGATAAACTTAAGCAGACCGCTCAAGTCCGTGCCTTTCAAGATGAGCATATAGAAAGAGGGGGAGACGGCGTGACTTTGGTAGTTTTGCACTAAAAGCGAGGCCTGCGTTCGGTTTAAATTTCTTCTAATCAAACGCAGGCCAAGAAGTCTTGCTGATTTTTTAAGCGATTACATATACAGCAGGTCGTTATTCTTCTTTAGTTTTATAATGCCTAAAGCATTCAATAAAAGTATGATTGGATAGGTAGGGTCAAACTCGTGCCACTTCACACCAAAATTGGCTCGTCCGCCAAACTTGTGATGGTTGTTGTGATAGCTTTCTCCCATCATCAGGAAGTCGAAAGGCAACAGGTTTCGGGCAGTATCATCCACTTTGAAGTTGACATACCCGAACTTATGGGCAAACCAATTGATGATGGCACCGTGTATGGGTCCCATAAAGAAATGTACAGGAAGCAGTAAATACATCCACCATTCCGTGGCAAACTGAATATAGAACAATGCATAAAAAGCGCCCCAGCCTAATCGTGAGAACCAAGTGCTGCCGAATCGCTCCATGCCTTCCCAGCTAGGGATGTTCTTCAAAAACTTCTCTTCAATATGTGCTTTGTTTTCTCGAATGTTGCTATAGATTTTTTTTGTTTTCCACATCATGTCCATCATATTGGCTGTGAACTTTGGAGAGTGAGGATCCTTTTCCGTATCGGCATAGGCGTGGTGCAACCGGTGCATAATGCCATAAGCCCGAGGACTTAAAAACGACGATCCCTGAAAGATGTAAGTCATGATGTAAAATATCTTTTCCCACCCTTTGCTCATTGTAAACATTTGATGCGAGGCATAGCGGTGAAGAAAGAATGTTTGTGCAAATAACGACAGATACCAGTGTGCGATAAAGAAAACTAAGATGATCATAAATTAATTATTATGCTTGATGATGGTTTTAGGATTTGATTGTTCTTCTTGTTTGTCTTTTGACTTCTTTCCATCAAAAAGTATCCTGACAGAAGGAGAAAAAGTGTCTTCATACTGCCCGCTTTTCATGGCCCAAATAAAAGCTCCGAGAAAGCTCCCTGCCACAATTACGCCTAAGGCAATCAATAACAGCATTACAGACATAGTTTTAAATTTAATGTTTATAGTTTCTTCCAACGTGCATACAAACTGCTCATGCCCACAGCAAAACCTACCACAGAGATAGAGCTTACCGGCATTAGTATGGCGGCAAATACGGGCGATAGTTGTCCAGAAACAGCCCAGCTTATCCCAATGAAGTTATAGATCATCGATACGAGAAAACTTACTTTTACAATATTTATACTCGTTTTGCTAAACCGGACTATATCATCGATACGTGAAAATTTCTTAGCATCTGCCAGCACATCACAGGCAGGGAAAAATGATTGAACATCTTCTGAGAGCACCATGCCCACATTGCTTTGTTTGAGGGCCCCCGCATCGTTCAACCCATCGCCTACCATCAGCACCTTTTTGCCTTTTGCCTGAAGTGTCTTGATATATTGCAACTTATCAGAGGGGCTTTGTTCAAAAAGCATTGTCTCTTCACTGCCAAACAGTGGTTTAAGAACAGGTAAATCGGTAGGCCGATCGCCAGAAAGCAGAGAAAGCGTAAAGGTTTTGCGTAGCTTGTTTATTGTGTCCTTTAGTCCTTTTCTGTACGGCGCCTCTATGGTGTAATCACCTCTGTAAACGCCATCAATAGAAATAGAAACACGCATGCCGGAGGCTTGTAGGCTGTTTAGTGGCGGCGCTCCAATAAACTCTCTAGCACCTACCTTTATCTGTCTATTGAAAACCCGGCCTTGAAGTCCTTTGCCCACAAGTTCTTCAAAATGCTCTACTTCATGCAGAGGCAATGCCGAAAGTGCGTGGTGGATCTTTCTGCTCAAAGGATGGGTAGAGTGAGCGGTTATGGATTTTACCAAAGCTTCTTCTGCCATAGTCAAAGTGCTGCCTAAGAAGTTTACAACGGCTTCTTTGCCTTGGGTAAGGGTGCCTGTTTTGTCAAAAACGATATGGGTGATCGTAGCAAGATGTTGGATAGTGTCCGTATGTTTTACATAAAATCCATTTCTCCCAAATATTCGCATGGTGTTCTCCATGGCGAAGGGCATGGAAAGTGATAACGCACAAGGACAAGCTACAATAAGTACTGCCGTAAAAGCATTGAGCGAAATGGATGGATCTACCACCAACCAAAACAACCCTGCTATTGCAGCTACTGCTAAAGTGATCACGGTAAAATAGCGGCTAAAGTCAGCGGTCAGCTTTGTGACCGGCATGGGCGTGTCTTTTGTGAAAGCGTCATCGTTCCACAACTGTGTCAAGTAGCTTTGAGAAACAGCTTTTTTTACACTAGCTTCTATGCTTTTCCCCACCTGCCTGCCGCCGGCGTAGAGATAATCGCCTGATTTTTTAGCTACAGGCTCAGACTCTCCAGTCACAAAGCTGTAATCTATCCATGCTTCTTCACTCAGCAAAATGCTGTCTGCGGGAATAAGCTCTTGGTTGCGGATCAGGATCTGGTCTCCCTCGACGAGCTCACGGGTAAGGACACTCTCCTGTTTGCTCCCATTGATCCGGGTAGTGGCCAAAGGGAAATAGGACTTATAGTTCCGCTCAAAGGAGAGATTTTCAAATGTTTTGTTTTGTAGCCATTTGCCTATCAACAGGAAAAATACCAGTCCGGCGAGGCTGTCCCAGTACCCTGGCCCTGTGCCGCTCAGCACCTCAAATAAGCTTCTTACAAACAAGGCACTTATGCCTATGGAGATAGGTACATCAAGGTTAATGACCTTTTGGCGCAAAGAACGATAAGCGGAGATCAGGTAACCAGATGCTCCATAGAAAAATACAGGCAAAGATAAGAGCACGTTCAACCAAATAAAGTAGGGGCCGAAGGAGGTGTCCACAGAATCTTTTACCCCAAAATATTCAGGGAAACTTAATGCCATGATGTTGCCCGAGCAGAATCCTACAACGCCAATCTTTATTAAAATGTCCTCACCAGTCCTCTTTTTTTCTTTTTCCTCGTAACGCTCCAAGCTTATATCGGGAGTATAGCCTAAGGTAGCCAATAGTTCCACTAGCTGACGAAGGGTGACAAAACCTGGGTCAAAGCTGACGGCAAGCGTTTTCTTTACAAAGTTGACCCTGGATACGCTGACGCCTTTTCGGAGCTTATACAGATTTTCCAAAAGCCATATACAGGAAGTGCAATGGATGGACGGGATGATGAATGTGATTTTGCAAAGGGTCTCACTAGAATAATCCAAAAGCTGCTGCTGAACAGTTTCTTTGTCAAGGAAAGTATAGCGTCCATCAAAGTTTTTTCCTTTTAGACTAATGCCAGGCTTGCTATCCAGATCATAATAGGTGCATAGTCCGTTGTCTTCCAAAAGCTCATAGACCAACTTACAGCCCTCACAACAAAACTTTTTGTCATCAAGGGCAACAGCACTACTATGGCAGGGATCGCCGCAGTGGTAGCAAAGAGACACATCAGTTTTTACCAGTTCCTCCATGGACTCGAGAATTTATAAACGCAAAGATATGATCGCCAGCGCTCACGAAATATGATAGAAGTCATGTATTGGTTTGATTATGGTCAGAGCGATGCCCAGAGCTAGGCCATAAAGACCGACAGTTCTTGTTTCTTTACCTGATCATTGAATGCCTTTGTTGTGATGATCTTCATGGTCTCGCTCAAGTCTTGTTTTGATAAAACTAGCAGGTCGATAGTGTTCTTTTGGGCATATTCGAAAAAGTCTCTTACTGAATTGAGCGGCAGTTTTATAAAGCCCATGTCAGTGTAATACTGAGTGGCAGTTTTGACGAACTGCTTTTCAATGGCTATTTGTGATTTCTTGAAAGTAGAAGGGGAAATCAACGTTACCCTCCCGGCATGCTCTACAGCAGTTGGAAATAATTGAGGAAAAGCAAGGATAGAATTCGAGGAAATTGGCGTGCCATCATATTTCAAAATGATATGTTGGAAGCCATCGCTTTTAGGGTTTAGCAATAAAAATGCACATTTTTTAGTGCTTATCGTTTTGAATAATGCTTTTATATGGCGGGAATGCTTGTAGGCTTTGGTGATATCAACAACAAACAGGTTGGTATCTGCTGGCAGATCTTCTTGCTCATTTCCAATAATTGAATATCGATAAACAGAGGCTGAATCGACCGACGTCGTTAGGATGGGAGATTTTAATCGTTCATTGAACAAAGACAAATCACTTTTTGAATAAGGAATGTGCCCTGGGTCAAAACCTGGCGTAGGCGTACCACTTTGCTCTTCTGCTATGATTTTCCGGACGGACTTCATTAGGCGCTCGTTGGGTTTTGAATCCGCATACCCTATAGTGATCGTTGACATAATGCTAGAGATTAAAGGATACAAAAAATTAATATGCGCCGGTGTGAATAAGCTGTTACAGCAAGGCCATATTATAAATCTTTAACAAAGTTAACAGAGGGTAAGGTGGTTGACTATGATTGAGTACAGTCAAGAATATGACTTTTGTCAGGAAAT
>CAYTTV010000055.1:0-21437 GCA_964440915.1 uncultured Roseivirgaceae bacterium
ACACCTTAAAATATACTATCGACTTAGAAAAGATAAAGCCAAAGCTGGCCCAGATAAACGGTTTTGTTGTAAACGCCACTAAAAATACTGCTATTGCTGAGGCCACTATTTATATTATCGATAGCCGTACAAACGAAAACCGCCAGTTATTGACCCAAAAGGATGGCACTTTCAATTTTGAGGGGCTCATCGGAAATACTTATAGGGTAATGGCAGAAATTGACGACAACCGTGCAGTAGTCGATTATAAAATTAAAGACCTTACTGAAAACCAGAATATTCAGCTCGAAATAAATATCAAAGAACCAGAAGCAAATATCAATATGGTTGCTTTGAAAATAGAAATGAAAGACCTCAAGACACGTGAAGATATACCTTTTGGCGTTGTCAAGCTCTTTCATGAAGATACTATTCGCCTATTGGACTACACCAATAGGGAGGGGGAATTGTTCATCAATGTTGAAAAAGACAAAAAATACCTCATCAACAGCGATGTATTAGGCTATAAGGAATCTGGCTTGATAGCCAATACCTCTGGCGATCTTCTTTCAGATACTATTTCTTTAACCCTTCTGATAGAACAGTTGGAGCAACAGACCTTAAGCGGCCTCGCCATAGATCAATCTTCAGGAGAAAAAATAGCTGGAGCAAAGATTTACCTGATCAACGAAACCACCGGGGAAGAACAAGAAATGGAAACTGCTGCAGACGGGCAATTCACCTTCCGAGGAAAAGAAGGGGAAACATTTTCCGTATTAGCGGAAACAGATCAAAAGCAAGGCACTATCAAAAGATTGCTGCTTACAGCACAACATTTCTCCACTCCGGTGCAAATACCGCTTTATGATAAGACAAAATTTCTTTTCATAGCGGTTAATATAACCGATAAGCAAAGCCGGGAAGGAGTGCCCTTAGCAGAAATCCAACTGAAACAACAAGGGATTCCTATCCTACTTTCAAAAAGTGATATATGGGGAAATGCCCAACTGAATGCAAAGGCAGGGCCAGATTATATGTTGGAAATAAACCACGCTGGTTATAAGACTGTCACAGTTGCTTTACAAACTTCCAAGGAGACCAATGACAGCCTAACACTAGCTGTAGTGCTGGAAAGGATAGTGCCGGAACTTATTACCATGAAGGGCAGCGTATATATGGCTGGTGCCCAGTTACCTACAAAAGGTGCTCAAGTCCTTATCATCAACAAACAAACAGGGGAAAGCAATATACAACTCACCGATAGTTTAGGAAATTTTGAATTTCAGGCCAAGGCAGGAGAAGTGTATAACATTATTGGCGACCATCAGGAAGCCAGTGGAATTGTGACAAATATATTGGTAGAGGATGCTGCCAGCAATAGAGAAATCATTTTACCTATCCAGCACCTGACTACGCTATCTCCTATAGTGCCTAACCTGCAAAACAATCCTTTATTAACAAAATCTGTAAGCCAGATTATAGCAGAGAACAGTATAAAGGTGGGCAAAATAACCGGTTATATTTTTGATAAAACCACTGAAGCTGCAGTAAATGATGCGATGGTTTATATTATTAACAATAACACCGGCGAAGCCCATACCTTACAAACGGATAACAAAGGATTCTTCCAATTTAATGGCCGGGCGGGACAGGAATTCACGCTGCTCGCTGACAAAGATACCAGAAGTGGCTTGCTTCCTTATGCACATGTAGCCCACATTGAGGATACGCTTAAGCTTGGCATTTGGGGATTTCCTCCTCCAGTTATTCTGAACGTAAAAATGTTGGACAAGGAATCCAAACAGCCGTTAAGACTAGCGATGGTGGGTTTAAAAGAAAACAATACGCTTATCCAACAAGAACAAACTCAAATCTCCGGAGAAGTATTTTTAAGGGCCTTAGCAGGAGGCAAATATCAGGTGTTTGCTAATAGCGATGGATATGAGGAGGGTTTTCTGGATTTTGAAATATCCATAGAAAACAAGATGGATACGCTACCATTTGAGCTGTTGTTAACAAAAAAACAACCCCAAATGATTGCCCTTGAGGGAAATGTAATAGATGAATCAACAGGAGAGCCAGTGGATAGTGTTCTTGTCTATATTATGAACAATAAAACCTGGGATGTGGAGACTGTCATTTCAAATAAAAATGGACAATTCGGAATCCAAGGTTTGGTAGGAGAGCAATATCAAATTATAGGGGAAAAGGCCCTGAGGGGAACCAATCTTTTAGATATTCAGGCCAAAGACAAACACGGCCCTATTATTTTAAAAATTCAAAGCCCATTTCCTGAAGCGGACAAACCAAAGTTAGGGTATCTGAAAGTAGTCCTTCAGGATAAAAACACCGGCAATATAATCCCACAGGGAATGCTCAAATTGGTACATCAAGATACCGTCAGACAGACTACTTATACGAATGAAGCCGGCTATAAATTGCTCTTGGTTAATGCGCTTACGAGTTATTACATCGAAGGCAGCATGAAGGACTATGAAACCTCAGGACAAATAATCAGCACATCAATACCCGATCAGGGAGATACTGTTTCGGTCATATTAGCTTTAGCACCTATAGAAAAAGCTGAATTGATCATTTCAGGAATTGCTATAGAGGGTACTACATCAGAAGCAATTGCTAATGCACAGTTGTACATTCGTCATGAGCAAACAGGACAAGAGCAGGAACTGAAAACGGGCAGTGATGGCAAATTCAGCTTCAAGGGTATAATAGGAGAAACTTATACAATTCTTGCAGCAGATGCTGGAAAAAGAGGGAACATCAATAAATTATTACTGATGGAATCCCATCTTTCTTCTCTCCTGCAAGTAAAACTTTATACTGTTTCTATTCCGCTTATGGTAAAAGTGCAATTAAGTGACCAAGAAAGTGGAGCAGCCATTCCTTTGGCTAACTTAGTACTCTCTTACCAGGATACCTATCAACAAAAGGTAATGAGCAATGTGCATGGAGCAGCCTTGTTCCATGCGCACTCAGGAAAAGATTATAGCTTGGCGATCGATCATCCAGGCTATAAAAACAAAACATTGTCAATCAATGCCAACAATAGCAACCAAGACACTATTGATTTGAGTGTGACCTTAGAAAAGTACATCCCGCTTTCTATTGCCATGCATGGTCACGTATATGATGGGGAAAATAACCAACCTTTGGACCATGCCAATATTTACATTATCAATGACCGGAATGAAGAGACGTTGGAATTTAAGGCAGATGAACGGGGCGATTTTTCATTTCAAGCGACAGAAGGTTTTTCCTATACCATATTGGCAGACAACAACATTAGAAGTGGCATGATCAGTGAATTTTTGGTGACTGATCCGCAAGAAAAAGCCAATCCTTTCTTAAAGATTCCTGCCTTTGGCGTATTACATCCTATCACTGTAGTGGCCAAGGTTATCGATCAAGATACGCATGAAGGAATAGCAGGAGCTACTGTAAAGCAATATGCCGGAAACATCCTTATGCAGGAAAGGCGTACCGCATCCGACGGGAAATCGACTTGGGAAGTGTATAAAAACGAAGGCTATTATCTTACTATAGAAAAAGCGCATTATTCAAAAAAACTGATCCCTTTGGAATTTGGCTACACCCATTCTGGAGATACACTTTTTGTGACAGTCCCGCTTAAAAGCACCAAATCCGCGCTCATGTTTACCTCAAGCTCTCCTGGAAGTTCCGATCAATTCAAGAATATGCGCATTGTTCATAACAATAGCGGAAACTCACAGGTGTTTTTAAGTTTGGAAAACGGGTTGTTTGCTTATAAGCAAGTCAATAACAAAGCGGTATTAGATAATGACAAGGAGGTAATTGTTTTATCTGAAGATTGGATAGAAGAGCAGGATTTGCTCCAAAACCTATACAAACTATTAGCACAGGAAAATCTAAAAATTCAAGATACCCTTACAATCGAAAATGTTTATTATGGTTTTGACAAGTCCAACTTAAGTCCTAAGGCAATAGCTGCATTGAATACTATCGCTGACATCATGAAAACCCATCCGGAAATCAAGGTAGAGTTAAAGGCTTATACCGATAGCCGGGGGCCAGTTAACTATAACATGGTGCTCGCTAAAAGAAGGGCACTTTCTGCCTTTCAATATTTGGTACAACAAGGCATATCACATACCAGAATCATTCAAACGCCTATTGGAAAAGCGGATTTTGTCAAAGATTGTAGCAATACGCCCTGCACAGAAGCAGACCATCTCCTGAACCGCAGAACAGAAATGCTGATCAAATATGAAGTAGAACTATTGGGAAATAACGAGTAGTATTGAGGCGATTATTAGAGCCAAAAGCATTTACCCTTCACGTTTTTCATGTGATTCGAATTTAGACATTGGCTCCTTAGCGATCTTTGCGTAGCCCCTATCGCTTTTGTAAAATTAAAGATTTCATGCAGCGTGCATAAGGATGAACGAGAAGGGCTCAAAGTCGCTCAACGCTAATCATAGAAGTTTACTGACATACCCTCTTGATGACCAAATAATCCACATTATAAACTTTCCTCGCTGTATGGATAGCTTAAGTGAAGCAATCTCCAGGCGATTGATCCCTTATTCATTAACCATCCTCTGATATTTCTTCCCCAAAGAAAAGATTTGCGAAAATGGTTTCACAGTTGTAGTTTTAAATGAGAATTATTGAAACAATTTAAATTAAATCAGATGGTGCAACCTAACCAAGATGTTGAAATAATGCCGTGGGATCAGCCCAAGGTGTTTGGCCACCCTAAAGGGCTCTATGTATTGTTTTTTACTGAATTGTGGGAGCGGTTTAGCTTTTATGGCATGCGGGCCATCTTGGTGTTGTATATGATTGCTTCCGTAGCAGAAGGCGGATTGGGCTGGACCAATGCAGAAGCTTTGGCACTGTATGGCTGGTACACGATGTTGGTTTATGTGATGTCAATCCCTGGCGGATTTATTGCCGATCGGTTTTTAGGGCAAAAGAAAACAGTCCTTTTGGGAGGAATCTTGCTATGCTTTGGCCATGGTGTTTTAGCGGTAGATAATCTTTGGGCTTTCTATGCGGGTTTGTCGCTTATCGTTTTAGGTGTGGGAGGACTTAAGCCCAATATCTCTACGATGGTAGGGGGTTTGTATAAGCCGGGTGACCCATTGAGGGATAAAGGATTTACTATTTTCTATATAGGGATCAATATAGGGGCTTTTTTTGCTAGCCTTATTGTAGCTGTGGTCGCTGCCGAGTACGGTTGGCACTATGGCTTTGGACTAGCCGGAATAGGCATGTTGATAGGCCAGATAGTCTTTATGACTGGCCAAGGGTATCTTAAAGGTGTTGGTGAGCATGTTGCCCCAATAAAAGACGCCTCTAACAAAGTGGTTCAGGCTGCTCCTATGACAAAGGTCGAAAAGGATAGGATGATCGTGCTTTTCCTTTCTTTTTTGATCGTGATAGTTTTTTGGGGAGCATTTGAGCAGGCAGGAGGGCTAATGAATATATACGCCCAAGAGAAGGTGGACCGCTTACTTGTGATCCCTTTCTTGAATATTGACTACGAGGTTCCTGCTGGCGTATTCCAAGCCTTCAACCCCTTGTTCATCATGATATTCGGAGCAATTGTAGGTGCTTTTTGGTATAACAGAAAAATTAAAGGGAAAGAGTCTTCGGCATTGTTTAAAATGGCCATAGGCACAATGATCATGGGTTCTGGTTTTATATTAATGGTAGGGGCGTCTTTGGATGTTGACGCTTCGCCTGATAGTAAGGCGGCGATGTATTGGCTGGTGGGTGCTTATTTGCTGCACACCATTGGTGAGTTGTCCCTTTCGCCTGTAGCATTGTCGTTTATTACAAAATTGGCTCCTGTCAAGTATGCTTCTTTAATGATGGGGGTATATTTTGCTATGAGTGGTTTGGGCAATTATGTGGCAGGGCGATTGGGTGTATTGGCACAGGACCTTGGCGAAATGCAAATATTTGGCATGATAGCAGCCTTTACGATTGCTTTTGGCATCATAGTACTATTGTTTTTAAGAAAGCTGCAAGCCTTGACACATGGTGCCGAGGAAGAAGGTGGTACGGAACATTGAGCAGGAAATGGGTTGCTGGTAGTAAACCAACCGTATTGCTGGCAAATTAAACACCAATGATTGATTGGAAGTAGGAGCGGCCAGGATAGGAGCGGTACCCCGGTAAGGGTCGTGTTTTATTGTGAAGGACCCACTGATGATGGATGACTGCTTTTGCATAGGAAGTGCTTGTGGCTGGCCGGAGTACAAGCGGATAGCCTGAATAGCCGCCCAAAAAATCTTGAACAAAATCCGTTCAGAAAAAAATGTTTAAGGATTTTTTCCTAATTGTATTTTAAGAAACAGTATATTATTTATATTTGAAATTGGATATCTCATAAATGGGTGGAATAGCTTTCTGAAATGCAAGATATATACGGATATTACCAAAAAATGCACCATGATAATGTGGTACTTGCCTATAAAGGTACAGTATCGGAGGAGCTGTTTGATAGTATTTTGAGGCTTACTGAGAATAAGTTGGAGAAGTTGGAACTGAGATCTTCTTTAAAAAAGAAAGTTTTTAATATATTGGTAGAGATTTTACAAAATATTTATCATCATTTTGGCAAGGGGCGGCAGTATGGAATAAAGGAGTCTATCGTTTTTCTTTTGTATAAAGATACCTTGGGTTATCGGATCATATCTGGCAATCCCATGAAGCGCGAAGAGGCCAATAGTTTAAAAGAGCGGATTGACACTTTGAATGGAATGACTCATGAGGAGCTAAAGGCGGTATACCGCAACCGATTGGCTACGGGAATACCGACAGCCAAAGGTGGGGCAGGACTGGGGATGATGGACATATTGAGGAAATCAGGTGAGCGAATCGAGTATAATTTTCAGGATATAGGCAATGACTTATCATTTTTTAGTTTAGAGATTAAAATTTCAGCTTAATATAAATAGTATGAAGAGCTTTTATTTGGAACGGACCCCTAAAACTCCTAAGATCAGTTTTGATATTAGCAAGGGATTTTTTGAGATATCTGGCAGGTCTATCCCAGAAAACTCTATAGAGTTTTATAAGCCTGTATTGGAATGGTTAGACGATTATGCGGCTAATCCTTCTAAGCGAGAAACGACTTTTGATGTGAAGCTAGAGTATTTTAACACCAGTTCATCGAAGTGCCTTGTGGAGATTTTCAGGAAGTTGGAACGTTTGAAAAGGGAAGGAGTGGATGTCTCTATTAAATGGTATTATGAAGAGGAAGATGAGGATATGCAGGAGTCTGGGGAGGATTTTAGGGAAATAATAAAGCTCCCTATCAGCATGGTTTTGATGGAGGAGCATAACGATAGTGATGATTCTACGATATGATAATATTTACATTTGCTTTACCTTAATTGATCATAAATAAAAAAGCCTCCATATGGAGGCTTTTTTATTTATGTGTTATAATGGATGGTTCTTACATCATCCCGCCCATACCGCCGCCCATTGGAGGCATTGCAGGAGCATCTTTCTCATCTTCTGGATCGTCGGCTACCACACACTCTGTTGTGAGCAATAGACCGGCAATAGATGCAGCATTCTCTAATGCAAGACGGGTAACTTTGGTTGGGTCAATTACGCCAGCAGCAAACAAGTTTTCGAACTTGTCTGAACGAGCATTGTAACCGTAGTCGCCTTTCTCTTCTCTTATCTTCTGAATGATTACAGAACCTTCGCTTCCAGCATTTTGAACAATTGTTCTCAACGGTGCCTCAAGCGCAAGTTTTACAATATTGATACCTGTTGCTTGGTCCTCATTTTCGGTTTCTATTTCACCTAATGAGTCAACCGCTCTGATGAGGGCTACACCACCACCTGCCACTACACCTTCTTGTACAGCAGCTCTAGTAGCATGCAGCGCATCGTCCACACGATCCTTTTTCTCTTTCATCTCTACTTCTGTTGCAGCACCGATGTATAGGATCGCTACGCCACCAGAAAGCTTAGCCAGTCTTTCTTGAAGTTTTTCTTTGTCATAGTCAGAAGTTGTGTTCTCGATCTGAGATTTGATCTGACCAATTCTTCCTTGGATATCCTCTTTTTTGCCAGCACCATTGACAATAGTTGTGTTGTCTTTGTCGATGTTTATTTTTTCGGCAGTACCTAGGAATTCGAGTGTGGTGTTTTCTAATTTGAAACCTCTCTCTTCAGAAACAACGGTTCCGCCAGTAAGGATAGCGATATCTTCCAACATAGCCTTTCTTCTGTCGCCAAAGCCAGGAGCTTTTACAGCAGCGATTTTAAGGGCGCCTCTGATTTTGTTCACCACCAAAGTAGCCAAAGCCTCGCCGTCTACATCTTCAGAAATGATTACAAGTGGCTTGCCAGTTTGTACTACGCTTTCCAAAATAGGAAGCAATTCCTTCATGGCAGAGATTTTTTTGTCGTAGATCAGGATGTATGGGTTTTCCAATTCAGCTTCCATTTTTTCGGTGTTGGTCACGAAATATGGAGAGAGGTAACCTCTGTCGAATTGCATACCTTCCACAGTTTTTACTTCTGTTTCAGTACCTTTTGCTTCTTCAACGGTAATTACACCGTCCTTGCCTACTTTGTCCATAGCATTGGCGATCATCTTGCCAATCTCTTGGTCGTTATTAGCAGATATAGTTGCTACCTGTGCTATTTCATTAGAACTGCTGATAGTCTTAGATTGCCCTTTAAGGTTCTCTACAACAACAGCAACCGCCTTGTCTATACCTCTTTTAAGGTCCATTGGATTGGCACCTGCGGCTACGTTTTTAAGACCCTGAGTGAAGATGGCCTGAGTAAGCACTGTAGCAGTGGTAGTACCGTCACCCGCATCATCAGCGGTCTTGGAAGCTACTTCTTTTACGAGCTGGGCGCCCATGTTTTCAATAGGATCTTTTAGTTCGATCTCTCTTGCTACTGACACACCATCTTTGGTGATTGTTGGCGCGCCAAATTTTTTGTCCAGTATTACATTTCTACCTTTCGGTCCTAAAGTAACCTTTACGGCATTTGCCAGTTTATCAACGCCGCTTTTTAGTTTTTGCCTTGCGCTATTGTCAAAAATAATATTTTTAGCCATTTGTATAAAAATTTAAATTATAAACTCCTTAATATTTTACGGATTGTGAATGTAGGATTAGATGACTGCAAAAATGTCAGACTCTCTCATGATGAGATATTCTTTTCCTTCGATTGTGATCTCAGTGCCGGCATATTTCCCATAAAGCACTTGGTCACCAACTTTCACAGTAATAGGCTCATCTTTTTTGCCTGTTCCAACTGCAACAACTGACCCTTTTTGGGGTTTTTCTTTGGCAGAGTCAGGAATGATAATTCCAGAGGCTGTTTTTTCTTCAGCTGCAGCAGGTTCCACGAGAACCCTATCTGCTAAAGGCTTAATGTTTACACTTGACATTGTTCGATTGTTTTGATTAAATTATAAATACTTTCAGTTTAGATGCTAAACTAGCTGACGCACGTATTGCACTAAATGTGCCAAACACTAAGCTTGGCAGGAATTGTGACAAAAACGGTCATTATTTCAGCGTTTCTGGTATGGAAACATTACATATGAATATAGACCTGACAATTTTGCATTGTTGAAAAGGTAATTTTCCGTTATTATGGATGGGTCATCAAAATATAAACGATTATGAGCACATTAAAAACTAATTGGTTGACGGACGGTCTTATCGATTTTGAATATAAAAAATATGTTGTTTTAGGATACTTGAAAAATGTGAGGGAAAACTTTGGCAGAAACGTGCTATATCCTGACCTCTCTGATTTGCTGTTTCACTATAAAAATATAATGTCTGTCAAAAAGAACAAACAGTTGATATATGATCATTTTCCTGCCACTATCTCCAGGGAAGATTTCAAAAAACTTCAGCTCAATTATGAAAAGATCATTAAAGACGATGGGGTGATGAAGGAAATTGAAGATATTTTGGCATTTTCTATTCCTTGTTTTGCTGATGTGCTCAATGAAGGCAAAGATATATATGAGTTTGTAGAGACCAATATGGAAATATGCGCCATTGGATTGTCGCCTTTATATAAACAGGAAGGGTATTTGTTTATAGATGAAGCATTCAAAAAAGAGATGTTAATCTATCGTTTCCAGATAAGCGTATTTGAAAGCGCAGATGAAGTATATAGAGGGGTGAATATGGAATTTGTCGAAAGCAAAAGAAAAAGCTTGGGGGTGACCTTTGAAAAGGTAAAGCTCAATTTAGTGAAAACTTATAAGATGCTGCCCAATCCTGCTGCATACGCTATTCATACAAAATTCAAGTTTCCCTTTGAAGCAACACTGATGCCCGTGGCCAAGCGGTTGCTTGTGAAGCATATAACAAAAAGTGCAGCTTAACACCACTGGTCAAGCTGCACTTTGCAAAGATCTATATCTTGATTTTTATTCTGCTGTATCCTCAACAGGGGCTTGCTCTAGCTCTAATGCAGGAGTGCCTTCCTCTGTTCCTTCTACACCTTCAAATCCGCTAGGAATATTAGGCAACATCATTTGTTCTCTGGCCCTTTCTATGTTAGGACTCGTTGGTCCGGCAGGAGAGGTGTCTATGATAAAGTTTGTGGAAAGTGTCAATGCCATCAAAGTTATGGCCAGGCCCCAGGTCACTTTTTCTAATAAGTCGCCAGTCTTTTTTACGCCTATCAATTGGCTTGTGCCAGAACCTCCAAACTGACTAGACAATCCACCGCCTTTTGACTTTTGTGCCAGGATTACGAGCACCAATAAAAGGCATACTATAACTATTGTGCTAACTATTGCAAATAACATACTATTTTTTCTTTAATTCGTTGATTCGAGCCACAAAGTAAGCTTTTTTTTCTGGAAATTTCCAAATTAATTTGTTATATATCTCTTCAGCCTTTTCGAGCTTGCCTTGTTTCACCATAATCAAGGCTAAATTTTCTGAAGCAATATTGGCATTTACCTTTAAGCTCTTCAATGAAAGGTCTTCCCTCTTTTCTTTATCGTCTTCTCCTTGGTCCAGTTTAGGGAGTTTTGGTTGGTTTTCTATAAAAGAATCAATGATCTTAATCTGTTCCCTGACTTTTTCATTTTCAATCACTTTTATTTCGGAGGTTTTGAGCGAAGCCAAGTACTCCTCCATCTTCTCCTTTTCAATGTTATTGCTTAATGGAACGATGGGCCCTTCTACCTGCTCTTGAAGTGATACGGGAGTATCTTCTTTTGATTCTTCTTCCTGATTAGATATGCGTTCTTTGTTTTCCCTAAGCTTGTTCAAGTTTTCTTCAAGCTCATCATAAAGATGTGTGTTGTCGCTTTCATCAGCGGCCTTTTCAACTTTCGACTGCTTTTTTGATTGTTGAACAGGGTTTTGTATTCTAGAGAGCTTTGCTTCGGCCTCTGCTATTCTCACGTCTAAGTTTTTCTTAAAAGCAGCTTTTTCTTCTGCCAGTTCATTGGAAATCTCATCCGTTTCCTGCAAGTCGAGTGCTGTTCTTTCTCTTCTTAACTTTTCTAGAAAATTTGTGATCTCCTTTTGCAGATACTCAGAAGAATAAGTGTCGTTGTTCTCTAGAGCTGCTCTTTCCGATATGGGTAGGTCGTTAGTTTTGAGTGAAGTGTTGTCTAGCAGGTCATTTTTGATGATGTTCTTAAGATGTTTTCTATCGGCGGCATATACAGCCGCATGGTTAAGTCGCTTTTCAAATCCTTCTTTTGAGAGCAAATCGTACCCTTTTGCTATGAGCACATGAATCGCTTGGCAATAAGGGTGGGTGATAGCGAGCTCTTCCAAGCCCTGGAGAGATTTGTCCTCTAGGGTCTTGGGATTTTTTATGATACTGAGAAATCTGGATTTGTTCACGATTATGCTTTTGGATCAAAAAGATGCTACCAGTTTGCTACGGAAGCATTGAAAATATCATATACTATCTGCTCAAATATCGTTTCTATGAGTTGATCCTCTACCGCAGATAAGCTGGTAGACCTAGGGTCATAATCGTCATAGAAAGAAAAGTTTTTATCAAAATTAAAGGTGTCATCTTGCGTGTTAAGATAGATGGCCTTTACCGTTATCGTAAGTCGCATAAGCCCTGCTTCATCAGGCATATTATCATTGCCCACTGCTTGAGGTGCTACGGGTGTGAGCCTATAGCCTACTATACTTCCCTCAAACTGCAAGTCGCCGTTATCCTGCACCAATGCCAAGTTGGTATTCTGAAGGAAATAATCCCTTAATTTATCTGTAAAATTTTGGCTTAAGCTAGCAGGCCCTTCTCCTGCATCGTCATAGAATCTATCTATCGAAATTGTGTGGATAGTAGGGGCAATATTGGCTCCCGTAAAGGAATATATGCCACATCCTCCCAATATTGACACCATCAACACAGCCAAAATACAAACATTAACCCTATTCTTCAATGCCATATTGATTAATTTTTCTGTATAGCGTACGTTCAGAGATCCCCAGATCTTGTGCAGCATATTTTCTTTTATTGTTGTTTTTTCTTAAAGCCTTAATAATCAGCTCTCTTTCCTTTTCTTGAATCGACAACGACTCGTCAGGTTCAGTCTCGTGCGTGATGTCTTCAATTTCATCCTGTGTCTCCTCAACGGTCCTCAATTCGTACAGATGGTCCTGCTCTTTTTTGCTTTCTAGCAGGAATGCATTGGGCTTAGGATGGAAGTTGTCTCCAATTGAGTTTTTATCCATGTCAGTAAAGAGCTCCCTATGATCTTCAATGATTTGGTCGTCAAAATTTTCATGTTGAAGCACTCTATGCACCAACTTTTTCAAGTCATTCATGTCCTTTTTCATATCAAAAAGGACCTTATAAAGGATGTCTCTTTCGGAGAAACTGTCTTCCTCCTTTTTCCCTGAATGATAAAGAGCGGGCATTAAATTGTTTTCCTGAGGCAGGTATCGTGCCATCGTTGCTCCCGAAATCTCTCTGTCCATTTCCAAAACAGAAATCTGCTCTACTAAATTCTTCAATTGGCGAATGTTTCCAGGGAACCTATAGCTGAGCAAGAGCTTTTTTGCTTCAGGGGTAAGTTCGATTGGCTTCACTCGGTACTTTTCAGAAAAATCCATCGCAAATTTTCTAAATAGTAACGCTATATCCTCACCGCGCTCCCTTAAAGGAGGCACATAAATAGGCACATTACTGATTCTGTAATATAGGTCTTCGCGAAACTTTCCATTTTCTACTGCCTTGATCAGATTGACATTTGTGGCAGCCACTACACGGACATCTGTTTTCTGAACTTTTGAAGAGCCTACTTTGATGAAATCGCCATTCTCCAGCACCCGCAAAAGTCGGGCTTGTGTTCCTAGTGGCAGTTCGCCGATTTCGTCTAAGAAAATAGTGCCGCCGTCTGTTACTTCAAAATAACCTTTTCGTGCTTCATGCGCACCTGTAAAGGCTCCCTTTTCATGCCCAAAGAGCTCTGAGTCTATGGTGCCTTCTGGGATGGCTCCACAGTTAATAGCGATAAATTGGCCGTGTTTGCGTAAGCTTAGCTGATGGATGATCTTAGAAAACGATTCCTTGCCACTGCCGCTTTCACCGGTAATGAGCACGGTCATATCGGTTGGGGCCACCTGCATGGCTACCTGTATAGCATGATTGAGCAGGTGGGAATTGCCTATAATGGAAAATCGTTGCTTAATACTTAATATTTCGCTCTGGTTCAATTCCGTCAGTTGTTTTAGTTTTATTTCTTAAAAATTCTCTTTTTGGCAGTTGGGTCTATGCTTCCACCACATCGCCGAAAAGGGTGCCTACAGAACATTCCTTGATCTTTACCCATACATAGTCGCCTGGCTTATGGCTGTCTTTGGGGAAGATAACCACTTTGTTGGCACTGTTTCTACCTTGAAGCTCTTTTTCAGATTTCTTGGAAGTGCCTTCTATGAGCACTTTCTGAATTTTGCCGATATCCAATTGATTTCTCTTTAAAGAAAGTTCTTTTTGCTTTTCTATAATCTCATTCAGCCGCCTTTTTTTCGTTTCCAAAGGGACGTCATCTTCATACTTTTTGGCTGCTAAGGTGCCTGGTCTTTCGGAGTAGAAAAACATATAAGAAAAATCATACTGCACATAATCCATGATTGAAAGTGTGTCCTGATGCTCTTCTTCCGTCTCTGAGCAAAAACCTGCGATCATATCAGAGGAAATGCCGCACTCCTCACCCAAAATATTCCTAATGGCATCCACTCGGTTTTTGTACCATTCTCTCGTGTAGGTCCTGTTCATCAAGTTCAAAATCCTATCATTGCCACTTTGGGCTGGCAAGTGAATATATTTGCAGATGTTCTCGTATTTTTTTATGGTATAAAGCACCTCATCGGTGATGTCTTTGGGATGTGAGGTGGAAAAGCGAACTCTTAGGTCAGGATGCACCAGTGCTAACATTTCCAATAGTTGGGCAAAATTGATGACATTGCTTGCGTCAGTCTTTTCAAGGCGTGCCTTGTTATTGGTTTCGGGCGACCACTTATAGGAGTCAACGTTTTGGCCTAGCAGGGTAACTTCCCTGTAACCATCATCAAATAATGCTTTGGCTTCTCTAATAATGGAATGTGGATCCCGGCTCCTTTCTCTGCCTCTGGTGAAGGGCACGACACAAAAAGAGCACATATTGTCACAACCGCGCATGATAGAAATAAATGCCGTAACACCGTTTGAATTTAATCTTATAGGGCTAATGTCGGCATAGGTTTCCTCACGAGAAAGAAAAGTATTGACTGCCTTTTGACCTTCATCCACATCCCCGATCAGCTTAGGGAGGTCTCTATATGCATCAGGCCCTACCACTAAGTCCACGATTTTTTCCTCTTCCAACAATTTCTCTTTTAGCCGCTCGGCCATGCATCCTAATATGCCAATCAAAAGGTTGGGTTTCTTTTTCTTTACAGCATTAAATTGCATCAAGCGATTCCTCACCGTTTGTTCAGCCTTCTCCCTGATAGAACAAGTATTGACAAAGATCACATCTGCAAGCTCCATCGTATCGGTTGTGTCGAACCCTTGTCCCTGCATAATAGACATGACAATCTCACTATCAGAAAAATTCATGGCACAACCATAGCTTTCGATATATAACTTACGGCTTTTTCCTGTGTTTTTTTCTTGAGACACCCGAACCTCTGTAGGGATTTCCTTTTCAATCTCCTTGTCAACTATTATATCAATATCCTTTATTAATCCATTCATACCTTTGATTGGTAAAGCGTAAATCAAAATTTGTAAAGAGGTACAAAGATAGGAAAAGCCCTAGAGAAATGACATTATGTCAGCTATTTTTAAATGCGAATATGGAAGTTCATGTAGCCTGAGTATTATAAAAACTGGTCAATGGCTTAGACTAGCTTCTAATATTTCTAGAATGGCTTTAGCCTTAATAAGGCACTCTTCATATTCCTGTTCTGCAATGGCATCGTAGGTGATGGCGCTCCCTACCTGAAAGGAAAGGTTGCCACTGGTTTGATTGTAAAGAAGTGTTCTTATGACGACATTGAAGTCGAAATCACCCTTTGGCGTAATATAACCCGATGCACCAGAATAGAGTCCTCTCCGGCTAGTTTCGTATGTTTCAATCAACTCCATGGCCCTTACTTTGGGAGCCCCTGTCATGCTGCCCATAGGGAATGCATTTTTGATAATGTCTATAAAAGCCACTTCAGATCTGGCCCTAGCCGTCACCGTTGAAACCATTTGGTGCACTTTTTCATAGGAATAAATGCCAAAAAGTTCTTCTACCTGCACTGTGCCTGGTAGAGCGCTCTTGGCTAGGTCGTTCCGAACGAGGTCCACGATCATCATGTTTTCAGCTCGCTCCTTTTCACTATTAAATAAGTTAGTCTTGCGTTGCTCATCTTCAGCAAGGGAAACTCCTCTGCCAGCAGTACCTTTAATAGGTTGAGAAATAAGTTGTGCCCCATCCTTTTTCAAAAACCTTTCCGGAGAAGCGCAAAGTACATACTTGTCTTCATAGCGCTGAAAAGAAGCAAAGGGCATAGGTGAAAGCCTATTCAGCTTTAGGAAGCTAGTCAAGGGATTGAATCGAGGGGCAGCTCCTACAAACTCCATGCAATAATTCAACTCATATACTTCACCATCAACGATGTCTTCTTTGATTTTATTTACTTGTTCAATGTATGCTTCTTTCGCAACTTTAGCCGTAGTAGGGACTATGGTAGATGTTTCTTCTTGAGAAATGTCTTGTGCCATAATAATGTCATACACCGTCGCGGGCACCTGAAAACTATGAATTTCGACACTGTCAGGAGCGAAAAACAAAATGTGTTCGGGCTGGAAGAAGCAAATAGGGGCAAAGCCCATACTATCAGGATTGTTGCTGTTCAACGCTTCGATTTCATTTTTGAGATCGTAGGAGAGATAGCCAAAGAGCCAATCTTTTTTTTCCTGGTGGTAAGTTGCTAGAGCAGAGAAAGCATTGTCATTTTTTGGGACTTCAAGAAACGACAATGCTCCTACAGCCAATAAGTGCGGAAAGGGTCCATGAAGATAGGGCAGCTCGTTGGGTGTTAAATAGGAACAATAAGTATGTTTTGCTCCCCATCTTAAGGCTTTTTTTATAAACGAGCCATGGTCAGTAACTGTAAATGTTTTAACTTCTCTTCTGTGCATATAAATAGGGGAAAACATCAAAATTAATAAATTTGACGAACTGAAAGTAAGGTGGGAGGAGAAATGCCTTACGTAATGAGGGCTTGCTCAGTTTTTAAAACTAAAAAAGGCCAAACCCCTTGAGAGTTTGGCCTTTTTTGGAGATAGATATTACCTTATTTCACTGCTTTCACATCAAAACCAAGGTTTACTTTGTTGTGTATGAATTGGTCTCTGGCTTTGTCAGCCACAGCACTTTCGTCACGATATGATACGCCCCAATCTGTTCTGTCGATATTGAATTTTGCTTGTGCAGAAGCTTCGCTGTCTGTCACAATGATTACGGCAGGAAAGCTGATGCTTTTTGTATTCCCTCTCAAAGTCAAGTTACCTGTAACGGTATGGGTTGGGTTGACCAGTTTGAACTCAGCATTTACTTCTTCCTCAGTAGCTGCATCGGCTACAAAAGGTTCTACAGAGGTGATTTCAAATTTGGCTTCTGGATGATTTTCCACGTCAAAAAAATCATTGGAATGCAAGTGGCCGATGAGCTTTCCTTTGCTGTCAGCATCAATGTCGACATCTGTTACATCCAATTTTTTCAAGTCAAATGTGATAGTTCCGCCTACCACTTTATTGTCTTCTATTTGCAGGCTTCCTTCTTCAATCGGGAAAAGCCCATCATGCCGTCCTGTTGGCTTTGTGCCTACCCATGTCACAGCGCTTTGTGCTTTATCAATAGTATAGGTTGTGGCGTTCTCTCCAACTTCCGTTACCTCTTGTGCATCGCCAACTTTTGCTTCATCGCTTTTTGGGCTTTGGGTGCAGGCAAAGGTGAAGGCACCCATTGATAAAAACAAGAATGCAAATCTGATCTTTTTCATCATAATCATTTTGATTTAAAATTATTTTTAGAAACAAAAGTACGAAATGTGGGGTTCAAGGTTACGTTTTTCAATGATATAAATATTATGCTGCATAAAGATGCATTACTGCCCTATTAGTTTGGGTGATGGATTACCTTTGAGCATTAATTATATAATCATTATGGCACTAATTAAATCTGTTCGAGGAAATACACCTCAATATGGCAAGAATTGCTTTTTTGCTGAAAACGCCACCATTATTGGAGATGTGGTTATGGGCGACAATTGTAGCGTCTGGTTCAATGCCGTTGTTCGGGGAGATGTGCATTCCATAAGCATAGGGAATAATACCAATATTCAAGATGGGGCAGTCATTCATTGTACTTACCAAAAGGCCAAGACTGTTATTGGCAACAATGTTTCCATAGCGCATAATGCCATTGTGCATGGATGTACCCTTGAAGACAATGTGCTGATCGGCATGGGGGCCATCGTAATGGATGATGCCGTGGTTCAAAGTGGGGCGATAGTGGCAGCAGGAGCAGTTGTGCTTGCCGGCACCATAGTGGAGTCGGGCTATATTTATGCTGGAATGCCAGCCAAAAAGATAAAGCCAGTAGGAGAGGAGATGAAGGAGATATTTGCAAGAACAGCCAATAATTATATCATGTACGCAAAGTGGTTTGATGAATAGGAAGAGTTTGATATACCAATGGATTGATGAACCTATGAGCGAATGTAAATATAATTTTAAATGTTGGATTTTGAATTGGGGTAGTAACGAAGCACGAATCAAATAATGACATTGTACTGAAGCGGGCCTCAGAAGGACCGTATATCTGTATAGCAGTTCCCTCCTGTAGGGGGGCAATAGGTAGCAAGAAAAACAGACACAAGATTTCAGACATCAAACAAGATAAAAAATATCTCTGTCTGTCATCCTGTTGTTGATGACACACGCAGCAAAGTAAAGGTACTGCAAACTTCACCGTTCTTTGCGAAATCTTATTCCATCATTCACCCATCAATCATTCATTTTCTCTAAATGCTCGCACCTTCAAATCAAATTAGCAGATTGTTACATTAAAGTATATATTTGCTCCGAGGTTGTTTGATCGAATAACAATCAATCCGTTTTGGGTTTCCCATAAAGGGAATTAAAAAGGAACCATGTGAAAATCATGGGCTGACGCGCAACTGTAAGTAACGCAAAGTTTTATCCACTATATCCATTGCCACAAGGTGAGAAGGAGGATAAAAAGGTTACAAGCCAGGAGACTTACCTAACGAATTTGACATTGCTTTCGCGATAAGAAGCAGAAGTCAAGGAAGCTTTTTATTGAGATTCGAGTACTCGTTTCCCCTTCCTTTGATTTTCCAACTCCCTTATCGTGTTTGCAGTTAGACGATTAAAACTACCTAAGTTTTAATGTTTCAACAAAATTTTTTAAAAAATGCAAACCCACAATCTTGGCTACCCGCGCATTGGTGCCAACCGCGAACTCAAAAGAGCTTGTGAAAACTACTGGTCTGGCAAGACCTCCCGGAAAAATCTACTTCAAGTAGGAAAAAACTTAAGGCTTGAAAATTGGAAACTGCAGCAAGCGTGCGGCATTAATTTAATCCCTTCCAATGATTTTTCTTTTTATGATCATGTATTAGACATGTCTTTTACCGTTGGTGCCATTCCTGAGCGATATCAGAATGTTATTTTCGAAAAGGGAGAGTCTGAGTTGGATCTTTACTTTGCCATGGCAAGAGGATATCAACGAAATAATCTGGACATAACGGCCATGGAAATGACAAAGTGGTTCGATACCAACTATCACTATATCGTTCCAGAATTCCACAAAAACCAAGAGTTTAAACTCTTTTCCACCAAGATAATCGATGATTTCTATGAAGCAAAACAAGCGGGTATCACTACAAAGCCTGTAATCTTAGGACCTGTTTCTTATCTTTTGTTGGGAAAGGAGAAGGAAGAGGGTTTCGACAGAATAGACCTGATTGAAAACCTGCTTCCTGTTTATTGGCAGATTTTGGAGCGCTTGGAGGCTTTGGATGCAAAATGGGTGCAGTTTGACGAGCCTATTTTGGTAACAGATCTTTCAAATAAGGAGAAGGCGGCATTCATGAGGGTGTATAAAGAAATAAAAAAGCGTTTCCCTTTCTTAAAGACAATATTGGCTACCTATTTTGGGGGGCTGAAAGACAATACAGCTTTAGCCGCTACCTTGCCAGTCAACATGCTGCATCTCGATCTGGTTCGGGCTCCCGAACAATTGGATGGTATTTTGGATCAACTAAAGCCCAACGTATCCCTTTCTTTAGGTATTGTAGATGGTAGGAACATATGGAAAAACGATTATGAAAAATCACTGGAGCTTATCAGGAAAGCTGCAGATAAAATAGGATCGGAGAGGCTTTTTCTTGCTCCTTCATGCTCCCTCTTACACACACCTTGTGATTTGTCATTAGAAACGGATGAAGAGGCTCTCCCATCTTCTATCAAAAACTGGATGGCTTTTGCGAAACAAAAACTAGAAGAGGTGGTAGTTTTGGGTAAGCTGGCCAGCGCCGAAACCCGATCTAACCATATTGAACTGCTTGAAGAAAACAAAAAGGCAGTAGCTGACCGCAATAGCTCTACATTAATTCATAATGTGGAAGTGAAAGAAAGGGTGAGAAATGTTGCTCCTGCCGACGATAGGAGAAAAAATCCATTTTCAATCAGACGAGAAGCACAGGCTAAAAACTTGCAGATTCCGCTACTGCCTACAACTACCATTGGATCATTTCCGCAAGTTCAAACTATACGGAGCTGGCGTGCAAAATATAAGAAGGGAACGTTGAACTTGGAAGAGTACAATGTCCTTTTGGGTAAAGAAATTCAAGATGCCATAAGGTTGCAAGAGGAAATAGGCTTAGATGTTTTGGTGCATGGCGAGTTTGAGCGCAATGATATGGTGGAGTATTTCGGCGAAAAGTTGGCTGGTTTTGTATTCTCCAAAAACGGTTGGGTGCAAAGCTATGGCTCCAGGTGTGTGAAACCTCCCATTATTTATGGCGATGTGCACAGACCCAATCCAATGACCGTTAACTGGTCGACTTATGCCCAATCTTTGACAGACAAGCCAGTAAAGGGAATGCTTACCGGTCCGGTTACTATTTTGCAGTGGTCTTTTGTACGGGATGATCAGCCACGTTCTGAAACAGCCTTGCAGATTGCTTTAGCCATAAGGGATGAAGTTAATGATTTAGAAAATGCTGGAATAAAGATCATCCAAATTGACGAGCCTGCCATTAGAGAAGGGCTGCCATTGCGAAAGGAAGATTGGGACAGTTACTTGCAGTGGGCTATCCGGGCTTTTAAAATATCTTCTAGCGGGGTAAGGGATGAGACACAAATTCACACACATATGTGCTATTCTGAATTTAATGACATAATAGAGCATATTGCTAATATGGATGCTGATGTAATTACCATAGAGTGCTCCCGCTCCCAAATGGAGTTGTTGGATGCTTTTGCTCATTTTAAATATCCGAACGAGATCGGCCCTGGCGTATACGACATCCACTCTCCCAGAATTCCTTCAAAGGAGGAAATGATAGTACTGTTAGAAAAAGCCAAAACTGTTATCCCCTCAGAACAATTATGGGTAAACCCCGACTGTGGTTTGAAAACCAGAGGATGGGAGGAGACAAAGAAAGCTTTGATAGAAATGGTACAGGCTGCAAAAGCACTAAGGGAAGCCACAGAGCCTATTGCTTTTTCTTAGATCATGGATGACATCAAGTATTAGGTGTTAAATAAGAGATGATAGATTCGAGTTGGCAATAGGCAGTTGGCAAAGCGCACACTCGTCAGGACGGCTTTTTCTGCCGTCAGGCGGGTGTGTAGCATTTGGTGGTAACCTGAGCTCGACCTTGATT
>CAYTTV010000056.1:0-13131 GCA_964440915.1 uncultured Roseivirgaceae bacterium
AAACGACTACAAAAAAGTATAAAAATTGTATAAAATAAAATTTTACATGCATTATTTATCCTTGAACCAAGAATCCCATATAAAATATGTTATGAAAAAAAGTGGAAAAATGCCTTTCCATATCTTTCAAGGCATGTAAGTTATTAAAAAAAAAGGATATAAAACAAATTATATTTTAAAGATCGAATTTTATTCCTTGGGCCAAAGGAAGTGTGGTGCCAAAGTTAATTGTATTAGTTTGTCTTCGCATATAGACTTTCCAAGCGTCAGAGCCCGACTCTCGCCCTCCACCTGTGTCTTTCTCCCCGCCGAACGCACCTCCTATTTCCGCCCCTGAAGTACCTATATTCACATTGGCAATACCACAATCTGATCCTGCGTGAGACAAGAAGTATTCAGACTCCCTGAGATTCGTAGTCATAATAGCAGATGACAAGCCCTGTGGCACCCCGTTTTGCAAAGCAATGGCCTCTTCTATATCCTTATACTTGATGAGGTAAAGGATCGGGGCAAAGGTTTCGTGCTGTACTATGCGGTAATGATTCTTTACTTCGTACATGGCTGGCTTTACATAGCATCCTGATTCGAACCCTTCACCACTAAGTAGGCCACCTTCTACCACTGCTTTCCCTCCTTCTTGTTTTATTTGCTCTAGAGTATCAAGATATGCCTCTACGGCCTGTTGATCAATCAGTGGCCCAACATGATTATTTTCGTCTAACGGGTTGCCGATCCGCAATTGACCATACGCCTTCTGAAGCTTACGCAACATCTCATCATAGATATCTTCATGAATGATCAATCTTCTGGTAGAAGTACACCGCTGTCCGGCTGTTCCCACCGCCCCAAATACAGCCCCAACCAAAGCCATATTTAAATCTGCCTCCTTGGTTATGACAATTGCGTTATTCCCTCCTAATTCCAAAAGAACCTTTCCCAACCTTTTTCCTACAGCCTGTCCCACACTTTTGCCCATTTTAGTAGACCCTGTTGCAGATACTAGAGAAACCCTTGGGTCATTCGACAAAAGCTCACCTATCGTATAATCTCCCGAAACAAGGCAGCTTACCCCGTTAGGAATATTATTTTGTTCAAAAACATCATTTACGATATGCTGGCAGGCCACGGCTGTCAATGGTGTTTTTTCGGAAGGCTTCCATACGCATACATTGCCGCACACCCAGGCCAACATAGCATTCCACGACCATACTGCTACTGGAAAGTTAAAAGCAGTGATGATGCCCACTACCCCGAGGGGGTGATATTGCTCATACATCCTGTGCATTGGCCTTTCAGAATGCATGGTAAAGCCGTGCAGTTGCCGTGACAAACCTACTGCAAAATCGCAGATATCGATCATTTCCTGCACTTCCCCAAGTCCTTCCTGATAGGATTTTCCCATTTCATAAGACACAAGCTTGCCCAAAGAAACTTTGTTCTGCCGAAGCTTATCGCCTATTTGCCTTATGATTTCACCTCGAGCAGGCGCTGGAGTAAGGCGCCAGGTTTTAAAGGCTTCTTGCGCACGGTTTATGACCTGGTCGTAAGCTGCTCCGTCGGCAATGGCCACCTTGGCTATAAGCTGGCCATCCACTGGAGAGTAAGAAGAGCGGGTATTTGCTGAGCTCAACCATTCTTTCCCGATAGCAACGCCATGATTCTCCTCTTCCAACTGAAGGATCTTTAAGGCTTCTCTTATTCCATATTGTTCTGCTACCATATCTGATGCTTTTGTGGTGAAAAATTATTAGGGTTTTTGATGAACTTCTTAAACAAGTTCGGTATAGTCTCGGACAAACTTTATCACATTGGTATATTGCTTAAACTCCTCCTCATCATGCATTGTAGTGAGTACTACACAGGGCATGCCTGCATTTTCTGCCGCTTCCACTCCTTTTGGTGCATCTTCAAACACAACACAATCAGATGGTTGCACTTTTAAAAGCTGTGCTCCTTTCAGAAAGGTTTCGGGATGAGGCTTGCTCTCAAAAACGTCATCCGCGCTCACAATGGCATCGAAATACTGGCGTACATTGAGGTTGTCCAAAACAAAATCTATATTGAAAGTAATGGCTGCACTTCCTATTGCCATACGTGTTCCTTGCTGTTTAGCCTGTTTCAGAAACTGGTCTAAGCCTGTTATAAGCCTCAGGTGTGGCCTAAAAGCTTCCTGATAACGGCGTTCCTTTTCCAGAGAGATTTCCAAAGTTCTTTCGGCAGTGAAGTATTCTTTTCCAAACACCCTATCCAACAACTCGGAATTTTTCCCATACATCTGTGCTTTTGTCTCTTCTACTGTGATCTGGGCACCCAAATCTTCAGTCAATATCTTATGCCAGGCAATAGTATGGTACTGCATATCATCTATCATCGTTCCGTTCAAATCAAATAGGAACGCCTTCGCGGGAATATCCTTCATTATCTTATTTATTTTTTATTGATGGCTTGGTCGACAGAGTATTTACCAGCCCCTGTTACCAATAAAGTAATGTATATGAGTAAATATAATAGGGGCATTTCTTGATATGAGAAAGGATCATTAGCATGGACGATAAAGGCTGCTGTGGCCATGGTGATGATGAGCGGTATGGTGGCAAGCCTGGTCGCCAATCCCAACATGATCAGTATAGAACAGAATGCCTCGGCGAAAGTGGCTAAAATAAGGGATGTGGTAGCTCCCATACCCAACGGATCGCCAAACTGCATATTACCGTCTATTATCTTCATGAGCTTAGGGAGGCCATGTGTGAGCATAAGTGCGGATGCCCCTATCCTCAAAATCAACAACCACAAATGCAACCACTTCTGTTGGTAGCCAGTGCTAAAAATTGTTTTCATATGTTAAATTTTTGATGTTGGTTATAAATTACAAACTTATCCAAATATAGAAAACTTTCTAGCAAGCGAAGTTGATGTATTTAAAGCCGCAGATTTTATGCTTATTGGCCATGAAACTCATTATCATATACTTCCCTCTTTATGGCTATTGTTCATTTGATGCGCACCACTATTCCTTCATCGCCCGCCAGATTAATTGTACCTTCTAAGTACACTCCCTCCAGTTCTGGGTATGTCGCCACTTCAACCACTCCCTCAAGCTTCATGTGATGGGGCTTAAAGTAACAGGGCCTATGGGAAAGGTTCAGCACAATCAAAAAACGATGGTGGCCTTCTAGTTCCCTGATGTAAGCAATCATCTGGTTATCAGAAAAAACAGGCTTATAATTTCCCACCATCAAGGAAGGCTCTTGTTGGCGCAAGCTGATCATACGTCTATACAAGGAGAGAAAGGAGTATTTATCTTCCCGCTGGTTCTCTACATTTTCCCTATGTGCCATTTTGTCCAATCTCAGCCAAGGCTTTGCTGTAGTAAACCCGGCATTGGTTCCTGTATCCCATTGCATCGGCGTTCTGGCAGGATCCCTGCTAAGGTTTTTATCAGGCATATTAAGTCCTTGTGGGTCTTGCACTTCCTCAAATGGGATAGGCACATCTCGCATGCCTATCTCCTCACCGAAATAAATTGTAGGCGTGCCTCTGAGCGTAAGCAACAACATAGCTGCCACTTTAGCCTGTCCTATTCCCACACGGCTCGCTATCCTTGTTTGGTCATGATTTCCCAAGACCCAATTGGGCCAACCCTCTGCTGGCAAGGCCCCCTCATATTCATCTATTGCAGAAGCAATCACCTGGGAGTCCCATGGAACGGACAAAAGCAAGAAGTTAAAAGGTAAGTGGGCGCCTTTCCTCTCAAAACCATAATAGGTCACCAATTTATCGATAGGCAAATAAATCTCCCCAATCATCATCCGTTCGCCATATTCATCCAACACCTTCCGCATGGCGGCAACAATATCGTGCACTTCAGGCTGGTCGGTGGAATATACAGGCAACAGCTTGTTATAGGTGGCCATATGGTCTTCATAATGTGGATTTTTAGGGTTATCTCTAAACTGCTGATCTTTTATCATATGCCACATCACATCTACCCTAAAGCCATCTACGCCTTTGTCCAGCCAAAATCGCATTACATTGAACATGGCTTCTTGCACCTCCTCGTTACGCCAATTGAGATCGGGTTGTTCTTTTAAAAAGCCATGGTAATAATACTGTTCTGTTTTTTGATCCCACTCCCATCCACTGCCTCCGAAAACACTTAACCAGTTGTTGGGTGGGCTCCCGTCCTCTTTTGGATCTTTCCATATATACCAGTCGCGCTTAGGGTTATCACGGGAAGATCGAGAAGCTAAAAACCACGGATGTTGGTCGGAAGTATGATTAGGCACTAGGTCTAAGATCAGTTTCATTCCACGGCCATGAATTTCATTAAGCAATATGTCAAAGTCTTCTATTGTGCCAAAAATGGGGTGTATGTCCGTATAATCAGCAATGTCATAGCCAAAATCGGCCATAGGAGAAGGATAAATAGGAGAAATCCAAACCGCTTTTATGCCTAACCATTGGAGATAATCTAACCGCTGTTTGATTCCATTCAAATCACCAATGCCGTCATTATTGCTATCTTGAAAAGACCTTGGATAGATTTGGTAAATAATTTCTCGCTGCCACCAAAGGTGCTTGTGTGTTTCTTTGATCATTACCGAAGCGCTCTAATGAAAATAAAAAGCTAACACGCACGAATGGTGATTGTTTACAGTTGTATCCCACCTACTGACCTGATACAAACCTGTCATCTTTGCCGATTTAAGATATATAATCGCACATGTAAGAAACGGGCTTCCCTTTGTGGACTTTAAATATTTAATAATTGCATTTTTGTTCACACATATTTTATTTTTAGACGTGCAATTCCGTAATTCTACGGTGGAATTTTTATAAAAATATGATCGCTTCATTGAACATATGGGTTTCCGAACATATTAAAAAGGTTATTTTCACCATTTCCCTTCTACTTTTACCTATACTCCTTTGTGGCCAAAGTTTCAACAAACTTGTTAAGCAGGGAAACAAGCAGTACAATAGAGGCAACATCAATTTAGCCTTAGACCATTACCTCCAAGCAGAGCAAATCGAACCAGGCAATGTTGACCTCAACTTTTATATAGGACGGGCCTACTTACTTACAGAATACAAGCATAGGGCACTGGGCTATCTATCGAAAGTGGCTAAACTCGCCCCCAATCTCGATCCATATCTGCAATATTTCTTAGGGGTAGCCTGCCAACACAACTACCTCTTTGAGGATGCCATTGTGCATTTCGATCGTTTTGGTAACATTCACCGCAATCATAAGGAAATCGCCCTTCAGAAAATAAAGGAATGCCAAAGCGCTGATTCTCTCATCAGGACGCCTGTGGCTGTAGATATTCAGAACCTAGGGCCAGCGATCAACTCCCCTGAGCATGAATATGTACCCATAATTACGCCCGATGAGTCCATACTTGTTTTCACATCCCGCCGAGAAGGCTCGACTGGAGGCTTAAGAACGAAAGATAACGAGCTATATGAAGACATTTATATTAGCCATAACCTTGGGAACGGGCAATGGTCACAAGCAAAACCAATCAGTAAAAATATCAACACGAACTACCATGATGCCACAGCGGCAATTTCGGCAGATGGCAAAGAACTTTATTTATACAGAGAAGATGGAGAAGGAGACATTTTCATTTCTGTCTTCGACGGGACTACATGGAGTGAACCTGAGGCATTGCCCTACCCTATCAACACTAATTATTGGGAGACGGGCATGTCGGTAACACCTGACGGCAAAAAAGTTTACTTCTCCAGCGACCGATCTGGTGGCTATGGAGGACTCGACATTTATATGAGCACAAAGCAACCAGATGGAAGCTGGAGCACCCCACAAAACCTGGGTCCTAAAATAAACACCGAAGGGCATGAAGATTCTCCATTCATTCATCCCGATCTCCAAACACTCTTTTTCAGCTCCGATGGGCATCCCGGCTTGGGCGGTTATGACGTATTTAAAAGCGAGTGGGTCAATGGTGAATGGCAACAGCCGGAAAACATGGGATACCCCATCAACTCTCCAGACAACAATTTTCATTTTATCATGACGGGCGACCGCAAGCATGGCTACTATTCTTCCATCCAGGAAGATGGACATGGCAAATCTGACATATACCGCATCACATTTCTGGATCTTACCCTACAGCCGCTTTTGGAAGCCCCAAGGCAGAGCATAGCAAGAGGCCTTGTGTTGACCAAGGAAGACAGTTTAACGGCAACAGCCTATTATTCTGGCCAATTGTTGAATAGCCAAAATGATCAGCCTCTATCCGGTCTTGTCAGCATCTCCCACCTCACTACTGGCGAGCTTATCGCCGAAACCGAATCAGGAGAAGATGGACATTTTACCATTATTATCCCTGAAGAAGGCACGTACGGACTTAGTGCAGAAGTAAAAGGCTATTTGATCCACTCTCGCAAGATAAAGCTGGCCAAACAAAACGAACAGCAAAAGATCGTTACAAAAATACGGCTGAGTCCTATTGAGGTGGGCACTACAGCCATTATGGCCAATATATTCTTTGACTTTGGCAAAGCCAGCCTTCAAACCGAGTCCATTTCAGAATTGGAAAAGATTAGGGACTTTTTGAATAACATCCCTACTTTGCAGCTCCAGATCAATGGGCATACGGACAATGTCGGGAATGCCAATGCGAACAAGGCCCTTTCCCGAAGACGGGCGCAAGCTGTTGTAGATTACCTGGTCTTAAATGGCATATCCTCCGACCGACTTTCGGTGATGGGGTACGGTCAAGAAAGGCCTTTGGTTTCTAATGATGATGAAGAAGATGGTCGGGAATTGAACAGACGGACAGAAATTGAAGTTGTTTCATTTTAGGAAAGCTAGCCCATCGTAACTCACATACGACTCACCCATCGCCGTACCGGAATAAGGATGGCGACCCATATAATTTCACAAACCACAAAAAAAACGCCTGTCTCTGGAGGAAAATACAGGAAACTAATCACCACCCCTAGTGCCACATTATTGGCTCCAGAATTAAACAACAAGGCAATCCTATCGGCTTTAGGGGCCTTGAAAAACACAGCCCACCCTACAGCGTAAAGCAACACAAAACTACAAACCCCTACTATAAAAGAAGGCAAAATCTGTCCTGGCTCGGTCAGGAGTACAGGACGGTACTCCGCTATGGCCAACGCAAAGATCAAGGATATGCCTACGATGGAAATAAAAGAATCTTGCTTTTGGATCCAACTGCTTATCGTTTGATTTCTGCGAAGCGGCAAATGGAACAAATATGGCAAAATGACCGTGACAAAAAGTGTAAAGAATAGGTACATCTTATCTACTTGCAAAGCTTCCCCAATGACCCAACTGCTCAAGAACGGCAGTATAAAAGGGGCAAAGAAGCTGCTGATTATCAACAGTGCTAGCGCCAAGGTGATGTTTCCCTTAAAAACATTGGTAAATGCTGGTGCACTTACTCCTCCTGGAAGTACTGCAAGTAAAAATATGTTTGTGGCATAAAACGCTGAAAATGGCTTAATGGCCAAAAACAACAATACCGGTAAAATCAAAAACCTAAAAATGTAAAAAAGAACAACCTTTTGGGTTTGTGACTTAAAAAACGAAGGAGAAAAATCTACCTTAAAGGATGATGAAAAGATTATTATAAACAATACCAACAAGATCAACGGGCCAGAGAGCTTGCCAGGAGCAGGCAAAATGAACCCGGCGATAGTCGCCGCAAAAAGGATCAGATTGAAATTATTTTTAGCAAAATCATTCATGCGCCGCAAAAGTAAAGAAGATATCGGCAAAATTCCTGCTTTATTCCAATTCCTTCTGAGTCTATCCATTTATCTTGACAAGATGCAGCCGCCCGCCCCTAGCATTCTGGGCAAATTGGCATAGAAACTATTTTGTCTTAATTTTACCTTGTTAATTTTTGGAAATTTTATGGCTACTCACTCAAACTTCAACGCTCCCTACATGCCCAAAAACCATATCCGGATGGTTACTGCTGCATCACTTTTTGATGGTCACGATGTGGCCATTAATATCATGCGACGGATTATTCAATCGACAGGAGTTGAAGTGATCCATCTTGGCCACGATCGTGCCGTACAAGAAATCGTAGATTGCGCCATTCAAGAAGACGTTCAGGCCATTGCCATCACATCCTATCAAGGGGGGCATATGGAGTTTTTTAAGTACATGTATGACCTGCTGCAAGAGCAGGACTGTGGCCATATTAAAATATTTGGTGGAGGCGGCGGAACCATCTTACCAGAAGAAATAAAGGAGTTGCACAGTTATGGCATTGCCCGAATTTATTCCCCAGACGATGGTCGGGAAATGGGCCTTCAAGGCATGATCAATGATATGGTGCGCCAATGCGACTTTCCTACGGGAAAGGAGCTTAAAGAGGAAGTGGAAAAAATCTCAATAGCCAATCATAAAGCTTTGGGTCGGGTTATTTCTGCTGCAGAAAACTTTCCAGAGGAGAGTGAAAAAAGTCTAAAAGAGATAAAGCAACGAGCGGCATCGTCTCACGCACCGGTACTGGGCATTACTGGAACAGGAGGAGCAGGAAAATCATCATTGGTGGACGAGTTTGTCCGTCGCTTCCTTGCAGATTTTAAGGACAAGTCTATTGCCATTGTGTCTGTAGATCCATCGAAAAGAAAAACCGGAGGTGCTTTGCTTGGGGACCGCATCCGTATGAATGCCATTAATAATGAGCGAGTGTATATGCGTTCTTTGGCAACAAGGCAATCCAACCGTGTCCTGTCGAACTATATTCAAGATGCATTGAATGTGCTCAAGGCTGCAGGTTTTGACCTGATCATATTGGAAACTTCTGGCATTGGGCAGTCTGACACACAAATTGTGGAGCACGCCGATCTATCCTTGTATGTGATGACCCCTGAATATGGTGCGGCCACCCAGTTAGAAAAAATCGATATGCTGGATTATGCCAACCTCATTGCGCTAAACAAATTCGATAAGCGTGGTGCCCAGGATGCCTTTCGGGATGTGAAAAAGCAGTATAAACGAAACCACGGCTTGTGGGAGACCCCAGAAGAAGACCTTCCTGTATTTGGAACCATCGCTTCCCAGTTCAACGACCCCGGCATGAATAAACTTTATGCTGCGGTCATGACACAGTTAGCTGAAAAAGGGACAGGATTGCAATCTAGTCTCGAATTTCCTGCAAGCAACGAAGAAAAAGTGTTTATAATCCCGCCTGGAAGAACGCGTTATCTTTCTGAAATTGCCGAAACCAACCGAAGCTATGATGCATGGGCAAATGCACAAGCAGCCATAGCACAAAAAGCTTATTGTCTCAATGTAGCAAGAGATACGATATCCACTGAAACTACAGAAGACAAAGCAACCATTATAGAAGGGCTAAAAGCTGCTGAAGACAATATCGCTCTTAAGCTTGATCCGAGAAACAAGAAAATATTGGACGCATGGCCTAAAAAAGCCCGCCAGTACAAAGAGCCGATTTACAGTTATAAGGTAAGAAACAAAGAAATCAATATAGAAACCCATACAGAAACGCTTTCTCATACAAATATCCCGAAGGTGAGCCTACCTCGATACGAAGCATGGGGCGATTTGCTCAAATGGAACTTACAAGAAAATGTGCCGGGAGAGTTTCCATATACTGCTGGTGTATTTCCTTTTAAGCGGCAGGGAGAAGATCCTGCAAGAATGTTCGCAGGCGAAGGCGGACCGGAGAGGACGAATAAACGATTTCATTATGTAAGCAAAGACACGCCTGCCAAGCGGCTGTCCACTGCCTTCGATTCTGTAACCTTATACGGCCATGACCCTGCCCACCGGCCCGACATATACGGGAAAATAGGCAACTCTGGCGTATCCATCTGTTGTCTTGATGATGCTAAGAAGCTTTACTCTGGCTTCAATTTGGCCGATCCCCGTACGTCTGTTTCCATGACCATCAATGGCCCAGCTGCCATACTTACTGGGTTTTTCATGAATGCCGCCATAGACCAGCAATGTGAATTGTTTATCAAAGAAAATGGGTTGGAAGTGGAAGTTGAGCAAAAGATCCAGGCGATATACAAATCATCGCCGGCTGCTAAACCCAGCTATCAAGGAACGCTGCCAGAAGGCAATAACGGATTAGGTCTTATGCTATTGGGCGTTACAGGCGACCAAGTCCTGCCTAAAGAGACATATGAAAAAATCAAAGAGCAGACATTAGCTTCGGTAAGAGGCACTGTGCAAGCGGACATCCTAAAAGAAGACCAAGCACAAAACACTTGCATTTTCAGTACGGAGTTTGCCCTTAGACTCATGGGCGATGTACAGCAATATTTCATCGATCATAATGTAAGGAACTTCTATTCTGTTTCTATATCCGGATATCATATCGCCGAAGCTGGCGCCAACCCGATCACTCAACTTGCCTTTACTCTTGCCAATGGGTTTACCTATGTAGAATATTATGTGAGCAGAGGAATGGACATCAACAAGTTTGCCCCTAACCTTTCTTTCTTTTTTTCTAATGGCGTAGATGCCGAGTATGCGGTAATCGGACGCGTGGCAAGGCGGATTTGGGCTAAAGCCATGAAAATGAAATATGAAGCGGATGAAAGGTCTCAGATGCTCAAGTATCATATTCAAACATCTGGCAGGTCTTTGCATGCCCAAGAAATTGACTTTAATGATATCAGAACAACCTTACAGGCATTATATGCCATTTACGACAACTGCAATTCCCTCCATACAAATGCGTACGACGAGGCTATCACAACCCCAACGGAGGAGTCTGTAAGGCGAGCAATGGCTATCCAGCTCATTATCAATAAAGAACTGGGGTTGGCGAAAAATGAAAACCCATTACAAGGCTCATTTATCATTGAGGAATTGACAGACCTAGTGGAAGAGGCTGTTTTAATGGAGTTTGACCGAATAACGGAAAGAGGCGGGGTATTGGGCGCCATGGAAACCATGTATCAACGTGGGAAAATACAGGAAGAGAGCTTATATTATGAGACCTTGAAGCATAATGGCGAACTTCCTATTGTCGGGGTCAATACTTTTTTATCTTCTAAAGGCTCTCTAACCACTACGCCACAGGAAGTGATAAGGGCAACCCAGGAAGAAAAGGAGTATCAGATCAAGATGTTGGAGGATTTTCATAATCAAAACAAAGTGGCAGCAGAAAAGCAGTTGTCTTTGGTGAAAGCAACAGCCATAAGCAACGGGAATGTATTCGAAGCACTGATGGAAGCAACAAAATACTGCTCTTTAGGTCAAATTACAGAAGCCATGTTCGAGGTGGGCGGGCAATACCGCAGAAATATGTAGTGATTGACTCAGGAGAGTTTGTAAGTCCAGAAGTCCAGTTTTGCAGAACTATTCTTTTTAAGTATTTTGTGCCCAAGTTTAACCCTACACCAAAACTTATGAAAAAAACATCCCGAAGATCTTTTTTAGCAAATAGTTCTATGCTCTCCTTTATGGGCTTTGCAGGATTTTTACCATTTTTACATTCAAAGAAAACCTATAAAAAAAGAGAAAAGAAAATGTTTGTACACCACGTTCTATTTTGGTTGAAAAACCCATCTTCAAAGGAAGATTATAATAAGTTGTTAGAAGGCTTGAATTCACTTAAGTCCATCGATGTCATAAAGACTGTTCAAGTAGGGAAACCTGCCAGCACCGACAGATCCGTAATAGACACAAGCTATCAATTCAGTCTTCTGCTTATTTTTGATAGCCTTGAAGACCACGATATCTACCAAGACCATCCTACTCACTTAGCGTTTGTGGAAAAATATTCTTCCCTATGGTCGAAGGTGTTGATCTATGACTCTGTGGATGCGTAATCTATAGCTCAAAAGCATTAAACATCATGCAGACTATACTTGGAGCAGGTGGTGACATAGGAACTGGTCTAGCAAAAGCACTTGCTCAATACACTTCTACCATACGACTTGTAAGCAGGAACCCTCAAAAAGTAAATGAGGGTGACCAGCTATTTGCTACTGATCTTACACGAGCGGAGGAAGTTGACAAAGCGGTAGCAGGCTCCGAGATTGTTTATCTCACGATCGGCTTTGAATATAAGGTAAAAGTATGGCAGGAAAACTGGCCTAAACTGATGCGAAATGTGATCGATGCCTGTAAAAAGCATCGGTCCAAACTGGTGTTTTTTGATAATGTATATATGTATGACCCTGCTTATATGCATCACATGACCGAGGAGACGCCTATAAAGCCCATAAGTAAAAAAGGTGCAATAAGGGCAGAAATTGCAGCAATGCTGCTTTCCGAAGTAAAGGCTGGAAAGCTCGATGCCCTTATCGCACGATCTGCCGATTTTATGGGCCTTAAGAACAGTGTGCCAGTTGAAATGGGGATCAAGCATTTCTTAAAAGGGAAAAAGGCCTACTGGATGGTCGATGTTGAAAAAGTACACTCGTTTACTTATACCCCTGACGCTGCCAAAGCCACGGCACTGTTGGGCAACACACCAGATGCATACGGACAAGTTTGGCATTTGCCAACCGATAAAACGCCCCTTACAGGTAAACAATGGATTGAGCTCATGGCAAAAGCCGTAGGGGTTGCACCTGGCTACAGCGTCCTCCCTAAGTGGCTCATGGGCATTTTAGGGGTTTTTATGCCTGTCATGAAGGAGTTCAAAGAGATGGCCTATCAAAACGACAGGGACTACTTTTTTGATAGCAGCAAATTTGAAAAGAGATTCAATCTAAGACCTACTCCTCCCGAGCAGGCAATAAAGGAAGTGGTAGCAGCACTGAAACCAGAAGAGACGACGAATTAAACTGGTCCTACATCTCCTCTTCTATGGCGGAGTTTTTTTAATTGCAGTATTTTCAAATATAGCACTTTCAGCCCGCTTGCTTTTAGGTTTTGTTATAGCGCGTATTTTCTTTTCTATAATTCAATCGAGATTTTCACTTTGCCGCCAAGTCCTTTTTCAACTATGTCGTAAAGGGTTTTTAAGGTCAAATTACTGCCGTTGTTCTCAATCCGGGAGATATAGGTCCGTTTTTTGTCAACCAGGTCGGCAAGTTGGTCCTGGGTCAAGTGTTTTTCTTCACGAGCTTTTTTGAGCAACAGCCCAATTTTAAATGATTCAAAATCCCTGTCAAGTTCATCTCTTC
>CAYTTV010000056.1:13231-21193 GCA_964440915.1 uncultured Roseivirgaceae bacterium
CAAAGTCTCAATTGCTTCAATGATTTTATAAATTTTATTTTGAACCTTGATAGGCTGTTTTATCAAAAAATCCTCAAAGTGATTCTGGTAGGCGATTACCTGTCTGACTTTCTTCCCCATTTACGCAAAATGTAACTTAAAAGCTACTATCCTTCAAATCCAAATTGTGTTTTTCTCATTTAACGGGATGTTTTATATGCGCTATAACTGACAAGGTTCCCAGTAAATGCTCAAACCTCCACTTTGAACTTAACATTCAAATCCATTACTCTGGTGTCTGGAATCTTGTGCCCCTATCCCTCATTCACCCATTGTACATTGATATCTTACTACATTAATTAAGCTCCAAAATCAAACTGCTGTTTCCTCCTATTTCTATATTATTCAAGTCACCCAGCACTTTTCCTGAGACAACCTCCACAGCACCTGTAAATCCTTCCAATACTTCTTTGTACCGTGTCATGTCTATGGATGAATGTTCAGCTTTATTATTGATAATGACCAAAACCGATTCTCCTTCAGTTTTTCTATTATAGATATATACATTATCATGTGGCGTAAAATGTTTGAGGGAACCCGCATGAACAGCCTTACTATCCTTTCTCCAGTTCAGCAACTTTTTTAAATAGTCAAAAGCTTCATTTTCCTTTTCTGTACGACCTGATGATGTAAAAGCATTTCTAGCATCTTCTGCCCATCCTCCAGGAAAATCCTCCCGCAGATCGCCATGAGGACCAAATTTTTCCATAAGGATTTCAGTGCCATAGTAGAGTTGAGGAACACCTCGGGTAGTCAGCAAGAAGGTTAAGGCATTTTTAAACTTGGCCAAGTCTTTTTCTAAAGTATAGTAAAACCTATCCATGTCATGATTATCTGCAAAGATAGTGTTCAATTCAGGGGTGTGGTACAAGAAGTCTTTGCTTAATCCATCGTAAAGTGCCTGCACATTCCCTTCTGGTTTGAATGCATTATGAATGGCATAGCACAACGGAAAGTCAGTGATACTGTATAATTTAGAATTATAAGTTTTGTCATCCATGGCCTTTCCAGCCCAAAAAGCTTCCGTAGCAGGATCGCCCACCCAGGTTTCGCCTAAAAGAAAAAAGCCTGGGTATTCTTTATATACACGCTCAACCCATTCCACCATCATTTCTTTACTGTTGTAGGGGTAAGTATCCATCCTGATGCCATCCAACCCGGCATACTCAATCCACCATATGCTGTTCTGGATAAGATAATTGGCCATGAAGGAATTGTTGTGATTGAGGTCCGGCATAGACGGCACAAACCAGCCACGGGTAAGCAGATCCAGATCCACTTCTGCAGCATAAGGGTCAGAAACGGCGCCGATAGCATGATTGGTGACTTCGTAGTTGGGATAATCATTGATCCAGTCTTTAAATGGCAGGTCTTTCATCCACCAATGCTCTAGCCCACAATGGTTGAAAATCATGTCCATGATCAGCTTCATGTCCTTTTTGTGGAGCTCATCGGCCAACTGCCTGTATTGTTCATTGCTGCCATATCGTGGGTCTACCTTGTAATAATCTGTAGTGGAATAACCATGGTAGGAAGTATTCTCCATATTGTTTTCCAGTACAGGGTTGAGCCAAACTGCCGTTACGCCTAAGTCATGCATATAGTCGATAGATGAAATCACCCCAGCCAAGTCACCGCCATGCCTGCCGTCTTTATCCTGACGGTTGCTCTTTTCTCTCATGCCTTTGACATCATCATTGGAGGTATCGCCGTTTTTAAACCGATCTGGTGTAATCAAGTAAATTACGTCACTCCCATCTATAGTTTTCGGACTTTTATTATCTCTTTCTCTTAAAGTATAATCGTATCGGGCCGCTGCCTTTTTCCCCTTTTTGAATACAATGGGGAAAGTCCCTGCACTTGCACTAGAAGAGATTTTGAGATCAAGAAAAAGATAATTAGGATTATCTGCCTTATGTACTTTCACCAACTCCACCCCCTTGTAGTTGATTTCTGGCTGTGCCTCACCGATGCCTTTGCCATACACTAGAAGTTGTAATGCTTCATGCTCCATGCCTGCCCACCAAAAAGAAGGCTCCATCCTTTCTATCTTTTGGGCCTGCACAAGAAAACTGCACAGGAGGATGCTTCCCAGAAGCCAAAACCTAAGGAGCATTATGCTCTTTCTTTCAAAAAGTGCCACTATATTTCTATGATTTTCAATATTCATTATTGTGCTATTATTGTCAAAATTTATTGCCTGTTGCAGCATGCATCGGTGCATTAGATGCTTTCTGCTTTTCTATTTCCGTTGTCTTTTGTTTCTGGCACAGCAACATAAGAAGCGCAAAGAGCCCCGACATTATTGCTTTATCAGGTTGCCGACTGTCAATTGCCCTTACTTATTTTCTAAAGTCTGTGTCTGACGTCTTGCCTCTATTCATCACCTGCTTTATCCATGTCCACTGTTCCCGCCTATTGTTTCACTATTTTTGAATAGTAGTTTTTGCCCTTGATCTGAATACTTACCAGATAAAGTCCGGGAGAAACACCCGCTAAATCCCATTGGTGATGGGCAATCTTTTTTGGATGGATCACCTTTCCGTACATGGTCCTGAGCGAAAGTTGCTCTATTGGAAACTTCCCTTCTGTTACGGAAAGGATATGCTGTACGGGGTTAGGATAAAGCATGATTTCAAAATCCTCTATGGAGATAATGCCATCTACCACAATTGGATCGGGCACTTCTATAGGATAATTGGTATATAACTTATATTCTCCAGGACGGAGGTTTATTGTAAATGCACCAGTGCCAACAAGTACTTCCTTGCCACCTGCATAATAGTCATACCAAGTGCCTGAATGAGGAAACTCCACTTCAATCGTTTTTGAGGTCACATCAAAGTTAGCCGCCAATTGTACGTTCATTTCGTCGGCACTTGCTGGCGTGGAAGTATTGACCGCATTTGTCAAAGTCACTTGCTTCACCAGATTATTTCCTCCATGGAAAGTGGCCTCGCCTGTTCGGAATACATTATACTCCTTCCTCAATCTCAAAAGATCGGCTGTGTGGTCGAAAAGAGACTTGCGGGTTTTATTTTGAAGATAATCCCAACGAGGTGGCTTTGGAACCAGACGACAGTCTCCAATGGTGCCATTCGTACACCAGTTAATGCTATAATCGTAGCCCAGCTCTCCAAACTGCCAAAGCATCTTTGGGCCAGGTAGTGTGTAAAACAATACTCCTGCTGCCTTTATCCTCGAAATGGCCGTTATGCTGTCCTTTACATTATAACTTCCGGTGGATTTACCAAAAGCAATATTTTTGTAGACCAGCCGCTCTTCGTCATGGCTTTCCATATAGCCCACCACATGAGGGACAGTCCAATTTCTTGTGCGGTGATCGATCCAGTTGATGCTGGACTCACTCGCATGTCCCATTGTATTTTGGTTATAGGCATGGTTCAAGTTTCCCCATAGCATCATCCCTTTCCCTTCTTCGGCCCTATATTCAGCCAGTTCTTTCTCTTCACTATTGTCGGCAAAATGTTCCAGAATAACATAAGCATCTGGAGTGTCTTCCCATATCCTATCTGCCATTCGCTTTAAGAGTGCAATTCTAGAAGCATCATAATTGCCCCAGGCACCCACATTATCGCCAGAGTTCTTCTGTGTAAAGCCCTTGGACAGATCAAAACGATAGCCATCAAAATGATATTCCTTTAGCCAATACTGATTCACACTGTCCACAAAGTTTTTGGTGTATTGACTCTCATGATTGAAGTCAAATCCTACGTTGAAAGGGTGTTTGGCCACCGGATTGAACCACGGGGAATCATCTGACACGGTATTATTGGCAGCGTCCCAGTACATTTTCACCATGGCATTTTGACCAAATGCATGGTTAAGTACCATATCTAGGATCACCGCCATGCCATGCTGATGGGCAGTTTCGATGAATCGTTTCAAGTCATCTTTGGTTCCATAATACTTATCAGGTGCAAAGAAATAGGCGGGATTGTAACCCCAGCTATCGTTTCCTTCAAACTCCATAATGGGCATCAGCCCAATAGCATTGACGCCCAACCGCTTAAGATAAGTAAGCGTATCGGTCAAATCATTATAGCTGCGAGATCCTAGGAAGTCCCTTATCAATAGCTCATAGATTACCAGTTCCTCTTTGGGAGGTTTTTGCCAGCTTGCTTCTGAAGCTGCCCAATCATATGTGCTTTGGTTGGTCTGCAGCACCGTAGCCATCTGATAATCCGTTTTGTCGTAGGCTATAATGTCCGGATAAACTGCTGCGGGTATGTACTGGTCGTTCCAGGGATCAACCACTTTATCTGCATAGGGATCGCCTATTTTTATTGTACCGTCCACCCAATATTGAAAAACATATTCTTGCCCAGATGTTAGGCCGTCAATTTCAAGCCAAAACAATTCACCATCCGGCGTTTGCTTCATTTGGTATTCTTCCAACACTTCCCAGTTGGTGAAATCACCCACTACATAAGTAAAACTTTTGCCCGGTGCTTCGAGTACCAAAGTCACTTTTGAAGGGTCTTCTTGACGATAATTGATGCCCTTTTTTAGGTCAACCGGAAGAGCTGCCACAAGGCCTGGTTGACGAAGAAATACTTTTACTGTTTTCACAAACTCCAGTTCCTCTCCTCCTACCGTGGCCGTTATCTTTATCTCAAGATCACCGGAAGTGATTGGCGTGTAATTATAGGTGATGGAAGTTCCACTGGTTTCAGATGCCTTTTCTATAAAAGCACCGCCCTCTTTGACCAATACATTCATGGCAGAGGCCTCTGAAGACACTTCAGCCGCAATCAAAAACGACTCTCCTGATACAAGGAAAACTTCATCCGCTATGGGTGAAACCATTTGGATATATTCCCCTATGGTCAAATCGACATAGATATCACCATTCGTATCTACAAAACCCCAATCGTAAGTACCCGAATTGATCCCAGCCTTCTTGCCCCCAGGAGCATCTCTGAACACCAAGGCCAGTCTGAACATATTGGTCCCTTCTGGAACACCAAAGTATTCTCTGGCTGTAGGAGAAAATGTGATTTCCCATTTGCCAGATTCTCCCGCTACTGGCGTCATTTCGCCAACGCCATCATCATTTCCCCAATTGCCTACTACATGTTGCCATTGGGTACCGTCTGGAGCGTCGGTGACCACACCAGCATGCAGATAGACTTTGTTGGCGTTAAGCAATTCCTTTTTCCCTTCATTGGCATTGAAGGTGATTGTGATTTCATCATCCCCTTTGGCATTGCTCGGAGACAATGTTACTAACTGGGCATGAACAGCAAAAATGTTTAACCAGAAGAAAAAAAGAAGGAAAGTTGTGTATATATTTTTCATAGGCAAATTGCTTTAGGGATGACATCCCTTCCGAGATGTCATCGCATTTTAAGGCATAACGATAATTGGGTGGAACACTATTAAGACTTTCTTACTCTACCAATGTCATAGTGTATGAATACCCTTCAGGATCGAAGTCCAGGGTTACTTTATATTTTCCAGCCGTGGACACTATTATATTGTCTCCGTTGTAGGCCAGCTTTCCTTCTTCGCCACCATATCCAAAATTATCATCCCACCCACCATTTTCTCTAAATTTAAATTGATCTTGTCCATCTGTGGGTTCGGCAGTCAAATCTACAATGGCTTCCCATGTATATTCCCCTTTTGCAGTTGGTCCAGTCATGACCACATCATCGTCATCACCCCAACCATTTGCTGCAGCCCCTATAATACCCCATGCAGACTTGACTACTTCATAGGTAAATCCGGTAGGTGCTTCATCATCTTCGATTAAGCGGATTCTATAAAAACCATCCTCTTCTATCGCAAAATTGCCTGCACCCGCTGATGTGGAGAGTTCACCATCTTCCAGCCCATAACCGCCATCCCAATTGTCTTTCTCTCTATTTGGAAGAACTTTGAACCCATCACCCTCAACAGTGAGATAAGTGAACAGGTCATGAAACACCTTTCCATTCTTTTCATGAATGGTAAAGGGAATGCCATTTTCTGGTGTCCAGCCGGCCGCAGTAGAACCGCCAACCAAATATAAGTTTTCGGGTCTCTCAATATCACCCGGCTCACCTTCGTCTCCATCAGGCTCTCCGAAAACCACCTCCCTGGCAATAGTATAAGATTCGCTGCCTTTTGTACCGGTGATCTTGAGCAAGTGATTTCCTGTCCACGAGCCATCAGCAGGCACTTCTACAGTGAAGGAAAATTGATTGTCGTTATTTTCTAATGTCCTGCTGGCAAAAAGAGAGTCCGGTTTGCTTTTCCTGGCCAGGGCAGCCACTATTTGGTCTGCATTAGAAGTAAAGCTTACGGTAAAGCTTTCGCCCAACTCAACGGTTTTAGGTAGAGGTGAGGTAAACATGAGGGTAACCTTTTCGGTCAGCACCAAATCATCTTCATCCTCACTGCATGAAGCCAAAGCCCCAAGCGCAAAGAAAGCCAGAAGATATAATAGATTAATATTGTAATTTGATTTCATATTGAGAGTTTTTAGTTCTAGGTCATAAATATTATTGTAGCGATGACATCTCATTAAGATGCCATCGCTTAAAAGCACTCTACTCAATTGAGAAAGTATAACCAGCAGGATTCAAATCCAACGTAATCGTATAATTTCCGCCAGCAGCCAATGTATGATTATCGCCATCAAATGTCAGGTTATCCATCGGACCGCCAACATTCACTGCCCAATCATCATTTTCCCTGAACTTAAATTCGCCGGGAAGCAGGTTAATATTAATGGTCCACTTGTAATCGCCTTTGCTGGCAGGACCTGTCATAGGAGAACTATTGTCCCATCCGCCAGGCGTAGCCGTACCTATCAAGCCCCAATCTGATTTTACAATTTCATAACCTGAAAAGCCCAATTGCTCAGCGTTGTCTTCTATGAATCTTACTCTATAAAAGCCGTCTTCTTCTACTTTAAAATTATCAGAAGCATCTTCAGCGGTCAGTGCTCCATCGGCTAAACCAATGGCACCATTCCATTCAGAAGTAGTCGAAGGCAGTACCTTAAATCCGTCCCCTTCAACTGTGAGGTATATAAAGATATCATGGAAGATATCGCCATCTTTTACATGCCGGTTCAACTGAACACCGCCGGATGGATTCCAGCCGACAGAAGATGAGCCTCCGACCAGATACAGCTCCCTTTCTCCTTCTTTGATGTAGAGGGTCCTGGTTTCTACAGAAATGTCGTTGCCTTTGTGCGCCACTACGTCTATCACATAGAAACCTTCCCAAGAGCCATCGGCCGGAACGCTGATGGCGATGTTGTATATGAGTACTCCAGGTTCAACTTCTATGGTCTGCTCGTGTACAGGTTCGTTAGGGACACCTTCCTGGGTCAAAGAAACTTCTATTCTTTCCGCATTAGCAGCGATGATCTTCAAAGGGATTTCCCGCCCCCAGCTTACCGTATCGGGTACATTACCTAACGACAGCTCAAAGCGATCTATCGTACCAATTTCATCATCCTCGCAGGCTGTCATTAATCCGACAAAAGCGCCCAAAAAAAGAAGATAAGATAAATTATATATTATTTGCTTGGTTTTCATAAGTCTCAAATTAATAGCCATCGTTTTGATCTAAATTAGGATTGGTTGCAAGGGCATCCGTAGGAATCGGGAAAATGGTCCTATAGGACTCTCCTGTTTTGGCAGGCTTGAATACGTTAGCATTCAAAAAAGTCCCGAACCTGATCATGTCAATTCTTCTGGTCATTTCCATGGCCAACTCCCTTCCACGCTCATCATAAATATCATTCAAGGTGACCGTAGCAAGGTTGTGATCAGCATTTCCAAAAGCCCGCTCACGAACTTCATTGATCAAATCCAAGGCTACTCCTGCTGTCTCCCCTTTTCGGACCAAGGCTTCTGCTTTCATCAATAAGACATCGGCATAACGAAATACCACAAAGTCATT
>CAYTTV010000057.1:0-2537 GCA_964440915.1 uncultured Roseivirgaceae bacterium
GTCTTCCACTGTAGCTTCCCCTGCCTGAAACCTTTTAAGCACCGCACCCAATCCACGAGATTGCTTCACTTTCATTTGATCCATTCTTTTCCTGAATTCCTATCTTGCTGCGTTCATCGTTCTCTTGTCCTGTAAAAATCGCCGTTCGCAAAGACGGCGATGGTTTATCCTTGCTTATTGTCAATTGCCTACCGCCAACTCTTGTGTCTGGCGTCTTGTGTCTGAAATCTTATGTCTACCTTCAAAACCTTCTTTCCTTCCACCTGCTTGTCTTCGTCACTATTTGCGAGTCTCCTGTAGTTCTTTGTTTGTCATTCTTGTATATGTAGATTGCCAATGCTGCTGCAAGCGCTTCTTCATTAGCATCTTCTCCTGTCTGGAGCATTTCAGGCGAAAAATGTTTTTCTACAAATTTAGTGTCAAAATCACCTGATCTAAAAGCCTCGTGTTGCATCACAAACTTGCAGAATTCGAGCGTGGTTTCAATGCCGCTAATAGTATACTCATCAATTGCCCGCACCATTCGTGCAATTGCCTCTTGCCGGTCTGCCCCATAGGTGATCAGCTTAGCAATCATAGGGTCATAGTATATCGGAATCTCCATGCCTTGCTCGTAGCCGTCATCCACCCGTACACCTGCACCCTGTGGTCGGGTATAAGTAGATAACATTCCGATATCAGGAAGAAACTCATTTTTGGGATCCTCAGCATAAACCCTCACTTCAATAGCATGACCTTGGAGAGGAATTTCTTCCTGTTTAAAGGACAGTTCTTTGCCTTCAGCTACATAGATCTGCTGTTTTACTAGGTCAATACCCGTAACAACCTCCGTTACGGGGTGTTCCACCTGTAATCGGGTGTTCATTTCAAGGAAATAAAAATCCAGGTTTTGATCTACGATAAACTCTACCGTACCGGCACCATAATAGTTGCAAGCCTTGGCAACCTTTACGGCTGCTTCCCCCATTTCTTGACGCATAGCTGGCGACACTACCGCAGAGGGAGCTTCTTCTATCACCTTTTGGTGCCTACGCTGTATGGAGCATTCCCTTTCGTACAAGTGAAGGATGTTGCCATGCTGATCACCCAAAACTTGGATTTCGATATGCCGTGGGGAAGTAATATACTTCTCTATAAAAACAGCTCCGTCGCCGAAGGCCGATCGCGCCTCCGAAACAGCCCTGTTCATCTGATCCTCAAATTCGCCTTCATGCGCTACCACACGCATTCCCTTTCCGCCACCACCAGCACTGGCTTTTATCAGTATTGGATAGCCTATATTGCGGGCAAGTTTTTTGGCCTCTTCCATATCGGTAATGGCCGAATCGGTGCCAGGCACCATAGGGATATTGTATTTTGAAACGGCCTTCTTAGCAGCCAGCTTATCGCCCATGGTCTCTATTGCTTCCGCAGAAGGCCCAATGAAAATCAGGCCAGCCTCCTTTACTTTCCTGGCAAAAGCTGCATTTTCAGACAAAAAACCATAGCCTGGATGAATCGCATCCGCACCGAGTTCCAAAGCGGCTGCTATAATCTTGTCACCCATCAAATAGGATTCGGACGAAGGTGGCGGGCCTATGCAAAAGGCCTCATCAGCGTTTTTTACGTGCGGCGCATTCCTGTCTGCGCTGCTGTATACTGCTGCGGTTTTTATGCCCAGCTCTTTTGCAGAGCGGATAATGCGCAAGGCGATTTCGCCCCTGTTGGCAATAAGGATCTTCCGAATAGTCATGTCAGTGTTTCGAGGCCTTCTTTTATTTCGTTGCATAAATTAACACCATTCACTGCAATATAACAATGTAGAACTGTTTATTCTTACAGTATCCGACAATGAAATAAGATTTGTTTGGGCGCCTTTTCCTGCTGTCCGCTTGTACTCCACACCACCCGCAAAATCACCCCATGGCGGGGTACCGCTTCCATCAGAGGCGCAGCTCCGTTAGCCGAAACAGGGTTCATAGTTTGATTGATAGAATAGGCACCTTGTCGTGCTTCACATCAATTACATTATCCTCCGTCTTATTTTTCATTGGTCATGTTGAACCCCTTTAGGGTTCACTTGATTCAAACGTCTTTGTGGGCTATTTGTGTTGAAGCCTTTCAGGCTTGAAGGTTCCGCTAGGTGTTACAATGAAACCGAAAGAGAGTTTATTGTTAATGGAGATTTCAATGCTTAATTGGTGGTTTTGCCGATTCCAAAAGAATTACCAATAAATCGGTTTTAACTCAATCAGAGCTATTTGTGGAGGGTCATCATGTTAAAAAGATTCGGCTAAAGCCTTGTAGTTTTGATCCTACGCCCTCTGGATAAATCCAGAGGCAACTGATGGCGATTCAAGGACGATAGTGGTAGCTTCTTGCCAATTTATTGATGTTTTCAATAACAACCTTCGCTACCTGTTGGCTGCATATTAATTGGTAATTATGAAAATGACTCCTTATCAATAGGAATGTGGCTTTGCCGATTCCAAAAGAATTACCCATAAATCGGCCTTAGCCAAATCCTAATTCGAGGAGACATGATGATGTTAAAATGA
>CAYTTV010000057.1:2637-9588 GCA_964440915.1 uncultured Roseivirgaceae bacterium
ATAAATCGGCCTTAGCCAAATCCTAATTCGAGGAGACATGATGATGTTAAAATGATTCGGCTAAAGCCTTGTAATCCTGACAATCCATACCCTCTGGATCAATCCAGAGGCAACTGATGAGAGTTTGGTGGGCTGGTAGTGTTTCCCTGCCAATTCGTCCGTGTTTGGGCAGCACGTCTCAAGCTTATCGGATATCTCTAAATTTGAACTAAAATATTCTCATGTTTTCCCTAAAACTTGCATGGTGAAAAACCCGCTCCATGTGTTTAGATGTTTATTGTCACAATAATTTTATGATATTAGGTGTTATAATCAAGTGAATTGTTTAAGCGATGAAGACTTTATTTTTTAACCTTTTGTTTCTGATTTCATTGTCCGCTGCATTCGGGCAAATTGACTTTTCTGCCAACGATCATGTTCCTGAATACAATAGCGGGTTTCGATGGGGCACAAACTTAGGGGGTCATATCGGCGAATGGAAAGATTTGGATTTGGCTACATTGGCGGCAGGGTCTGAATCTGAAAACGTGCCAGGAGCGGGATGCAACAGCCTACGATTGGCTTTACCCAATCATTTTTTGGAAAGATGGGGCTATAACATCCGTGTGGAAACATTCAAGCAATATACCGCTAAGCTCGATATGAGCGAACTCACCGTTTTTCTAGAAGGCCCATCGGATGCAAATTTGGATAAAACAGTGTACTGCCCAGCAAAAGGTTCTTCCAAAATGTTCAAAAACCTATATGAGCCTATATGGGATAATGGCAAAAATGGTACACCTGTAAATGAAAACAATGTATTTGCTCATTATGTATACCAAACTGCTGTGCTCTATGGCCCGATGGTACGATTCTGGGAAATTTGGAACGAACCTGACTACACTTCGACGGATAGGGGATGGCAAGGGCCAGAAGTTGCTGACAGTTGGTGGAACCGTGATCCTGCCCCTTGTGAGCTGAATAATTTGAATGCTCCGATACAACATTATATCCGGGCTTTAAGAATTGCCTATGAGGTAATCAAATTTGTAGATCCAGAGGATTTCGTTTGCATCGGTGGTATAGGCCATGAGAGTTTTCTAGACGCGGTATTAAGGAACACCGATAATCCGGATAAGGGGAAGGTGACAAACAAATATCCGCTTACCGGTGGCGCATATTTCGACTGCCTGAGCTACCACAATTACCCTATGCATGGCACAAGAGAATACAAAAATGGCAAATGGGTGCCCATGCGACATTCCGATAAAGCTGTAGAAGTGTTTCTGAATAGTAAACGGAATAAAGAAGAAGTCCTAGAAAAATATGGGTATGGAATTGATTATCCTAAAAAGCGAGTGATTGTAACTGAAACCAACGTGCCCAGAAAGTCTTTTGAACCGACGCAAATTGGTTCTGAGGCAGCACAATATAACTACTTGGCCAAAATCATTATCAAAGGCCAAAGTGAAGGCATCGATCAGATTCATACCTATAACCTAAGAGACGGAAAGGATGCAAATGGACCTTACGATGTAATGGGCTTCTATCCTTGGCTAGGCGAAACAAAACCTTTTAAACAGAAAGAACATAAATCTGCAGTAGCTTCTCGTAATGTTATGGAAATGCTGGAAGGATATAAATTTTCCCCGCATAGAACAAGGGGCTTGAGCTTGCCTGATGCAGTAGATGGTGCTGCTTTTGTCAAAGACGGGGAATATATCTATGCGCTATGGGCCAAGACAAAGACTGATAACTCAGAAACCAGCAGTGCGAAATATACTTTTCCTGCCTCATGGGAAATCAATGGCTTTAGACAATATGGTTGGGACTACACCTTGACAGGTAAGAGCCAAAAAGTAAGTGGGAATGTGGCCCAACTTAATGCTTCACCCTCTTTTTTTATAATGGATAGCGAAACGGTAGTAGGTACGGGAAAAGTTAATCTCGAAGGTACATTTCAGGTATTTCCCAATCCTTCAAAGGGCAACTTTACATTAAATTTTGGCAGGACAATCAATAAAGGAGGAACTGTACAAGTGTATGGCATGCAGGGAAAGATTGTGTATTCCGCCCTTGCCCCTCATGGCGTGAGTAAGCATGATGTACGGTTGAATCTGCCTGCAGGCCTATATATTGTGAAGGCCTTTGTGGACCAAAAGCATTATAGCACAAAGGTTGTTGTAGATTAAGTATAGGTTCATTGTTTATATAGCAAATTGCTCTCTCTCTGGAGGATATAGTCCGCCCTTCCACTGTTTTCGATTGAAATAAGGTCTTTGAAACTACCATTACTTTCCACCCAGTGTCGGAGCTGGTCCGTACCGTTGATCAAGTCTACAGGCATTTTCTCATATTCGTATTCATAAGGCGGTTGTTTCCAAGCGAACTTATCTCCTAAATGATGGTAAAATACCTTACACAGCACTTGGCACAATGCCCAAGGTCTGAATTTACTCCTGTCGATCACATGAATTTGATAACCACCACAGGGAATCCCTTGATGTTTCTGAAAAGTAGGCAAGAAACTAATTGGCCTCAGCACGAATCCTTCCAGCTCACCTTCTGCTAAGGTTGGTTGAAGCTCTTCCAAAAGCTGGTAAGGATCAATTTCGGGATGGCCGACAATTTCCAGACTTCTGGTAGTACCACGTCCTTCCGATATGTTGGTGCCTTCGAAAAGCACCGTTCCTACGAAAGTGTAGGCCGATTCAATGGTAGGCAGGTTGGGCGAGGGGAGAACCCAAGGAAGGTTGGTATCCTCATAGGACATCCATCTTTCCCACCCGATCATGGGCACCACCTGTAAATCACAATCGGCGCCCCAGTATTTTTTTGCCATGATGGCAACTTCGCCTATCGTCAGGCCATGCCTCACGGGGAGTGGATGCCTTCCCACAAAGGAGCTGAAATTGGGGTCAAGCATGTTTCCTTCTATGGCCATGCCATTGATGGGGTTGGCTCTATCCAGGACAATCACTGGAATACCCGCTTGGGCACAGGCCTCCATCATCAGTGTGGCGGTATAGATATAGGTGTATATCCTGGTGCCCACGTCTTGAAGGTCTATGATGACATGGTCCAGGCCTTGAAGCATTTCTGGCGTAGGCTTGCGGGTTTCGGAATACAAGCTATAGATCGGCAACTGGAAATAAGGGTGGATAGAATGGCCGGTTTCTACCATGTTATCCTGCACATCGCTAACAAGGCCGTGCTGGGGAGAAAAAAGCTTGGTCAGCCGTTTGCCAAAAATACGGACCATCGATATTATGCCATGCTGAAAGTCTTGATCTACGGAGGCACTATGGCACAGGTACCCAATATTTCCTTTTAGTTTTTGATGAAGATCGGTTTGCGATTTGAAATTGTCGAGGCCGCTTAATACTTTAGACATAGGCAATCGAATAAAAGGTGCGAAATGATGATGGCCAATATTATTACTTTTATGGCGCATTTGTATATTATTGTGGTATAAAATTTTGATATTGGGGGGAAAATGAGCAGTGGGATTAGATAGACGTAGGAGCGGTAGGGATAGAGCGGAAAGCCCGCAGCGGGCAGGTCGCGGGAGGCCGGACTTGTAGTGATAGCCCGGCCACCGCCCAAATAAAAACTCAACTAATAAATGCGATACTGAATAAGGCTATCTGTGTAACAAGAAATTTGCATGATAGCTGTATTACCATAAGAATAAAACGATGATTATGCCATATTACTATTATAGCTTGTTCCTGCTTTTTATCATGAACACTTTTTGCGTGGGGCAGAGTGACCGAACTCTGGAAGCACCTCCTCCTCCTGAATTGCCTAAAACCGTGTGGACGGATTCGGTGATTCAGACGCTGACATTGGATGAAAAGATAGGACAGTTGATTATGGTGCCGGGGTACTCGAATAGAAACAAGGCGCATGAAGATGAGCTTTCCGCGCTCATAGAGCAATATAAGGTGGGCGGTATTATTTTTTTCCAGGGAAATCCAGTAGATCAGGCTAGAATGACCAACCGATATCAGTCGGAAAGCAAGTTGCCTTTGTTGATCGCGCTGGATGGAGAATGGGGCTTGGAGATGCGTCTGGACAATACGATGCGGTTTCCTTATCAGATGACCTTAGGGGCTATTCAGGACGATTCGCTGATATATGAAATGGGGAAGGTGATTGCTGAACATCATAAAAGAGTGGGGATTCATGTGAATTTTGCGCCTGTTATAGACATCAATAATAACCCCCGAAACCCTGTGATCAATTACCGGTCCTTTGGGGAAGATCGGGAAAATGTGACAGCTAAAGGGATCATGTACATGCGTGGAATGCAGGATAATGGCGTAATTGCCTCGGCCAAGCACTTTCCAGGTCATGGCGATACGGATAAAGACTCGCACTATACGCTTCCTGTGATCACGCATGACAAGGATAGGCTAGACTCGCTGGAGCTGTATCCTTTCCGAAAATTGATTGAGGCAGGGGTGAAAAGTGTGATGGTGGGTCATTTGAATATTCCTGCGCTGGATTCCACAAAGAATCATGTATCGTCGTTGTCGAAGCCTATTGTGACCGGTTTACTGAAGGAAAAGATGGGGTATAGGGGGCTGATCACGACGGATGCTATGAACATGAAAGGGGTAGCGGATAGGTTGCCTCCTGGAGAAGTAGATGTGCAGGTGCTTTTAGCTGGCAATGATCTGATCTTGATGCCGGTGGATGTTCCTAAGACTGTGACTGCTATTAAAAAAGCCATTGAGCAAGGTGTATTAACTCAAGAGCTGATTGACGATAGATGTCGTAAGATATTGGAAGCCAAAGAGTGGGCAAGTGTGCATGAATTTGAGCCGATAGATACTGCCAATATGGTGGCAGACTTGAATACTGAGGACGCTAAGCTGCTGAACAGGGGTTTGCTGGCAGCTTCTCTGACGCTGTTGCGGAATAAAAACCAGTTGTTTCCTGTAAAAGGCCTTGACACTTTAAAGGTAGCGACCATTGCGATAGGAGCGAAAAGCAAGAATTACTTCCAAAAAACGGTTGATAAGTATGTTTCAGCCACTCATTTTATCATAGACAATAACAGTAGCAAGGAGCAGGTAAATGCTATAGAAAAGCAGTTGAGCCAATACAACTTGGTGTTGGTGTCACTGCATAGACAGGAAAGGAGGCCTGGCACAACTTATGGGGTAGGCGCTGATGTTTCCAGCTTTATAAAAAGGCTTTCTAACCGCAAGAACGTGGGCATGGTGTTATTCAGAAATGCCTACCTGCTGAGTAAATATCCAGATCTTGACAAGGCAGATGCCCTTGTGGTGACCTATCAAGATGGGCAAGTGGAGCAGGAGGTAGCTGCTCAGGCTATCTTTGGGGCGTTGGCCATGCAAGGGAAATTGCCCGTTTCTGCTAGTGAGCATTTTAAGGCTGGGGATGGGCTATCGACGAAAGGTGGCTTTCGGCTCGGTTATGCGCCGCCTGAAACTGTGGGTATCGGTCACTTAGCCTTGAACCAAATAGATACCTTGGCTTCTAAAGCCATTAAGGACGCTGCTATGCCAGGCTGTGTGATTTTGGTAGCGAAAGATGGGCAGGTGATATACAACAAAGCTTTCGGCTATCATACCTATGACAGTATGCAGCATGTGAATGCTGATGATTTGTATGATTTGGCTTCCATTACAAAAGTGGCGGCTGCATTGCCTGCGCTGATGAAACTGGAGTCGGAAGGGAAGTTTGATCTGGACGAACCTCTCAGCAAGTATTTAAAGGAATTTAAAAAAAAAGATAAAAAAGACATCACCTTTCGGCAGGTGCTTGCCCACCAAGGCGGCCTGAGCGCTTGGATACCATTTTGGAGAAATACCGTCAGAAAGAATGGGAGCTTCAAATGGTTTACTTTCAAGGAAGATTCGTCTAAGAGGTTTCCTTATAAAGTGGCGGACAATTTATATCTCAACCGGAACTATCATAAAAAAATATACCGCAGTATTCGCAAGTCTCCGGTTAGTGAAGATCCAAAGTATGTGTATTCTGACTTGTCATTTTATTTATACCCACGCTTAGTGGAGCAGTTGAGTGGCAAACCGTTTTTGGAATACTTGGAGGAAGCGTTTTACGGTCCTCTGGGAGCTGGGACGCTTACTTTTAATGCCTACCAAGAATTTCCTATATATCGCATAGTGCCTACAGAGTATGATTCTTTATTTAGGCATGCTCAAATTCATGGAAGGGTGCATGACGAAGGGGCGGCCATGCTTGATGGCGTATCGGGACACGCTGGCTTATTTGGCAATGCCAATGACCTGACCAAGCTCTTGCAAATGTATGTGCAGAATGGCCGGTATGGCGGCACTGAATATATTGATAGTGCTACGTTAGCTGAGTTTACCCGTTGTCAATATTGCTTTACAGGCAATCGTAGGGCTTTGGGTTTCGATAGGCCGAATGTGCCGTATGTGGAGAATGGCAATACAGCTAAGGGTGCCTCGGAAGTTAGCTATGGACATTCTGGTTTTACAGGTACTTATGCGTGGGTAGACCCTAAATTCAATCTCATATATGTGTTCTTATCCAATAGGGTGTATCCGACACGCGAGAATACTTTACTGTTCCAGCAAAATATCCGCACTAATATCCAGCAGGTAATTTATGATGCGATATAGGGATTGGGGGTCAATTAGGAATGATTGAGTAATAGATTGATGGAATGACTAAATGTTGTCTACTTGCTTTCTCTTCGAACAATAATTCAAGACCTAAGATTTACGATTGAAATCCTGTTCGAACTGTAGGAGTTGAAGTTCAACCCCTTTGGGGTTGTTCTCGGTTTTCCTTTGGAGTTATTCGTATTGAAGCCCTTCAGGCTTTTTAGTTCCCAGTTAAAAATTCAATATTATTTCATTATCACCAAGCCATGAGATCTCTTCACTTTCAAAAGATCCGGTGGTTGGCAGGATCTCCATGATTAATGCTTTTTTATTCTACTGTCCT
>CAYTTV010000057.1:9688-20570 GCA_964440915.1 uncultured Roseivirgaceae bacterium
TGTATTCGGAAATGATAGAACAACAGAATAAACGAATGTAAGAATGGGATAATGGTTTTTGTCTATTATCTTATTTCCTGTGTCTAAAGTCTGATGTCTAAAGTCCATTCCTTTGCCTAATGCCTACTCTTTTACTTCATTCCCTAAACGTAATTAAAATTACGGCGCCAATCTCGACAGCTTCCAAATATCCTTACTCTTGGTATAGACAAATCGGTCATGCAACCTATTTTGCCTTCCTTGCCAAAACTCAAATCTTTCAGGGATGACATTATACCCGCCCCAGTGTGGAGGACGTGGGATCGTGCTGCTCCCTTTGAATTTTTCTTCAAATTGCTTTTGTCGGGCTTCGATCACTTCTCTATTCTCAATAGCCTCACTTTGGGGAGAGGCCCATGCGCCAATTTGGCTGCCTATGGGGCGACTATGGAAATACTCGTCCGATATGGCCTCTGTCGCTTTCTCAACCTTGCCTTCAATCCTGACCTGTCTTTCCAGTTTTTCCCAAAAGAAGTTCAATGAGACATAAGGGTTTTCTTCCATTTCTTTACCCTTACGGCTATTGTAGTTGGTGAAAAATTGAAAGGTTTGGTTTTCTATACCTTTTAGGAGCACTATTCGGGACGATGGTCGTCCACTGTGAGAGGCGGTAGACAATACCATGGCATTTGGCTCTGTGGTCCCAGCCTTTTGCGCTTCGTCAAACCAAACCAAAAATTGCATGAATGGATCATCCTCAAGTTTACCTTTGTTCAGATTGAGCTTTGTATACTCCTTCCTAAGGTCTGCTATTTCGTGTTGCATAGAAAATCTTTTTTCAAAAATAGGAATTAAACCTGTATGTGCCTTTGCAAAGGCTTATAAATTCCTTATTCTTGAAACTCAATGTATTTAGAAATGCTTTTATCGGCTCTGTATAAGATTATGGTCCATAATGGTAACGATGGAGTAATATAATAGAAAGGGAAGATATTTCCGACGCAGTTGAATACTTTATGAACTGGCCTAAACTACATTGAGGAAAAGAAAGTTATAAAAAATTGATGGTGCTAATGGAATGAAATCATAGATGGAATATAGCACTGTACTAAAAAAGGATAGCCATGGAATATTACGGAAATTTCGATAGCATGATCCCTCAGAAAGGAGATTTGATGATTTCGGAGCCATTCTTACCCGATCCGAATTTTGAAAGAACGGTGATATTGGTCTGCGAGCATAATGAGCAAGGATCTTTTGGATTTGTACTCAATAAGCCATCATTGTTGAAACTGCAAGATGTTATGGAGGACATTGACGGATTTGATGCTTCTATATACATTGGAGGACCTGTTCAACAGGACACTTTACACTTTCTCCATAGAATAGGAGATAGGCTGGAAGGAGGTGAGCCTATCAACAATGAGGTGCAATGGGGAGGAAATTTTGAGCAATTGAAGATTTTGATAAACCAAGGGCAAGTAGACGAAAAGGATGTGGCCTTTTTTCTTGGTTATTCGGGTTGGGGAGAAGGCCAGTTAATTAACGAAATCAATGATAAATCATGGATCGTTCACAAATCGGTCACTCCTGACCAGGTCTTTGACAAAGATCCAAAAAGCCTATGGAGAGATGTCTTAAAAGAGATGGGCGGGAAATACAAGATGATTTCAAATTATCCTACCGATCCAAGGCTTAATTAAAGGATTTTGTTAATTTTGTTATAGTTGTTATACAGGTTTTTGTGTTAATTTTGGAATTATGGAGATTGAAAAAGACATATCCGGTGCATCTGAGCAAAAGGCAGATGAGATAAAAAACGCAATGGACAATACGGAGGTTTCTGAGGAAAACAACCCAAAGGAGCAAGACTTAGAAGGTAAAGCTTCCGACCTTGGAGATGAGACGGTAGGGGAAGAAAGCACTGAAATTGCACCAAGTGAAGCTACAATAGAAGAAACATCTCCTGAGGCAGCGTTGCCAACAGCGTCTGATCTTGCGCCATTAGAAGAAAATGAGCCAGCGGGGCTAGCAAACCAAAAGGACGATGCTAAAACACCTGCAGCAGAACCTATTGCTGAAGACGATCCATTGCCTACACAAAAACTGGATGAAAAAACTATAGAGGAGCCCAACTCCGAGAAAGAGGATAGTGATGAGCATGATGAAGAGGATCAACAAGAAGACTATTCTAACTATAATAAGAAGCAATTGGTAGGCGTATTGGCAACACTTACCAAAGAAGATAATATTAATAAAATAGAAAGGGTGCTTAAGGAAGTGAAGCCTCACTATGACGAGCTGAGGGATGCAGAACGAGCAAAAGCCCTTGAGAAGTTTATAGCAGATGGCGGTGATGAAGCTGATTTTGCATATAAGTCTGATGAACTTGATATTAAATTCGATGCAGATTATGGATTGCTTAAGGAGAGAAGGAGCAAGCATTTTGCCAATATCGAAAAGCAGAAGGATGATAACCTTACTGCCAAAAACCAATTGTTGGAGCAGTTGCGTAAGTTAGTGGATGATGAAGAAACTACTGCTAGCTTGGATGCGCTGAAGAAGATTCAAAGTGAGTGGAAGAAAATAGGGCAGATCCCTTCAGGCCAAGTAAAGACATTGTGGGCTAATTACAATGCCCTATTAGACCGGTTCTATGATAATAGGAGTATCTATTTTGAACTAAAAGAACTGGATCGTAAGAAGAACTTAGAAGCAAAACTAGAATTATGTGAGCGCGCTGAAAAATTACAGGAAGAAACCAACCTGAAGAATGCGATTAAGGAGCTGAATGAATTGCATGAGGAGTTTCGCCATATCGGGCCAGTGCCACAGGAAGACCAAGAAGCTCTATGGCAGCGTTTCAAAGCAGCATCTGATACATTGTATGATAGGAGACGGGAGTTTATCGATAAGCTAAAAGGGGAGCTGCATGAGAACATGATCGCTAAAAAAGTGTTGGGCGATGAAGTGCAGGCATTCTTGACATTTGATTCGGATAGGATAAACGAGTGGAATGAGAAAACTAAGGAGATTTTGGCATTGCAGAAGAAGTGGGAAGCCATTGGAGGTTTGCCAAAAGACAAAGCCAAATCTATAAATAAGCATTTTTGGGGAGGGTTTAAGGGCTTTTTTGCCAATAAAAATACTTTCTTCAAAAAGCTGGAAGGGCAAAGAGATGAGAATCTTAAAAAGAAAGAGGCATTGGTGCAGGAAGCTGAGGCTCTTAAGGATAGTCAAGATTGGGATAAGACAGCAGAGGCTTTGAAGAAGCTCCAAACGGAATGGAGGGCCATTGGCCCCGTGCCCGAAAAATTCAGAAACTCGATATTTGCTCAGTTCAAAAAAGCTTGTGATCATTTTTTCGAACAAAAAAGGGCTAAAAACAAAGAAGTCAATAAGGAATTTGAAGAAAATCTGGCCAAGAAGACAGCCATCTGTGAGGCTATTGAAAAGCTTGCCGAAGAGAAGTCGAGTGATGTCGACAAACTGGAGGTACTGTTTGACGAATATCAGGCGATAGGCTTTGTGCCTAGGAACGCTATAAAACCTATTCAGAACCGGTTTAACGAGGCTGTAAACAAGTTCCTGGAAGAAGCGGCAGACCTCAACGAAGAAGAAAAGCACAATATCAAACTGACGATCAAGTTTAGCAAGCTAAAAAACAGTCCGAATGCCAATAGAAAGCTGCATCAAAAAGAAGGAGAGATCCGAAAGCACATCAACAATCTGGAGAACGATATTGTGCTTTGGAAGAATAATCTTGAGTTTTTTGCCAATTCAAAGACTGCTGATAAGCTAAAAGAAGACTTCGACATCAAGATAAAGAAGGCAAAAGCAGAACTTGAAGAATTAAAAGAGCAATTACATGTCATCCGAAACATATGATAGTCAGGTGCTTTTGAATAATGGCCTATAATGCTATAAAAAAATATACATGCATAGTTTGCAATTAACCAATAGCACTATATATTTGCACTCGAATTAAGGGAAAGACCTTAATAAACTTCTTGAAGCCTCCTTAGCTCAGCTGGTAGAGCAACTGACTTGTAATCAGTAGGTCGCTGGTTCGATCCCGGCAGGGGGCTCTTGAAAATCAAGGGGTTACATTTATATGTAGCCCCTTTTTTATTTTGTTTACCATTTTTTTAACCATTTTTCGCACTCAAAAAATAGCGTTCGTTGCTTTACTTTTATTGTTATCTAATATGGTAAGGAAAATAAGAGGTAAATCTGTAAAAGAATTGGGGTAAGCTAAGGTTGTTGCAACCTTAAAGTGTGGGTAAAAAGTATGGTTAAAAAAATGGTTAAAAATGGAAGGACTGGACTAACCAGCTTTTTTAGTCCGGTGCTTTGTGAAATCCTGAAAAGCATGTTTTTTTATTTCATCAGCTGATTGAATGCGATTGCTTTCTATTAATTTCTTTATCTCTTCTTTATTATACATAACTTTCTTGCCCTTTTTAGTAAATGGATACTTACGAGCACTGTTATAGCCGTAAACTGTTTGTTTTTCTACTCCTAGGAATTTGCAGAGCCATCCTACGTCACCATATTTGGAATTATCGTTTTTACTGGGTTGGGCAGTGACAATATCATTTTTGTGTCTGGCCAATTCTTCCCTGACCACCTTCCTGATAGTATTTTCAATAATCTCTTCAAAATTCATCTCCACTTCCTCCTGCTTACTTATATTGTTACTGTCGGGAAGTAAATCTTGCTTCCCTGGTTCCTTTTAAACGATGGCTCATATTTAATATAGCCAAAATCACTCAAATCCCGGATGCTTTTATGGTAGGTGGCACTGGCTGAAATCTTTGCTATGCGCATAATCTGGTAGCTAAAGACTTGCACCGGGTTAATATAGTTTTGCTCCTTCCAATATTGAAGCAATGCTGCATAGATGCCAATGTGCGTGATACTAATTCTCGGATCTTTTTCAATTGCCATAAAAAAATCAGATAATGGTTGCAAGGTATCCATACAGCATTGCTATTATCTCCTTATCAAGCGATGGATTGGCTTTTTCTTCGTCTTTTCTTCTTACCTAATTGCGGGGTATCGATCTCGGTATTATCTGTATCTTCGCTTTGTTTTACAATTTGGATCTTCTCTTGCTTCTCCTCCTTAATTTGCCTGCTCCCTTGCTTGTTCATATTGGTATCATAAATGTTAATGGATTTAAATTGAGGGTTTGCCTCAATATATTGGCGCTGTTCATTTCCGTTTTGAGAGAAGGTGACGGCTTGTTTGTTGCCCTTTTGTAGAGAGTTTAAAAGTGCAGTCTTATCATTCTCATTGGAAAGCTCTTTTATGGACAATTTGGACAATGTCTTTTCTAAGTCAAACCCATAATTCTGGTGAAACTGCTTTATTTTGAAATTGCCATTTTTGTCGCTGTTCTTCATGTCAAGCTGGATCCATGCATTATAGACCTGGCCTTCCTTATTTGTCAAGTCTTTGTTTACCGCCCTCCCGTTCATTAAATTATAAGCTTCCTTTAAAGTTATGCTGTTGCCTTTGTTGAGGTAAAAGGTCTGTGTCAGGGCTTCAGGTTTGTTTTCCTGCTTCAATGTCAGGTCGTACTTATTGAAGAAATACATGTCGCTCTGGTCGGACTTCCTGAAATGTAATGTGGAAATGGTTTCGTCCTTTCCAAAACTCCCTTCATGGAGGAGCAAAAATTTTGGTGTCTGCTTCTGCATCCTTTCTTTCAATTCATTTTCCAGGCCCTCTCCGAAGCCCGTAAACTTTACCTGATCTTTCAGGTATTCAAAATTTTTCTGGTTCATGATATATGTTTTTTGAGTGTTTAATGATTGTTGTTTTTCTATATGCGCTATCAAAGCATCAGTAAAAGCATTTCCATCTGGACTGTACAGTCCATTGGCATCTGGATTTGTTTTGGAGGTATTTAATGTAAAATGTTGCCTGGCCATGACATTTACCTTTTGTCACTTAGAGCCTTCGCCCGGACAATTGCCCTGTTCTTGACTTTTAATTCCAAATGCCTGCCTCCATTTTTTTCCATGACCTGGACAATGAGCTGCTTATTGTCAGGGATGGTAAATTTGGGTAGGGAAAATACGAAGGTATGTTCCCTTTGTCCCTTTACAGTCACCGTATCTTGGTGAACATACAATGGTTTGATTTCGAGTTCCTGTGTAGCGGTGCGTTTAGATCTTACTTGATCACTGATGAAGAAACGGAGCTGGTCTATGTCATAATTGATATCCGAACCATTCTCCAGCTTAATCTGATAATACATAATATTGTCCCGGATGAACAAGCCATTTAAGCTCAACTGCATACCCTGTTTTTTATCCTTTATGCCACGTATGGTCCTTTTTTTACCAACAATACGTCCGGCATCTGCTTGCAATTCCGCCTCATTTGTGGGCCCTATTGAAAATAAAGCATCCGGATCCCTTAACTTGTCAGCAGTAAACTGAATATTTAAAGCTGATGGGTGGTCCGTATAATGCAAGATATATGAATACAAATGGCCATCGGCCGTTATTACGGTAAGGTTGGTCTCTTCGAAATCTTCTTTTCCTGCCTTTACCTGCAATATGTTTTCAACACCCTTAGCTTGTTGGACAAGGACATCTTTACTGCCCCTGTCAACACTGACAATGGTATAGGGAAAGACCAGGTTACTTGTTTTGAAATAGGTTATGCCCAAATGATAAGGTTCAATAACCTTCATTCTAATTCCATCTTGTGAAAAGGCATGGTTATTTGTTAAAACAAGTAAGATTCCTATAGCCATCACTGTATTTAACTTTTTCATATGCGTGGAATTTTAGATCCATTAATTGATTTAGAGATTTTGTTTTTCATCGAGCAATAGCACCTTATATCCGGCTTTCACTGTCACCTTTACCAGTTTTATTTTTTTGCTCAACAAGTTTTGTGCGGTTTCTATTCCGGCACCCGCTGCCTGGGCCCCCAGGGTAGGGTCCAAGGTGGTCAGTCCAATACTTTGCAGGGCACGGTCGGTGGATTGCTTGGCAGCGTCCCTTGTGATCGCACCAGGGATATAAATTCCATCGAGGCCATCCATATCATATACAGAAAGTGCTACAGGGAAAAGTGAATTCCCATAGCGAATGCTGTTGATTTTAATATTGAGCCGTTCGCCATTCAAGGATGCTGTACCAAACAAAAAATTATCTTTTGGTACGAGTACACCATTGATATAGACGTCATTGACGAGACGGAGCTTTACAGTGGAACCGTTTGACAATGTTTGGGTTTCATGGATGACCGCTGCAATGGCATTGGCTGCTTCGCTTGATGACTTCAAATCATCGAAGGAATAAAATGCATTGTTTTGCTCGGATAAAGGGAAGAGGTGGTCAACATCTTCATTTGTAATTGAACCTTGGTCAATCAAAGAAACCAGGTCTGTCGAACTGTTCAAGGACACTGCGTAAACTTCGCCCTTTCTTTCTGCCGATAGTTGCCTGAGCTTTTCTTGCACACGATCGGGATGCTGAATGTCGAGTATTTTTTCAAGCATGCCATTTAATTGTTGCAACTCCGGATCTTCACCCTCAGGTTGATCCAGTTCCTGCATCATCTGTTCCAGACGTTCAATATCAGGTCCATTAACACTTCCGTTACCAGGAGAGGAGTAGGCCAAGTGCCCATTGGATATTTCTTGGGATATCGGTATTGGAGAGGATTCATTCAATGCCTTGTTCAGCTGTTCCAGCTTCTCATATACCTTTGCTTCATTAGGGTCAGTATAGTTTGGTGCGGTTATAGGTGTTGTGGCGGTTTGGCTTATCCCGCTGCTTTTATACTTTAATTCATTTTCAGTAGAACTGGTCAACTCCTGATCATCATTATTGGAAGCAGCCAGTTGGCTATAATAAGGATCTTTTTTAATGAGCTTTTCCATTCTTGCTGAATCTGATGCTGCCATTTCATAGTAACTAAGCTTATCCAATGCTTTGTCTTCTTGCAAAAAGGGATCGGGCAAGTCCGTGTTAAATCCTTTCTGCATTTGTGTTTGGGTACCAACATCACTGGCTTTTCCACCCCCAAGGGCCCAAAACATAGCCGTGATGAAGGGGAGCACCAATAGAGGCACTACCATCAGGAATCTTCGCTGCCTTTGAAATTTTAAATTCTGTGTTTGTGGTTCCATTGTATTATTCTTTTGTTTGTGACAGATAAATGTGTTCAATAAGGAGAATGCTATCGATCAGTCCTGGACGGGCCGTAATGATGCTATCAAAAGTTCTTCTACCGGAAGGTGTCTTGGCCATGCTATCCATATACTTTTTGAAATTTTGTATATGCAGGTATTCTTCCCGGCTAATGCTTGCAGTGGGGCCCGTCGGTTCGCCTTGTAGATGGATATATTTTGGCTTTTTAATTGAGCTGGCCGGGAATGGCAATTCCCGCTTACCAGAGAAACAGCTATCGGCGACATAAATGCCAATGGTACCTGACAGGAGGCAAAAGATGATAAGCAGGATAAGCTTGCCTTTACTGGAGATCGGTTTTGTTTTGACGCCCCCACCTGTTCTGTTCTTTTTATTGAAATTGAGCAACATAGTTTAACGGTTTTCGATTTTAAGGTCCTTATTTTCAATCGCCCGCCATCGTTCTATCAAGAATCCATGGGGATTGTTGTCACTTCTGGATACATTACGCAAATACCCTTCAGTGATCAGGCTCCTGGAAACGGTACTCGTGGTGCGGATAATCTTTTGCTTGGCGTGGCAGCGGAAAGGGTAGGGGTATTCATTTGTTTCTATTGCTACGCTATCTATGGTTATTTCCTGGCTGATATTTCCGGCGATGATATTGGAGTAATATCCGCTTTCCTTAAGATTGTCATATTCCCTTTTTGCTGAAGCATCGGCGAGGTATAAAGCTTTGTTGATATTCCCTTTTATCACCTTGTCATCAGGGTCAAGTGTGAAAAAAAGCCGGTGGAAAGTTTTTACATGGTCACGTGCTTCTACAGGGATATTGTCTTTCCTGTTGGAGGCATAAGCTTCCAATGCCTTGCCATTGGCCAAGATGTAAATTTTGCTTTGCATCTCCGATACGAGCCGATAGCTTTTATACAATGAAAAGGAACAAAGGAAGACAGATCCAACAATGACCAGCAAGCTGAAGCCCCGGATATGCTGGAAAGCCGTATCGATGTTTTTTGTTTGTTTGAACATAATCTTTACTTTGAAAAGTGGATGATTTAAAATCTTAATTTTCATGAACTCCCTTTCAGTTTGTCCCCCATGTAGCCTGAGGAGGGGCGTGGGGCATCTTTGAAAGATGGAGTTGGCATGCTGTTCCCGGCCATACTCTGCGCTATCCGACCAGGCACATTTCCCATCGCACCTGCTGCCATACCTGCCCCGGCAGTCGCTGTGCTGACAACACTCCTTGACGAGCTGCTGAACAAGCTGGTGACTTTATGGCCCAAGGCACTTCCACCGCCAGCATGCACGATGTAATTGGCCACGGACGGGACAGTGAAATAGCCCACGATACCTATTACCATAAAGACGAGATAAGCCATGTCCGTTGAACTGAAAAAGGTGTCGCCATATCCCTCGACCTGTGAGATATCCATTTCAAGCATCTTTTCCTGTACCTTCCCCAGTATGGACCCGAAGATATTGGCAACAGGTAGCCAAAGAAAAATATTGATATAGCGGGCAAACCAGACAGTAAGGGTGTGCTGGAAACCATCAAATACAGCAATCCCAAAGACAAGCGGCCCCAGTATTGAAAGCACCACCAATTGAAAGGTCCTGAGCGTGTTGATACAAAGCGCTGCCGCCTCAAACAATATCCCCAGTACTTCGCTCATCCATTCTTTGATGGAATTACGGAAATTATAGGAAGCCTTTGACATGGCAAACTTGATATCGTTCCCTATGCTTTCAAATATGCTTTCCCCAGAAGGGTCCCTGTTGTCGTAGGTATATTTATACCATCTGTCCCTGTCCCCACTTCCTGATTCACCTATGTACATTTGCCAAGCGCTGGATTTTTTAATAGCTGCTTCTTTCTGTTTCAATAAATACGCAATGGCCTTGTCTGAACCTTTCACCATTTCGGCAGTTGCGGTAACCGTTGGTTCCATTATCCCATTGACCATTGCCAATACCGAAGGAAAGATCATTATGGCAAACCCAATTACGAACGGTCTGAATAAGGGATAAAAATCTATTGGCTCTGCATTGGCAATATGGTGCCAAACCCTTGAAGCGATATACCAGATTGCAGCAAAGCCTGCTATTCCTTGCCCTATCCCCATAAGCTTACTGCACAGGGGCATCATCTCATCGTAAAGTTGGCCCAAAACACTTTGAAGGCCATTCATTTCATCTGCAATTCCTTGCGCAAAAGCCATCTGCGGCAGCACCATTCCCACTGCTGCCATAAAAGCAACACTTCTCCACTTTGCCATAATCAATTGTTTAATAGGTTAGCCCATAAATCTCTTTGATTGTAAGTGCATCATTGTTATCCCTGGCCTTTTGTACTGCCAGTATTGTTGCATTGTTGTTGAAATGCCGTAGGAACAACAATTTGTCCTGCATGTCCAAATATATATTGTCTATTGCCTGTAGTCGTTCATCGTCTGACATCCGAAGTTTGCCTGCCGTGATTACATTCGTCAAGTCATTGAGGTTGTCCAGGCTTTGCTCAAATAGCTTGTCATATACACTTGCCAGGTAACCAAGTTCCTCTGGGCTAAAGTTGCCACTTTGTCTGAAGCGCCCAATAGCGGTTTTATATTCTTCGATCAGGATCAGCTGATAGTTAATTATACCGGCTACTTTTTTATATTCCCTGACCTCAGGGCTCACCGCCAGCAATCCATCAAGGAATGTTTTATGCAGGTTGAAATTGCCCTTTGATAAATCCT
>CAYTTV010000058.1:0-19932 GCA_964440915.1 uncultured Roseivirgaceae bacterium
CTCATCCAACGTTGTCAAGTCTGGCATAAGCTGGGCGTTAATGGTTCGCTGTGACCCAACTGCCACCTCAAAGGTTTCATACCCTATAAAGGAGAATATCAGCACAGCATCGCTACCCGAAACTCCCATGCTATAGTTCCCATCTATGTCGGAGATAGTGCCTGTCGTAGTACCTTTTACAAGGATATTCACGCCGGGAAGTGGTTCTCCATTTGAATAATCAGTGACTTTACCGGAAACTTGCTGTTGGGCCATCGCTGCCGGTATCAGCCATACCCATAATAAGCATGCTAGTAATAGTTTTTTCATAAAGTTTAGATTTGGTTCTAATTAATTAATTTGGAATAATACAATTTTTGTTTAACAGCTATTCATGTTATAAAATAATTACTGAAAACGTTTGCAGTCAAATATATGAGGTTGATCGATAAGAGAGAGGTACCAAATGTTTCTAATGGGTGAATCAAATGTTAACTCGTTATCAAAGCATGTCTTTATATCGCCTTGACCTAATAATTCTGCATCTTTGTGTGTTAAAGAAACTCCTTTTGCTTGGCCGCTGCATAAGCAGAAGGCAGCATATTGAATTCATTCCTGAAGTATTTACTAAAGTATTTTCTATTATTAAATCCCACCTTGTAGGCTACCTCAGAAACTGTAAGCTGGCTCTTCTCAAGGAACTGCGCCGCTCTTTGCAATCTTATGTTCCGAATAAATTCGACTGGGGACTTTCCTGTAAGTGCCACCAACTTCTTATATAGATGCACCCTGCTCATTCCTACTTCCTTGCTCAGGTCTTCAACGGTAAAATCGGCATTGGAGAGATTATCCTCAACAATCTTTATGGCTTTTTGAATTAGCTTATCATCCATCGATACTATTTCCACTTTGCTGGTCTGTACACTTATTTTCTTTTCTAATACTTTTTGCAAAGCTTGACGCTGCTCTATAATATTTTCTATTCTTGTAAGCAGTATCTCAAAATTGAAGGGCTTTGTAATATAATCATTGGCTCCAATTCGCAACCCCTTTAGTCTTTGTTCATCAGTAGCGTTAGCCGTAAGTAGCACCAAAGGAATATGTGAAGTTCTAGTATCTCCTTTTATTTTTTTACACAGCGTTATGCCATCCATTTCAGGCATCATCAAGTCGCTCACGATAAGATCGGGCATGTGGGACAAAGCTTTCTGCCAGCCCACCTGCCCATTTTGTGCCTCTATAATAGAAAAATGGGCACGCAGATTGTCTTTCAAATAAAACCTGAAATCGATATTGTCTTCTACCAAAAGCAATAAGGGAGCTTTCTCTAACCCAACAATAATATTCTCAGGGGCTTTCAGCACTTCCTTACGCTGAACCTCAGGCAACTCAATGCTTTTATTCTGCAAGGGTATTGCAACTTCTTGAATCGGCAAGGTAACTATAAAGCAACTTCCTTTGCCAAGTTCACTCTCAACAGTGATCTCGCCTCCATGTATTTTGACAAACTCTTTGGTAATGGAAAGCCCGATGCCGCTACCTTGATTTACCATGCTGTCGGGGACATCATTTCTAAAAAATCGTTCGAATATTCTTTCTTGTTTATCCTTAGATAAACCAATGCCGGTGTCACGTACCTTCACTTCTAAAATTTTGAGCCCTTCTGATGAAGAATCGCTATCAAAACATTCCACCTCAACACTGATCTTACCATTTTCTGGCGTAAACTTAAAGGCGTTGGACAATAAATTGAACATTATTTTCTCCAATTTATCCGTGTCAAATGAGGCATATAAGGCAGGAATCCCAGGCGCAAAAGACAAAGCAATATTCTTCTTTTCTGAGAGATCAGAAAATGAAAGCACTGTTTCCTCTAGAAAGTTGACAATATTACCCTGGGATAGGTGCAAACGCATGCCTTCTACCTCCAATTTTCGGAAGTCTAATAGTTGATTCACAAGATTAAGTAACCTCTTGGCATTTCTGTGAATCATTTGATACTGATTGTAATGATCGGTATCATTACCTTGTTTCAACAGTTTTTCTATTGGGGCCAAAATGAGGGAAAGTGGTGTTCGGAACTCATGACTCACATTCGTAAAAAAACGAATCTTCATCAGATCAAGCTCATGCATTTTACGAGCATCCCGCCTTTCTTGCTCAATTTGAAAATTAAGTCTTTCTCTATTAATCAGAAACCGCCTCACAAAAAACAAAACTACTATTATCAATATACCATATAGGAAATATGCTAGAGGCGTTTTCCAAAAAGGTGCTAAAACGGTGATGGCTAATTCAGCACCCTGCTCATTCCATACACCATCATTATTGGCAGCAATTACCTTAAACTTATAAGTACCTGGATCGAGGTTGGTATAAGTAACCTTTCTTGCATTCTTATCCGCTGTCAGCCAATCTTTATCAAAACCTTCAAGTTTGTATTTATAACTGTTTTTATCCGAATGCAGGAAGTTTAATGCAGCAAATTGGATTGAAAACACATTTTCATCATGCTTCAACGTGAGCGTTTCACTTTTCAGTACCGACTTGTCTAAAAGCACGCGTCCATTTATTTTCTCGCCTGGTGCCACGCTCTTGTTGAATAATTGAAAATCGGTAAATACCACTTCGGGGGCTGCATCATTTCGACTTAAATCATTTGGATGAAATAGATTAATGCCCTTCGCTCCACCAAATACAAGCTCTCCACTGCTCAGCTTGCAGGCTGAATTACCATTGAAAGCCTTAGACTGCAACCCATCTTGCTCATCGTAATTCCTAAATGAAACAATAATATCCTCATCATTTGTAGCTTCCCTATCTAATATAAGATTCGAAAGGCCATTGGAGGTACTTAGCCAAAGATGGCCATTGTCATCTTCTAAAACGGCAATAACAGTACTATTGGGCAGCCCATCCTCTTGTTTAATGTTAAAGAAAGTACTGTCTTTTTCACTGTATAGACTTAGTCCATCGGAGGTTCCGATCCATATCCTATCTTGATTATCGTTCAAAATATAAAGGATATCATTTGTGACCAAGCTTCGAGGGTCCTTCGGATCATGAGAAAAATAAGTCGATTCGCCTTTCTCCAAATTAATTACATCTACTCCATATCCACCACCGATCCATATATTACCATGACGGTCTTCAGCAAATGCAGAAATATAATTGCAGTGAATGGGTATTTTGCTGTTGCCCTCAGGAAAATGACGGAACTCCTCCTTTTCTACATCAAAAAGCTCCACCCCTTTACTTAACGTACCAACCCATAAGTTCCCTTTAGAGTCTTCAAAAATCTCCCAGATACTATTGTCGGCCACCGAATTTTTGTTATCAGGATCGTTTTTGTAAACAGTAAACTTATGCCCATCAAACTTATTCAAACCATCTAGATAGGTACCGATCCACAGGTTTTTCTGCTTATCCATGTACATGCTTACAATGATGTCACTGCTCAGACTGTTCTTGTCTTTCGGATCATGTTTATATTGAATATACTCCCCCGTTGCTCTATTCCAATAAAGCAACCCATGACCATTTGTGCCGACCCATAGGTTTCCGTTTTCGTCTTCTACAAAAGCATTGATATCATCATAAGGAAGACTTCCCTTAATGGATTTGTGATGTTTGAAATGAGGAAAACGCATGATATTCTCATGATAGTAGTTGACCCCATTTTTTACTGTCCCTACCCATACGATTCCCTCATTATCTTTATACATAGCATTGATGCTGTTGTGCGCAAGGCTCTTTGCCACTTCATCGTCATGCTGGATATATTGAACAGCAAAGGACTGTTTATCAATCATATTAATGCCGCCATGATCCATCCCTGCCCATATAATGCCTGGCCTGACTTCCACTAGTCCTCTGGCTAGGTCATGGTTCAATCCATAATGATGCGCCCCCTTGTAAAAATAGTGGGTTTCCTTTTCATCTGGCATATACAGAAAAAGCCCGCGACTATCAAAAGGCAGGTAGATCCACACATCATCTTCGCTATCCACCAGTAAATCATAAAACAGCTCGGATTTGAATTTATCATAGATCGTTCGATTCCGTTCTTCTACAAGCAATGTTTCTCCGTCAAGTCTTTCCAGGATTCCATTGCGATGGGCTACCCAAATATCCCCTTGTGCGTTGGGAGCAACAGCAGAAATATTATTGGTGCTCAATGAATATGTATCTGATGAAGCATGCTGGAGCGTAATAGAGGTTAAGGTGTTGGGATCATACTTGGTAATCCCATGACCGGTATTGATAAACCAAAAATTGCCTTCATGATCTTGGACAATATTTTCTATATCGACACTCGGAAGATTATATTTTTTCAAAAAGATTTCCCTGTTGCTAGAAAACTTTCCTGTGGCATGGCTATATATGCTATATCCATAATTGGTTTGAACCCATATATTCCTTTCTGGATCTTCAAACAACTTTAAGATGGTGTTGCCTACAATGGAAGCAGTGTCTTTAGAGTCATACTTGAATTCTCTTATTTCATAACCATCATAACGATTAAGGCCGGACATCGTACCTATCCACAGAAACCCGTGGCTGTCCTTTAAAAAACATTTGATTTGGTTGTTAGACAAGCCATCATTCATGTCCAGTAGCGAAAACTTGTATTGATCGAGGCTGATGACAACCGCAAACAAAGGAAGTCTTGCCAAAACAACAAAAAGCATTAAAACAGGTAAGATCGTAAACTTCTTCGGCATCAGCATAGGTATAAATTCTCCATACACACGGATTACAATTTACACTTTTAAGGGAAATATTAAAAGGTTTTGAAGCAGAATCGCCAAACATATAATATGCTCCTGGCGTACAAGGAAAATTAAAGAAGGCATACATGAGCCACTCATAGTTATGTACACCTTCTTTAACTTGGTTAGGGTGTTGGCAATCCTGTTCCAGCATAGGCCGCTATATTGATCTTTGGTACTTTCGCCCCAAATTTTTCATTAATAGCCTCTATGAATATGTTTGCCGTAAAAGCATAACCTCTAGTATTGGGGTGCACACCATCTTCAGAAAATGCCCCAAAGGGAGGCGCCAGCTCGGCGGTAAGCAATACACCATCTTGAAATGCCCCGCCAGCAGCCAATTGCTTAAAAGCGGTATTGATGTCCACTATTGCTACCCTATCGGCAGCAATTTCATTAACAATGTCTTCAATGGCGGCATTGAAAGCATTTATCCGCCCACTAATTTCATCGAGTTCGTTTTTCGTTAGAATCAAGTTATCTGGAGCGGGAGATTGGCTGCCTACACCAGTAGGCAATACCGTGGCAGCAGTAAGTACTACCAGCTCTCCTTCTTCCATTTGCCTCATGCTGGGAATTTGAAAAGCGGATAAATCAGCCAAATCGTTATCTACTATTACAATAGGGTTGTCACCTACTTCAAACGAGATTTTTGGACGAAGAGGATTAGGAATAACGCCTCCAGATAATGCTCCTGTATTATAAAGTTCTATCCCATGATTAAAATCCGCATATCCAGCATTCAGGGCATCTACTTTTTCCTGATCCAAGGTGATGGCATTATAAGGAACAGTCGTGAAATAGGGAATGCCTGTTACATCAGGGATATTGGCCACAACGCCTTTGATGTTCGGGTCAGAAAGTAAAGTGCTCAAGGCCGCCGTATATTGCATTTTAAAAGCTGCCAGATTAGTGAATATCTCGCTACGTGTTGCACCACTCACGGCATAACCCAATACATCATTATTGCCCAACCAAAAGGAAAAGAAAGTACCTTGGGCCGCTACGGCATCTCCGATAATGGTAGAACTTCCAGGGTTAGAAGCAAATCGGGCATATAAGGGGTTATAAGCAGGATTTTCAGCAACTGCCGGACCGCCTGTTTGGGGAATCAATGCTTGTCCTAACAGTATGCCCGGTACACCGAAGTTGTTTAACTTTGATTTGTCTCCTTCGTAGGGTGTTGGAAGATCCCCTGAGGTAGTAGGAGTAGGAGCAGGAGGGTTTCCTGCCAAAATGAGTCTGCCTAAAACGACACCCTCAGGACTGGCGATAGCGGTATTAAAACCATGTACCGAATTGATATCTGGCTGATTGAACTCGCCTCCACCCACCGATTCAAATTGCTTTGCCAGCATGGCGGCCAAAGAGTTTTGTTGCCCTGCCGTAAACAAAGCACCAGCTTGAAAGCCAGCAGTAAGGGAATTGCCCACCGCCACATATTTTGTAAAATCTGCACTTCCTTTATCAGGAGTTTCCGTTGCGGGTGGTGTTTGCGGTAAAGGTTGTAGTGCAATATTTTCCTGTTCGCAAGACCAAAACACCAAAGTAAGGGATAATATATATATGCTAAGTTTTTTCATATCGATAAGCATTTAGCCTGATTTAATTAAGAAATTGATCGAAGGTTAAGGATACGTAATACTGGGCGCCAACAAAGCCAGCTCCTGCATTTGTCCTGTAATCGTTACGTAGTACGTTGGTACCCCCTACTTTTAATATTGTTTTCAGCGCATCTAACTTATAACTTACTTGAGCATCCAAAGCACCGAAAGCAGGAATAGTGGCGGTGCTAAAGCCTGACTGCCATAAAAACTCATCTTGCCATCTCCAGGCTATATTAAAGCCAAGGTCAGAAAACAATTTTCTGTTACCGATGGAAATGCTGTAACGATGTTCGGGTGTATTGAATTGAGGTTCGAATTCACTGCCTGCTTCTTCATCTGCATCAAAACTGGCGTAGTTATAATTTCCGCTCAAGACAAAGTTGGAAGGGAGATTATAAGTAAGTCCTACGCCGATGCCCTGAGAAGTAACCTTTTCCTTGGCATTGGTGTAGGGGCGGAATGCAGTACCTACAGGCAATGGATTGCCTTGATGGGCAGTAGCTTCTTTAGTAAAAACCGTTTGAGAAGAGATAAAGTCTTTATACTGATTATAATAGTAATTGACATCCACCAATACTATCTCATTGATCACGCCCTTGTAACCCACCTCATAAGCAGTAAGCTTTTCTGGCTTTAAAAAATCTAAATAAACGTCATTGCCTTGACTATCTTCCGCATTCCCATGATGGATGCCATACCGTTCAGCATTGGCTTTTGTTCCACCGAGAAGTATGCCCGAACCGGCAGGGAAATAGATAAACTGTGCTTGTGTGTCAGGATTTCTAAAACCGGTCTGGAAAGACGCCCGGAAATTATGCAATTTGGTAGCCGAATAAACCGCAGAAAGGCGAGGTGTTACCTGTCCATCAAAGTTTTCGTTTTTGTCGTAGCGGATAGAACCTGACAATTTTAAGCGATCGGAAAAGTTCTTGGCCAATTGGGTATAAACACCGAACTCGTCAATGGTTATCCGCTCGAAATTATCTCCATCCACTGGATCTTCATTGAAAATAGTACCATCTGAAAACAAATCATATCGGCGAACATTTCCCCCAACCATAATCTCGATCACATCTTCAATTTCCTTGAAGTTGTAGTTTACTTCTCCATGGTATAGTTTAGAGTTATCTTTAAACTTGGCACCAGGAGGATTTCTTTGGAAGTAGTCGTTTCGAACTGCCTCAATTACTTGGTTATACGCATCCGATCCTCTTGCAGGAATCACCGCATCAGCCTGTGACCTGGCAAATGCATGAGCGGCCTCGTAATTTCCTCCAGGCACACCGGGAATGTAGCCTTGCGTAGCCAAAACATAGCTTTGACCATAAGTTGGTGCCCATTGATTTCTAGTATCGGAAAACCTTTCATTAGTGAAAGCACCCAAAGCACTGAGGTTATAAGAATCGCCCGCATCTGCTATGGTATGGTATAGTCGTACAAAATAATGGTCAGCTTTTAATTCAAGCTTGTGAAATTGCTGATTAAAGTTTCTTAATGCATATTTCTCATTACCATGATAAATGGAATTTCCTCCACCATAGCGGTAGTTATAAATGGCTTCCAGCCCATCTGTAAGTCGATAGTGCAGGGCCACATCTCCCTTTATACTCCTTGCACTATAATCATCCACTAAATCCTCTTCCATTATGCCTGTGCGCCTGATATCTAGCGTACCAAACGGGCCTCCTAGTGGAATAGGAATTGCAGTCTCATCTCCATACAGGTTCATCCCATCAAAATTAGGTTGATTGCTCAAGTCATATTCAGAATCAGCATTCGTTCTTTCGGTTTTATAATCATTGCCCACCCAATCGGTAGCGTCCATAAAAGAGAAGTTCACCTTAAAAGCCAATTTGTCATTAAAGGCTTTTGCATATCGTGCTGAAAAGCTATATAAAGGGTTTGTGCCGCCTGCTTCGGAGGAGGTCACTCCTGCTTTAACCTGCGCACTCAGTCCTTGGTACTCAAATGGACTTTTGCTATTCATAAGCAAAATCCCATTGAAGGCATTTGGTCCATATAATGCCGAAGCAGCACCTGGCACCAGCTCTACACTTTCAATATCCAATTCGGATATCCCCACCAAGTTACCCGTAGGGAAGTTCAGCAAAGGAGCCGAGTTGTCCATTCCGTCTATAAGTTGCACGAAGCGTGTATTGGCGATAGAAGCAAAACCTCTGGTGTTCACAGCGGAAAAATTCAGACTTCCCGACATCACCTGAACGCCCTTCATGTGGGCAAGGGCATCGTAGAAGTCGGGCGCTGCAGCCTGCTGAATGCCGATCAGATCAAGCTTCTCGATGGTCACAGGCGATTGCAGGATATTTTCTTGATAACGTGAAGCAGACACCACCACTTCCTGTCCCAAGAGGGTCTGCTCGCTCATATGGATACGAAGATCTGTAGTGTTGATTTGCGTGATCGAAACCTCCTGGGATTGGTACCCCACCATAGAAACCACTAATTGAAAGGGAGGCTGCTCATTGGTTTCAAGACTGAACTTTCCCTCATAGTTGGAAATCGTGCCTATGACCTTTCCCTTGACCATAATATTGACCCCAATCAAAGGTTCACTTGTATTGGCATCGGTAATGGTGCCTGAAACAAAGGTTTTGGATTGTGCCAATATAGGTGTATATAAACCTAAAAGTATTAATAGGCTGTAGAGAATTTTCTTCATACGGGTAGCTTTTAGTGAGAGTTTAAGACTGGTTATGGCTGTTTACGACCTAATCAAACGTTTGCAAAATTAAAATAGGGATTTATTTCGTTAAAAACTAATTTAAAACATGAGCCGATCGAAAACGTGACAGTAAGGAGGAGAGAAAAGCCGCAAAGTTGACAGTGAGCAATTAGCAGAAATGTACGGAAAAATGCCACTCCCTGACGAGGTTTCACGGGTCATCCATTATGCGGCCCTTGTGAAAAGATTACATATTCAGGATCACTCCATAGAATTTGCCTTGTTGCTCATCCTTCATTGATTGCTTCTAGTTCCTCCATTTCTTCAGGAGACAACTCAATTGCGCCTGCTTGCATATTTTCTTCCAGGTGGCGTACTTTTGAAGTACCGGGGATGAGGAGAATATTCGGAGATTTGTGCAAAAGCCAACTTAGGGCAATTTGGTTTTCAGTGGCATTATGCCGTTTCGCTATTTTCTTTAAAGCCTCCCTGATCTCCAAGTTGCCTGCATTAATGGGATTCCAAGGGATAAAGGCCAAACCGCACCGTTCACAATACGCCAATTCTTTTTCCCATTTTCTAAAATCGAGGCTATACTTATTTTGGACAGAAACAACCTGCACATAAGACTGAGCCTCTTCTATGTCAGTAATGCTCACTTCCGAAAGCCCAATATGCTGTATAAGTCCTTCTTCCTGCGCCTTTGCTAAAAAACTAAACATGCTATCGAAAGCTATATTTCTGTCGATACGATGCAATTGGTATAACGGTATGGAGTCTAATCTAAGACGTTTTAAGCTACCTTCCAGTGCTTTCCTTAAATGCTTCGGATCACCGTTTACATGCCACTCATTCGGACCAGTCCGCTCAAATCCTCCTTTGGTAGCAATTACCAAGCCCTCTGGATAAGGATAAAGCACTTCGGCAATAATCTCTTCGGACACAAAAGGACCATAACTATCGGCCGTATCAATGAAGTTTATTCCTAAATCGACCGCCCTTTGCAAAACGCGAATCGCCTCAGCCTTATCTGCTGGAGGTCCCCATATACCGTCTCCTGTGATGCGCATAGCACCGTAGCCCATTCGATTGATGGTCAGGTCAGTTCTTAAAAAGGTGAATTTTTTTGCTGCTTCCATAAGATTACCATTTTCTTAGTAATCAATCCCCACCTTGAATGTTTTATATAATGCCCTATTTAAAAGCTGTTTAAAGGCTAGCACCTCTTGCTAATAGGTATACAGCTTTCGCACTACTGTGTTTTAAAATCTGCCAGGTCGATCTTATTGTTATCCCTGTCCACATCTGCCATACGTTGGGATGGATCTATTTCTATATGGCTAATAGCAGCCCTTCTTTTCGGTATGGCCATCACATATTCCGGGTGCGTCCACTGCCAGTCCTTCAGCACCACCCTTTCAATGCTTTTGTCCTCATGCGGCTTTTCGCCACGCATAATTTTTAATGGCGCATAATACTGCACCTTGTGTCCGTCTTCATACGCTATTTCCACTTCAATCGGCATGGGCATCAATCCCTTTCGCTCCAAAGTAATAAAAGTAGTATCATCAGCTTCTATTACGGATTTAATACCATAGTCAATGGTGTGGGTGGTATTTACCCACTGTTGAAAATACCAGTCCAACTCCAGGTCTGATTCTTTTTCCATGATTCTTTTGAAATCGGTAGGATTGGGGTGCTTGAACTTCCATGTATTGAAATAGCGCAAAAGCCCACTTTGTAGCGCTTCCTCTCCTATTATATACCCCAGTTGATGCAGAAATATGGCACCTTTATAATATGCTGCAATCCCATAAGCTCTATTGGTATTGTAGAAGTCTGCATGAAGCGACATCGGCTCTTCCAAACCACTTTTCACAATGGCAAAATAGGCACGGTAACCACTGGCATGAGGGTCGCCTGCTATATTGAACAATTTGCTCATGATGATATTAGAAGCGTAGGTCGTAAAACCTTCATCTATCCAATGATATAAAGTTTCATTGGTGGCAAGCAACATCTGGTACCAACTATGCACCAGTTCATGGACAGTGACACCTACTAAGCTGACAAGAGAGCGGTGTCCGGTAATAAGCGTAGCCATTGGGTATTCCATTCCACCGTCACCACCCTGAATAACCACATATTCCCCAAAAGGATATTGGCCATAATGTTTGTTCATGTACTCAAATGACTTGATCGTATAATCAGGAAGTTTTTTCCAATTGGTGGTAGTCAACGAATCAGGGACATAGAAAAACCGCAGCAATGGGCCATTAGGTACCTGAGCGGTAATATGCACATAGTTTGGATCGGCAGCCCATACAAAGTCATGGACATCGGCAGCCTTAAAATGCCAAGTAAGTTTGCCTTTCTTTACTTTTGGCTTTACCTTTTCATCAGTGTATCCATGCCCGATTTCTTGGGCATTTTGCAAATATCCTGTACCCGCTACGGTGTAGGCACTATCGATCGAAATCTTGACATCATAATCGCCCCATACTCCATGAAACTCGCGTCCTACATAAGGATTGGCATGCCAGCCTTCATAATCATATTCTACCATTTTCGGATACCACTGCGCCATAGAATAAGCAATCCCTTCTGCATTGTCCCTGCCTGTACGACGTATTTGCAAAGGCACTTGTGCTTGAAACTCCATTTCTAGGACAGTCTTGCTGTTAGGCAAAATAGGCTTGTCTAACAATACCACGAGGATGGTACCATCTTCTTCAAATTTCACGGATTTTCCATCCTGCTTAAGCTTCGCCACCTTTTGATAGCCGATTTCTTCAGGAGTTAAATGTTGGATCCTAGATGCTACCCTCGTATCAGGATCGGCAATCGTCCTAGATCGTACATCCATCATACTATTAGGCTGGAAAGCGTTCAGATATAGGTGGTAATATACTTTGTGGAGGGTATCGGGGGAGTTGTTATAATATATTAAATGCTGCTTGCCAGAAAACTGATGGTTGTTGACGTCCATTTCAACTTCCATTTGGTATTCAACCCTTTGCTGCCACCGGTCCGATTGCGCTAAGGAATAAAAAGACGCCAAAAAGAAAAAAGAAGTGAATAAATAAAACGTTTTTTGTTGCATACCCATGCGCTTATTGGTTTTTTTTAAATAATGATAGAAAACTGTCCATAATGTTTCAATTAGAGAGCAACTTCTCTACCTTTTTGTTTAAATATAGGTCATTCTATCGAATCAAGAATGATGCTGGCTGATTAAAGGGCATTATTACCCTCTTCTTTTATATCCAAAACATCCAAAATAAAAGCATATTCAAACGCAATTTCTCTCAAATAATCGAATCTTCCCGAAGCCCCACTGTGGCCTGCTGTCATATTAGTTTTGAGCAATAGCCTATTCGTATCCGTTTTGGTTGCTCTTAATTTAGCCGCCCATTTAGCGGGTTCCCAATAACTAACCCGTGGATCATTCAACCCTGCCGTAATAAGCATATTTGGATAGGCCTTGGCTGCTACATTTTCATAAGGCGAGTAGGAAAGGATATAATTAAAATATTGTTCGTCTTGGGGATTCCCCCACTCTTCATATTCCGTAATGGTTAGCGGGAGTGCCTCATCCATCATGGTGTTGATCACATCTACAAAAGGCACTTTAGCAACAATGACTTCAAAAAGATCGGGCCGCATATTCGCCACAGCGCCCATAAGCAAACCTCCTGCACTCCCTCCCATGGCTACCAACTTGGTGGGCTTTGTATATTTTTGCTCAATCAAGAATTCTGCACAGGCTATAAAATCTGTAAAAGAATTTTTCTTGTTCCGTAACTTGCCATCCAAATACCATTCTTCTCCCATATCTCCTCCACCTCGTATATGCGCCATAGCAAAAACAAACCCTCTGTCGAGCAAACTCAACCTATTGGGATTGAATGCGGGCTCTGTGGTAATCCCATAAGCACCATAACCATATAAATACAAAGGGTTTTCTCCATTTTTAACCAAGCCTTTCTTATAAACCAGTGACATAGGGATTTGCGTACCGTCGGCAGCAGTGGCAAAAACACGCTCTATTTGATAATCTTCCTCATTAAATTCGCCCGGAACCGAATCTTTTTTCAAGACTTCCCTTGTCCTGTTTTTCATATTGTAAGACACGACTTCTCTCGGTGTAGCCAATGCCGTATAGGTGAACAATAGTTGATGCGAAGCATATTCTGGATTTTCGAAAGGGTATAGCGTATAAGCAGCATCTTCGAAGCTTATATGATAAGTGCTCTCTCCATTCAACGGAATCACTTCGATTTGTCTTAGCCCGTTCACCCTTTTGTAGAGTGCCAGGTATTGCTCAAACTCTTCTACGTTTTCTAACGATACCAGAGGCTGCTCAGGAACGATCTCTTCCCAATAATTCATGTCCGTAGCATTATATGGCACCTTCATCAGCCTATAGTTTACAGCATCCCAATTGGTAAGAATATAAAAACATTCTTTACCTGGAAAGATCTTGTATTTGACTTTAGGAGCCCTTGTTGCAAAAAGTTTAAAAGAGTCGTTGGGATTATCAGCCTCAAGATAATGTACCTCAGCAGTAGTTTTGCTCCTGAGGTTCAATAAGAGGTACTGCTCATTTTTTGACTTTTGTATGCTTAGAAAAAAACGCTCATCCTCTTCATGATAAACCATCTTGTCTTCATGGAAAGAACTGCCTACCTTATGTGAAAACAATTTATAAGGCCTATAGGCATCATTCCTTATGGTATAAAAAATAGTTTGGTTATCATTTGCCCATACTAAGGCATGAGACAAGCCCGGGATAGGTGCTTCTAGCAGCGTTTGTGTGCTGATATTTCTAATATACAGGCTGTAGTTCTCATCACCTATATCATCTGCAGTATAGGCCACCATTTGATGGTCTGGGCTCACCTCAAAGCTGCCCAAAGAGAAGTATTCACTGTCTGCCGCCAGCTTGTTGATGTCCAGAACAATTTCTTCCTTAGCGGTCAATGAATCCTTCTTTCGGCAATAAATCCGGTATTGCTTGTCTTTTTCTGTTCTCTGATAATAGTAATATTTTCCTTTTTTTACAGGCACGCTGCTGTCGTCCTCATGCAATCTCCCTTTCATTTCCTCAAACAGTTTTGCTTGTAGGCTGTCTGTGCCACTCATCAAGCTATCTGCATATTGGTTTTCTGCCTTTAAGTAGGCGATCACCTCAGGATTTTCCTTATCCTTAAGCCAAAAATAATTGTCTACCAATGTGGTATCGTGCATGGTAGTATAATGAGGATACCTGTCTGCTACAGGCGCCTGCAGGGTAGATTTTGCTTCCACGTCTTGCTGTTTTTCCTGTTTGGACGGTTCGTTACATCCGGTGAATTGCGTTAACATCATTGCAATAAATAAGGGCCATAAATAATATGTAAAAGGCAATAAGTGACTTGGCCGGTATTCACTTTTGCTTGATGATGAAGACGCGCTATTCATCATGGTCTATTTGATTTAATATATTGTCCAAGTCCTCTTCGGTTTTCCTGAGCTTTTGTTTGCATTGACCAATAAGGTCCACTGCCGTTTTTATCAGGGCCGAAAGCTCGTCGATATCTGGCTCTTCATGCTCTATTTTATGGGCAATATTTTCTATCTGAGCCATTGCCTCTTTATAGTTAAATGTCTTCTTTACCATTGTCGTCAATTATCTCGCTTCTTATGATTATATTTTCACTATGGGTGATCATTATTTTTCCAGGCTTTGGTTCCACATCTTTCAATAGCTTACCCTCTATATAGGAAATCGTATAGCCTTTCTTCAGGATCAATTTTGGGTCAGAAAGTTCAATGGTTTTTTGCATGTAGTTAAGCTTGTGCCTTTCTTGTTCCAAGGTTGACTTCGCCGCTGTACCCAATTTTTGAAAAATGCTTGACAAGTCCTTTTTCTCTTTTTGAACAGTCCACCTGCCATGCATCAGCAGCTTATATTGAATTTGTTCTAGCGCCGCCTGCTGTTTGTCCCAAAACTTAGTCTTAATCAGTTGGAAACTCCTTGAGAGCTCTTCCAACCTATAGCTTTGAGCCTGGCATATATGGCGGACATTATTTTCAATGCGCTGTGCCAGCCGGTCTATCCTTTGCTCAAAAGTCGCTACTCCAGAAATCAGGAAAGCAGAGACAGCGGTAGGGGTCTTCAGCTTTGTATGTGCCACCAAGTCAGCAATAGATTCGTCTCTTTCATGCCCAATACCTGTGATAACGGGAAGGGGAAACTGAGCAATATGACTCGCCAGTTCATAGTCATCAAAACAGTCCATATCTACCTGTGCTCCGCCTCCACGTATAATCACGATCACATCATACAATTCCAAATTGCTATGAATGTCATGGAGTGCCGCTATAATAGTGCCTGGCGCCTCACTGCCTTGCATGACAGCACTGTACAACTTCACTTGAAAGTCATATCCCTTTTCATTTTGCTGCAAATGATGCATAAAGTCTCCATACCCAGCAGCAGTGGCAGAGCTGATGACCGCTATCCTTTGGGGCACATACGGCAGTAACAATTGCTTGTTCATATCGAACACCCCATCGGCTACCAGCTTGGCAATCACTTCTTGTTTCTTCCTAGCACGTTCGCCCAGGGTAAACTGTGGATCTATTTCCTTGATATTGGCACTAATACCATACAGCTCATGAAACTCTACCCGAAGCTTTGCTAACACCTTCATTCCAGGTTTCAGCGTCTCTCCGGTAGTCGATTCGAACCATCCGCTGATATTCCTATAATCGTAAGCCCAAATCGTGGCCCTTAGCTTGGCCTGCAAATAGTTGCTTTCTTTTTCAACCAACTCCAGATAACAATGTCCCTTTTGCACCACACGCAGTTCACTGATCTCTGCCACCACCCAATAGTAAGGTGCCAAGGAAGAATCCAAGGTCTGCCTTATCAAGTTGTTCAGTTCCAAAAGAGAAATATATTGCATAGAGCAAAGTTAAGAAAAGTAACAGTTATACTTATCCCCAATTTTTCACTTAGCTTCACTTAGCGAAATATCGTACACTTGTTTTGATTCATTCCAATACCTTATAGTTTACATCATTATAGGAAATCCCAATTCCGTTTTAAGGATAATTTCCATACATTGTAGATCGATATATTTCTGACGGAAAAGAGTTTTTATGAGAAACTACATGAGGTCTCTCCTACTGGTGGGATGGGCATTGATAATAATGCCTTACGGAACATGGGGCCAATCAAGGAGCTATGCTGAAAGGGCAAAAGCAACAAGCAATCAGTCTAATACAGTAAACTCTTCGAACTCATTCCACACCACCAAGCAATTCAGGAAACAAACCCATGCAGATGGCCTTAAAACACAGTCCACTTTCTCTGGAACTACGACTACCAGGTCGATTACACAACATGAAGACATACCCCAATACAGTTCAGATAGGATTTTTATTAAGTTTAAGGAGGATAGTGCTATTCAGCCATTTACCAATCCACATCAGCGAAGCCTAGCTACAGCACAGCCTGCCGTCTCAAAGGTGCTACAAAAAGCCGGCGTAAACCAAATGTCAAAAGTTGCTCACGGAAAAAAGTTCAGGTCCCTCAGCAATGTGTATGTGGCAAAAATAGAAACGCATAGCGATATAGACGAGGCCTTGGCTGCATTCAATAGCTTGCCTGATGTGGAATACGCTGAGAAGGTTCCTTTATATCGTACTTTTTATGAGCCTTCTGATGCTGCTTTTGCCGATGGCAGCCAATACAGCCTTGAACTGACCCAAGCGCTCCAAGCCTTTGACCTTCAAGATGAAAGTGTCGAGACGATTTACCTGGCCATTGTGGATGATGCATTTTTATACGATCACCCTGATCTAGCAGCAAACGTGGCAATAGAAAAATGCTATGATGTGGCTGACAATGATGCTGATACGCGACCGCCTTCTTCGGGGGACAATAAAGCTGGACCGTTGACCTTCTCCCATGGCACGCACGTAGGGGGTATTGCTGGCGCTGTCACCAACAATGACATCGGCATGGCTTCCGTCAGCAACAATAGCGTGAGGATATTTGGCATTAAAGCTACCAAAGACAATACGGATGAACCTCGAAATATTGATTATAGCCATGAAGGGGTTTTAAAAGCCATTGAGAACGGTGCCAAGGTCATTAACATGTCTTTTGGTGGGACTAGTCCTTCCGTGACATGGCAAAACATGATCGATGATGCAACAGCTTCAGGGGTCATATTTGTAGCGGCTGCAGGCAATGGCAATACGGCTGCCCTCAACTATCCGGCCGCCTATAACAATGTCATTGCGGTTGCCAATACCAACCATCGGGACCAGAAGGAAGCCTCTTCGCACTTTGGCAATTGGATTGACGTATCTGCTCCCGGTGCGGATATATACAGCACTGTGGCAGGTAGCGACGGCACATCAGGTTCGTACGCATTTTACTCGGGTACTTCTATGGCTTCCCCTATGGTAGCTGGCCTAGTAGGCCTTATGCTTTCTCAAAAACCTTCACTGACGTACAACCAAGTGCTCTCCCTTTTAACCTCAACTGCAGATGATATAGAGGCAGCCAATCCTGGTTTTGTGGGAAAGCTCGGTGCTGGACGCATCAACGCCTACAATGCCCTGCTGGCTACCAAAAACCTATCTGTAGTCCCCCAAGGGAAGTTCATCACTTCTTCTCAAGAAATTTATGTAGGACAGACTGTTACTTTTTCTTCTCAATCGCTTGGAGATGATCTTCAATACACTTGGGAATTTGATGGTGGTTCACCTTCTACCGCCCACACAAAGTCTGTCAGTGTAACATACAATACCGCGGGGGTATATCATGTGCAATTAAAGGTTTCTAATAGCAAAGGGTCGGATGTGACGGCATTAAACAACCTTATCATTGTACGCGAGCCCATGGAGTGCGCCCTTTTGGATTTTCCTTATCCAGGCACAAGGAGCCTATACAATTTCACAGACGACAATGAAGAAAGCATAGGACCTGTCGTAGGGCAAAATGGGTACGAGATCACACAATTTGCCAATAGATATGAATACTTGCCCGGATATTATATCAGTGGTGGGCTGTTCGGCATCAACAAGGTGGTGAGCAAAAACCCTGGTGCCGCTAAGATAACTTTCAAGATATGGCAGAAAACCAATTCTAGTGGGATCCCTGGCAATGTCATTGCTTCCAAAGAAGTGCTGTATAAAGATTTGTTAGAGACAGGATTTCAGACAGACAAAGGCGATAGGGAAAATTTTACAGAAATTGTATTTGACAACGCTGTCAAAGTGCCAGACAATGGCGTTTTCTTCATGGGCTTTGAGGTGTATTATAACGTTGGTGACACAGTTGCTTTTTATACCAACGATGCTGGAGAAGGCAATGGCAATTATTCTTATTTCTACTCTGAAGAAGGATGGGAGTCTTTTGGTGCTACTGGCTTCGAGGCCAACATTGAGATATCTCCAGTAATCATGGATCAGGCATACCTCGATGTAGCACCTTTTGCTGCAGAGGCGGGAGCTTGCATAGGGGGCAAAGTCACCTTTAATACGGAGGCCATTAAAAATGCAATAGGATACACATGGTATTTCGAAGGAGGAAGCCCTGCCACCTCAAACGAAGCCAATCCTTCCGTTACCTATCCTACAGCAGGAGAGTTTGGCGTGAAATTATTGGTAGCTATACAAGGATGTTCAGAAGGACGAAGGAAGATAGAAGGCAAGGTCCTCATTGTAGATTGCGAGCAAGAACCCATATCAGATTTCAATGTGGATCGCTACATTATAGCCGAAGGAGACTCTGTGCTTTTTATGGAGCAGGCCCTGAATGCAACAGGCTTTTCATGGGTTTTTGAAGGTGGAGAGCCTGCAACCTCTGGATTTGAAAACCCTTATGTTACCTATACTGAGCCAGGTATATATGAAGTGAGGCTGGAAACCTCCAACCCTAAAGGCGGAGTAGCTTCCATGGTAAAAAAAGACTATATCACTGTTCTTGAATCTACTGATTGCGAATTCTATTCAGAGATAAAGCTCAATGACCCACTTCCAGGGTCGCCTACTTTATACCATTCCGATGATGGTTATGTGGCGGGCACAAACAGTCTAGGGGATTTGGGCAAGGTTCAATACTTTAAAGGCGTGTCTTCAAAAGCTTATTTGAACAAAATGGAAGTTTATTTTGGCGCAGCTCATGCTTCCCAACCACAGTCATCGGTGGAAGTGATCCTCTATGACAACAAAGGCTTTAATGGAGGGCCAGGAAATCTCATTGCTTCTCAGAAGATAAATCTTTCGGACATTGAGAATGATGTAGAAAAAGAACAGGTTACTACTATATTTTTTGATGACAACATTCTTGTAAGAGGGCCATTCTACGCGGGTATTAGTCTCGATCTAATATCGGAAAATGACACAGTAGCCCTAGTGTCGTCCAGAGACGATGAAGTGGAAGGAACGGCATGGGAAATGTCTGCTGTAGGCTCATGGATACCTGTCAGGGACAATTGGCAATCGAATGGTGGAACAAACCCGTTAGACATCGCCTTCCATGTAAGCGTTCACTTGCAGCAAGTAAATCTATTCGCTTCTCCCGACTGCACTCCCCTCTCCGTGGAAGATAGCCCAGTGGCCGAAAGTGCTACAATAATAGCTTATCCTAATCCTTTCGACCAAGAAATGACGATTGAGTACACTATCCGAAAGTATGGTTGGGTAAGGTTGGAATTGTTTAATAGTATGGGCCAGTTGGTGAAGGTGTTGGTAGAGGGCAACCAACCTCAAGGAACGCACCATGCCGCGCTAGACGGGAGCCTATTGGCAAGAGGCTTATATATTTACCGCCTTAGCATTGGAGGAAAACCTATAGGTTCGGGAAGAGCGGTCAGATTTTAATGTA
>CAYTTV010000059.1:0-17156 GCA_964440915.1 uncultured Roseivirgaceae bacterium
CCCATATAAAAAACTTATAAATATGGGTTAATGGCTGATTGTTTAACAAAAAAAGAACGGCTGCCTATAAGGACAGCCGTTCTTCAACAATGCTAATGCTTACTTTACTTCTCTACGGTCATTACGCCGTTCATGATTCGCCAGTGCCCTGGGAAAGTACACACAAACGGATAGTCTCCAGGGGTGTCTGGCACTTTTAGCGTCAGTTCATATGTCGATTCTGGATCTACCAAAGGGGTGGAGAACAATACCTCGCTCATGTTCGGGATATACTGTTGCTCGCTTCCGCTGGCAGATTTTGCCATTTCGTCAGCAGCTTTCCCCACGCGTTCCAGTGATCCGGGTTGAATAATCAAGAGGTTGTGCTGCATGAAATCAGGGTTCTCCAATACAATCTTGATGAGGCTGCCAGCCTTTACGGTAAACTCGGTTTTAGCGAACTTCATTTCGCCTATTACCACACCAATTCGGATAATTTCATCAGGTACGACTGCCTCAGCTTCTTCTTTCGCTTTAAGGTTCACCAATACCATTTTGGCATTTTCCAGCTCACCTTCAAAAGCAAAGTTCTCTGGGTAATCGCCTACCTGTTTTGCTATTGGCGTAGTGTCGTCACTGCGTCTGTAATCAGGGCGGTTGTGGCCGAGTTTCAAGAAACCATTTGGATTTTGAGCAAACAAACCAGTAGCCGAACCCTCTGCTACCTTTTCGCTGTCGATATAGAGTCGCATTATACCACCTTCCAATAATTGACCTTTCACATTAAAGGCCTGAGGCAATGCGGCTGAAGAACTGATCACAGTTTTCTTTCCTTTTTGGTTGATTTGGAAATGTGCCTTGTCATCTTGTAAGAAAAGTGAGAACCCATTTTTGTCATCACCTTGTGTAATCAGCACACCTTGACGTTTGGCTGGATTTCTAGGCATTTTTACGTCAGCAATCACAGAAAGCTCTTGCTCAGCATAATCAGGCACTTGTCGTGGGCTCCACATGCCGCCGCGTCGTTCAAGCGGAAATACCGTCATATTGTCTCCTGCAATGATACGTTCCAGTAGGCTGCCATTCACATTGCTTAAGTCTATGGCCGCGTTGTTTTTGCTGAACTCTTCCGTGAATGACGCCTTATTCAACATCCCAGCAATCAACAACCCGTGAGACAGCCATTTGTCCTGAATATTTTCCTCAATTTGGGCGGCATCATAAATTGCCTTTCCTATATCTGTTGAAGGGGTTGCGTCTGCAAGTCTAAGCACAGTCGCCAGTCTTACTCTAAAGTCTTGATCGTTAATTGTGTTTGAAGCCAGCAGACTGTTAACAACGTCGTGATTCTCGATTGGCAAGACTTGTACGGCCGCCCTTCTTACGCCCGGTGCGGGGTGATTGAGTGCCGCCAATGCAGCGTCAGTGGCTTCCTGGTTGGAGCCGTCCAATAGCCCCAGTCCATGCATTGTCCAAAGGGCATGGATAGCACCACCATTTACACCCACTTCATCGACCGACCTGTCTTTAACAAGAGCATATAGGTCATTGGCAACAGACTGATCTCCTAGCTCTACAAGCAAACGCTGTGCTGTGGTACGCCAGAACATATTGTCGCTCTTAAGCGCGCTCACCAAGGTGTTAGGTTTGTTCCTGTCCAGGTTGTATGTCTTGGAAGCTTTGGTGTCTTCATGCACCAAACGGTAAATTCTACCCCTTTTGTTGTCTCTCAGCGGATCGATATAGGCGTTTCCTTCACCGTTGTCGAAGCCCTGAGGAGTAGGGTTGTGCTGGATAATGAAGTTGTACCAATCCAATATCCATAAGGCACCATCAGGGCCGACCTTTGCCTCTACAGGCCCAAACCATTCGTCAGCACTGGCCACAACATTCCAACCATCCTGCGCTTCCACAAATCCAGCACCCTCTTGTCTGAGGACGTGCTTGTGGACAACGCGACCGGTTGGCTCTGTGATAAAGGCTACCCTGTTCCAGAAATCTTTAGGGAAAGAACGTGCCGTATACAAGCTGTGACCTGCAGCAGCCGTAAAGCCTCCGTGCACATCTACTTGGCGCAAGTTTTTGGTCACTACATGCATGCCATAGTGGCTGTCGATCTTCTGGTTCCCTCGCTCATTCACTTGTACCTTCTCATAATATTTGTTGGGTATTGCGAAGAAAGTACTGTGCTCGTTGTTGGCTGTGGATATGAAAACATCGAAATCTTCGGAGAATCCTAAGCCCCAAGTATTGTTGCTGGTATTGGTAAGGTATTCAAAATCACGGGCATTGGGGCTAAATTTATAGATACCGGAGCTGAATTTCCATGTCTCTCCAGCAATGGTACCTTCAAATCCTGAGTAGCCTACTGTTCCCCATATTTTATTGTCTAAACCATATCGTAGGTTAGAGGGGCCTGCATGGGTATCAAATGTGCCCCATCCGTCTATCAGTATTCTTCTTACGTCGGCCTTATCATCCCCATCTTCGTCTTTTAAGAATAGGAAGTGCGGTGCTTGTGCTACGATGACTCCACCATTGGCAAAAGTAAAACCTGTTGGGATGTTTAACTTGTCAGCAAATACGGTGACCTTGTCTGCTTTGCCATCATTATTGGTGTCTTCTAGAATCAAGATCCTGTCGTCACCTTCTCCTTTGTCGTCTCTTACGGTATTGGGATAGTCCACTGTCTCAATTACCCAGAGTCTTCCTTTCTCATCCCAATCCATGGCTATAGGGTTTCTTACATCAGGCTCACTAGCAAACAGCTCCAACCTAAAGCCCACCGGAACTTGAATTAATGTTTGCGATTCTTCAGGAGATAAAGGCAACTGATATTTCGGTGCAGGATCTCTCCGCTCATAATTGGGCACATTGGCTTCTTCATAAGTGGGTTCCGCTACCGTGAACTTGTTCAAGCGATCTACTGCTTCTTCCCCTACAGCCCAAAGTATACCGCTTTTGATGAGCTGCAAGAAGCCCGGGTTGCGAAAAGTGCGCTCGTCATGTCCGAAGGCAGTGTAAAATACCCTGCCTTTCCCATGGTTTTTTACCCAAGTATAGGGTTCTCTATGGCCATTTTCTACCCGCTCCATGAGCACTTCTATGTCATCTGCGATTTTGTCATGAACATAGGTTTCGTCCCATTCTGTCGTGAATTCCGTCACATCTTTGAGTGCTGGATGATCGGGCTTGATAATTTCAGCCGAGAATGAACCTCCCTCATGGCTCTTGAACTGTCCGCCAATAAGCTTCACAACTTCATCCGAATTTCGAAAGCAGAAAGAAGCAGAGTGGATAGGGATAAAACCTTTTCCCGAAGCCACATAATCTAGCAATGCCTTTGCTTGCTGGGATGAAATGGTGTCGTGGTTGGCATACAAGATAAGGCCATCATACCGCTTCAACATATCAGAAGTTAAATCTTCTGGATTGGTTGAGTAAGTAATATTGAAGCCGTCCTTGAAGTACTCTTGCGCTAGAATGTCGGCCAGCTTCTCTGAGTCATGATGCTTGCTATCGTGCCCTAGAAAGAACAATTCCAACCTTTTTGGTGAGTTGTCCTGACAGGAGAAAATGAACAGAGAAGCGATTAAAATAAATGAAAGTGTGAACTTCATACAACTAGTGTTTTGATATAAATTAAATAGGAAATGCCGTCTAGTGAGGGCATTAGAGCCTTAGCTAGACGACATCTGGTAATTACGACAAGGTGAACTCGGGCAATTTGATAAGCTCCCCCCCTTTAAGAGCAGACTCATGTGCCAAAATGCCCACAGCAGTGATGTTGGCAGATTGCTGGGCATTAGGGAAGGGTTGTCTGCCTTCGACCAATGCATTGAGGAATTCATGCACCAAGTGAGGATGCGAGCCTCCGTGGCCGGCACCTTGAGTAAAGGATAAATGCTGATTATCACCTTCGTCATATACGCCAGCAGTGGTAAATGGCTGTATCTCCTTAGGCAAAAGATGAGCATAGTCCGGACAAACTACTTCCTCAGGGATCTCAGGCTCCGGTTTTTTGGCCGTATGCACAACCAAAGGATTGCCTTCAATGAGGGGCCATTCTACAGACTTTTTCGATCCATATACTTCAAAGCTTTCCCTATATTGTCTTGCTGTGTCAAACAACGATCTGTATACATGGGCGCTCAGGTCAGAATTCCTGAATTTTATATGCGCCGTTTCTACCGCATAAGGAGAATTATAGTGATGATGCAAAGATGGGTCGATCGTGCCTGATCCAAAACAGGAGACATATTCGGCTTCATTGCGAGTTAAGGCGAGCACAGGTCCTACGCAATGGGTGGCATAGTGCATAGGAGGCAATCCAGGCCAGTAGTTAGGCCATCCGTCCATGTCTTGTTGGTGGCTGGCTTTCAGGAATTGGATCTTGCCGAGCTCTCCTTTTTCATACAGTTCTTTCATGAAGAGGAATTCCCTGGCATAGATCACCGTTTCCATCATCATGTAACTCTTTCCCGTTTCTTTTACCGCTTCCACGATTTGCCTGCATTCCTCTACCGTAGTGGCCATCGGTACCGTACAGGCTACGTGTTTGCCAGCTCTCAATGCCTTTAGCGATTGTTCGGCATGGTTCGGAATCGGCGTATTGATATGAACGGCATCAATATTTTCGTCCTTTAGGAGTTCGTCATAGTCGGTGTAGCGTTTTTCAATGCCAAATTGATCGCCAATGGCATTCAGTTTCTCCTCATTGCGTTGGCATATGGCGTACATATTGGCATTGGGGTGTCTTTGATATATAGGAATGAATTCCGCACCAAACCCTAACCCAATGATCGCTACGTTTATTACATCTTTTTGCATGGCAGTTTTTTTATAGTTTAACAATTGTTTTTGGTCTCTATTTATTTTCCGGCAGCCCAGTTTTTAAGGAAAGCGTGGCCTTCCCGACCAAAGGAGTCTTGGTCCTTCGCCAGGTTTCTCCAAATGCATACAGCGGCGGCCAGCTCCTTATTCTCAGGTGTAAAGCTCTCTATGGATACAGTGCCTTCGTAGTTGATCTGCTTCAGTCCTGAATAATAGGCTTGCCAATTGGTGCTGCCTGTTCCGGGCGTGCCCCGATAGTTTTCTGATACTTGTATGTGTATGAGTTTGTCTCCAGCCTTTATAATGGCTTTTTCTGGATCCGGCTCTTCGATATTCATATGAAACATATCTAAACAAACCTTTGCGGAAGGGTGGTCGATATCTTTGATTAATCGGAGTACGTCATCCACATTGTTGATGAGGTCCGATTCGAACCGGTTTAGAGGCTCTAGGGCTATGTCCAAACCTCTGGCAGAAGCCAACTCACAGGCTGTTTTTAGCCCTTCGGTGGCCCTTTCCCATTCTATTTTTTTTTGTTCGGGAGATACCATACGCGCCTTGCCCACAGCAGAATACATCGGGCCAGCAAAGAATGTGGCACCAAGTTCTGCGGCTATGTCCAGGCATGTTTCGATATAGGCTATGCCTGTTTTGCGAAGCTGCGCATCGTCGCTGGTCAGGTCTCGTGTAGGGCCAAAAGCACCACAAACAAGGGCTTCCAGTCCAAAACTGTCCAATTGCTCTTTTATTGCTTTGGTATCGATCTCCTTCGGATCCTCTATGGCTATTTCGACTTTGTCATAGCCCATTGTCTTGATTTTTGAAAAAAGAGCGGGAGCATTATGTGTCTCGAAAGGAGAAACCCATAACCAAGTACTCACGCCAAGTTTTACATTTAAAGCCATTACTTCCTATTTAGTAGGCATTGTATGCCATGTTACAAATTCCTTTATAAGTAAAGGTACCAAATTAAGAAAATAGAATTGACCTATAATTTATCCATTTGTGACTGTTTGTTGTCATTTGTATTCCCTTCTTTGCGGATTGTATGATATAAAATGCCTTGATTATGGGGTGTTTACTATGGTTATAATTTGCGCCTAAACTATAAATTGGAGTAACTCATGTACGATAAGGGATGATGAGTTTTAAGTATTGGATTATGCAATAATTTCTATAGAGCAGTAATACGCTACCCTTGCTCTTCTTGGATCGGAACCAGTCGAGTTCCGCTAATTTCTTTGAACGATTACAAAAAAGCGGTGATATAATCTCGGGAATTGTTCTTAGTGGGTGTACTGTATCGCCAAGAAGGATTTTCCAGCCCCTGATTTCTTTTAGTTCTATCCCAAATGAGCTTCATAACCTTACCTTCTTTTGATATAAATCAAGTTGTAAGTTATTGATAATTAATTAAATATAATAAAAAGCGTACTCTTGACGTACCTCCTCTCCAGCTTGAAGTAATCAAGACGGGTTATGAAAATTTGATTCTGGCCCTGCTTTCATTTTGTTTGATCATGCATTTACAAACGTTTGCATTTTAATTAACAAATTTCAAAACCTTTAACAAACTAACGTATGAGAGCAAAGATTTACTTATGTTTTGCGCTGATGTTATTTGCCGGCATGGCTTGGGCACAAGTGTCCACCATATCGGGCAAAATCACAGACAGTGAATCGGGAGAGCCGTTGCCAGGCGTGAATGTTATTATAAAAAACACCATGCAAGGTACGGTCACCGATATTGATGGTAACTACGCGATACAAGCATCTCCAGAAGATGTACTGGTATTTTCTTTTATAGGCTATTTATCTGAAGAGTTGCCTGTAGGTACACGAACCACTATTGACTACTCCTTGATGCCCAATATAGAAACCCTAAGCGAGCTAGTCGTGGTAGGTTATGGGGTGCAAAAGAAGAGTGTGGTGACAGGTGCTATTTCTAGCCTTAAAGCTTCAGATTTAGAAACACTGCCTGTAAATTCTGTGAGCCAATCTTTACAAGGAAGAGTTTCTGGGCTAACCATTGCTTCCAACAGTGGCCAGCCGGGTGAGGGCGCTACCATTAGGATTAGAGGAATCACTACTTTAAATAATAACGACCCGCTTTGGGTAGTGGACGGTGTTGTTGTTGATAATGGCGGCATTGGCTATCTGAATCAATCCGATATTGCTTCTATAGAGGTATTGAAAGATGCTGCTTCTCAAGCCATTTATGGTACACGCGCTGCTGCAGGGGTTGTTTTGATTACCACAAAGAGTGGTCAACCAGGGGAAATGAGGGTTAACTATAGCGGTTACTACGGTACTTCTGCTCCCGCTAGAAAACTTGATCTGTTGAATGCAACAGAGTATGCTACTTTGCGCAATGAAGCTTCTGTTGCAGATGGCAAAAGTATTATTTATGCTGATCCTGCATCACTAGGAAAAGGTACTGATTGGCAAGATCAAATATTTAATAATGATGCCAGAAGACAAAACCACGAACTGAGTATTAGTGGAGGAAATGATATTTCTACTTTTTATCTATCCTTTGGCTATTTGGATCAGGAAGGAATTGTAGCTTCTGATATCTCTAACTACGAAAGATATAACTTCCGTATCAATTCCACCCATAAGTTAGCCAAATGGCTTACGATAGGAGAAAATATTGGTTATGCGCGCAATAAGTCTATTGGCTTAGGCAATACTAACAGTGAGTTTGGTGGGCCATTAAGCTCTGCTATCAACTTAGATCCGCTTACTCCTGTAGTAGTCACAGACCCTGCAGTGGCTGAAGGAAGCCCCTATGAAGGCAATCCAGTGTTTAGGGATGCTCAAGGAAGACCTTATGGCATTTCAAGTGCAGTAGGGCAAGAGATGTCCAACCCATTAGCTTATATGAAAACAAGGCTTGGAAACCATAGCTGGGGAGACAATATTGTAGGAAATATGTTTGCTGAAGTGAAGCCTATTGAAGGGTTGGTTTTGAGGTCCACAGTGGGTTTTAAATTGGCCTATTGGGGTGACGTGTCTTTTACGCCTATATTTTACCTTGCTGCTACTCAGCAAAATGATGTTGCTAGATACTATAAAAGTGTGAACAGGAGGTTTGATTGGAATGTGGAAAATACCTTGAGCTATACAACTTCTCTTGAAAACCACAACTTCACCTTCTTGATAGGGCAAGGCGCGTACCAAGATGATTTCAGTAGCAATATAAATGTTACAAAATCAGGGATTCCTGTAGATACTTTTGACGATGCTTCCATGAATTATAATGTGCCTTCTGCTGACAGGGAGGGCAATGGGGGTGAAGGCGCACCTCATAATGTGTCTTCATTGTTTGCAAGGCTAAACTATAATTTTGACGAGAAATATTTATTGACGGCAGTAGCGAGGAGAGATGGCTCATCGAAATTTGGGAGCAATAACAAATACGGATTTTTTCCTTCCGGTTCTCTTGGCTGGGTAGCTTCCAGAGAAGGTTTTTGGCCATCAAACAATATAGTGAATTTTCTTAAAATCCGTGGGGGATATGGTGTAGTAGGAAATGCAGCTATCAATAATTTTTTGTACGTATCTACTATAGGTGGGGGCAGAGATTATACTATTGGTACTGGAAATGCCTCATCTCCAGGGTATAGTCCTAATGCACCAAGCAATCCTGATCTGCAGTGGGAAGAAACTAGTCAATTGAATATAGGGTTTGAAGCTACTATTCTTCAAGACCTTACATTAACCTTTGATTGGTATAAGAAAGAGACCTCTAAGATATTAAGAGTTAATCGAATGCCCGGGTATGGAGGATATATTAGTGACCCGACTGCCAATATAGGAGATATGGAGAATAAGGGAGTGGAAGTTGAGTTGGGCTATAACAAACGTATTGGGGAAGTGGAATTCTCTTTAACGGGTAATGTTTCCTATTTAGACAACAAGGTTACGAATTTGGGAGATATAGAGTATTATAATACCTCAAGTTTCCAAAACATGGGCAATATGGCCCGGATGGCTGTCGGGAAGCCGATCGATTCTTTCTATGGATATGAGCGACTGGGCATTTTCCAAACCTCTGAGGATATCCAGAACCACCAAAATTCTGAAGGGCAAATTATCCAAGCTGATGCAAAGCCTGGCGACTTTATATGGGCAGACCTTAACGATGACGGTCAGATAAATGACGAGGACAGGACATTCTTAGGCAGCCCAATTCCTGACTGGTCTTATGGAATCAATCTCTCTGCAAGTTACAAAGGATTTGATCTTTTGGTCTTTGGGCAAGGCGTCGCTGGCAATCAGATTTTCCAAGGGTTGCGTCGATTAGATATTTCCAATGCCAATTGGCAAGCCAAGGCTTTGGGACGCTGGACCGGAGCAGGCACCTCCAATGATTTCCCCCGACTTTCCAATGATGATAAAAACGAAAACTTCAAGAAGGCCTCTGACTTCTATTTAGAAGATGGAGATTACTTTAGAATTAAGGTGATTCAATTGGGATATAACCTTCCTCAATCCATTATAGAAAGAGCGGGTTTGTCCAGGGCTAGGGTCTATATAATGGGCGAGAATCTTTTCACATTTACAAAATATACAGGATACGATCCTGAGATTGGTGGAGGCTCATTTGGAATAGACCGCGGGATATATCCTCAGGCACGGTCATTTATGATAGGCGCTAATCTCACCTTCTAATTTTTGATTTTAAAGAAAAACATATGAAAAAGACACATAAAAGATATTTTGTGGCCCTAACCTTAAGCTTTTGCTTGCTAGGGGCGTGCTCAGATAACTTTCTAGAGGTTGACCCTGTGGGTTTGGCATTAGAAGATAACTACTACCGCAATGCAGAAGAAGCCTATAATGGGTTGGTGGCGGCCTACGATCCCCTCGGTTGGGCAGGGACCTATGTCAACAAAACATTCCCTTTAAATGCTGTTTCCGATGACTTTCATTGTGGTGGCGGAAGTGCAACGGACAATAATCACGTTCAGGTTTGGGACAAGTTTACAGTTACACCAGTAGAGGGCCCTCAAAATGAGTTATGGAGGAAAGGGTATTCAGGCATATTCAGGACCAATATCCTGATAGAAAAATTGCCCAATGTCGATATGGACGAAAACTTGATGAAGAGGTTTGTGGCAGAAGCTAAGTTTCTAAGAGCGTATTATTATTTCGACTTGATTCGTTTTTTTAGGAATATCCCTTTAATCCTGGAGCCACTGGCTACTGCTGAAATCTTCACAGTAGAACAAGCAGAAAGAGCTGCCGTTTTTAAAGCAATTGAAGATGACCTGATTGCCGCTATAGCTGACTTACCCCCTACTATTAACAAAGAAGCGGAAGCTGGAAGAGCCACAGAAGGTGCCGGAAGGGCTTTATTGGGTAAGGTTTACTTGGAGCAAGACAAGTTTGATCTTGCAGCAGCGCAGTTTGCAGAAGTAAATGGAACGCCAGGCGGTACTAGCCAGTACGGCTATAAATTGATGGATAACTATGCTGACTTATTCAAACTGGAAAATGAGTTCAATGAAGAATCTATTTTTGAAATAAGCCATAACTCTACCTCAAATCAAGGTTGGGACGGATATGGTAGCACCGAGGGTAATGTGTTGGCCATTCTAGTGGCGCCAAGATCCTATGTTATCAAAGATAAAGATGCGGGAGCACCTACTTTTGTTTCGGGCTGGAGTTTCAATACCGTAACGGAAAGTTTAGTGAATGCTTTTGTACAGGGAGGAGTTTATGATCCTAGATATACGGCTACCATAGCTAATATAGACAGCCTTGAACAAGCAGGCATAGTAAGTTATGAGCACGCTTTTGAAAACACAGGTTATTTCTTAGCCAAATTTGCTGGTAGAGAAGAAAATAAGTCCACGGGAACAGGTGCCATGGAGTTGAACTTCCCTACCAACGAATATGAAATTAGATTGGCAGATACTTATCTTTTAGAAGCAGAAGCTATTGTAAGAGGCAGTGGAGGTGAAGGAGATTCCCGTGCCCAAGCTTTACTGGATGCTGTACGGGCAAGAGTAGGTTTAGGCACTGTTCTGGCTACTTTCGACAATATATTTGCTGAAAGGAGATTGGAGCTGGCTGGCGAAGGTCATCGTTGGTTTGATTTGATACGTACAGGAAAGGCAGAGTCTGTTCTTGCAACCAAAGGTTTTATAAAAGGCAAGCATGAGTACCTTCCTATTCCACAAAGCGAAGTGGATTTTGACAAAACACAGATCAAACAAGATCCTGCATACCAATAGTAAACAGTTTTGGGACATTCTTTTGACTTGAAAGGTCAGGAGAATATCCCAACACATTTATTTCTTATAGAAAAAATATAACCTATGAAAGCAATTATATATTCATACCGTTCATGGCTGGCAATAATGCTAGTTGCATGTCTGTTTGTAGGCTGTTCTCCCGATGACGAGGACCTTACGCTTGGTAAACTGCCTGCAGATCCTTCATTTACGATAGATAAAATTGATGGGCTTGTAAATACTTACCTCTTAACAAGCCAAATAGAAGCGGCTACTTTCCAATGGGATAAAGGCAATGGTTTCAAAACAGGCAATAAAATAGATACTGCCTACTTCCCGCAAGCAGGAACATACACAGTTAAAATGAATGCATTCACCCAAGGGGGTATGGTAACTGCCGAAAATACAGTTACTGTAGCGGAGGACGATCCTGACGCAGGTTGTTTTGGCGATGAAATAGCGCTGCTTACCGGTTGTGGAGAGTCGCAAACCTGGGTCTTGGCAGGAGCAGGTTCGCTGATGGTAGCCCCGGCAGATGGCAGCGCAGTTTGGTGGTCGATTTCTGCAAGTGAGGCTGAAGGGAGAGGTTGTGTGATGAATGATGAATATACCTTCTATGAAGATGGTACTTTTGTCTTTGATAGCAAAGGAGATGTATGGGTAGAAAATGATAGTCCATTAGGCTTAGGAAGTGGGGATCAATGTGCTAGCTGGGATGATATAGATTCAGAATTTCAAGCATGGAGTGGTGGTACGCATGCTTACAAAATTGAAGGTGACAAGCTGACCTTAAATGGTTTAGGTGTATTCCTTGGAATCTATAAAGTATTCAACACAGACTTAGATGAAGGAACGCCAGTACCGGTAGAGTCAATTACTTATGAGATCGTAGAATTAACGGCCAAAAAACTGGTGGTTAAATTGGTTTACAATGGTGGTGGCAATATGTGGCAATTTACCTTTAAGCCATTAGGTAGTGAAGACGAGCCAGAGGAAAATGATGATGACATCGTGGAAGGTGAGAACCTTCTAGTGGGTGGAGATATGGCAGATCCTGCTGCTGATTGGAATTTTAACGGTACAGGCAGTACTGCAGATACTGATTACGAATTTGCAGACGGGGCAGTGAAGTTCAGTAATGACGGTAAGTCACAAAGCAATGTTGCCATGTGGCAGGAAGTGGAATTGGAAGGCGGTAAGACTTATCGTTTCTCAGCTTCGGTAAAAGGTTCAGGTATGGACAACTCATGGTTTGAAATCCTTGTGATGGATAGTGAGCCTGTGGATGGGGAAGATTATGGTGAAGCGTTTAGAATAGCCGGATTACACACGTGGTCAGGTTGTGGTGTGGAGCCTTTTGATGGAAAATTGCCTAATTTATCTTGCGTGGGCAATGGGAGAATAGCCATCGAAACAAGTGGAACTTATTATTTATTTATGAAAGCAGGAAGCTGGGATGGAAGCCTGGGAACAGACGGCCTCACAGTGGATGATGTTAAATTTGCCGAGATAATTAATTAAGGACTTTTCAATGCTACTTAATGTCGTTTAGTTAAGACAATTATCCCTTCTCGATTTAGGAGAAGGCATGAGGTTTTTAAAAAGCTTAACTAGACGACATTAATAAATAATAAATTATTGCTATGCCGTATGAAAAAGTGCAGCAATAATTTGAAATTAAAATACTGAAATATGAAGAAATTTTGTTCAATACGAATCGGTTGCCTGTGGCTAATATGCCTACTATTTCCTTTCGCCGGGAGCAGTCAAGGTTTTCTGAAAACTGATGGCACCGATATAGTTAACGAAAATGGCGAAGTGGTCATTTGGCGAGGTGTAGGCCTGGGGGGATGGATGCTGCAAGAAGGGTACATGCTGAAGACTGCCGGCCCTCAGTACAAAATAGAAGACCGCATAGAAGCGTTGATCGGCAAGGATAGAAAGGAAGAATTTTATGATGCGTGGTTGGCCAATCATATGCAAAAGATAGATGTGGATTCCATGGCATCTTGGGGGTTTAACTCCATCAGGCTGCCCATGCACTATAAGCTTTATACACCTCCCATAGAGGACGAGCCTGTGCCCGGTGAAATCACTTGGATAGATAAGGGTTTTGAAATGACGGACCAGCTTTTGGAATGGTGCAAAGCCAATAACATGTACCTCATACTGGACCTGCATGCTGCACCGGGTGGGCAAGGAGAAAATGCGGATATCAACGATTATGACCCTTCCAAACCGTCACTGTGGGAAAGTGAGGCCAATGAAGAGAAGATGATTGCCTTATGGCGCAAGTTGGCAGAGCGGTATGCTGACGAACCCATGATAGGCGGTTATGATATCATCAACGAGCCTAACTGGGGTTTTACCAATCATGCTGGTGATCCCAATGGATGTTCTGAAAGCAAGAATGAACAACTTTGGGACCTTCAAAGAAGAGTGATAGAAGCGATCCGTGAAGTGGACGAAAACCATATTGTGATTATTGAAGGAAACTGTTGGGGCAATAATTATAATGGCCTTCCTGCAGAACTTTGGGATGATAATCTGGTCATAAGTTTTCATAAATACTGGAATAGTAACGACCAAAATGCCATTCAAGGGCTAGTTAACCTAAGCGAAAAGTATAATGTGCCTTTATACTTGGGGGAATCTGGTGAGAACTCCAATACTTGGTTTACGGATGCTATAAGTCTGGCAGAAGAAAATGGCATAGGTTGGGCTTGGTGGCCTTTAAAGAAAATTGGGATCAACAACCCGCTTGAGATAAGACCAAATGCAGGCTATCAGAAAGTGATCGACTGGCGTCCAGGTCAGCCAAAGCCTGATCCAGAGGAAGCCTACCAAGCTTTGATGCAGTTTGCTGAAGACATTAAATTGGAAAATAATATATACCACAAGGATGTGGTGGACGCCATGATTCGTCAACCCCATTCCATGGAGGCCATACCATTTAAGGACCATACAATTTCGTCCACTTCCAACACGATTGTCTATGCTACAGATTATGACCTTGGAAGGGCAGGTATAGCTTACCATGATGCAGAATCTGCCAATACTACGGGCAACGCCGGAGGGCTGGCCTGGAACAAGGGATATGCTTATAGAAATGATGGTGTTGACATAGAGGCATGTGAGGATGAGGAAATGAATGGATACAATGTGGGATGGACCGAAACGGGTGAATGGATGCAATATACAGTAACTGTTGAAGAGGAGGGTGTTTATACCATTGGTATAAGAACAGCTTCCAGTGGCAGTGCCGGTAAAATATCCCTTACATCAAACGGATACAAGATTACCGAAAGCATTGCCTTGCCTAATACAGGAGGGTATCAAGTATGGGAAACCACTACTGTTGAAGATGTATATCTGAAAAGCGGACAAAATGTTTTAAGGATAAATATGGATGTTGGTGGGTTTAACCTCAATTACCTGGAATTTTCAAAACAAGCAACTCCTGCATCAGAACAGCCAAAAATATTGGATGGCAGTATTCATCACGGAGAAAAAGTGATCAACTTGGTGTTTAACCAGCCTTTTGAGCCCATTCCCGAAGTACATGGTTTTACTGTAAAAGTAAATGGAGCGGAAGTTGATGTTGAGGCCGTCAACTTAATGGCAGATGAAGACCAAATCATCAGCATACTGTTGTCTGAGCCTGTCGTTTTCGGAGATAATGTTACGCTTAGTTATTCAGGTACGGAAGTTACCAGTGCTGCAGGTGCAGGACTGGCAGCTTTTGCCGATCAAGCAATAGAGATCCTGACAGTATATCAAGTGTTCAATGTTCCGGGCAGGATTAAGATGGAACATTTTGCTGCCAATAATGGCTTTGAGTTTGAAACCTCAGAAGATACCGGCGGTGGGCAGAATGCAGGGCATACCAATCCTGGTGATTACCTCGACTTTTGGGTCATGGTAGAGAAAGATGGTTATTATAAACCGGAATTGCGCATAGCTGCTTTGAGCGCAAGTGGAGGTGTTAAGTTGCAGTTGGTAAAAGAAGAGGGTATCGAAGAACTGGCGGCCATGGATTTCGCCTCGACCGGTGGATGGCAGACCTGGAAGACCATGGTGGGAGATGAACTGTTTTTGACAGCAGGGCTGCATACTTTGCGGGTTTTGGCTACTAAAGCAAACTTTAATATCAACTGGCTTAATTTGGGTTACTTATATGAAAATAAACCTTTGGGGTTAAACGACCAGAACAAAAATGCTAAAGTGCTCATTTATCCAAACCCGTCATTGGGTAGTTTTAAGATACAATTCGGCGATAACCAACATTTGCCAGAGGTACTTTCTTTCTATGACATTGATGGCAAGAAATTGCTGGAACTACCCCTCCAAAAGGGGCTTTCCGAATATAGCATAGAGCATGATTTTCGTAAGGGGCTTTGCTATGTGGTGTTCGAATTAGAAGGAAAGCGTTGGGCACAAAAACTCATTATTGATTAGTAAAAATTAAAATTCGAAAGGTTGAAAACAAAATATAACAGTTTGTTAGGGGGGATAATTGTGTTGACAGCAGTTTGGTTTGTTGGGTGTCAAGCAAAGAGTGAACATGGGGACTTTGGCCATGGTAAGGATGCAGTAGCGGTATGGCTTACAAATGCCGACCAGTCAGTTTTATTTGAACAGCAAACAAGCATCGGATTTGGCGACATAGACGGGTCACTTCCTACAATAACAATAGATGAAAGCAAGACTTTCCAAGAGATGGACGGCTTTGGATATACCCTTACTGGAGGCAGTGCTCTGCATATCTATCAAATGGATGCGGAGCCGAGAAGCCAGCTTTTACAAGAGCTTTTTGCTACTGACAGCACCCATATAGGTATCAGTTATTTGCGCGTTAGTATTGGAGCCTCAGATCTTGATGAACATATCTTCTCGTATAATGACCTGCCCGAAGGGATGACTGATCCTGAAATGGAAAAGTTTGATTTAGGGCATGATAGAAAATACCTTATTCCTGTATTGAAAGAGATATTGGCCATCAATCCTAATATCAAAATTATGGGATCTCCATGGTCGCCGCCAACGTGGATGAAAACCAATAATGATACAAAAGGGGGAAGCCTAAAACCTGAGCACTATGCAGCCTATGCAAAATACTTTGTGCGGTATATACAGGAGATGGCCGCCGAAGGCATTAGGATCGATGCTGTTACTGTTCAGAATGAGCCCCTGCATCCAGGGAATAACCCCAGCTTGCTCATGCTTGCAGATGAAATGTCCGAATTCATTAAAAATCACCTTGGGCCAGCTTTTGAGGTGGCAGGGATCGACACGAAGATAATTATATATGATCATAATGCAGACCGGCCCGATTATCCTATTTCCATATTAGACGACCCTGAAGCAAAAAAGTATATAGATGGCTCTGCTTTTCATTTGTATGGCGGAACAATAGATGCCTTGATGGAAGTGCATAAAGCCCATCCAGATAAGCATCTGTACTTTACCGAACAGTGGATTGGTGCACCAGGGGATTTTCCAATAGATTTAAATTGGCATACCAAAAATCTTATCATCGGTGCTACTCGCAATTGGTGTAAAACTGTTTTGGAATGGAATCTTGCAGCAGACCCTCATCAAGATCCTCATACGGATAGAGGCGGATGTGATCGATGCTTGGGGGCCATTACCATAGAGGGCAATACTATCATTAGAAATCCAGCCTATTATATTATTGCGCACGCATCAAAATTTGTACGACCAGGAGCGGTAAGAGTTGAAACCAATATGCCCGAAAAATTGCCCAATGTTGCATTTAAAGGGGTAGATGGACATATTATATTAATTGTGTTAAATGACGCTTATGCTGAACAGACTTTTAACCTCTCTTACAATGGGAAAACGGCAACAGCTGTTCTTAAAGGAAGTTCAGTAGGTACTTATTTATGGCAGTAATATGTAAGGAACTTTATCCTGTACCAAGGGCAAATGTATCAAAATGCAATTACTGGTGTACAGGTTAGTGATTGTCATAAGAGGTTGCTGTAATTTCATGATTCATTAGCCTTGGTCTGACCTATTAATTAATAACTTTTAATATAATTCACAATTCACAATTCACAATTCACAATTCACAAT
>CAYTTV010000059.1:17256-19704 GCA_964440915.1 uncultured Roseivirgaceae bacterium
AATTCACAATTCACAATTCACAATTCACAATTCACAATATGATGTTATCGAGAAATTGGTTTTTGATTTTAGCGGTAGTAGGGTTTTTGTACGGATGCAATACTGTCGCTCAACAAGCAGATGCCACCCAAAGCGAAGGGGTTGTCACAAAAATCCCAGAAGTGGAAGCATTGCTGAAGGAAATGACCTTAGAGGAAAAAGTGGGGCAAATGGCTCAGGTAACTTTAGATGTTATTACCAAGGGCCCCAATGAGTTTGCCAGCGACGAGCCATTGACATTAGACCTGGACATTGTAAGGAAAGCTTTGGTGGATTATAAGCTGGGCTCTATTCTGAATACGGCAAACAACAGGGCCAGAACACCAGAGAAGTGGCACGAAATAATCAGCCAACTTCAAGAGGTAGCCCTCAATGAAACCAGGTTGGGGATTCCTATCATCTACGGTGTTGATGCGATTCATGGTACAACATATACCGCAGGAGCTACTTTTTTTCCACAACAAATAGGTCAAGCCGCTACATGGAACCGCGAGCTGGTTCGCAAGGGTGCTGAAATAACAGCCTATGAAACAAGAGCATCCTCTATTCCTTGGAATTTTTCTCCTGTATTGGATATGGGCAGAGATCCTCGTTTCCCAAGAATGTGGGAGACTTTTGGTGAAGATGTGTATTTGGCTTCCGAGTTTGGGGTAGAAATGGTCAAAGGTTATGAAGGAGAAAATAATGATATTGGAAGTCCTGTACACGTTGCTTCCAGCTTGAAGCATTTTCTAGGGTACTCAGTCCCAGTTTCTGGAAAGGATAGGACTCCTGCTCTTATTCCAGATATTGAGCTGTGGGAAAGACATATACCACCTTTTGCCGAAGCCATCAAAGCAGGTGCCCATTCGGTGATGGTGAACTCTGGATTGATCAATGGAGAACCCGTACATGCGAGCCATGAATTGCTAACAGTCTTGTTGAAGCAGCAACTAGGGTTTGAAGGAGTGGTTGTTACCGATTGGAAGGATATCGAGAATTTGTATGAGCGAGACAAAGTGGCATCAAGTCAGAAAGAAGCGGTAAAGTTGGCCATCAATGCCGGCATAGACATGTCCATGATTCCATACAACTTCGATTTTTGCGATCATCTTATTGCTTTGGTAAAGGAAGGTGAAGTTTCGATGGAAAGGATCGATGATGCTGTACGGAGAATTTTGAACTTGAAGCATAAGTTAAATCTGTTCGAAGTGCCGACTACCCACTACAAAGACTATCCTGAGTTTGGTAGCGAAGCGTTTGAGCAGGCTGCATACCAGACAGCAACAGAGTCTATTACCTTATTAAAAAATGAGAACAATATATTGCCCTTGCCTAAAACCGCTAAGGTATTGGTAGCAGGGCCCAATGCCAACTCTATGAGAACGCTCAATGGAGGCTGGTCCTACTCATGGCAAGGGGAAAAAGTGGAGGAGTTTGCAGAATCCTATGCCACCATTTTAGAGGCAGTTGAAGAGAAAATTGGAAAATCTAATGTGACTTATAGTGCAGGTGTGGCGTATGATTTTGAAGGAAAATACTGGGAAGAGCAAGTAGGAGATATAGAAGCAGTAGCAAAGGCCGCAGCCAATGTAGATTATATATTGCTTTGCCTTGGCGAGAACTCCTATACAGAAAAGCCTGGCGATTTGCATGATCTTTCATTGTCTGAGAACCAATTGGCTTTGGCTACGAGACTGGCTAAAACAGGTAAACCTGTTATATTGGTGTTGAATGAAGGTCGCCCTCGTATCATTAGGTCCATCGAACCACTGGTAAAAGGTGTGGTGCAGGCTTACCTTCCAGGCAACTTTGGTGGCCAAGCCATAGCCGATGTGCTTTTTGGCGACGTGAACCCAAGCGGAAAACTGCCTTATACTTATCCGATGTATGCCAATACTTTGGTGACATATGATCACAAACCTTCGGAAAACCAAGCCAAAATGGTTGGGATGTATGATTATGAATCCGATTATGCGGTGCAATATCCTTTTGGTTTTGGGTTGAGCTATACCAGTTTTGCATACGAAAACCTTACCGTTAGCAGCGACAAGCTTGCCAAAGGAGAGAGCATTACTATCAAAATAACAGTGAAGAACACAGGAGATAGAGAAGGTAAAGAGGTTGTCCAATTGTACGTGTCGGACCTATATGCGTCTATCACTCCCGATGTAAAACGGTTGAGAGGATTTGAAAAGATAAATATAAAGCCAGGTGAAAGCCAGGAAGTGAGCTTTACCTTAACACCCGAGGAATTTGCGTTTGTAGGAAAAGATTTACGCAAGCATCTTGAAAAGGGCGTATTTGAAGTTCAAATAGGCGATCACACAAAACAGTTTGAAGTAATGGAAAGTCAAGTCTTTTAAGACAGACAAAAGGTTGAATAATTAGTACAATGGCACTTTTGTATAGGAAGGGTGCCATTTTTTT
>CAYTTV010000060.1:0-1589 GCA_964440915.1 uncultured Roseivirgaceae bacterium
TCATCGGCGTCAACTATCGCAACTGATCCAGTGAGATCCACCTTCCGTTGCGTACCGTAGCCTATTACCACCAGTTCATCCAACTGCGTGATGTCCGGCACGAGGTTCACATCTATGACAGAACGGTTATTAATCAATTCCTCTTCCTGTAAATAGCCGATATAGCTAAATATAAGTGTTGCATCACCAGAAACGGCAATAGTATATTTTCCATCTATGCCAGTGATCGTACCGTTGGTGGTACCTTTTTCTATCACGTTTACACCGGGAAGTAGCTCACCTTCGAAATCTTTTACAACACCCGTGACGGTAGTGGTCTGAGCTTGTCCGTCAAAGGCTATCAGCAGCATCAATGCTAGCCAGCAAAGGCCGACTGATATGGGCTTAGACCAGCTATAAAGTCTTGTCCCTGCACTAGTATATTTTTTTTTCATTGATATATTTTTTGTGATGTCAATTAGTTTGTTTGATTCATTATCCCCTTCTACTCTTCGCTTTTATAAGGAGATATTCAAGCTGTACCAATGCACCTTCAGGCATCTCAATGCCTAGAAGGTTTATTTAGTCTGTCAGTTATGATTGCTTTAGCTTTGATTATTCAACTGAAGTTATATCAACATAACTTCTTTCAACTGTAATTGCGGAATTCAAATCAGAACTATCAACGGTTATACCCTCATACAACTGAAAATGCGTTTCGCCATTAGCATAAGTGACATCGTAACGCACATCGGCTGTATTATCACCATTGTTTGTTATGGCAATCTCTATGTAGGAGTCATTTAGGTTTTCTGCGAATGCATCCCAATCCCAGTTACTTGTAGCAGTTGCTGAAGCGTAACCATCGCCCCAACCGTAGTTATCCATGCGAAGTAGGGCATATTCTGTCAGATGATCACTATTGCGGAGAACTACCACTGGAGAATGGTAAAATTCTGCTCCAGATGAGTAAAGGTCCATTTTAAATGTCCTAGTTGAACCTGGAGAAACATCATACTCATGTGAAAATGCTGCCCAGAACCCAGATGATAGATCAGTTGCACCTACTTGGTCAGTCTCTCCCATTTCATTAGTTATAGCGACAGTTGTTGTCACGGTGTTCGTTGCACCCACATAAGAAATAACAACTTCTTGGGGACCATTTGCTGACGGAATCTCAAACTTAAGATTCTCATTAAGTATCACTCCTGTGCTGCCATCAGAATAGGTCGCCGTTACTACCATACCTGTTGGGTCAAATCTTAACTTTGGTATTGCTGGCCCTGGATAGGTGTAAGTAGTAACATCAGGCAATGTAGTAACCTCCAGGCTTGAAACAGGATTAGTTACTTCCAACGTGTAGTAGCTGGATACGCTTTGGGTGAATTTGCCTTGCTTGGTTTTGTTATAGGCTACAACCACTGTCTTTTCTCCGAGTGTGACCATGTCGGGAATAACCAAAAACGACAGTTCTGTAGAATCGACTTGTATGGAAGAACCGTCAGAGAAAGTGACCGTAGCTATTGCATTGCCCCAGAAGTTTTCGGTGCCTATTTCAACGCTGGAAGGCGCTCCTGTAATTTCAATTGATTCTGGTTCTGAATCTTCTA
>CAYTTV010000060.1:1689-18262 GCA_964440915.1 uncultured Roseivirgaceae bacterium
TCAACGCTGGAAGGCGCTCCTGTAATTTCAATTGATTCTGGTTCTGAATCTTCTAAAGCAGTTATTTGAGAAGGTAATAGGTAAGCTTTTTTCATCTCAAAATGGCTACCATCTGTAACTAAAAAGGCTACGATATCCTCTGTAGCAGAAACCGGTTGGTTATACCTCATGATTAGCTCTGTACCATTTGTTCCTACGGCAGTAGCGGTTACAAATACATTTCCAGACGCAGAGTGGTCCACTTCGAGCGTAACATAAGCACCTTGCATGGTCGCGCGGAAATCGTTCCAAATATCGCCATCTCCATCGGTGTCGGAATAGTTGTGGGAGACTAAGTCTAGATCAAAATCTTCGTTACCCCAACCGAAAGCATCAGAACGAAGTGTAAAGTATCCTACCTCGCCATTTTCAGGTGTATAGTCTTCACTATTTTCTGCGACATTGGTGACGGCAAGATTCCAGTTATTCCAGTTCCCAGCTCCCGAACCGAAGTTCACAAACTCCAAATGCAACAGCTTGCCAGGGGGAATGATGAAGTAATCAGAATGCGCCCCATTCCAACCAGAACTGTTGTCTTCAGCTCCTACTATCGCCGTTAGGATGTCTATATAGGTTGTGTCACCCGTATCAACACCTGCTTTGGCTGCTGCAATTGAATCTATCCTGGCCTGTAGGTCAGTGGGTGCATCGATTTTGTAAATCTCTACTTCCTCACACCCAACTAAGCTGAATACGACCAAGACCATTACGCAAAAAGCGCGCATCATCAGTATAATTGTTTTCATGTGTATGTATTTGTTTTTAAAGGTCACATGGAATCTTTGATTGTCGATTTCATGAAATTAAATTTGATTCTGTTCAATCTTGTTGATGTCAACTGTTAAGCCCTTCGTGAACCCTATCGGCTATCCGTTTATTATCGGTGGCTTTACAGAAGCGTTTGTAATTATGATTGCCTACAACCATCCATGATTGTAGTAGATTGGGCAATTCCTTCGAAGGAAATCAGCGGCATTAATAACAGCCGAGGATAAAATGATGTAATAGATTTGGAGCAGTTTTGTTGCCACCAAGGATCAGTAAAATTTTCTCTCATAGGTTTAAGTTTATTAGTTGATTGGTTAGTTAATTTTCGTATCAGATCATCTCTTTCTACTGCATGTTATATTAAACGTATGTACAACACTTATAAAAATCAGAAAACGATTGCGCTGTTTTTAACATTGCGAGGTTTTCAAATCCTAAGGTAGGATGATTGCAAAAAATAAGGGTGGACAGATGTTTTTTAAAGGAGGACACATGTTTACCATTCGCAGGTTTCGAGGGAATCGCCATTTATGTGCGTTTATTGGCTATATATAGAGACCATTACTAGGCAAGGCCCTTGCTCACCTTCATAGTTTTTTGCATATATTCGCTTGGGGATTCCCCATATTGTTTGCTGAATACCCTGCTAAAATACTTCGGATCGTTATACCCCACGCTGTACGCTATTTCTGAAATATTCATGTCTGTATTTTGAAGCAAGTGCAGTGCCTTCTTCAAACGAAAATGATTGATGAACTCTGTGGCAGATTGATCCGTGAGGGCTGTCAGCTTAGTATGTAGAAGGCTCCTACTCACGCCCATCATTTTTACAAACTCTTGAACACCAAAAGCTGGGTCTACCATTTTGTCTTCGACAATTCGTATAGCCAGATCCAAGAATTGCTGGTCGCGTTGGGAAATAGCCAATTCTTTTAATGGAAATTCGACCTGTTTTAAGAATGCCTTCCTGAGCTGCTTTCTAGACTCGATGAGGTTGCGCACCCTTGCTTCCAACAGTTCGAAATTAAACGGTTTAGGCAAGTAATCATCTGCACCCTTTTCAAGGCCCTCTATCTTATTTTCCACTTCACTTTTTGCAGTAAGCAATATTACGGGGATATGGCTTGTTACGATATCACTTTTAATATGAGCACAGAGTTCTAATCCATTCATTTTAGGCATCATTACATCGCTGATAATGATATCAGGATTCAATTCCTTGGCACACGCTAAACCTTCTTGGCCATTTTCCGCTTCTATAATATTATAATGTTCGGCAAAGCAATGGATCATAAATTGCCTTAAGTCAAAGTTATCTTCTACTATCAATACTATTGGCTTATTCTTATCGAAGTCGGCAATCTCTCTCTTGTCTGGCGCTTCCCTATGGGCAATACCAAACTCTTCCGTGAGTAAGCTAACCTGCTTGTGGACTTTTGTCACAAAATGATCTTTCTCCAACAGCTCTTCACCATGATCACCTTCTCTAAAAGCAGGAAACTGAACCTCAAATACCGATCCCTCTCCAGGTTCGCTTTCTACAAATATATCGCCATGATGCGCCTTGATGAATTCCTCTGCCAAGGCTAGCCCTATACCCGATCCATTGATTTGGAAGACTTCTTCAGAGTCTACACGATAGAAGCGTTTAAAAACCAAAGGCAGGTTTTCTCTGCTAATGCCAATACCGGAGTCTGAAATCCTAATGCTTATTACTTGGTCAGACGACAAGTCACTCTGACTCAACTTGGATGCTTCATGCGAAAGCAGGCACAACTCAAGCTTTATTTCACCATTCTCTGGCGTGTACTTAAAAGCATTTGACAATAGGTTATAAATAATATCCTCAATTTTGTGGTGGTCGAACCAAACAGGTACGGTTGACTCACCTGCTTGATATTGAAAATTGATCCCTTTCACCTCTGCCAAAGGTCGAAATGCATTGTAGATATTATGACAAAACCTATTGATATCGCCCTTCACAGTTTTTAATTCCATTTTGCCTTTCTCAATACGTTTGAAATCCATGATTTGATTGACCAAATGCAACAACCGTTGTGCATTCCTATTGATGAGCTCAAGCGTACCTTTGGTACTATGGTCAATGGCCTCTCCTTTGAGGAGCTTTTCTAGAGGACCTATGATCAGGGTCAACGGTGTCCTGAACTCATGGGACACATTGGTAAAGAAGCTCAACCGGAGTTGACTCACTAATTTCACCTTTTTATTGAGTGCTATAAGTTTGTTTCTTTGTTGAAGGATATGCCAATTTTGTTGTTCCAACTTTTCATTTTGGCCTTCTATCATCAATTGTTTCTTTTCTAATTGATAGTTGCTCGTTTTTAATCGATCGGCTTGGCGAGACAGTTCTAGGTTTTGAGCATTGATTTTTTCTGTTCTTTCCCTCACCTGTTGTTCCAACAGCAACTTTTGCTTCTTAAGGCTATATACTCTATAGCGGTTGTAACCCACAATAAGGCTGGCAAGAAAGACCAAAGCGGCTATCCGAAACCATAATGTTTCCCAGAAGGGCGGGGCAATATCTAAGGCTATCATGGTAGGAGGAGACGTGAAATCACCATGAAGATCTGAAGCCTTGACCATAAAGGTATACTTTCCAGGTTTTAGGTTAGTATAATTGGCAAAGCGCCTATTAGCTTCCACATAATTCCAGTCATCATCAAAGCCCTGAAGGAAATAAGCATACTTGATCAACTCTTGCTCATTATAATCCAAAGCAGAAAACTCAAAGGCAATGGCTTTTGACTTGTAAGACAAGCTCAAAGTCTCTGCCCTCGCTATATGGTCTGTCAAGATTGTTGTGCCCTGGTACTTCTCGCCTGGCACAATGGGTTCGTTATATACCTTAAGATCTGTTATGGCTACGGTTCGATGTATGTTCCTATTGCTGATCCATGAAGGATAGAAGGTGTTTAGCCCGTTCATCCCTCCAAAGTAAAGTTTTCCAGATTCGTTTTTATAATGCGCTGACCAATAGTACTGGTTATTTAAAAGTCCATCTGCCATGTAAAAATTCCGAGCTTTCTTTGTTACAGGATCAAATCGTGTAAGGCCATTATCTGTACTTAACCAAAGATGGTTCTCATCATCTTCAACAATACCGTATACAATGTCATTGGCAATGCCATCATATTTTGTATATGACTCAAAAACTACTTTTCCGTCCTTTATCGAAAGTTTATTGATCCCCTGTCCATAAGTGCCAAACCACATATTTCCTTCATGGTCCATGGTAGCAGCGATCACATAATTCCCACTCAACGATAGGCTGTCTGCTGGGTTGTGCTTATATGAAGTAGTAGTATATATTGGGTTGCCATTAAGCGTATCGACAATAATGTGATGGAGCCCATCAGGAGAACCGACCCAAAGTTGGCCGGAATCATCAAATACCAAGCACCCCACCGCATCGATTTCTGGGCTCACCCTCGTGAGATTGCTTAATTCCATATTATATAGAAACAATCCTCCCAGTGTGCCAATCCACAAGTTTCCATCCTCATCCTCTAAAAAATCGGCAATGTAACCGTTGGTGAGTTCTTGAAACTTTGTGGTATTCCTATTATTGATAAAATAGGGCAGATCAATATTTTCCATCAAATTCAATCCAGAGCCCCACGTGGCCACCCACAAGCGATTTTTTTTGTCCTTATGAATAGCGGTAACAAAATCACTGGAGACCGAATGTGCATCATTTGCCTCATATTTATAGTGCTTATAGGTCTTTTGATGCTTATCGAACCGATTCAGCCCTCCTCCTGCTGTTCCGATCCAAATGTATTGGTCGTCTTCATAGATAGAGTTAATGGTATTATGGCTCAGGCTATTAGGGTTGCCTCTTTCAAACTCAAAATATTCCAATACATTTTGATGGGTATTGTAAATATTGACTCCGCCCCTTTCGGTCCCAATCCAAAGATTTCCTTGGGCATCTGCCAAAAGACAACTTAAAAAATCACTGTTTAAACCATGTTCTGATTTAAGCTCACTGACAAAATTCCTGAAATTATTTCCGCCTAAATATTCACTAAGACCGCCTAAAGTTGAAATAAAAATATTGCCATTTATATCTTCAACAATATCCGTAACAGCATTATGTACCAAGCTAGCAGGGTCCGTTGCCTCATGAAAATAATGGCTAAAAGTATTTGTAGAAGGATCAAACAAGTTCAGGCCGTTTTCGGTCCCAGCCCATACCCTACCTTTGCTGTCTTGATAAAGACTGTAAACGCTATTGAAAGAAAGGCTGGTGGGATCATAAGGATCATGGACAAACCGCGTAAAAGCTTCTTGCTCCTCTTGAAGCACATGAATCCCTTCTTCTGTTCCTATCCAAATGTTTCCATCACGGGTATTAAGAATGGATGTAATGGTTTTGCCATTCAAGGTATTGGGAAGATTACCAAATGGATAATGATGTAATATCTCTAATGCTCCTTTATTGTCTATCACCTTGACATTCACAGCTCCATGGTCTGTACCAACCCACAGGCTATTATCCTCGGCCTTTATAATAACCGACACAGCACCCGTTAAGACCGACGAGGTGTCGCTCAATGCGGTCACATGCCTAAACTCATGTTTATCATAAAGGTATACATATAAACCTTCCTTTGTCCCTATCCATATATTACCAAAATGATCTTCTTTTAATACATATATAAAGTTATTTCTTAAAGCATTGACATTGCCGCTTTCCTTATTAAACACCTCAATTTTATATCCATCATAGCGGCACAAACCATTCCATGTTCCAAACCACATAAACCCTTGGCTATCTTGCAATATGCAATCTACACGGTTTTGGGGCAGACCATCTTCGATAGTTAAATGCTGAAACCTAGGGCTTTTCTCCTGTGCAAAAGCATTGGCCAATGGCATAAACAGGAGTAAAAAACACCCGAGTTTTTTTGAAAATAAATGATGTAAAATTGCTCTCATAAGCCCCAACATAATATTCTGTCCTATCCAAGTTAATCAAAATTAAACGGAACAAAAATTATCGATAGATTTCTTTATACGTTTATCCTTACCTACAAACAGACCATCACCCTTCCTCATTTTAAAACACATAAGATCAATATCTTCACTGAAAAGACATGGCGGTAATGGTTTTATTTTCAACGTTCACTACAATGTTGATAAGAAGCTTTATCCTCGTATGAAGTCAATTTACAATTCTCTTTTAATAAACGTAATATTTACACTTGTTTTTTATAGTCTGCTCTCAAAAAATTTTATCTTTCTAGTATGCCCCGCTTAGATGTCTCGTTGAAAATATCATCCTTCATCAATTACTTCGGCATATTCCTTTATCTTTGAACAAAAAAAATAGCTGTGTATAAATTCATCATTCGACCAATTTTATTTCTCTTTTCGCCAGAAAGTGCACATAACTTCACTTTTAAGCTGCTCCGTTGGACGTTGAAAATCCCAGGAATGAGGGCGCTCTTCAAAAAAATATTTATTTACGAACATCCATCGCTTGAACGGGAAGTGTTTGGGTTAAAATTCAAAAACCCGGTGGGGCTTGCCGCTGGGCTTGACAAAGATGCCAAGTTGGTCGATGAGCTTTCCTACTTAGGGTTCGGATTTTTAGAGATCGGAACGGTTACGCCAAAGGGCCAGTCAGGCAATCCATTGCCACGCCTTTTTCGGTTGCCGCAGGATAATGGACTTATCAACAGAATGGGGTTTAACAATGAAGGGGCAGAAATGGCAGCCAAAAGGTTGAGACAAAGAAAGTCCAACATCATCATTGGCGGCAATATCGGCAAGAACAAGGTAACTCCGAATGAGCAGGCCGATGATGATTATGAAAAAGCCTTTGAACTGCTCTATGACGTGGTCGACTATTTTGTCATCAATGTGAGTTCGCCCAACACACCCAACTTACGGGAACTACAAGAGAAGGAGCCCCTAAAGAAACTGCTATTGAACATACAGCAATTGAACGGACAAAAGCCCGTAAAGAAACCTATGCTACTAAAAATAGCCCCCGACTTAACCAATCAACAACTTGATGACGTAATTGAGATTGTACAAGAGGCAGGAGTTGACGGTATCATCGCAACTAATACTACCATCGCCCGAAGCGGCTTGTCCACTTCAGCGGATGCAATAGAAGCAATAGGCGCAGGAGGATTGAGTGGACAGCCTCTCACAAACAGAAGTACAGCAGTGATCCGTTACATCCACGAGCACTCAAAAGGAACGTTCCCCATAATCGGTGTTGGCGGGATCCACTCGCCTGCAGATGCGCTTGAGAAACTTGAGGCAGGTGCCACGCTCGTTCAGCTCTATACAGGATTTATATATGAAGGACCGGGAATAATCAAGAAAATCAATAAAGCGATCTTAAGTCGCCCATGACCAAAAAGAAAGCGATCTCTTGTGTCTTTTGGGTATATTGCTTATAATATTGGTCTGTTTTATTTAGTTTTGTGCTTTTAGCATCTTAAATGGCAAAAAATACCTACAAATCCAACAATTTTAAAAAAGCTAAAACAGAGAAAAAACCATTCAAATTGAACCTTGACTTTGTAAAAGACAGAAGGTTGCATCTTGCTTTTGGTTTTTTTCTGCTGGTGGCTTCCATATATCTGCTCACGGCTTTTATTTCCTATCTTTTTACAGGAAAAGCAGATCAGAGCGTCATTCAGGCTATCCAAGAAACAGGTGTGAAGGCTTCTGGGCTAGAAACAGAAAATTGGCTTGGACTTATTGGCGCATACGTCTCCCACTATTTTATTTTTATATGGTTTGGCATTTCTTCGTTCTTTATCCCACCATTATTGTTCATTATCGGAAGCAAAGTGGTTTTTAGAAAAGAAGTCTTGCCTACATACAGTACCTTCAAGTTTGTATTTTTCTCGATCTTTTGGCTAAGCTTGCTTTTAGGTTATATCACGTTGGAAACAAATAGCCCTGCCTGGAGCTTTTTAAGCGGGGGAATTGGTTATGAATTAGCCCTCCTATTCAACAGCCTTATGGGATGGGGCACTTACCTTTTCCTTATCTTCATGTTATTGGTGTTTGTGATATACTATTTCAATATCACCTCGCTTTTTTCCCCTCAGGGCACAGAAGAAGTAACCACCGATACAGAAACCAAGTCCCATAAACCTAAAACAAATACTGTTGGTGAGGGCCCTTTTGCCAACAAGAGTTTGATAGACGTTGCGCTTAATACAGAAGAAGACAAAGAAGAAGATGTGAGCTCTTGGACAATTCGTGATAAAAAGTCAGCAGTACAACCAAAAGAACCACAATCCCTGGCATTGGACATCGAAGACACCATAACCAATGCGGATCCTGAGATCCAGGAGAAACAAGAAGAAGAGGATGGCCTAGAACTGATCGTAAACAATGATATAAAGGAAGAAAAGATCACGGGCGAAATGGAGAATTACGATCCAACACTAGATCTTGCTTCTTATCAGTACCCTTCTGTTGATCTTTTGAATGAGTATTCTCCAGGAAAGGTTCAGGTAACCAAAGAGGAACTTGAACAAAATAAAGACAAAATTGTGGAAACGCTTATTAATTTTAAAATAGGCATTTCCAGTATTAAAGCTACCATTGGGCCTACTGTAACTCTCTACGAAATTGTACCGGATGCTGGAGTGAAGATTTCCAAAATCAAAAATTTGGAAGACGACATAGCACTAAGTCTTGCCGCTTTGGGCATTCGGATTATCGCTCCTATACCCGGAAAAGGAACTATTGGCATAGAAGTGCCCAACAAAAACCGTGAAATGGTTTCAATGCGTTCGGTGCTTTCTACCGAGAAGTTCATGAAAAGTGATTTTGAACTGCCAGTTGTTCTGGGAAAAACAATCTCCAATGAAGTATTTGTTACGGATCTAGCTAAGATGCCCCACTTGCTGATGGCCGGCGCTACTGGACAAGGAAAGTCGGTTGGGCTAAATGTGTTGTTGACATCGCTCATCTACAAAAAGCATCCGAGCCAGCTCAAGTTCGTGCTGGTGGATCCAAAAAAAGTGGAGCTTACTTTATTCAACAAAATAGAAAGGCACTTCTTGGCCAAGCTGCCCAACAGTGAAGAAGCAATTATCACAGACACAAAAAAGGTCGTACACACCCTCAATTCACTGTGCATTGAGATGGACAACCGATACGACTTGCTCAAGGATGCAGAGTGCCGTAACCTTAAGGAGTACAATGCCAAGTTTGTACGAAGAAGGCTCAATCCTCAGAAAGGGCATAGGTTCTTGCCCTACATCATTCTGATCATAGATGAGCTGGCGGACTTGATGATGACAGCCGGAAAAGAAGTAGAGACACCGATTGCGAGATTGGCTCAATTGGCCAGGGCTATTGGGATCCACTTGGTAGTAGCTACACAACGGCCATCTGTAAATGTTATTACGGGTATTATTAAAGCTAATTTCCCTGCAAGGCTTTCATTCCGGGTGACCTCAAAGGTAGACTCTAGGACAATCTTGGACACTGGTGGTGCAGAGCAGCTTGTGGGAATGGGCGATATGCTTCTTTCCATGGGATCTGAGATCATCCGTCTGCAATGTGCTTTTGTGGACACGCCAGAAGTAGAAGCGATTTGCGACTTTGTAGGGTCTCAAAGGGGATATGAGTATGCTTATCAACTTCCCGAATATGCCGATGATGAAGACGGAAGCAGCATAGGAGCAGTAGATCTTGGAGAGCGCGATGCCATGTTCGAAGATGCCGCCCGTCTGATCGTTACGCATCAGCAGGGCAGTACCTCACTCATACAACGCAAGCTAAAACTAGGTTACAACCGTGCTGGGCGACTAATTGACCAGTTGGAAGCCGCAGGAATAGTGGGGGCTTTTGAGGGCAGCAAAGCAAGAGAAGTTTTAATTCAGGATGAGTATAGTTTGGAACAGTTATTGAATAGCATGGAAGATAGAAAATAACTTGGAACAGCTTTTTTGACGGCCAACCTAGTGACAGATATACCTTACAATGAAAGATACAGAAATGAAAAAAAGTTTTAGTTTAATAGCCTTCATATTACTTCTTTTTACCCAAAACACTTTTGCCCAGTACGACGACAAAGCCCGCATAATATTGGATAATATGAGCGATAAATATAAGAGTATCCCTGCTTATGAGGCCAGTTTCACGCAAACGCTGGAGAACGCTCAAGCAGATATCAATGAAAACTTTTCAGGAAAACTTACTGTGAAAGGGGAAAAATTCAGGCTGGATATGGGTGGACAGGAGATCATCAACAACGGGAAAACTGTCTGGACCTACATACCTGAGGTGAATGAAGTAAATATAGATAACTACAACCCGCAAGATGGTGAAATGACCCCCTCAAAAATATATGCCGCTTACAAAGATGGGTATAAGTACGTTTACATGGAAGAAAAGAAGATGGGCGGCAAAGCCTACGATGTTATAGACCTGGTTCCTGAAGACAAAAATGATCAGTTTTTCAAGATTCGATTAACAATAGATCAAAAAGGGAATGTTTTGAAGAGCTGGACAATGTTTGACAAAAGTGGTAACCGTTTCATTTACGACATTACTGAATTTAAAATCTTGAATGATATCAAGGATGCCTTCTTCCATTTCGACAAAGCCAAATACAATGGCGTAGAAGTGGTTGACCTTAGATGATTTAATAACCATAATAAATTTCAGCGTCAGGAAGGATTTTTTCTCCTGACGCTTTTTATTTATATAAGCCTAAGCAATTATTTCGGATGTAATAGCTTTTACTTATTTTTACCCGCCATGACAAGAGAAGATATTTTTGCCCAGATTCAGAAGAAGAAAAGCTTTCTTTGCGTTGGGCTTGACACCGATATAAATAAAATTCCAGAAAGTCTGCTGAAAGAGGCCGATCCCATATTCGCTTTCAATAAGGCCATTATTGATGCTACAGCACAATATTGTGTAGCCTACAAACCCAATATCGCATTTTATGAATCTTTGGGGCCAAGAGGATGGGAAAGTTTGCAAAAAACAATGGAGTATATCCCTAAAGATATATTCACTATTGCTGATGCCAAACGGGGCGACATCGGTAATACTTCTGCGCTTTACGCACGTGCTTTTTTCGATCCTGCTAGTTCAGGCTTATCCTTCGATTCCGTGACGGTGGCACCATATATGGGCGAAGATTCGGTAAAACCCTTTCTTTCGTATCCCAACAAGTGGGTGATTTTACTAGCACTGACTTCCAATGAAGGCAGCAATGATTTCCAGCGATTGGCTTTAAAAGACGAAAATGCTTTAGTGTATGAAAAAGTGTTGAGCAAAAGCATTACATGGGGATCAGAGGATGAACTGATGTTCGTGGTGGGCGCTACTCAAGCAGAGCAATTACAGTCCATAAGACAATTGATCCCTAATCATTTCTTGTTAGTTCCAGGTGTTGGAGCCCAAGGAGGCGACCTATCTGCTGTGGCACAATATGGCATGAACAAGCAATGTGGACTGCTGGTAAATGCTGCCCGAAGCATTATTTATGCTTCATCTGGAGAGGATTTTGCCGACGCTGCTACAAAAGAAGCAGCCTCTCTACAAAAAGAAATGGCCAACCTACTAGACCGATATCTTTAAAACATTAGGCTGCCCTTAAAAGCAGAGCAGCCTAATTCCTTTTCCTAGATGATCGAGCCATTCTGAGTATAGCCAAGCTTGCTAAATTCAATGGTGCGCAGAATATCTTTTTGATTGAAATTAGCCTTTTTAAGCTTATCTCCTCTTTTTGGAAGATGAAGGATTATTTTTAACTTTAATCCTTCATTTTCAACTAGCTATGAAAGAAGATTTTCTGCATTTTATCTGGCGATTCCAGTATTTTGACAAACAAGACCTTGAAACTACTTCGGGAGAACTTGTAAATATTCTGCATCCGGGCTTCACCAATGAAGATGCAGGACCCGACTTTTCTAATGCCAAAGTAGCGATCAACAACATCAACTGGCATGGCCATGTTGAAATCCATCTTTCTTCTGCCGATTGGAACCATCATAACCACCATCTTGACCCCGCCTACGACAATGTGATTTTGCATGTAGTATGGGAAGACAATAAGCGCATTCATAGAAGCGATGGTTCGCCAATTCCAACCCTTGAACTGAAAAACAAAATAGACCCCGCCCTAAAAGAAAGATATAAGCTTCTTGTAGAAAATCCTTTGAAAGTGCCGTGTGCTCCATTTATTCACGATGTCGGGGGAATTGTAAGGTTGTCGATGTTGGAAAAAGCACTGATGGAACGCCTGAGCAACCGATGCAGGACCATTCATAAACTCCTGGCACTCAGGAATAGCGACTGGGAAGAAACAGCATATGCGCTATTGGCCAAAAACTTTGGCTTTAAGACAAATAGCGAACCCTTTCTACGGCTAAGCGAAGTATTGCCTCTAAAAGTACTATTAAAACATAGAAGCAGCCTGCCTTCGATAGAGGCTTTGTTGTTTGGTCAAGCAGGCTTTTTGGATCAGGCAATAAAAGAGCCCTATTTTGAGGCACTAAAGGAAGAGTATCTGTTCTTAAGCAAAAAGTACCAGGTATATGATAAGCGCCTTTCGTTGGTACAATGGAAATTTATGCGCTTGCGTCCAGCAAATTTTCCCACTTTTAGGATAGCGCAATTTGCCATGCTCATTTACCGACATGGCAGTTTATTTTCTATGCTATTGTCTATTGAAAGCCCTAAAACACTTTTGGAAGCCCTTGATCTCAAACTTTCCGACTACTGGCAAAACCATGTGAATTTTGGCAAAATAAGCACGCATAGTTTTGCAGGAATGGGCAAGGAAAGTATCAACAACATTATCATCAATTCGGCGGCCCCTCTCCAAGCTGCCTACGGAAAGTATATAGATCAGCAATCTCTGCTAGATAACGCTGTAAGCCTGCTTCAGCAAATTCCTGCGGAAAGCAATAACATCACAAAAATGTGGAGAGCGTTAGGACTAACCATCGAACACGCTTTCGACTCTCAAGCATCAATTGAATTGTATAATAACTACTGTATACCTAGAAAATGCTTAGATTGCACCATAGGCGCACACATTATTAAAAAAGTTCCATGGGCATAACTTTAGGCTTTGTAGCCCTGCATTTCTTTCTCGTTTTTTTTCTGTCCCACTACATTTTTCAACGGTTGCCCTTAACCGCATTAAAGCGTTACTTTATCCCTGGCCTTTTTGTAAAACTCGCAGCAGGCATAGTTTATGGTATTGTTTTTCAATATCATTATGGCTTTGGCGACACGTTCAACTACTTTTATGATGGTCTTTTTCTAGCCGAGTGGGCTAAAGATGCTCCTCTAGCCTATTTAAATGGATTACTCACGAATCAATTTCCTGACACTGTAAAGCACAGCCTGCTATTTTCGCATCAACCCAGGGCATTATTCCTTTCAAAAATTGCCAGTTTTATTTTATTGCTTTGCGGCGGGAATTATTGGATTTGCGCTGTTTACTTTTCATTTTTTAGTTTTTTGGGACTGTTCTACCTTGCGAATGCCTGTACCCAAAGGTGGCCCACTAAAGCCCAGTATGCTGCCATTGCTTTTTTATTCTTTCCTTCTGTGGTTTTTTGGAGTGCTGGCCTCAATAAAGAAAGTATCGTGGTAGGCTGCATGGGCTTTTTAATAGGGGTGTTTGTAAAATACTACTTTGGTTTTGCACGGCTCCATTGGCATCACCTGATCATTGTCACAATAGGAGCATACATTATTTGGACACTCAAATATTATTATGCTGCCCTACTTTTCCCTCTGATGTTTTCATTGCTATTCGTCAGTTATACTAACTCCTATTTCAAAAACAAAAATGCACGCTGGCTACAGCTAGGGTTATGGGGCTTGAGCTTTGGTCTTTTGCTCTTGTTGGGAAGCCAATTGCACCCTATCCTTCATATCGATAGCTTTTTTCAAAATCTCTTTCATCAACACAATGCTATTGTTGCTTTATCTGAACCAAGAGGTTTTATCCAGTTTAATGCTCTCGCACCGAATACAGGAAGCTTTATTAGCAATATTCCCTTAGCCTTGTTTTCTGGATTATTCCGTCCAAATATATTAGACGCCCAAAATCTTTTCCAATGGCTAACTGCTGTAGAGAATCTCGCGTTGTTGGTTTTCTGCATCGTGTCTTTATGGAATATTAGAAAACTCACAGGGAGGAAAAATCAATGGTTGCTTGGGGCAACGGTCGTTTACATTGTTATATTGGCCACAGTTTTAGCATTTGCAGCTCCTAACTTTGGCGCCCTAGTACGTTATAAAATGGGATTTCTCCCCTTCTTGGTTTTTATTGTCATGCTCGACAATCCCCTCCTAAAAAAATTGCTTAAATAACACATTTTAGGCCATTCTATGGTAAGGTAACAAAAATTGACTTTCTCCTTATGGGCGTGAGATTCTTGGTTTTATGCCCTTTCCCCTCTGTATCTTCGACCAAAAGCACATCGCCTGCCTTAAACTGCCTTTTGTCTCCTAAGGAGGTTTCTATTTCTATAGCGCCGTCCAATAAAACTATATACTGACGCTGTGGAGCCGTGTGAAAATCATAATCATAAGAAGGCTCAACCTCCCTGAAGATAATATCTTTTACCGGTATCGAATCTGACAAGAAGCCAATTGGCCCTGCCTCATTTAAGGGAATTTTCAAATCCTCAAAATGGCTTTCCCCTTTGTTGTCGCTGTAAACTCTCGTGATTTTCATAGTTCTTTTAAAATTACGAAAACACAAATTCATTGACCCTATCTATCTCATCTTGGCTGATTGTATGGGCTCTATTATCGTATACTTTCTCTAAGACATTGGCGTTCATGTTTTTTAAAATAAGCGTTGATTCATGTACCCGTCCTACCGGAACATGCGCATCTGGATTACCAGTGCCAATAAAAACTGGGGTATCCTCAAAATCCCCCGTATAGTTTTCACTATAAATCTTATCCCCAATCAAGCCTCCAGTAAAAGCGGCTACGCCACCATATCTTTTAGCGTTCCTCGTTACAAACTCTAAAGTCAGGCATGCTCCCTGAGAAAATCCGAGAAAGTAGATATTTTCTGTTTTAAACCCATTGCCTTTCAGGTCATCCACGACTCCTTTCAGGAGATCCAAAGCAGATGACAGCCATGGTTCATTTTGACTGGGCGGTGCCATAAATGAATAGGGATACCACGTATTATTTGTGGCCTGAGGAGCAACCAAGGCAAAATCCGTTACTTTCAATTGAGTGGACAAAGCAATAATATCTTTATTGCTTCCTCCTCGACCATGAATCATAATGAGTGCCTTATCTGCCTCTTGCAGGTCTTTACCCACTGTAATAATATTTTTGGTATGCATCGTTTGGCTATTTACAGGTTAAGAATTATTTTTCTTGACTTCATCTATGCTAGTTTGGGCAATACTTCTTCAATCTTTTCCCTCGTAGCCTCATATTGAGACGGCAATTTCAAGCTTTCACCTAATGCCTCTACTGGCTCGTCCACAGCAAAACCAGGATTGTCTGTAGCTAACTCAAACAAAACCCCTCCTGGCTCTCGGAAATACAGGGAGTAGAAATAGTTACGGTCTATCTTGGGTGTAATATTAAATCCCCTGCTCAATATCTTTTCACGATATTCCATCAGGGCCACATCGTCCTTCACTCTGAAAGCGACATGGTGATTTGTCCCACCAGCATTTATACCAGCGGAGACGCTAGGCAACTCCAGCAGGTCTACTATGTTAGCACCCTCTATGGCGTTGGTGACAAAACGGTAGCGATTGCCCTCCTGCTTCAACAGTTCGTAACCAAAAACACTGGTTAAAATATCTGCGGTATGTTGTATACTTTTTAAAGATAACGTAACACTATGAAACCCTTTTAAAGCCACGTCAGCTGTGACATCACCTGTCTCCCAAGGCTTTCTTGCATCGACCACTTGAGGTACGATCAAATCTATGGCTAGGCCATCAGGGTCTTGAAAAGAAAGATATTGTTCTCCAAACCGTACTTGAACTTCATTATACCTAACCTCATACTGTTCAAAACGATCTTTCCAGAACGCCAGACTATCCTGCGGCACAGAATATCCTATCGCTGTAGCCATGCCTGTACCATTTCTTCCTTGCCTTACTCCACTCCAAGGGAAGAAAGTGAGGATACTTCCGGGCGTTCCTACTTCATCCCCGAAATAGAAGTGATAAGTATAGGGGTCATCGAAATTAACAGTCTTTTTAACCATTCTCAACCCAAGTACTTTAGTATAAAAGTCATGGTTGCGCTTTGCATTTCCTGCTATAGCAGTGATATGATGCAAACCTAAAATTCTATTTTCCATAATCGAGATATTTAATCATGACAGGCAATCCATAATACAATCGCCCTTATTAATTTATGTTTACAAAGGTATTGCAGCAGGATAACATCTCTGTTGACATAGGTTAATAAAGGGTAGTGATATAGATCACAGGTAGGAGAATAGAAAAGTCCCTGCCACTTGAAAATGAGTCTCAAAATAAACGGATTAATTCTAATACAAAGAAAGCGCCATTGATTTACACCCAATTGTTTCATTTGTACATCTCAAAATCACGCTATATATTTATATTGGGCATGGTGAACAACATCAAGCAAAAAGCTCTTTACCCTTTCATCATGCTGGATTCCGCTTCTATTATTTTCAAACCCAGACTAATTAAATGATCACATGATATCCGAAAAAATTACAAATGCACTAATCTCTGCGCTGTCACTTTTAAACAATGAAATA
>CAYTTV010000061.1:0-18232 GCA_964440915.1 uncultured Roseivirgaceae bacterium
ATCATCAAGAACTATCAGTGTCAGAGATTGCTTATAAGGTAGGTTTTAGTGAACCTGCCTACTATATCAAATGCTTCAAAAAACTTTTTGCCCATACTCCTACACAGTATAGAAAAAAGTATTTGTTGGTACAAGTCAAAGAATAGAACACACAACCTCTCTTCATCGAAATCACATAATGGCTCATCACCCCATTATTCCTCCTTTCCAACCCACAACTCACTATTGCTAATGACATTACCTACTAATCCTAGTAGGCTTAATATGCCTAATGCTAGCAATTGACAATGGGCCAATGGTGCGTTTACCTTTGTTGCTTATAATTAGTCTAAATAAACGCACCCTATAAATCGATGAGAATTTTACTATTATCTCTCTTATTAACCTCAGCAACATTCCAAATAACTTTTGCTCAAACTGGAACAATTACCGGACACGTCCAAACTTCTAACCGAAAAGCAGCTTCTATGGTAAATATAGGACTGGAAGGAACTTCGAGGGGCGCTGTAACCGATAGAGAAGGCCGCTATGCCATCACTGGGCTACATGAAGGCACATATACGCTTATAGCTTCATTTGTGGGCTTGCAAACAAAAACTATAAAGGTGAACGTAAGCGATGGAAGGACTACTGCTGTTCCGACCATAGTATTGGAAGAAATGCAAGAAAGGCTGCAAGAAGTGATCGTAGAAGGAAAGCATGAAGAAAACTTTAAAGCAGACATGCCATCCCACAGCTTGAGATTGAAAGGTCCGCTGATAGAAGTACCGCAGAATATCCAGGTGATCACCACAGATATCATTAGCAGTCAACAAGCCATAGATATGCTGGAAAATGTATCCCGAAATGTAAGTGGAGCACAGATGATTGAGCACTGGGGAAACTTTGCCCGAGTGAACATGCGCGGCTTTAAGATACCTGCCTTTCGCAATGGCATGAATGTGGATCTGCCCTGGGGGCCATTGACGGAAGATATGTCAATAGTGGAAAGGATAGAGTTTGTAAAAGGGCCTGCGGGCTTTATGCTTTCCTCAGGTGAGCCGGGAGGACTATACAACGTCGTAACGAAAAAACCGACGCTTCATCAGCATAATGAGGCGACGCTCATGACTGGAAGTTATAACACGCTGAGAAGCACTGTTGATATAGGAGGAAAACTGAATAAAGAAGGCAGTGTATTGTACAGGATCAACTTAATGGGGCTTACCAAAGGCTCTCACAGGGATTACGAATTCAACAATCGCTACACTATTGCACCTTCTATTCAGTACCAGTTAAACGATCGAACTTCCCTTACAGCAGAATACATTTATCAATACTCTCAAATGTCATTAGCAGGAGCAGCATATGTGTTTTCGCCAAACGGGTTTGCTGACTTGCCCAGAGATTTTACCTTGGCAGAACCTAACATCGACCCAACCGATCTCAGTGAGCACAATATCTTTCTCAACTTGAGCCATAAAATTACTGGTAATTGGGATTTGACAACACAATTAGCCTATATCCGCTACAAACAAGAAGGAAGCTCTTTATGGGTAAATGATGTAGCGCCAAATGGCGATGTAGTACGTTCGCTCAGCAGTTTTGATGCTATAGGGTTACAAAAATTGGGACAGGTCTTTCTGAATGGGGATGTTCAAACAGGTCAGGTACAGCATGCCATTCTTGTTGGCTTGGATATGGCGCATAAGGACTATTATGCAGATTGGTGGCAAACAGGCGTGCTGGGCAGGAATATTCCTTTCAATATATACAATCCTTCCTATGGTGTTCCAGCAGATTCATTGCCTCAGTTTAATCGCAACCAAAGCATTCGAAAAAGGGCCACCATGGGCGCATATCCTGCCATTATCGGGGAGCGGTATTCATCCGTCTATCTACAGGATGCGTTAGGGCTTTTTAGTAACAAGATCCGTCTCACCCTGGCTGGTCGTTATACCAACTTTAATAGTTCGTCCTATGGGCTTACAACCCATGACGATGTATTTACCCCGAGAATAGCCTTAAGTGCAACTGTAGCCAAAAACACTTCCTTATATGGAGTTTATGACCAAGTATTTATCCCTCAGGCTGGGGCCGATAAGGAAGGGAATATTTTTGTACCAGAAAGGGGCAACAATTTAGAGGTAGGCGTGAAAAGGGATTGGGCAGATGGCCGATGGCGCTCTACGCTAGCAGCATACAAAATCACCAAAAAGAACGTGTTGGTAGGGGACTCTTCTGATCCCAATTTTCAAATTCAACTTGGGGAAGTGCAATCCGAAGGAATTGAATTGGATATCCAAGGGGAGATTGTTGAGGGATTGAAACTCATCCTTAACTATGCCAATGCAAAGGCTGAAGTTACAGATGATATAGTTGAAAACAGGATAGGAACCCGTATAGCTGGGCATGCTAAACACATGACCAACGGTTGGTTAAGTTATCACTTTGGAGACAATTTCTTTTTGGAGGGGTTCGGACTTGCCTTGGGTTATCAATATCAGGTCGATCGATCTTCCTGGGCATGGAATGCGGACAATTCGGCTGAAATGCCTGACTACTTCCGTTTGGACGGTTCCATTACTTGGCAAAAGGACAACCTCAACATCGGGTTGAACATCAACAACCTATTGAATGATTACCTGTATTCTGGAAGTTCATACGCTACCTATTACTATTGGCAGACTGAGTCTGGCACTAATTTCCGTCTCAATATTGGCATTAAATTCTAAAATATGTCCATAAAGAAAATTTTCGGCAAACTTCATCTCTGGCTTGGGCTGTCTTCTGGGGTAGTGGTATTTATAGTAGCCATCACAGGCTGTCTGTATGCATTTCAGGAAGAGATCCAGGACCTCACCCAGCCTTATCGCTTCGTAGAAAAGCAACATGAGGAATTTTTACCTCCTTCTATAATCAGAGAAATTACCGATGCGGTCCTTCCTGACAAACATATTCACGGCGTATTATATAAAGGAGAAGATCGGGCAGCCATAGCGATTTATTATAGTTATGACGATGGATATTATGATCTTGTATATGTAAATCCATATTCTGGCCAAGTGCTACAGGTAGAAGATATGTACAAAAATATTTTTCAGATCATCTTGGACGGGCACTTCTACCTTTGGCTTCCTCATCAAATCGGGCAGCCTCTAGTCTCTTCTTTCACTGTTATCTTTATTATTATGCTCATCAGTGGCATTGTGCTTTGGTGGCCTAGAAACAAAAATGGCACCCGTCAACGCTTCACCATTAAATGGGATGGCAGATGGAGACGACGGAACTATGACTTGCACAACGTCCTCGGGTTCTATGCGTCAGCGCTGGCACTTTTGCTCGCACTCACAGGCCTGGTTTGGGGCTTTGAGTGGTTCAGAGATGCCGTATATGCTACGGCTGGAGGCCAGAAGTCATTAACCTATACAGAACCCTTATCTGACACCAGGGCGCTAACCTCTAGATCAGTGGCGGAATCTGTGGATTTATTATGGAATCAGTTACGACACACCTACCCTACTTCCGGCTCTATCGAAGCGCACTTTCCTGAGACGGATCGATCGCCCATTCATATTGCCATTAATCCAGATGCTGATACCTATTGGAAGATCAATTATCTATATTTCGATCAATATACTTTGGAAGAAGTATCAGTGGATCACATCTGGGACCGATTTGACAATGCCTCTGCAGCCGACAAACTCATGCGCATGAATTACGATGTTCATACAGGCGCAATCTTTGGGTTGGCAGGCAAGGCATTAATGTTCTTAGCTTCTCTAATTGTCGCCTCATTACCAGTTACTGGATTTTGTATATGGTGGGGAAGAAAGAACAAAAAGAAAAGGAAAGTTGTCAAAAAGAATAAAACACCCAAAAAAGTGTTGGAATATGAAAGTGTCACTTAGTCAAGAGGTTGCTTGTCCAACACAAATCGTTTTAAATATCAAAGGCTGCCCATTCGAGAGCAGCCTTTGATATACATTTATTAAAATTATTCTATTTCATAACTAAGCTTTTTGCTTAGCAGGACTGCTTGCTTTTCTCTTGGTCAAGTCCATCACTATAGGGGTAGCAATGAAGACAGAAGAGTAAGTACCTAAAAGGATACCTACCAACAATGCAAAAGAGAAACCTTTGAGTACTGCACCGCCGAACAAGAAAAGAATCAATACCACCAATAAGGTAGTACCTGAAGTAATAAGTGTCCTGCTCATCGTATTGTTAATGGCAAGGTTCAAGGTACCTTCAAGATCAGCTCTAGGTTTTAGGCCAAGTTCCTCCCTGATCCGGTCAAATATTACCACAGTATCATTAATGGAATAACCAATTACCGTAAGAATTGCAGCTATAAATACCTGATCGATCTCAAAAGTAAAACCTAAGGCACCTGCAATAGCAAATGCTGCCAAAACCATAAGTGTATCATGGAACAAGGCTATCACGGCACCTAAACCAAACTCCCATCGCTTAAATCTTATGAAGATATACAAAAAGATCACAATCAAAGAATATATTACCGCTTGATAAGATGAATTCTTGACGTCGTTGGCCACGGAAGCACCTACTTTGGAAGAACTGGATATGGCAAAGTGCTCGCTATCTACCCGTGTATCCTCCGGAATATATTTAAGCCCTGTAAAATCCTCTATACCGCTTATGAGCTTTGCTTCAACTTCCTTGTCAGCTTCTTCGTTTCCAGCATCTATCATATAACTGGTAGTCACCTTTAGGATATTATTGCCCCCAAAAGTCCTCACTTCTGTGCCTGCACCTTCAAACTCATCCATGAGTGAAGTCTTCAGATCTGAAGCTACCACTGGTTCGTTAAACGTAACTACAAAAGTCCTTCCGCCAGTAAAGTCTACCCCCATGGTCAATGGCTGTACTAAAACAGCCACGATTCCTAAGGTTATTATCGCTCCTGAGAAAATATAAGCAACTTTTCTCTTAGTTAGGAAATCTATGTTAAGGTTAGTGAATAGATTTTTGGTGAACGGCATTGCAAAAGACAATTTGCTTTGGTCCCCCTTGCGCGCCATCCATTCCATTACCACTCTTGAAATAAATACTGCCGAGAAAAATGAGGTGATAATACCAATCATTAAGGTAATAGCAAATCCTTTTACTGGACCCTGTCCTACTACATAAAGGATAACGGCGGTAAGGAAGGTAGTAACATTGGCATCTATAATAGAGCTATATGCTTTGGCATAACCATCTTTAATTGCAGTCACAAGTCCTGAGCCTACTCTGAGCTCCTCTCGGATCCTTTCAAATATAAGCACGTTGGCATCTATCGCCATACCCATGGTAAGCACGATACCAGCAATACCCGGTAATGTAAGGGCCGCATTTAACTGCGCCAAAATACCCAAAAGGAAGAAGATGTTGAAAATAAGTGCAACGTTGGCTACTAATCCTCCTTTGGCATAATAGGCAACCATAAACACCACAACCAAGGCCAAACCTGCTATAATCGAGGTCATCCCCTGGTTCTGAGCTTCTTGGCCTAATGAAGGTCCAATGATAGCCTCCTCTACGATAAGTGCAGGCGCAGGTAAAGCACCGGCTTTTAGAAGATTGGCTAAATCCTTGGCCTCATCTATCGTAAAATTACCTGAAATAACAGAACTGCCACCACCAATCTCAGTTTCAACATTTGGTGCTGAAAGCACGTAGTCATCTAGCACAATGGCGATTTGCCTGCCTATATTATTAGCGGTCAACCTTCTCCATGTTTTCGCACCCTCACCGTTCATATTCATAAACACTGCAGGTCTGGAATATTGGTCCAGATCTTGTCTCGCATCTGTGATCACATCACCAGTTAAAGGTGCTAGTCCGCCTCTTCCTTGTTTGATCGCATACAAAGAAATCAGCTCCATATTGCTGCCGCTCTCTTTTGCAGAGATTGGTTTTGCAGACCATATGAATTTCAAGTTGGGAGGAAGCATAGCCTGCACGTCTTTCCGCTTGATAATGCTGTTGATCCTGGCCGTATCTTTTGTTTCATACACCAATCCAAATTGGGATCTCAAAAGGCTGAAGAGTGGAGACACTTGTGTATTCATTAAGGAATCCAGATTAGTCGTATCACCGCCAGCTCCTGACAATTGACTCACTAGGTCTTCAGCCACCTGAGCTGAATCTGCCCCTACCGTAGTAGTATCATTGGCATCGGAAAGTGTAGGTTGATTTTCGGTCAATAGCGCCGAAAGATCTTGTTGTGGTGCCTGTTCGCTCGTGCTTTCAATAGTAGAAGTTGAGGCATTGGCCTTTTGCTCTTCTACCAACATCGCATTAACTGCCTCCAAAGAGTTGCCGAACTCCTGCAGATCCCATACTTCCCAGAACTCTAGCTTAGCAACGCCTTGTAATAAGTTTCTTACTCTCTCTGGATTGTCGACACCTGGTAATTCTATCTGGATCCTGCCAGTTCCTTGCAATTGCTGGATGTTAGGCTGAGACGTACCAAATCGGTCAATCCTGTTGCGCAGAATGTTAAATGAACGATCTACGGCATCTTTAATCTCTTGGTCTAAGATACTCAAGATTTGCTGGTCGGTACTCTCATAGCTGATTTTGCCTCTATTGGCAGCAATAGCAAAAATTGCACTTAACCTTGTGTCAGGTTTGCGCTTTTTAAAAGCTTCATAGAAAAGCGAAGTAAACTTCTCTTGACTAGAGCGCTGCTTTTCTAAAGCTTCTTGAATGGCAGCATGAAAATCTGTATCTGCTGGATTTCCCGCAATCCCCTTTACAATATCCGCAGGAGATACTTCTAAGGTAACGTGCATTCCTCCTTGCAAATCGAGCCCCAGGTTAAGTTCGTTATCCTTGACATCCTGATAAGTATATTCTATGCCCAGCAAATTATACACAGGCACGTGATATACAGAATCCAGATAAGCTTGTTTTTTGTTAAAATCTACCGAGCCATTTTCGTCTGTAGCATAGACAGTGGCATCCTTTTGAATCCCTCGTGATACAAATGTGAAGGATAGGTAATAGATACAAAGTGCTGTAACTATTACGGTAAGGAAAATAATAAATCCTTTATTTTGCATTTTTATAATAATAAAATTGATGATTAATTAATATTGATGATCCAGTACATTTCAACTATGCACTTTGAATCTTTAGATGGTTAGCAGCAAAGCAATGGATTTGCAATAACTGATATGAAACCCTCTAGGGGGCATTAGGAGATATGATGAGCCTAAATAAAGTATTGAAATAGGAAATGAAAGGTATGGGTGATGTACTTACTTCCTCCACAACACGTACTACAACAATTGTAATATGCGTAAAAGTACATTGTATGGGAGTAAGGCTGGCATGGAGCAGGGGCAATACAGCCTCATAAGCCATCAGCTTGTACTCTTCTCTGTCACTTTCCTGATCAGTACCATCAGCGACATTTGACGGCACTACCTCCACATCATATGAGAATGCATAGGAATGCCCGTCGCCAAATGTGGCACAGAACATCAGCAGTAAAGTTAAAAAGCCTACAACCGAACGTTGAATCATAGATGCTCCACTATTAGGAAATACAAATCAGCCTGCTAAATTAAGAACAATTGATTAAAACTCTAGTGTTTCCCATTCTTTTAATTGCGGCTAGCTTTCATTGTACACCTCCTTATTGATTACTTGAGGCATTGTCACGCCGTTGCTTGCAGCTACTATGTTATTGGCGGCGGTAAAACTCATCTTAGTCCTTGTCTCTATGGTAGCAGAACCAATATGGGGCAATACGCACACGGTAGGCAACTGTAGCAGTGGATTCTCTGCCTCCATAGGCTCGGGATCGGTTACATCCAAACCAGCTCCCCAAATTTCGCCTTGCTCGATAGCATCATATAAATCCTTCTCGACATGTATTTTACCTCGCGCAGTGTTGATAAAGATTGACGAGCGCTTCATCTTCTTGAAACTGTCCCTATTAAACCTATAGATTGTCTCGGGGCTAAGATTTGTGTGCACAGAAAGCACATCACTCTCGGCTAGCAACGTTTCAAAATCAACGTAACGCGCCTCCACCAGATTCTCTGCCAATGGGCTTCTGTGTCTATTATGATAAATGATATTCATATTGAAGGACACCTTGGCTTTTCGAGCTAACTCTAACCCAATCCTCCCCAAACCGTAAATACCCAATGTCTTACCATCCAACTCTACACCCAAACCATCAATGAATTCGAAATCTTTCCACCCACCTTTTCCGATCAATCTAGACATATAAAATGCCTTGCGGGCCACGGTCTGCATGAGCAAGAAAGCGATGTCGGCCGTTGCCTTGCTCAGGACCTCAGGCGTATTGCTCACTGGAATATGATAACGACTCGCTTCAACCAAGTCTACATGATCATACCCTACACTGGCTAACGCTATTCCCTTCAAGTGGGCACAACGCTCAAAAAAATACCCATCTAAAAGTACATGCCCGATATTCAAAAGAAAGTCTACCTGTTGGCAACGATCGATCAACTCCTTTTGCGTGAGTTTGCGACTGTACTCGTTTACAACGACCTCAAGGCCATTTCCTTCTAATAAGTCGACAACTGGTCTAAATATCTTTCGAGAAACGAATACTTTCATTGTATGAACCGATGTGGGATGTTGTTGGATAGTCTATTGACCATTGAGTAATTCCTCAACAATATCAGAAAATATAGGCACAAAAAATATGGGTTTCTGCAAAATATTCTATGATAAAAGAAGTGAACAGTCTATGAAATGACTTAAGATGTCTTGTAGATCAAAGCCACAGCATAAGCACTTATACCCTCTTCACGGCCTACAAAGCCTAGTTTCTCAGTAGTGGTAGCCTTAATGGAAATATCGTCTATACTGATGCCCATAACTGCTGCTAGACATTGCTGCATGGCTTCTATGTGAGGATTCACCTTGGGCCGTTGTAAACATACTGTGCTGTCTATATTGCCGATTTCATAATTTTTAGATCGAAGCAATGCCACCACTTTTTTCAGCAGCTCTTTACTGTCTATGCCTTTGTATTGAGGGTCTGTATCGGGGAAATGATAGCCAATGTCGCGCAGGTTGGCGGCTCCGAGTATGGCTTCGCATATTACATGGACCAATACGTCAGCATCAGAATGCCCTACAGCACCTACCGTGCTGGGGATTTTTATACCTCCAAGCCAAAAATCATATCCTTCAGCCAATTGGTGCACATCATAACCAAATCCTACTCTCGTCTTTATCATGTGTCTTTCTTAACCTTGTAATACAGCGTGGAACAATTCTCGGGTACTAAAATGCGTTTAGCCATCTCCTTTATCTCAAGTGCCGTCACTTGTTGAATGATGGCCGGCTCCCTATTTACATAATCTGGGTCGCCCTCCAATGCTGCAAAGGCAAGGTTCATGGCCCGGTTCAATAATTCTACTTCAGAAAAGACAAGAGAAGCCTCAGCTTGATTCTTAACCTTTTGCAGTTCCTCCTCATCAACCGTCGTTTCCTTTATTACCTGTAGTAGGCTATCGATGGCCTCTTCGCCTGCTTCTGGACTCACACCTTCGTTGAGTTTTCCATGAATTACCAACAGTCCTGGATCTACAGACCCTGTCACATAGGCCCCCAAGCCGTTGAACAATTTTTCTCTTTTCACCAATTGCTCATACAACCTGGAAGATTTCCCTCTCCCAATGATATCGCTCAAAAGATCTGCTACATGATAGCCCTTCGTATACTTTTTAGGCATATGGTAAGCCTTATAAATGGCATCCAAAGGCACATCTGCATGCACTATTTTGGTCCTTTTTTCAAGCTGCTTCGGCTCGGCTGGAAGGTTTCTTTGATAAGCTTCTCCAGCAGAAATCGGCCCAAACCATTTCTCAGCAAGTCTCTTGACTTCTCCTGTTGTTACATTGCCCGCCACGACCAGCACAGCATTATTAGGAATGTAGTATTTATAGAAAAAGGACTTGACGTCCTCCATAGTGGCATGCTCAATATGACTGATTTCTTTCCCGATAGTAGCCCATTTATAGGGATGAGTCTGATAAGCCAAAGGTCTCAATTGAAGCCATGCATCACCATAGGGCTGATTGAGGTAGCGTTGCTTGAACTCTTCAATCACTACTTTTCTTTGTACCTCCAACACATGAGGATCAAATGATAGCCCCATCATCCTATCGGACTCCAACCAAAATGCCGTTTCTAGATTTTGGGCAGGGAGGGTAATATAATAATTAGTAATATCAGGACTGGTGAAGGCATTGTTCTCGCCACCCACTTTTTGTAAAGGCTCGTCATAAGATGGAATGTGCTTCGACCCGCCAAACATCAGATGCTCGAACAAATGGGCAAAACCCGTCTTATTCTCATCTTCATCTCTAGAGCCGATATTATAAGCTATATTTACTGCTGCTAAGGGCGTGCTCGCGTCTTCATGCACATATACCTTCAGGCCATTAGAAAGGGAAAAATACTGATAATCGATCATAATGTATGTTGAGTGACACAAAAATAAAAAATAAGGGGAATCTTTACCCTAAATATTGGAATACTTTAGTTTTGTTGCCTAAGGCTAATTTCTGGCGGCTTATATAAAGCAGTTGTTTTTATGCATTTTAACAGAAAAGAATATACCGACGAAACCCTGATTTGTTTATACGAATCGCTGCTGCAACCACGGCTTATCGAGGAGAAAATGCTGATCTTGTTGAGGCAAGGAAAAATCTCCAAGTGGTTCTCCGGTATTGGACAAGAAGCCATATCGGTAGGAGCAGTACTCGCTATGGAAAATGAAGAATATATCTTGCCCATGCACCGTAATTTGGGAGTATTTACGGGCAGGAAAATTCCACTTGAGAAGCTTTTTGCTCAGTTTCAAGGAAAGCTGGGCGGCTTTACAAAAGGCAGGGATCGATCATTTCACTTTGGCTCGAAGGAGCACCACATCGTCGGCATGATTTCACATTTAGGCCCTCAACTAGCAGTAGCTGACGGCATCGCCCTGGCTAGCAACCTTGCCCAAGAGGGCAAAGCTACCTTGGTTTTTAGTGGCGATGGCGGCACAAGTGAAGGTGACTTTCATGAAGCATTAAATGTAGCTGCCGTATGGGATTTGCCGGTCATATTCCTAATCGAGAACAATGGATATGGGCTGTCTACACCCAGCAATGAACAATTCCGATTTAAGCACTTTATAGATAAAGGTTCTGGATATGGCATGGATACTTTGCAAGTGGACGGCAACAATATCCTTGAAGTTTATGACACCGTCAAACAAACAGCAAGAAACCTCAGGGAAAACCCTCGACCGGTTCTAATAGAGGCCATGACTTTCAGGATGAGAGGCCATGAAGAAGCTTCTGGGACCAAATACGTGCCTCAAGAACTTTTCGAACAGTGGGCCAAGAAAGACCCTATCGCCAACTACGAGAAATTCTTGATTAAGGAAGGTCTCCTGAATGAGCGAAAAATCGAGCGCATCCGTAAGGGAATTCAGAAAGAAATCGAGAAGGGGCTGGAAAAAGCATTTGCAGAAGAAAGTCCAAAGCCTGACACCCGCGCAGAAGTTGAAGATGTATATGCCCCTTATGTCCAAAATTTGGTAGCACCAACCACCCACATCTCTTCGGAAAGACGCTTTGTTGATGCCATTGCAGATGGTCTAAAACAAAGCATGCAACGGTATCCACAGCTTATCCTCATGGGTCAAGACATTGCAGAGTATGGCGGTGTGTTCAAAGTAACAGAAGGACTGGTGGATACTTTTGGCAAAAACAGGGTACGCAATACGCCTCTTTGTGAATCCGCCATTATAGGCATTGGCTTAGGCCTTTCTATAAAAGGATATAAAGCCATGATAGAAATGCAATTTGCCGATTTCGTGACCTGCGGGTTTAACCAAATCGTGAACAATCTGGCCAAGTCCCATTATCGGTGGCAGCAAAATGCCGATGTCGTTATCAGGATGCCTACTGGGGCAGGAGTAGCCGCTGGGCCATTTCACTCCCAGTCTAATGAAGCTTGGTTTTTTCATACGCCAGGCTTGAAGATAGTTTACCCTTCCAACCCTTATGATGCCAAAGGCCTGCTCAATGCTGCTATCGAAGATCCAAATCCCGTACTCTTTTTTGAACATAAAGCGTTGTATAGATCAATCTCTGAAAGCATTCCAGATGATTACTACACAGTTGAGATAGGTAAATCAGCATTTGTAACGCATGGCAATGATATTTCCATCGTTACCTATGGCATGGGTGTTCATTGGGCCAAAGAAATTATGTCGTCACTTCCCAATATCACGGCGGATATTCTGGATTTACGTACACTACTGCCTTGGGACAATGAAGCGGTGGAACAAACCGTGAAAAAAACAGGAAAAGTGCTGATCCTGCATGAAGACTGCCTCACTGGAGGCATAGGCGCCGAAATAGCCGCCTGGATTGCAGAGCATTGTTTCCAATACCTGGATGCCCCAGTCATGCGAGAGGCAAGCCTCGACACACCCGTCCCATTTTCGCCATCATTGGAGCAGAACTTTTTGCCTAAAGGACGACTGAAAAGCAAAATCGAAAATTTAGCAGCATTTTAGCACTGAAGAACGGCCTCAAACGACTATCATTCTTTGAACGTTGACGAGAAAATTCATGTAATATTAACAGGCATGGTACAACAGATAGATTTGTTCTTATTCTTTCTATGGAAGGCTACAGCATTCCATTAAATTCGCAGACTGACTTCTTCTAATTTAAGGCAATTGGATTCAAAGCAATTTTACGCATTTACTAAAAAATTCTCACCATTCCTGCTGATGGCATGGCTTATCTGTATTATGAGCACAGAAGAAGCTTATGGCCAAAATAATTTTGATGACCAAAAGTTAAAAACAACCAAAGAGCCTAAAAGAGATAACAGAAGCCGAAAAAGGCTCTTTAAGATGGAAAATAGGGAGAATGCGACTCCTACGAAAGTAGAGGTGCGAAGCACAAAACGTAAAGATGGACGTAAAGACAAGCGCAGCCTTTTAAGACCTGTAGGTAAGGATCAAACCCAAGATTTTGATTTCAAACTAAGGGATGCGAACAAACCCTACCGGCCTGAGATCAGTTATGAAGGTTTCAGAAAAGCTAAAAGATCCAATAATAACCCAAGTCGTAATGTAACAGACTATACTGGCGATCTTAGATCTTCTTCCCTATCAACAAACCCAGGGCGGACAACTACCGAAACCAGAGGAAGTAAAGGAAGGAGCAAGAAAGCGGCTGAAAGAAACTATAAAAGCAAGTCGCAACAGGTACAACAGTACAGCGGCAACATGAAGCACTCAGCGGTACCCGTCAGCCAGGGACGCGATATACGCAGTACAGGAGGCATGTCGAAGAGCCAATCGCAGCGCTCTATAAACCAAGACTTCCGATCCCGCTCTATGGAAATGCATCAGTTTTCAGGCTTTCAGAGAGTACAAAAAAGCAGGGGACCGAGCAGAAGCTCACATTTTCAGGGCAACTTGCAGGCTTCTTCTCCTGACGCTAAAGAAAAGCGGATGAAAAACAAGTCGCGGCAGGCACATCAATACAGTGGCGATTTAAAATACTCTTCACTCAGCAGAGGCAAAGGACGCGACATTGCACAAGCGCGTGCTATGAGCAAAGGCAAGTCCCAAAAAAGGAAAAAGGATGATCTTAAAGCCTTATCAAGGCATATGCATCAGCACGAAGGAAACATAAAGGTGCCGTCCTTCTCTTCTCGAACCAAATACTTGAAGAATTTGTCACAAAAGGTAAATCAATATGAAGGCAATATCCGTATTAGGAATGTAAAGCATAAAGACCTACACCCAAGTGTCTCCTATCTAAAAGGAAAGCAGAAATCTACGTATGGTCAAAAAGAAAAATTACGAAAAAGAAAAATCAACTGGTTCAGATTTAGAAAAAATAGCGATCAGCCTAACAGCGTAAAGGAAAAACCTGCTAAACCTAAATACGACTCCAGAGAAAGTGAAATTTGGTACGATTAATCATGAATTGGAAAAAACTAGAGACAGAAACGGCCTTAGCAGAAATCAAGGAGCTATCAGAAAAGCAGCCTGTCCTCATCTTCAAACACAGCACCAGATGCCCCGTGAGCAGCATGGCATTGGACAGGCTTGAAAGAAATTGGGATCAGGAAGAAATGCAAACTGTATTGCCCTATTTCCTTGATCTGCTTTCATACCGCAACATATCAAATAAAATAACAGAGACATTTGGAGTTGCACATGAATCTCCACAAGTCCTGTTGATCGAAAACGGAAAATGTGTTTACAATGCCTCACATATGGGCATCTCATATGCTACCCTAAAGAAAGAAGCCAACGTTTAGCCGCTCTCTTATATTGAAGCACTATTGAAGAAAAATGGCGAGCAGGATGAAAACCTAATGGCGTCTAACGGAGTTTGGTTTAAACTTAAAAGTAGATTTTTGCATTTATGGATTAATCATTACATTTATAGGCTATGTTCACGTCCATGAAAAAATTTGCACCTTTTCTACTTTGCCTTTTTCTGGCCTCAACTGCCTATACGCAAACTTCAGAGGACTACGAATATACACGTGAGTTTGTTTGGGGCGTGAATAAAAACACCAATGGTGGACTCATCGGAGGGGTCGTCTTAAAATACAGCACTGCCCTTACGCCCACAACCTTCCAGAGCTTTGGACTAGAGCTGATGAATGTAAAGCATCCCAAAGAAGCCAGAACATGGAATATCAATGGGAACTCATTTATTTATGGCAAGCTAAACTATCTTTACTCAGTACGCCTGCAATATGGCCGCGAGAAGATCTTCTTTAAAAAAGCGCCCCAGCAGGGCGTTCAGATTTCGGGAATTTTGGCAGCAGGCCCTACCATCGGCGTAATTGCACCGTATTACGTGCAGGTGTATGTCAACCAATATGAATCGGTCACTGTCCCTTATGATCCTCAAAACGTATCCTATACCAGAATCATGGGTACTGGAGGAGTCTTTCAGGGACTCAACGAGTCCGACGTTACCATTGGAGCCAACTTAAAAGCGGCCGTTAGTTTCGAATTTGGCACTTTCAAGAGCAGCGTGTCGGGATTTGAAGCAGGCATCCTGCTTGAAGCATTTCCTAAAAAGATAGAGATATTGCCTGGCGCAGACAATAATAGTTTCTTTACCTCCGCTTTCATTACCATAGTTTTCGGCACCCGCAGGTAAATCCGACCGCAAACCATAAACATTAATGCTTTTAATCAGTAACTTTGCTCTCTCAAAGCAAATGAAAATATCATGATAGAATTACCGGTAATTTCAGAAGAAGCTACAACAAGGTCTAAAAAACCAAACTGGCTCAGGGTAAAGCTACCCATCGGTAAAGAATATGCCAAAGTCAGAAAACTAGTAGACGAATATAAGTTACACACCATATGTGAAAGCGGAAGCTGTCCCAACATGGGAGAGTGCTGGGGAGCTGGCACCGCCACTTTCATGATACTCGGCAATGTCTGCACCAGAAGCTGCTCATTCTGCGCCGTGGCCACCGGCCGCCCTACGGAGTACGACGAAGATGAACCCCAAAGAGTAGCCGAAGCCATCCGCTTGATGGGCGTTAAACATGCCGTAATCACTTCGGTCAACAGAGATGAACTCAAAGACCGAGGTGCCGAGATATGGTATCAAACAGTGGTAGCCATCAAAAAAACATCTCCGCAAACCACCATTGAAACCCTCATTCCGGACGTAAAGGGCAATTGGGACGCACTTTACCGCATGATCAGTGCTGGCCAAGAAGTCGTTTCACATAATATGGAAACCGTCGAAAGGCTGTACAGAAGGGTAAGACCACAAGCCAAATACGATAGAAGCTTGGAAGAGCTTCGACTCATAAAGGAGTACGGGAAACGATCCAAATCAGGTATTATGCTAGGGCTAGGCGAGACCGAAGATGAAGTCTACAAAGCCATGGATGACCTCGTGAAAAACGGCCTTGATATTCTTACCCTGGGGCAATATCTCCAACCCACTAAAATGCATATAGAAGTGGCTGAATTCATTCATCCTGACAAATTTGCCCAGTACAAGGAAGAAGGATTGAAAAGAGGCCTGAAGTACGTAGAGTCCGGCCCCTTGGTTCGCTCTTCTTACCATGCAGAGAGGCACGTAAACGTATAGCAATATTATTTGGGCGGCGAACAGGCTATCCGCTTCAACTCCGCCCAACCACATGCTTCTGCCGGCTTAGTCGCAAGAGTAGATCATCAGCCTATAACAAATACAAATCCAGCACATGCGGGGTTTCCGCTGCTATCCTTGCCGCAAGTTCCATCATAGAGCACAGGAACTAGGAGCACTCAGGTCTCCTTAATCTACACAAGAGTCTCAAAAGGCCTTAGCAGCAGCGCTCAAAGATAGGGAACTATAATAGCCGAATTGTCCTTAATATGCTGTAGGAAATTAATTTATGGAAGTACCATTCTATACATCCGAGCAGATACATCAGCTCCCCACTCAACCAGGAATATATAAATTTTACAATCAAGAGGGGACGCTGATTTATGTAGGCAAGGCCAAAAACATAAAAAAAAGGGTCAGCAGCTATTTTACCAAAGCGCATACTGCCGACAGGAAGACCAAGAAAATGGTTTCCGAAATCCGGCGCATAGAATTTACGATAGTCGGTTCAGAATTCGACGCCCTTCTGCTTGAAAATAACCTCATCAAAACCAACCTGCCCCGATATAACATCATGCTCAGGGATGACAAATCATACCCATACCTTTGCGTCACCAACGAGCGGTTTCCTAGGATCATCTCCACTAGAAAGAGAATCCCTAATTATGGCACTTATTTTGGACCTTACTCCAGTGTGAGAGCCATGTACAACGTATTGGAGCTTATTAGAAGCCTCTATACCATCAGGACCTGTTCGTACAATCTTTCGGAAGAAAATATTGCCAAAGGAAAATTTAAGGTTTGCTTAGAATATCATATTGGCAATTGCAAAGGCATATGCGAAGGACTGCAATCAGAAGAAGAATACAATCATGACATTGAGCAGGCCAAAGTACTGCTAAAAGGCAATATGAACCTGGGCAGAACCTACTTCAAGAAGAAGATGTTGGAGGCTTCCGAAAATATGGAATATGAAAAGGCCCATGAATATAAGGAAAAGCTTTTATCGCTAGAAAACTTTCAATCCAAATCCCTGGTGGTGAATGAAAGGATTGGCGATACAGATGTTATCACCATTGTGTCTGACGAAAAAGCTGCATTCGTCAATTACCTGAAGATAAAAGACGGCACCATTATTTTTACAAAAACTGTAGAAGTCAAGAAGAAACTGAATGAAAAGGACGAAGATATCCTAGCCTTAGTGGCAGTGGCCCTTATGGAGCGATTCGAGAGCCATGCAAAAGAAATCATCTCCAATATCCCTATCGAAGCAGACCTTGGCATAGAGAAGTCGGTCCCAAAAATAGGAGACAAAAAGAAGCTAGTAGACCTTTCCATAAAAAATGCGCTATTCTATAAAAAAGATAGGTACAACGCTATTGAAACTAGCAAACAGAAGGAACATCATGCCGTTGTAACATTACAGAAGGACTTGCATTTGAAGGCGTTGCCCAAGCATATAGAGTGCTTCGACAACTCCAATATCCAAGGGAGTGACCCCGTGGCATCTATGGTATGTTTTAAAAATGGAAAGCCTTCAAAAAAAGATTACCGGCATTTCCATATTAAAACAGTAGTGGGACCTGACGACTTTGCCTCAATGGCCGAAGTGACCTATCGTAGGTATAAACGACAGTTGGAAGAAAATGCCCCTCTTCCCGACCTCATTGTTATTGATGGAGGGAAAGGCCAGTTGAACGCCGCCAGCAGCAGCTTAAAATCCCTGGGCCTCTATGGCCAGATTCCTATTATCGGCATAGCCAAACGGCTGGAAGAAATCTATTTTCCAGAAGATCAATACCCTGTTCATATTGACAAAAAGTCTCCATCCCTTGTATTGCTACAGAAAGTAAGGGATGAAGCACACCGTTTTGCCATCACCTTTCATAGAAACAAGCGAAGTAAGAATAGTTTCAATACGCAGCTAGAGTCAATTAAAGGCATCGGGAAAAAGACCACAGATACATTGCTCAGTCATTTTAAGTCGATATCGAAAATTAAATCAGCTCCCGCAGAAGAACTTGAAGCCCTCATCGGCAAAGACAAAGCGAGGATTGTAAAGCAACATCTCCCAGAGTTATAATTTCTTG
>CAYTTV010000062.1:0-17659 GCA_964440915.1 uncultured Roseivirgaceae bacterium
GCTTTGTCAAGGATGGGAAACAGAAGCCGTTGGTGATGACAGGAAACAGCGAGATAATGGAGAAACAGGGTCCGTCGGGAATGACGGAGCAACAGGCTTCGTTGGAATGACGAGAAACATGAAACGCACAAAAGGAATTGCCGTACAAAGAGGAGCAGAACAATACTTTCCACATGAAATACCAATTCAGAAAAGCGGCAACAGAGGATATACCGGTCATATGGAAAATCCTTCAGAGTGCTATAACCAGGCGAAAAGCAGACGGAAGCAGTCAATGGCAAGATGGGTATCCCAATCCTGCGGTGATCGAAAAAGACATATCAAAAGGTGGTGGTTATGTGTTGACGGATGGCAATACCATCATAGGGTATTGTTCGGTGCTTGTGAATGACGAGCCCGCATATGGTGACATCAAGGGCAAGTGGCTTACCAATGAAGACTTTGTAGTATTCCATAGGATCGCGATTGCCGAGGCATATCTGGGAAAAGGATTTGCTAAAATGATGCTTTCCTTCATTGAAGGATTTGCTTTGGAAAGGGGCATCAAAAGTATAAAGGCAGACACCAATCACGACAATGATGGCATGTTGAAGATATTTGAGCAGCTAGGGTACGTATACTGCGGTGAGGTCACGTTCCGTGGAAGCGTCCGGAAAGCTTTTGAAAAGGTGTTAGAATAGTGATCAATATTCACCAGTGACATATAATTTATACCCTCCTTGTGCTTTATTCCATTTCCCTAAGCTTGAATTTCTGGCGTATCGGTTGCCTCCAATCAAGACGCTACCAGCATAAATATTGTGCATTTCAGCATTTGGGCTGGGCAAGAACTCTATGCTCACAAAAAAATCGCCTTTGATAACTATATTGTAAGGTGATAGATCAACAGTATTCCAACCGGAAACAACCCCATCAATTATAATATTGTCATTTATTATCATGTCTCCAGGAACCCCATCTGCTGACTTGTATAGCTTTATTCTAAACTTAAAAGGAAGTGAATCTTGATAGATCCTAAGGAAGATGTTGAAATCGACTAATCTTAGTGTCCTATTTGTTTTTATTTCCTGAGCGATTTCATAGATATCTTCCTCACCAATCCCTAACCCTCCCCACAATAAAGGATTATGCGTTCTTATGCCTATCTTTTTCCTCTTTGTCGCTTTGGAAAAAATGATTACCTCATTCAATGCTGATACTCTTTCTTCCAAATAGACGTCAGTTCCTTTAATTAAATCTTCTACTAAAATGGCTTTAGGCTCATAGCTAACGTGCTGAAAAAGGATATAATCTTTTAGCTGATGCTTTGAAAAGGTAAGCTTATACTGGCCAGCATCATTGGAAATGGTGCCAAAGTTTTTCTCAACTATTCCAATATTTACATAGGGAATGGATTCTCCACTATTTTTATCGATAACATGTCCCCTTACGCTTTGCGCATATACCATAAGGGACTGAGAAAAGACAAGAAAGTATAGCAGTAGGCTTGTGAATCTCATGATCTAGCTGATAAACAGAAATCGAAATTTAGAAAAATCCCATTAGCGATCAAATTTTATTGCACTGATCGTAAAGCGCAGTGAGCGCCCCCGATAGCAGCGGATTACCCCACAGGCCATGAGGTACGAATGGCCGAGGAGTAGCAGCGGATAGCGGGAAATGGCGCCCAAACAAGTCATTTTGTCACTTTTAACCTGGTTTATACGGCAAAAACTGACAAATCTTCTTGAAAACAGTACTTGTAGCCTTTGGTTTATAATTTGATCGATGAGAGTAAAAACTCAAAAGTGTAAAGAAATGAATTTTAACAATTATACTATAAAATCGCAGGAGGCTATTCAGAAAGCGGCTGAAATTGCTACAGGCAATCAGCAACAAGCCATAGAGCCTGGGCATTTGCTCAAGGCTATTTTGCTTTCGGATGAAAATGTGATCTCCTTTTTGCTGAAAAAGCTGAACATTAACCGTGGGCCTTTGGAAACCAGGCTGAGTGAAGTTGTTGCTTCTTACCCAAAAGTGAGCGGGCAGCAGCCTTACCTTTCTAACGATTCTCATGCTGCCCTGACCAAGGCTACCCACTACTTGAAAGAATTTAAGGATGAATTTGTGGCCATAGAGCACATCATCTTGGGGCTGGTGGACGGAAATGATAAGGTTGCCAATCTCTTGAAGGACCTTGGCTTTAATGAAAAGCACCTCAAAATGGCGATTAAGGAGCTAAGGGGAGGCAATACGGTGAAGGACCAAAATGCTGAGGCCAAGTACAAATCGCTAGAACGATACTCTAAGAACTTGAACGAGCTAGCAAAAGCTGGAAAGATCGATCCTGTGATTGGCCGGGATGAGGAAATCAGGCGGGTGCTACAAATCCTCTCTAGAAGGACCAAAAACAACCCCATGTTGATTGGGGAACCCGGCGTGGGTAAAACCGCCATTGTGGAAGGCATGGCTCAACGGATTGTGGATGGAGACGTACCGGAAAACCTGAAGTCTAAGACGCTGATATCGTTAGACATGGGGCTACTTGTGGCCGGCGCAAAATATAAAGGAGAGTTTGAAGAAAGGCTCAAGTCGGTGATCAAAGAAGTGACAGATTCGAATGGCGAAATCATTTTATTTATTGATGAAATCCATACACTGATTGGTGCTGGAGGCGGTGGAGAAGGCGCTATGGACGCTGCCAACCTCCTAAAGCCTGCACTGGCCAGAGGAGAACTGCATGCTATTGGTGCTACTACACTGAAGGAGTACCAGCGCTATATCGAAAAAGATAAGGCACTGGAGCGGAGATTCCAGACGGTAACGGTAGATGAGCCTAATGTGGTGGATGCGATTTCTATCTTGCGGGGCATTAAGGATAAGTACGAACTGCACCATGGTGTGAGAATAAAAGACGATGCGGTAATTGCTGCGGTGGAACTGTCTAACCGATACATTACCGATCGGTTCTTGCCCGACAAGGCTATTGACTTGATGGACGAGGCGGCTGCTAAATTGCGGATCGAGATAGATTCTTTGCCGGAAGAACTGGATGAGTTGCAACGTAGGATCATGCAATTGGAGATAGAGCGCGAGGCCATACGAAGAGAAAAGGACAAGGAAAAAGAAGCCGTGCTAAGCAAAGAAATAGCAGACTTATCGAGCAAGCGCAATGACTTGAAAGCCAAGTGGGATAATGAAAAATCTGTGATACATGGCATTCAGCAAGAAAAGGAAAATATAGACAAGTATAAGATAGAAGCTGAGCAAGCAGAGCGTGGAGGCGACTTTGGGCGGGTGGCCGAACTTCGCTATGGGCGCATAAGAGAAAGCGAACAGCGACTGGAAGAGCTGAAACAGCAACTGAAGGAAATGCAGGGCGACAACACCCTGCTGAAGGAAGAAGTTGATCCGGAAGACATTGCTGATGTAGTGGCCAAGTGGACGGGCATACCTGTAGCGAAAATGCTGCAAAGTGATCGGGAGAAACTCCTGCATCTGGAAGAAGAATTGCGCAAAAGGGTGGCAGGGCAGGCTGAAGCCATCAGTGCATTGTCGGACGCGGTACGCAGAAGCCGGGCAGGACTGCAAGACCCTAAAAGGCCAATCGGTTCGTTTATTTTCTTAGGTACAACTGGTGTGGGTAAAACTGAGCTGGCCAAAGCGCTAGCAGACTTTCTCTTCAACGACGAAAACGCAATGGTGAGGATAGATATGTCTGAATATCAAGAGCGCCATGCGGTGAGCCGTTTGATTGGAGCACCTCCAGGTTATGTAGGCTATGAAGAAGGCGGACAACTGACCGAAGCTGTGAGGAGAAAGCCGTACTCTGTAATACTGCTGGATGAAATTGAGAAAGCGCATCCTGATGTGTTCAATATACTGCTACAAGTACTTGATGATGGACGGCTTACCGACAATAAGGGTCGGGTAGCCAACTTTAAAAATACCATCATTATCATGACGACCAATATTGGCTCTCCTGTGATCCAAGAGAACTTTGAGCGAATGACGCCTGAAAATGAGGAGTTTGTACTGGAAGAAACAAAGGAGCAGGTATTTGAGCTTTTGAGGCGTTCGGTGCGGCCAGAGTTTCTGAACCGTGTGGATGAGCTAATTATGTTCAGGCCTTTATCGCAGAAGGATATTAGGAAGATCGTGGACATCCAGTTCAGGCATATCCAGCATCGGCTTGAAGAGAGTGGCATCAAGATAGAAGCTACCGATGATGTGCTGGATCATCTTGGCAAAGCGGGCTTTGACCCACAATTTGGGGCAAGGCCATTGAAAAGGGTGATGCAACGCGAAATCCTCAATGAACTGTCAAAGGAAATCTTGTCTGGAAAAGTTTCTAAGGATAGCATTGTGGCCATAACCATGGATGACAACCACAAGATTCAGTTTATGAACCTGGATGAAGTAAAGATTGGGGAATAAGGTCAATGTACCGGTGCCTTGATATCTTCGATGAGCGAATCGGGGTCTTTGAGAGATGCACAAGACTTTAGACACCGGATAAGAACAAAGTTCATTTGATAATAAGCATTGTCAACAAGTGGCATGAGGTTTAGGCCGTTACAAAGGGTTGGGCAAATATTCCAGCCTTTTGTAACGGATCTACCGCCCTACACTATATTCAACAGTTGCTCCTTTATTTTCTCCAGCTCTTCTTTCATGCCTACTACATATTTCTGGATGAGGGCGTCATTGGCCTTGGAACCAATGGTGTTGATTTCCCGACCGATTTCCTGGCTAATAAATCCAAGCTTTTTGCCTTGGGAAGCAGGCATGCTCATCACTTCTATGAAATAGTCCAAGTGACTTTTTAGCCGTACTTTTTCTTCGTTAATGTCCAGCTTTTCAATATAATAGACAATCTCTTGTTCGATCCTGTTCTCGTCCGCAGTTCCTTTGAGCGACAGCTCCTCTATATTTTGCCTGATGCGGTTCCGTATGCTTTGGATTCTTAACGGATCTTGTTCGATGATTTTGCTGAGCATATTGCCGATTTCCACAATGGAAGCTTCAAGTTGGGTTTGCAATGTAGCCCCTTCTGTCTTCCTAAAATTGTCGCAGGCTGCCAAAGCCTCTTGGAGTTTCTTTTTCAAGAGCTCCCAATTTCCGCTTTCGTCTTGCTCCTGACTTTCCGAAAGCATCACTTCCGGAGACTGCAATGCAAGCTTGAAAATATCTGAAGTATCTGCATTTACCTCTTGCGCCAAGGCTTTCAATTGGTTGTAGTAGGCTAAAAATAAGGGGGTGTCAATGGCCAATTTAGAAGGTCGTGCGGTAGCGTCTACATAATCAAATGACAAGGAAACCTTTCCCCGCTCCAACTTGTCCGAAACAATTTTCCTGATTTCCAGCTCTTTGTCTGCCAATGCTTTAGGAAATCTTAGGTTCAAATCTAAAAATTTGGAATTTAAGGTTTTTACCTCCACATGTATTTTAAGGTTTTCTGATTCGTGGCTTGCGATACCATAACCAGTCATTGATTTTATCATGAACGCTTTTCTTAACTTTTTAACAGGTTTAAAACGGGGCAATATAACAAAATAATGTTTTTAATTGCTTTCAAAAAATTCGGATGATGGAAAATTGCCTTTAAGCTTTTCGCCGTCGATGGCTTTTGTTCGCATTTAAAAACGATGTTATACCTTAAATGAGTATTTTTTTGTTTGGATGTACTTTATGGCTATTACTTTTACTCAAAAAAGAACTGCTGCAAAATAGCCACTACCTAAAAATCAAATCCCAGAGTCAGGTAAAACTTGGGTGAACCCACTACAAAATCTTCGATAGGCCAAGCCACATCAAACTTTAAGTAGTATCCTAACAATACGGTGCGCACACCACCCCCATAGCTTGCTAGCCATGGATTTTTAAAATTGATGATGTCTGCTGTAAACGGTGCTCCTGGGCTTTTGATCACTTCTGTATTGACGCTATTCACCTCTTCAAAAGGAGATTTGCCGGTCCATGCGGATCCGAAATCATAAAACCCTACCAATTGTAAGTTCCTGAAAAAATTGGAAGCGATAGGCCCTCTATGGAGATATTTGATCAAAGGAAAGCGCAGTTCTGCATTGAACAGGAAGGTTGTTGCCCCATTGAACTTGTTATAATTGTAACCCCTTAGATTGGTGACAAACTTATGAAAAAGAATATCGCTGCTGTTTCTTTGATCGTAGGAAAACAAAGGCCCCTCTTCATCATCTCTACCTTCTATATTATTGAATAGCCAATTGTCCATGCCTCCTAGCATATACCTTTTGGGAGACGCTCCAAAGAAATGGCCCATGAAAACCCTTGTAGCAAAAACCAGCTCTCGATGAATCTTCTGGTAATGCCTGATATCTACCTCTACATTGGCAAAGCTCTTTTCTTTGTTATCCAGCCCTTGATAATGGCTTAGTCTGGCCACTCCTCGTGTTCCTTCAAATAGATTGAGGCCTCTTAAAGTGGTGTTGTCAAACACAAACTCTATTTTCCCGCCAGCATAATTTTCGGGCACATTGGTTTCCTTTCCCGCATTGGGATTGTTCAATTGCGAGGCTATGTTCAGGTCCACATACCTCGTCTGCACAAAATAAGGTGAAAATGTGATGCGAGAATTTACACTGAAGGGGTATGATGCTCCTACCGTAACTTCGTTTTTGATATACCGCTGATTGTAGGAAAACTGCGGAGTTTCATCTTGCCAAGAATAGAACAGGCTGCTTCGGTCGTATCGTATATGGAAATCCAGCAAATACTTGAGATACTGGTATTCTGCATAGACCTTTCCAGTACGCAGATTACCCGTAGAGGCTACCAACCCTCCGTTAATTTTGTGGTCCTCTAGCATATCATTCATGCCCATCTCGGCTTGCACGCCAAAACCCATGAGCGGGTCTACCACCCATGACAGGGAAAAATTATCAGCACTGAAGCGCGGGAAGTATGGGAAAGGGCCTTGTATGCTGGAAGTATTATGGGATTGTCTCAACCGAGCCAAAAAAGAAGTTTGGGTTGTCACTACTTCTTCCACCTCTGTATCGAAGACATAATTATCCGTATCGATCAGGCCGCTGGATTCATCATCTTGCTCTATCTGGAAATCAGCAGGATCTATAAGACTTGTGGCTGAAAGCGAGTCTTCCATGTCAAACTCCAACTCGTCCAAGTCTATTTCAACATCCTCTGTTTCATCCACCACGTTTCCTTCACCTTCGTCGTTCTGAGGTTCTAAGTCGGCTTGTTTTCGCCGCTGTTGCAGCAGCTCCGACACATATTTCGCATTGGCTATCTCTTGACGCCTTGTGGCAGGTGTAAAGATATTACGGACAAGCTCGGCGGTATTGTCCACAAAAGGATACTGCCTTCCATTCTCCGCCATAGTAAAAGTCAGTAAATTATGTGCCGCATCATAGTCAAAATCCTGTATGCTACTGCTATAATTTGTTACCTGCGTATAGATGCTGTCTTTTATACTGTATTTAAAAAGATTATATATACCCTTTTGATCACTTAAATAATATATAGTATTGGTATCAATTGGTAATGGGTAGATATCCTTGCTGATCGTATTCGTAATTCTTTTGAGCATGAACCGTGAAGTGTCGATATCATAAGCAAAAAGATTGTGATTTTCTTTGATATCGCTCAGGTTAACTTGTCCCACTCTAAGGCTGTCCGTAGTCCTGTTAGAAGAAAAGACGATCGCAGTAGAATTAGGGATAAACCTAGGGTAATTATCATCAAAAATATCATTGGTAACCCTTTTGACTGCATTCCTTCTCAGGCTCAATAAAAATATATCGCTTTGGCCATTCATATCGGCACTCATTACCGCTACCGATCCCCCTTCATTAAAACTAAAGCTATTGACTTGATTGAACCGGGAGAGGTCCTGCCGTAATCGAGATTTGGAAGATACTTCATACATCCATAGATTCAGGGTCCCTCTCTTTGTACCCACTATACCCAATGTATTGTCATCTTTCCAGCTCAGCAATGGAATGCTTTCATCCACCTCCTGATTGATCAGTTTCCTGCCAAAAGTCTGTACTTTTCTTTCCTTTCCTGTATGAAGATTTTTGATGAACACTGCATATTTACCATTCTGATTACGTGCATATGCTAGCAAGTTCCCGTTTGGGCTTATTGTCACAGCGTTGAACAAATAATCCTTCCTGTTTTTCTTAATGACCTTTAAGGAGTCGTCGGGGGCCACGTAAGCATCGACAATCCGATCATCCATTTCCATATAAAACTGCTGCCATTCTTGCAAGAACACTTTAAAGGGAAGCCCTAGCGTATTGGCAATACTGCTCTCTTCATTTCGGATAATCCGGGTGAGATTGAGAATATTGGAGACATTGCTTCTGCCATATTTTACGGCAATAAAATTCCAAATGGACTGTCCCAATATAGCAGCGTCCTTACCAGAAAATTTTGCCAGCTTTTTCACTTTCTTATCCTGAAAAACAGTACGCATATAATCGTCCATTTCTATGCTCCATCCTTCAGACACGTACAAAGCCGCTCCATCTATGAACCAATCGGGCAGGTTTAGGAGGTAGGAATTTTGAAACATGTCGGCCAGGCTCCCTCCATACATCATGTCATTTACGATCAAGTTAGAGATTTTATAGCGTAGGGCCTGTTTAAAACCTTCATGAGTGCCCGGATAGGCTACTTCGACCTGAGACTTTACAAAATTAGTCTGCCCCTCAATGGTATAATTGTTTTCGTTAATGCCGACATTGCTCTGAAGCAGATCCGCATGGGAGTTGTATATAAATATTTTAATCTTTGAATACGGGGCATACCCTAACATATCGGTTAGCGAGAGATATTCCTCTTCGAGATACTGAGCCGCTAGCCGCGCATTTTTACCCCCTTCACCATAAAAATACACCTCAAAATTTTCTGAGTTGTAAAATTTCCAGTCAAATACTTTGTACTGTAGTCTATTGTGGCCAAAGGTAGATTGAGGCAATTGTGCATGAGCCTGAGAAAAAGAAAGCAATACGCCAAAGATGTAGATCGAGGCGTTAAGAATGATACTTTTAATGGACATATATGAAGTACAAAAATTCAATGTAATATAATTAAAAAAAACAACGATTTATGCTTACTTCAGGGTCAATTGCTGTTTTTTGTTCCATGCTCATGGCCAGCTGCTCTGCAAAGTAAGGAGCCAAGGATACTCCCTTAGCACCAAAACCATTGAAAATGCCTAAAAGTTTTTGCTCTGGATGAAACCCTATAAATGGCCTCCTATCTTTAGTTGCCGGCCTAATTCCAGTCTTATGCTCCACGATATCGAAAGGTATAGCCATCAGCTTCGCTAGTTTTTCCAAAAGCTCCTCTCTCGCCTTTTCTGTTGGTATATTGCTCAGATCCTGCCAGTTATAGGTCGCTCCCACTTTGCTCACATTTCCTTTGTAAGGCAATACAAAAACTCCTCTGTTAAAAATAATATTGTGTGGTTTCGAAAATGTTCCGTGCAGAATCTCTCCTTTTACCGGACGAAAGGGCAACCGGTCGAAATAAGGGGAGTCAAGTGCTGCCAAGCCATTACAATATATTATCCTTTGGGCCTTGATATTCCGATATTCCACATGGCTTTCTCCAATGATCAGTTCCTCGTTCTGAAAAACCCCTTCTATGTATGCGCCACGGTGGAGAAGATATTGCTTACTCGCCTCTAAAAAAGTCGGCACATCTAAAAATCCACCATGTTTTAACGATAGTCCGCCATGTGCATCATGAAGATGCGTGCCATATTGAGCGGTACTATAAATTGCTTCTACAAAATTACCATACTTAGGTTCCGCGCTTTTCGCCATCCAATCGTTCTGCTCTTGCACCGACAGAAAAGGACGGTAAATTGGCATAGGATGTAGAAAAGCTGCTCCCGTAAGCTCTTCAGCTTTTTTATAGAAACTATGTAAAGCTGGAAATAACCGATCGGCAAGCCAAGTTGCCTTCATTTCTTTTCCGGTAATAGGGTTATAGAGACCGCCTGCTACCATAGACGAGCTATTAGGATTCGTTTGGTTAATCACCACAACAGTAGCACCTCTGGACATCAAGGTAAGCGACAGCACACTGCCTGCCAAGCCTTGCCCCACAATTATATAATCCCGATCCATATTTTGAATTTACCGTATAATTTTGAAAATGCGAATTAAAGCGTAATTTTTGCAAGGCGCATCAATTCGCTGCGTTTATATTTATTTGGCAAACGGCAACCTACTTACAAATGATCCATATACACTCCTTTGTTTTCAACCCTTTCATGGAGAACACCTACCTATTATATGATGACACGAAAGCCTGTATCATCATCGATCCTGGATGCTACGAAAAGGAGGAACAGGTAGCCTTGCAGGACTTCATAGCGCAAGAGAACCTAAAGGTAGTGCAGCTTTTAAACACTCACTGTCATATCGACCATGTTTTGGGCAATCAATTTGTAAAAGAGCAATACGGGGTAAAACTGGCTACTAGCGCTATCGAAGAACAAGTATTGAAAGCCGTAAAATCCTATTCTTCCAACTATGGGTTCCCTTTGTATCAAGAAGCTGCTGTAGACCAGTATTTGGAAGAAGGCCAGCAGGTGCGGTTTGGAAACACCACCTTAGACATACTTTTTGTGCCAGGTCATTCTCCAGGACATTTGGTCTTTTACAATACCCAAGCGAAAATATGCATTGGGGGCGATGTGCTTTTCCAACGAAGCGTCGGAAGGACGGACCTTCCCGGTGGCGATCATGAAACACTTATGAGGAGCATCCGTGAGAAAATGTATACCCTGCCCGATGACATGACAGTATATCCTGGCCATGGTCCAACAACCACAATAGGGGAAGAGAAACAATTCAATCCATTCTGTGCCATTCGTTAAAACGCTACCACATTGGTTATCATCAAACACTTGCCGAATTTCATCACTTTATGCAACCTGTTTTGTGGTTGTATAGGGATCATTATTGTATTAGAGGGCCATATCACCTATGCGGCCTATCTCATTTGGCTAGCAGCAGCCCTCGATTTTCTGGATGGCTTTGTAGCCAGGCTACTTAATGCCTTCTCTCCTATAGGCAAAGAACTGGATTCCTTAGCAGACATGGTTACTTTTGGTGTTTTACCTTCAATCATTATGTATGTGCTGCTGCAAGAAAGAATGATCGGCACTTACTGGCCATGGGTTGCATTTATAATTGCCGCATTTTCTGCTTTGCGTTTGGCAAAATTTAATATCGACACGAGGCAGTCCGATAGCTTTATTGGACTGCCAACTCCTGCCAATGCCCTTTTCATCAGCGCTTTGCCTTTTGTCATTGGAGGCGATTCCTTTATGGCGCCGTTTATCGGTAATGCTGTCGTACTTATCGTCATCACCCTATTGTTCTCTTATTTAATGGTAGCCGAGATTAAACTGTTGGCCCTGAAATTCAAAAACCGCTCTTGGCACGACAATAAGGCAAGATTTATTTTTTTAGCGCTCAGTGCTCTCCTTATCTTATTTTTTCAAATGCAAGGTATTCCTCTCATTATCGTTCTGTATTTATTACTTTCCATTTCCGGTAAAAAACAGGCACTTTCATGATCCTTTATTTTTATGTAATTTGTAGAAATGTCAATTTGAAAGAAAATAAAAAGCGGTGACACTAACCATCTCTTATAATCTCTTAATTGAACACGTTGTCTCATAGCACGATTGATGAAGTATCGCTACAGTATATTATTGGCTCAGGTTTTATTTTGCTGGCAACTCATGCACCCCACGGCAAGGGCAGAAAGCAATTTAGTGGGCATAAGCAAAAATGCTGAGCCGCCTCATTCCTCTGTACTTGCCGCAGGTGATTGGTATCGATTTGCAGTAGTGAAAAGTGGGGTATATAAGATAGATGCGGATATATTGAGGAAGGCAGGGGTCGACCTAAATAATATAGACCCACAAAAAATTGGCATATTTGGTTATGGTGGCGGCATGCTTGCCCAAGCAAATAGCGTCGATAGACCTATAGACCTTCCCGAAATAGCTATCCATGTAAGTGGAGAGGATGACGGTCGGTTTGATGTTGGAGACTTCATTGTTTTTTATGCAGAAGGGCCTGACCAAATCGCCTATAACGAATTGGATAAAAGCTTCTCGGCACAAAAAAACCTATATGCAGATTCCGCTTTTTACTTTTTAACCATTCAGAACAGCCCAGGAAAAAGGCTGGCAAGATCCGAGAATCTGGGCAGCCATTATCCTACAATCAACCATTTCGATGATTATATAGCTTATGAAAAAGAAAGTTATAATATTTTAAGCTCTGGAAGAGAATGGTATGGAGAGCGATTTACACCAGGAACAACCGAAACATTCAGCTTCGAAATACCACACTTCCAAACTAATTCTGAAGTCAGGATATTTTCTAAAGTAATGTCATCTTATACTTCGCCTGGAACATTCGAGTTGAAGGTAAATAATAACTCTATCGGCAACATTACAACAGAAGCTATTCCCAGAGTGGATTTTAATACTGGACAGAACTTATATGCTATAAAAGGCCATGAAAGCCATAAATGGCTCTCGGTTGATGTGGGGAGTCTTAACAATAATAAGTTGGATATCAGTTTGACCTTCAATAGTACCTCAGGAAGCGGGCATGCCTATCTGAACTCCCTACTGATCCAACATAAAAGGACATTGCAGTATCATGGACAACCTTACCTCTTTCAAAGTATAGAAAGCTTATCTCAACCTTATGGCACATTCCAAATTCAGAATAAGCATGCTGTCCAAGTACATGTTTGGGATATCACCGATCCTAATAATGTCCTCATGCAGGAGTTTGAACAATTGGGAGAGACGCTAAAATTTGGAGCATCTACCACTAACTTACGGCGCTATGTAATATTTGATTTTGACAACCTGCCCCAACCATCATTTATTGGTGCTGTTCCTAATCAAAACATAAGGGCTTCATTAGACGCAGACATGCTCATCATAAGCCCTCCAGACTTTATGGTTGCCGCAAGAAAATTGGCGGAGTTCAGAGAAAAGCACGATAATTTGAAGGTAAACATTGTTAGCCCATCGCAAATTTACAATGAGTATTCATCAGGCAGGCAAGATGTCACGGCTATAAGGGATTATGCCAAACACCTCTATGACCATGGCAATCTGAAGTATCTTTTACTGATGGGCAAAAGCTCGTATGCCTATAAAGACCATATGGTGGTGGCCAATACTAATTTTGTCCCCACCTATCAATCCTATAATTCACTACATCCGGTAGAGACATACTCTTCAGATGATTTTTTTGGTTTTATGGACGCGCATGAAGGAGATTGGGCGGAAGGTCAAAATGCTGAAGAACATGACCTGGAAATTGGCATTGGCAGGTTACCTGTAAAGACGCTGGCGGAGGCACAGGTAATAGTTGACAAACTGATTCACTATAGTGACAACAAGGCCACTTATGGCGCATGGAGAAATGAAGTAGTTTTTGTAGCCGATGACGGAGACGCCAATATCCACCAAAGAGATTCGGACAGGCTTGCCGAAAAGATTGACACTACATTTTCCGATTATCATATCAACAAGATTTATCTAGGAGCCTTTCCCCAGCAAGGAAATTCTTCTGTGGCTACGCAACAAGCCATCTCTGATGCCATTAAAAAGGGAGCTTTAATTGTAAACTATAGCGGGCATGGGAATGAGAGTATTTGGGCAGAAGAGAAAATCCTGACTTTCGACATGATCAACCAATGGGAGAATTACGATAAGCTACCGCTGTTTGTAATTGCTACCTGCGAATTTGGAAAGTATGACGACCCCTATCAGGTATCGGGTGGGGAGCAGCTGTTGCTAAGCCCCAAGGGAGGAGCCATTGGACTGGTTGCTACCTCAAGGCCCGTTTATTCTAATACCAATTTTCTGCTGAACAATGCGCTGTATGACGTGGCCTTTAACAAAACAGCAACTGGTAGTTTGAGGTTAGGGGAAATTGTGAAAACAACAAAAAACAACAGCGTGAGTGGCTTGCGCAACAGAAATTTCACCCTTTTGGGAGATCCTTCCATGCAACTGGCCATTCCTAGAAAAGCAATAACCATAAGCGATGTTTATGTTGAGGAGCCAAAGGCTGACTTTGATACCTTAAAGGCACTGAGCAAAGTGCATATGCACGGATATGTTTCCAACCATGATGGCAGCAAGGCGACAGATTTCAATGGCGTAGCACATGTTGCCATATATGACAAATCCTCTACATCCTCTACACTAAGTGCGAACGGCCCCTTAATGACGTATACTGAACAGAACAGTATACTCTTCAAAGGTAAGGCGACGGTAAGTAACGGTGGTTTCCATATCCAATTTATGGTACCCAAAAATATTGACTATAGGTATGGCAATGGAAAGCTGCTCCTGTATGCGCTAGATCAGGACAGATTAGAAGATGCTCATTTGGGATACGTAGACATTGTGATCGGCGGTAGCGCTACCGCTCCGATTCAGGACGTCACGCCACCAGAAATACTGCTCTATATGGATGATGTTTCTTTTGAATCAGGCGGCCTAACAGGATCTAATGCCTTACTTTTGGCTCATATTAAAGATGAAAGTGGGATTAACATTGCACAAAGTGGCCTTGGACAAGACATTGTTGCAACCTTGAACAATAGTTCAGCATTTGTCCTTAATGATTTTTTCGAAAGTGAAATAGATACCTATAAAGAAGGCTGGATAAGCTATCCTTTCAATGATTTACCGGATGGCTATTATACATTGCGCTTAAAAGCATGGGACATCAACAGTAATGCTTCTGAGCAACATTTAAATTTTATAGTAGCTTCAAATGCTAAACTCGCCTTGCAGAACGTTTTCAATTATCCTAACCCATTTGAAAGCGAAACAGTATTCAACATCGATCATAATAGGGCGGGGGATAACCTGGAAATTACGGTTTCGATATATTCAAGGGAGGGAAAATTAATCAACACCATCCAAACTATTGCAGACAATAGTGATTCTATAATAGATTCAATTGTATGGGATGGCAGAGACAAATCAGGGCAGAAAATAAGCGGTGGAGTGTATATATATAAAGTTATCGTTACATCTTTGACTGATTCTTCTCATGCCAAACAATATAATCGACTAATTATTATTAATAAATAAATAAATTGTATCAAAATAAAAAGTGGCATAGCGGCAAATAATGTTTAAATTTGGCCTTACATGCATTTCAAATTTTTAAGGATGAATAAATATATCTTATCATTTACCTCGGCTTTATTATTTTTTACTATTTCGAAAGAAGCTGTAGGACAAAATGGAGGGGATCCATCTTCCAATAGCGAAAAAATCTCATCCAGGGTAATTAACACGGCAGTGCCCTTTTTGATCATTACGCCTGATTCACGCTCAGGCGGGATGGCCAACGCTGGTGCAGCGATTTCACCGGACGCCAACTCCATTCATTGGAACAATGCAAAATTAGCTTTTCTAGAGTCTGATTATGGATTTTCCTTATCCTATACACCGTGGCTATCCCGATTGATCAATGACATGTCCATATCATACTTAGCTGGTTATTATAAAATATCCGACTTCCAAACCGTAGCCGTTTCTATGCGATATTTTGATCTTGGCAAGATTCAGCTCATCGATATGAACAAAGCTTTAGGTAATGAGATCAGCCCCAAGGAGTTCTCCTTCGATGGGACTTACTCTATGAAGTTGAGCGATAACTTAGGAGTGGGTATAACAGGCCGCTTTATTTATTCTGATATCTCAGAGGACATAGGCACCGATGATGCTTCTCCAGGAACAAGTGTTGCGGCTGATATTGGTGTATATTATAACAGCAACCCCAACTTTGTAGGCAACTTGTCTAACATTGCATTTGCCGCACACATCTCCAATATCGGTAGAAAGTTGAGCTATAACAGTTCAGAAAACAGGGACTTTCTTCCTACCAATCTACGGATAGGTACAGCGTACACAACGCATTTGGATCCTTATAATAAAATCACTTTGGCACTTGATTTCAACAAACTTCTTGTGCCCACCTTGCCTGATACGGCCAACGAAACAACCATGTTGGGAGGCATGTTCAAGTCATTTACCGATGCCCCAGATGGGTTTAGTGAGGAAATCAAAGAGATAGGGGCTTCTATAGGGGCAGAATACTGGTATAACAATCTTTTTGCTGCTAGACTAGGGTATTCATATGAGCACCCAGATAAAGGAAGTTGGCAGTATTTTACAGTTGGACTAGGTTTTAGATATCAAGTTTTCGGTGTTGATTTTGCCTATCTTGTCCCTACTGGAGAAGAAAACCCTTTAGGAGAAACATTAAGATTCTCTCTCTTATTCAACTTTGATCAAGGAAATAATCCAAGACCATAGCACATGCTGGACAGAAAGATTGCGCCACCCTCTAAGCAGGTTACCAATATCGCTTTACCCAAGGCCAAAAGAAGTTTTTTGGACAATGACATTCCCCTATATTTCATAGAAGCGGGTAAACAGCCTGTAGTCAGGTTAGAATTTATTTTCAAAGCGGGTGCTTGGTACGAAAAGATCAAGGGAGCAAGCTATTTTGCTACTAAGATGCTCAGCGAGGGTACAAAGCATAAGACGTCAGCTCAGATAGCTTACGAAGTTGAGCGCTTCGGGGCACATATGGATTTTAATCCCACCCTAGATTATGCGATACTGACTTTAGAGTGCCTATCCAAGCACTTAAACAACCTGCTTCCTCTATTACATGAGATTTTGTACGAACCAGCCTTTCCAGAAGACGAGCTGATTACATTAAAGAACATAAAAGCTCAACAAACCAGGGTACAAAATGAAAAAAGCAGCTTTCTTGCCTCTAAGAAGTTTCGAGAAGCTATTTTCGGAGAGGATCATCCTTATGGCAAAGACTTAAGCTTAACCGCTATAGAGAGCCTTGACAAAGAAGATATAAGTTCATTCTATGAACATTACTATAAGCAATCCTCGTTTGAGATTGTAGTTGCAGGCCTTCCCGAAAGCGATTTCATCGATAATTTGAACAAGATATTTGGGCAAGTCGCTTTACAAAAGGATGCGTCAGTGCTCTCGTACATGACCAAGCCAACTGCGAGTCCTACTATAATTGAAAAAGAGGCTAACCTACAGTCATCTATTAGGCTAGGAAAGAAGCTGTTTACCAAAGAACATCCTGATTTCGTAAAACTTCTCGTCGTAAATGAAATATTGGGAGGATACTTTGGATCACGACTAATGAAAAATATCAGAGAAGACAAGGGCTATACCTACGGCATCTCCTCTGCCATGGTTCCTTTAAAAAATGAGGGCTATTTTATTATAGGTACAGACGTTAACAAAGAGAATACCGCCAACACCTTACAAGAAATATATAAAGAAATAGAAACCCTCCAAAATTCTTTGGTCTCTGAGGAAGAACTGAATACTGTACGCAGCTTTATGGTCGGCAGTTTTTTATCGGAAATCAATACGCCTTTTGCTTTAGCTGATAAGTTCAAAGGAATCCACCTTTATGGCTTGGATTATGATTTTTATGACACCTATATCCAAACGGTAAACAACATAACCTCCTTAGAAATACAAAAATTAACCCAGCAGTATCTTCAAAGAAATACTTTCTCTGAGGTAATTGTAGGAGGTATTTAA
>CAYTTV010000063.1:0-17468 GCA_964440915.1 uncultured Roseivirgaceae bacterium
AATCCCTCACTCTCTGCAAAGCCTCGGAATACCTCCGGGGCTTTTTTTATGCACTAACATTTACATGTCGACAAGGTATTGGTGAGGGATGAGAACCCCGGTTCGAAACCGACGAAGGAGGTTCACGAGGGGCCGTGCGGCATGCTATGCGGGTACGAGTAATCCCTCACTCTCTGCAAAGCCTCGGAACACCTCCGGGGCTTTTTTTATGCGTTAAACCATACCTATAAGGTCTTAGAAACTTATAGGTTTTGACCTCCTTACTTCCAGAACTTATCCATCGTTTTGGGCGTCCGGGCGGGCTGGTGGCACTCGCCATCCTCCCCGCAAAAAATCCCTTTCGGGCTCAAACAAAGCCACCATCCCTGACGCAACTGCCAGTAGCATGGTGCAACATTATAAAACTAAGCATGCAAGATGGCCTGATAGAGAGGAGTTGACCAAGGAAATGATACTCCATGGGTATTTATCAGTAATAGGTTTTTGTATTTGTTATTTTTATAATTGCTATCATTTTTGCAAAATTTAAGTACCCTATGGTATCTGAAGCAACTCTTTTTTTATCGCTATAGATTAAAAGGACAGTGTGTCTTATTCTGTCTGTAAAGTGTGACCAATCCTTATGATAATTTAAAATCTTTCGAACCAGTTTAACTTATGGATGCTGTAAAAAATATTTTAATCGTATTGCTTTTCTTATCATCCTTACAAAACCTAAAAGGACAAGCTAGTGACGACAAACTTCTCTATTATGACAAGAATTGGAAAGAGTGTTCCGCAGATTCTGCAAGTTATTATAGAATAGTTGAAAATTATTATTCCAAAAGGAAAGCCTATAAGGTAACAGATTACTTTATAACTGGTGAGAAACAAATGGAAGGGAAATACATAGACCCAGATACGGAAATTAAAAAAGGTACTTTCATTTGGTATTATAGAAATGGAAACAAAGAAAGACAAATAAATTATGATAGAACTAGGCCTATAGGTAAATACTATAAATGGTATGAAGATGGGTCACCGAAAGTTGTTGGATCTTATCTTGAAAACAGAAGGGATAAAAAGTTGCCCGGACAGCGAAAGATCACTTCATTCTGGGACTCAACCGGGGTTCAATTAGTTGTTAAGGGGTCAGGCACATATTATGAAAGCGATAAAAAACGATTTGAAACCGGAAAGGTATTGAAAGGATTCAAGCATGGAAAGTGGGAAGGTTTTGATCCAGATGTTAAGATAAGCTACGAGGAAGAATATACAAAAGGAAATCTGATAGAAGGCAAGAGTACTGACTATACTGGGAAAAAATATACTTATAGCCAAATTTATGTTAACCCCAAGCCTATTGTGGGCATGAAAGCTTTTTCCGCTTATATTAAAAATAACCTTAGTTATCCTAAGGTAGCACAAAGAAATAATGTAGAAGGGACAGTTTATATAGAGTTTTGGGTGGATGAAACAGGCCAGATTATGGACACCAAGATTCACCGTAAACTAGGATATGGATGTGATGAGGAAGCGCTTAGAATATTGTACAGTGCTCCTAGGTGGATTCCAGGGCAGAAGCGTGGAGTAAATACTAAAATAAGGATGATACTTCCCATTCGATTTCAACTTACCTGATTGACATAGGCTTATTGCCTTACAGGTTTTCTTCTGGCACTATAATTTGCCTCCAAATATTGCAGCACTTTCTGGAAATTCTTGGCATTAAACCTTGAACTTATCGATTTTATCTTTCCGTTATTAAGGTCTAGTTGAATGGCATATACCTTTCCTAGACGTAAAAATAAGGCTTCTTGTAGATCCCAACGTTTAAGATCAGTTGACAACCGGATGGACTCTTTTGAAAACGGATACCTTAAAGTCAGTACGTCCTCTTCTAGCTGTATGTCGGTACTTTTCCTGAAAAATAAAAGTGCAGGAATCATGAGGGTTAGTAAAACAATACTTACGAGTACAATGATAAGCGTTTCATTCATGAGTAAGGCTAGGTGATTTAAGAATGGTCTATTCAAGATAAACTCGGCACTGTTAGTTTGGTTCGAAATTGCTTCTGTAATGCTACTGATTTATTATGAAGCACGTTTTAAGCTGAGTAAATGAAAAAATAACTATATTCATGAAATAAATCAATTACCAATTGGGAGTTTAAGGGATATAGTAATTAACGATAGACTTTATAAGGATATCTTCGTCAAACTCTAACACTTAAAAAAAAATCAATGAAAAACGTAGCGATATATTTTGTGAACCTGATATTGCTTACCATGGTCGTATTGTCAGGCTGCAAAGCGGACGATTCAACAGATCCTAAAGTCGAGGAGACTTCTGCTCAAGTCGAAATTACAGTATATGACGCTCAAGAGAGCCCTCTAGAAAGTGTTAAGGTGTATGCATTCGACCACCCTTCATCATCTGAAGAAGGCGCTACACCTTCTAAAGCCTTGGCTTCTGCAATAACTTCCGCAAATGGTGTTGCAAAATTTGACCTTAAAAAAATTCCTGATATGGCTGCAGGAGGCCAACTTTATTTTACTGTAATACAAGAACGGTTGGCAGGCAACAAGGTGTTAGGTACAAAGCAGGTGGTTATTCCTGACGACGACAAAACCATTCAAGAAACGCTTGTCATTCCCTATTGGGGCTATGCGAATGGGTATTTGCCCACCACGATTGATAATGCCCTTGCGCTTAAAGAGTACAACAGGTGGAAGAATACACAACTCAGGCCTTGTGGTGATGGTATTAGGGTAATTGCTGAAAAACAAGAAGAGACAAAAGTAGAAGCTGTTGGCTTTGGGATGTTATTGGCCGCTTATGCCAATGATCAAGCCACATTTGATGGTATCCACAGATTCTATAATTCGAAGAGGACTACTCAAGCGAATAATATGATGGCATGGGACGTTACCTGCGATGGGATCATAGACCCTGGAAGTGCTACCGACGGCGACGTAGATGTGGCTTTTGCGCTGATCGTAGCAAGCACATTGTGGGGAGATGAATATATGGATGCAGCAAAAGAAATCTTAGAGATCGTTTCATCCAGTGTGATAAAAACTTGTTCTGTTGATGGTAAAGATGTCAAGATATTAGGACCAGGCTACTCAGGCATAGCATGGGGAGGCTGTGGTGCAATGGACATCATGTATCACACACCGGCTTTTTTCAGGATATTTGCCGAGGTAACTGGCGATGTTGTATGGGAGGAGTTGGCCAACGACACGTATATAACCCTTAATGCAGGCGCGCACCCAACTACTGGACTTGTTCCAGATTGGCAAACGGCCACTGGCGCGCCTGGCCCAGACAATCGTGTAGGTCACTATGGATACGATGCATGCAGGGCTCCTTGGAAACTTACTATAGACTATCTGTGGAATGGCAATACAGAATCACAAGCATGGGCAAAGAAAATAGCTGCATGGGCAGCCCACAAAGGCCCTGCCAATATTGTAGACGGTTATGAACTAGACGGAACCCCAATTGGCAAGAATGGCCTTAACAGTGCTTTCTTGGGAGGTTTTGCTGTAGCCACTATGGCATCCAATCAAGGTACTGTAAATTCATTCGGTACAGAACTGGGTAAATTAAACGATACTTATTGGTTTAACCTCAACACAAGGGTGCTGTACCTATTTACATTGACCGGAAATTTCTGGAACCCTATGGAAGAATAAAGGCTTGATAGGTTCCAGTGATCAACATGAAAGGCTTTTCCTTCATAGATGAGGGCCATAGACATCGGCTGTTGAAGGTAAACTCATGATTTTCCGTACCTCAATTCTGTAAAGCTCAATGCCCTTTCTTTTTTCTCTTCTTCCTCAGCTTGTTGACCATTGGCTCCTAAGCGTTTTGCCAATAAAGCATTCTGCTTTTGAATAGTTTGGATTAGCTTTTCTTGTTTTTCTATCATGTCAGGTATTCTGAAATACCATAGCACCAATGAACGGAAAACCAATAAAAGCAGGATGAGAACGCCTACGGGCAAGGACAAAGCGGAGAGAATTTCGAAATAATCCATGACAAGAATATTGAGATGAGTGAAGTATATCATGTATCAAACTAATTATCAAGAATTTAGTTTGGTGGCAGGAAAAATGATGACAAGAGTCAGTAAACGTCTGCCTAAATTATATCGCATCGCTTTCCCAACCTCATTTTGAAAGAAATTATGTAGTCTGAAATTCTTCTTAGAGGGGTTATAAATGCCAGTTAGGAGTGACAAAGTTGGTTTTCAATTATTGATGATAATACTGGTACAGGCATATAGATCACTTACTTTATAGTCGGCGTGGGTACTGTCGCTATAGTCTACCTGAATAGTTTTTAGCCCTAGTTGCTTTGCTGGAATAAGATCCCGGTCTTTATCGCCAATCATCCATGATTGGGCAATGTCAATGTCAAACTTGGCTATGGCCCTTTCAAACATGAGAGAGCCAGGTTTTCTAGACAAGCTTTCGCTTACGGAAGGGTGACCCGGCGCATAGTAAATGTAATCGATAAGGTACTCGCAGCTTTCTTGTATGAGCTCATGACACTCGTTCATCTGCTCGCGGGTATACAAACCTTTGGCTATGCCTGATTGGTTGGTAATGATAATGAGCAAATAGCCTGCTTCTTTCAAAGCAGCCATTGCTTCTTTCACCTTCGGCAGTATTTCCAGCTTGTCGGCTGAATAGACATAATCTACATAATCCTTGTTGATGACACCGTCACGATCTAAGAAAATACATTTTTTCAAAATACTGTTGTTTATATTTGGAGGGGCAAGTTAAAAAAGGAAATGATGAATTTGAAATGCTCATGGTGCTATCGTGCGTTAAGCTTGACAAAGTGTCTCTAAGTATACGCTTCAAGGTCTTTCATAAAAAAAGCCCGACCTCCTTTAAAGAGACCGGACCAATATGGCAACACCTGGAATACAATTAAGCGATTTCCACCAAATTGATTTCAAAAGTTAAGTCCTTGCCCGCTAAAGGGTGATTGGCATCCAATGTGATTTTATCTTCAGCCACAGCCGTAACGACCACAGGCATCGTTTGTCCGTTGGCCTGTTGTACAGACAACTGTTGTCCGACAGCAGGGTTAATGTTTTCCGGAACCTGATCAATTGGCACTTCAACTAGCATATCAGGCCGTCTTTCCCCATAGGCTTCTGTAGAAGGGATATTAGCTGTCACAGTTTCTCCTTTTTGCATGCCCTCTACTGCTTGGTCAAACCCCTTGATCATATTGCCATCACCAACAACAAATTCCAATGGTTCGCGCTCGATAGAAGAGTCGAATATAGTTCCATCCTGAAGCTTTCCAGTATAGTGCACTTTTACACGATTTCCTTTTTTTGCCACTTCCATTTTGTAAGATATTTATAATTCAAAAAATTGATCGTACAACCTTTGCACAATGTTTCAGCAATTTACAAAAATGGATTTCCAATCAAAAAAATCACTACGCTCACTTGCAAGTGTCCGATATTAAGACAATATTATGTTCGGATATGAACATGCTGCTTTGGCTTTCATACTATAGCCTTCGCTACAAGGGCAGAAAGCGACAATATGAATTGTGGCATAGATTTAGGGAAAAGCAAAGCAATCGTCCTTGAACTATTATAATATACGCTATATATGTCAGAAAAAACATTTGGAAAAATCCTTATCATCGATGATGATGAGGATGTGCTGTTAGCCGCAAAGTTTCTGCTCAAGAAACATGCGCATGAAGTAATCATAGAAAAAAATCCCAAGAAAATTCCTTTTCTTCTCAACCATGATACGTACGATGTCATCTTGCTCGATATGAATTTCAGCAAAGACATTACCAGTGGGAAAGAGGGTTTTTACTGGCTGAGCCAAATCTTAGAGAAAGATCCAAAGGCAGTGGTTATTCTCATCACAGCATTTGGGGATGTAGAAATGGCTGTGAAGGCACTGAAGGAAGGTGCAACAGATTTTGTCTTGAAGCCTTGGCAAAATGAAAAGCTCTTGGCCACGATTTCTTCCGCCATTAAGTTAAGGCATTCTTATCAGGAAGTAGATAAACTCACACAAGCAAAGAGGCAGCTTGAGCAAGACATGGGACTGCCTTTCAAAGATATTATCGGAGAAAGCGATGCCATGAAAAATGTGTTTTCCCTTATCGATAAGGTTGCAAAAACAGATGCTAATGTGCTTATTCTGGGAGAAAACGGAACGGGAAAAGAATTGGTAGCAAGGGCTATCCATCAAAGGTCATTGCGGAAAGATCATGTATTTATAGGGGTGGATATGGGCGCAATCACGAGTTCCCTGTTTGAAAGTGAGCTGTTCGGTCACAAGAAGGGTGCTTTTACCGATGCCAGAGAGGATCGCGCCGGTAGGTTTGAAGTAGCGCAAGGGGGCACACTTTTCATGGACGAAATCGGTAACCTGAGCCTTCCGCTCCAAGCAAAACTGCTCACCGTCTTGCAAAAGCGGGAAATAACCCCGATAGGCTCTAATAAAATTATCCCTATTGATATAAGGCTGGTCTGTGCTACAAACATGGCCCTGTACGAAATGGTCAGTGATAACACCTTCCGACAAGATTTGCTCTACAGGATCAATACCGTAGAAATACATCTCCCATCCCTAAGAGAAAGGGCTGAGGATATTCCTTTGTTGGCAGAGCATTTTCTAAAGCTTTATGCAGGAAAGTATCGGAAACCCATTAAAAGCATTGGGGCCACTACACTCAATAAACTCAAAAGCTATCACTGGCCTGGCAATATAAGAGAGTTGCAACACGCTATAGAACGCGCCGTGATCATGAGCGACAATGAAACACTAGGCCCAGAAGACTTTTTCTTTAATCAAGAGAGAGCAGAAGGAGAGGAAGTGCTGATGGCAGACTCATTGAATCTTGAAGAGCTCGAAAAAACCATTATCCAAAAAGCGATCAAGAAACACGGCGGCAATATATCTAAAGCGGCGAAGGCCCTAGGGCTTACCAGGGCATCGCTTTATAGGAGGCTAGAAAAGCATGAAATTTAATAATTACAGGGCCAACATCTCTATTAGGATCGCGGTACTGACCCTCACCATTTATTTAATGGTCCATTTGATCTACAATCATCCCATGGCGCTCACCCAGTGGATCGTGCTGTTTCTTTTGGGGGTGCAGATCATTTCACTTTTCCGTTACCTCGACAACCTGCATAAGGAAATGACTACACTGCTTAATGCCATTCCAGATGAAGAAGTCCACTATCCAGAAGACACTGGCTCCTCCTTTGATTTTCTATATAAGGAGTTCAACAAGGTAGCGCGCAAAATGCGCAAGGGGAAAATAGAAAGGGATGAACAATATTACTATTTACGCAATATCGTCAAGCACCTTGGGATTGGGCTGGTCACCTTTAACAAACAAGGTGAAGTTCAGATTGTGAATACTGCCGCAAAACGTCTTTTTGATGTGCAGTACTTGGGAAGCATCGACGAACTTAAAACATTGAGCCCGCTTTTGGTGGAGACCTTTTATAACTTAAAAACAGGTGGAAGTGATTTGGTCAAAATTGAAAAAAAAGGGGAGATCATTCAGCTTTCAGTTTATGCCATAGAGTTAACGCTGAGGGATGAGGTGTTTAAGCTGGTATCGTTACAGAACATACAGAATGAATTGGAGGAGAAAGAAATGGAGGCGTGGCAAAATCTGATCCGGGTACTGACACATGAGATCATGAACTCTGTTACGCCGATATCTTCTTTGGCCGCTTCTGTAGACAGAGAGTTGCTTTCACATATTCATGAAGGAGAGGAAGCGTCTGCTATCGGTACCGAAGATATGAAGGATATCCACATGGCTGTGCAAACTATTCAGAAGCGCAGTGAAGGGCTTATCCGATTTGTGACTGACTTCAGAAATCTCACACGAATCCCAGTGCCAAAACTTCATAACGTGCAGGTGCTAGATATCTTTAACCGAGTAAGGGTTTTGCTGAAGCACGATCTTCAAGCAGCCAAAGTGACGCTGAAAATAGAAATAGAACCAGAAGGACTTGCTATCAATGCAGACCAGGAGCTGATAGAGCAAGTTTTGATTAATTTGGTAAAAAATGCCATCCATGCGCTGGAGGATAGAGAAAAAGAAAGAAAAATATGCCTTTCGGCCTATATGGAGTCTAAAAGAAGGGTGGTGGTGAAGGTGGAGGACAATGGCTGCGGCATTGAAGAAGAAGCCTTGAAAAAAATCTTTATTCCCTTCTTTACCACAAAGCAGCACGGGTCGGGAATCGGCCTGAGCATATCCAGGCAAATCATGCGACAGCACAAAGGAACTATAAGCGTTAAATCAGTGATTGACGAAGGCACCACGTTTTTTCTGAAATTCTAAAATCAAGGTTCAGGGTTTTTAAAAATGATAGAATGATTTGTCTTATATCTTAAATCCCATTATCTAAATCTTTCATATTTCATTGACAGCAAAAGATTCATTAAATTTGTTTTACTACTTAATGGAAGGTTCATCATGGATACGAGTCAGATAATAACGAGAATACTGGTAGAGAAGCTGGGGATAGCAGAGACAGAAGTCACTGCCGATGCCAATTTTATAAAAGATCTTGGGATAGATTCGTTAGATTATGCAGAACTCGTGATGGAGTTTGAGCAGGCCTTTAATATTAGAATACCCGATACAGACGCAGAAAAGCTGAAGATCATGCACCAAGCAGTTGATTACGTTAACGAAAAGATCAAAGCAAAAAGTGCAGCCCAGTAAGGGCTGCTGCGGCACTTGCCTAACAAATATCAATCAATATCCCCGGTCAGTTCTAAAGATGGCCCATCTCTCTCTTGCACTACTTCATCGGTAAATGCCGTATCTTTATAGAACCTTTGTTGTAAACTATGGCCATAATCAGCAAAAAAAAGATACCTTTTCTCATCAGCCCAGCCCTTAGAGGCTACCTCAAAGAGCACGACAGGACCATGGCGTCCCCGATAAAGTACAGCGACCTCACAAGATACGACAACGCCATCCCTTTGTACGACAGAGCAGGAATAGACACGTTATGGCAAACCGTCTTTTATGCTCAGGACGACATGAGCCACATCCATTATAGCTTAAAGAAGATATACGCCAACCTCAAAGCCAATGGTGACCTTTCTGTGATGGAACATCTTTTTATTGACCGTGTCGACATATGCATATATGGAAACACCCGGCCTTTCAGAGTACGGATTGTGAACAGGGTCAATGACAATTTCGACTACTTTTATATCAAGCATGCCGATGCTTCAAGAGTGTATGGCTTAGAGCTTGAGCATTTACTCTCGCCAAACAGAATAAGCTATATCGTCGATGGCAACACCCTGATCGAAGAGCATATCGCTGGTATACCCGGCGACCAATTCATCAAACACCACCTCGATGAATCCACCCTCAATCAAATCCGGCTGGCAAAAGAGTTTGTCAAGTTCAACGAACGGTGCTTTGTACGCCTCTTGGGTGATATGCATTCCGCCAATTTTGTGATAGACGTTACACCCGATTTTGAGGAGATACACTATCGGATAAGGGCAATAGATTTCGACCAGCAATCATTTGAAGGAAGAGTGGCGATATATATGCCTAAATATTTCAAACAGAATAATCCATTGATAGATATCGGGCTGAGATTGATGACCCCAGAAACGGTAAGGCAGTACCAATGGGAGGAACAATCGCTCATCGCACATAGGATAAAGGCATCAAGGTATGCCCTCAAGGATCTTATCGACGCCATGATCATGGACAAGTTATCGCTCCCAGCGCATGTAGCCAACCTTAGAAAAGAAATGGCGAGATATTATGGCCATGACAAATTCTTGAATTGCAGGAACATGGGAGAAATATTAAAGTTGAGCCTAAAGGTGGTCGTACAAAGATTGCAAAGGGCAAAGCGCCACTGATCAGCGCTTCCTGAAAATCGCTACACGCTTCCGATCATTGTAAAGGAGATCATAGCCGAAATTTTTAGCCAAGAAATCAAGCGTGTCCATATGGTAAAAAGCCACATGCGTCGGGTCGTTTTTATAATACCACCTAGCAAAACCATCCAAATTATCCCATAAGCTAGTCATGATGATCAGGAAACCTCCCTTCTTTATCAAGGTATCAATGCTTTCAAAAGTCCTACGAGGGTGAAAGAAGTGCTCAACGCATTCTGTAGAAAAAACAAAGTCAAAATTTGAGCCATCTATCGTAGGAAAGAAAAATGGGTCGTAGTATTGGCATAATATCTCCATCCGGTTCATTAGTGTGGCTAGCACAGGAGAGGGGCCACAGCCGAAATCAAGGCCCTTCATGCCGCGCTCGATATACATAAGCGCAGGATCTATGGCCTGCCTTAGGAATGAAACATATCCCTCACTTTCAATATCGTTCCTGTGCAACAAATAGCGTTGCTTTTCTTCCTCGAATCCCAGCCTATAAGGTTCAGGCACAAAAATCAATTTACAGTTTTCACAAAGTATGAAGCCCCGGCAGTTAAGAATGCCCAACTCAAGCAATTTTGACTTTTGGCACAATGGGCAATCCATACAGCATAGATACAGTGAAACAAGCCCTAATGTAGAGAAAAGTATCAATTTCAGTGCTACCCAACATGGGGCAATTTTAATTTTCTTGGGCGCCCGGGCCCGCTATCCGTTTCAACGCCGCGCTCCCCGCACTGTTTTCCTATACAGTCATCTTCAATCCGATACTGCTGCTTTTCCCAAAAGAGACCTTCCCATAGCGGGGTTTCCACTGCTATCGGTGGCGCTGCTGCGCATTTCTAAGGTTGCCTGCTAAAAATGATGGAACGAAATGTCATGCTCTTTAAGCAATGAAAAATTGATGCCCAAAGTTATCTCATGTGCGTTTAACCGTTCTTCAAGAGCGCCTACAGGTAGCTCATATTGATAAACAATACGGTATTTTTGTTTTGGAAACACACCTACACTAAAGCCCAATTGACTAAAGCCCCGAGTAAAAAGGCCGGCCATGAAAGCTTTATCAAAAATAAAATCTGTACGAATATCATAATTTAAAGGAACGTCCTTTGTATAACGTAAATAGAGCGAAGGGCGTAATATAGCCTTAGACCCAAGAGATAAAATGCCACTCCCCATCAAATAAAAGTGTTGGTTGTAAACTTGGGCCGCGAGATTATCTGCTTGATTGCTCTTAATCTTCATAAGACGAGGTATGGAAAAGCCTAACAATAACTTTTCAGAAGCGTAATATATTCCTGTACCGAAGTTAGGTTTTGTAATATTTGCATCATCGATAAAAAATCCATCGAGTTCGTCCTTGATCGTTAAGTCATTGTACTCATTGCGGACATTGAACAAGCTAGCCTGTAGGCCTAATGATAATGTGCCTTCATGCATTTCAATCTTATAGGCATACGCGGCAGATATTTCCATGGTACTGGTAACGCCTGCCTTATCATGCACAAGTATCAAACCTGCGCCAATGCGATTGGCGTAAAGCGAAGAATGTATATTGAAAGCACTTGTTTTGGGAGCACCTTCTATAGCTGCCCATTGCGAGCGATGTGTCAGGTTGGCAGTGGCTTGATTGTGCAATCCAGCATAGGCAGGATTTATGAGCAATGGATTATTGAGATACAGGCCATAGAGTGGGTCCTGCTGGCCAAATAGGGGGTGGCAAGATAGGCCAACCACCATTGCCAAGATCAGTATGTGTATTTTTGATTTCATGATTACTCAATGTTTTAACAGAATAAACCCGTTTAGTTTGTTTTTAGCCTCACTATCTAAATGCAGCTCATAAAAGTATGTGCCTGATGGCAAATGGCTGGATCCACCGACGTTACTTCGACCATCAAAGCGTTGAAGCACATTATCATATCCCCTTGCCTCATATACCTTGTCTCCCCAGCGGTTGATGATCACGAGGCGATTATCAGGATAAGCACCAATATTGCTAATTTCTAAATAGTCGTTTCTGCCATCCCCATTGGGAGATACGGCATTATAAACCACAATCTTTTCACCTTTCTTTACAGTTATATGGAACCTTTGCTCAGAACAAGCACCGGCCTCATCACATATTTGAATCGTAAAAGTATCCTCTCCCGAAAAATCAGTCTGTTCATAATCTATTAATAAATCGAAACTGTTTTGAAGCGTAATCCCTGCCCCGCTCAGTGGTGCATCAATTACGGTAAAGGAAGAGTAATCGATGTTGTTGTTGACGTCAGATACTAATGTGCTGAAAGGGATTAGCACTTGCTTTCCTTCTTTTAGGGTATAGTTATATTTTGTTATTTCTGGTGCTACATTCAGAATTTCAAAATACAACCAGCTTTTACTACATGCATCACATTCGTTGCATGATTCATATTGGAGGGAATCACGTCCTACCGTACCCAAAGGAGCAGTAAAAGTTAAAATGCCGTCTGAGACGGTGGCAGTACCCCATATGGGTGCAGACAAAATGGAAAAGTCAAATATTTTACTGTTCAATATTTCCTCCAAATCGATTTCAACAGATTGTCCGGGTAGCACTTCTGCTAGCGCTTGTTCAGATAAGCGCGTGTTGCCTGGTGGACAGTCCTGAATGGAAAAGCTTTGCATTTTAGGAGGACTCCAATTGTTTGCTTCATCTTTAATTCTCATATAAACCTCATGTGAACCAGCAGATAGGCCAATGGTGGGCAAATCGATCTGCAGGCTGACTTCATAGGTAGGGCTTATAGCAACAGTATTGTCCACATCATTGCTAGGAGGATTGTCAAATGACCATTGGTAGGCCACTATCTTTTCTTGTGGTTGGTCTTTTATAACATGAATAGGGCTTCGTACATAAGTGCTCCAATAGCCAGCACTGCTTTTTATGCGAATATGTAATATATGAATGCCCGGTGTAAGTCCTGCCGTGGGGATATCAAAGCGTTGCAAGTTTTCGCTATTCAGGCTCAAAGGCTCGCCCTTTCCCACTCCTGGGTCAACATTCCAAAAGTACTCTGCCGAAACAATGTGCTGTCCTGTGAGCGGAATGGAGAGAAGCCATAGAAAGCAACAAATGTATAAAATCTTCATTTTCGTATTTATTTAGTTCCAATAGTGGTACTGATTTCAACGTTTACTTTTTCGCCAGAAATGAGTTGAGGGTTATTTACCCGAAACATTTCTATGAATGGAAGTCCTGTCGGGTAACCATTTATATTAAAGCGGAAAGCCTTGCCCCCATACACGCCAATGTCAGTGCCATCGGTCCCGGCCTTATATGCAGCAGACGAACTTGACACATTATAGTCATGATCATAACTCCAGGCATAAGAAAAAGGCACCTGAACAAAATCTGGAGATTTATTGTCGATATTCCCAGTCCCGGGAAGTTTAGCCAAGGTAGCATTAGGGTTGTAGGTGAGGTTATTCGTAAAAGTGCAGTTGTTGCAATTGGCAGCTATATTGGTAAAATCCTTATGGGTAACGATAAAGATGTTGTTGCTTATGTTAGCACCATGGCTACCAGAAGAACCCTTAAAAACATAATAATTGGGATTGGTTGCTGCTATAATGATGGTATTGTTGCTAATGATAGAGCTGGCATTAAGATTAGAAAAAGCATGATTGTTGCCAATTAGGAATAGATTGTTATAAATGAACCAGTTTTCATTTGTGGTATTGGCTATACTCCATTCGTCTACGCTAATCGCAGTACAATTGCCGCAATTGTTTAAGTTCGGGAAGACATTTCCCCGGATGACCCAATTGTCTGTGTTTCCATATGATCCTGCACCACCTCCCAATATGGCTGAAGTATAAAGGCTGAGAAAAAGGTTGTTTTCTATAAGGATGTCATGGACTTGGGTATTAGTCCTTTGCTCCGCCCAGATCTTTTTAAGGGCAAGGCCGCTAATGACACTCCCACTACTTCCCGTTTTCAAAGTAACGTCGTCTAGTGTGACGTTTCCAGCAGTAGAAGGATGATGCCCCGGGCCAATGATGGCAAGTTTTTTCGCAAGAGCGATACTTCCGTAGCTATTTTGGGAAGGGTGTACATATATGGTGTCTCCATTAATGGCGGCAGTTATCGCTTCAGCCAAATTGGTGAAATTAGCGGTAGTGCCCGTGTTATTATCAACAGTAATAACTTTGGCGAAAATGCTTTGGGCAACAAACAGCAATCCTAGGTAGATAATGGCTTTCTTTTTCATGGCTTATGAGGTTTTATTGTTCTCAAAATTGCCATGTTCTGCCTTTGGATACATCAGTGGATTCCCCCATAATCAAAAATCAGGGTACACCATTAGATGCAAATATTTGCTTCAATACATTTGTGAGTAGGAATGATCGACCCAGTTTTAAGTTCAAAGCATTTATCCTTTAGCACATTCCCCGCATAGGAACGTTAGCCCATTAGATAATCCCTTTTTCCATTGCTGCTCTAACAAGACCTGCCATATTCTTGGCACCAAACTTTTGAAGGATATTCATTCGGTGAGATTCTACTGTCTTGTGGTTGATGCAAAGCCTATCAGCAATTTCAGGAGTGGTCAATTCATCAGCAATCAGTTGTAAAACTTCATGTTCTCTGCGGGTAAGTTTAGGGATAAAGCCTACGGTCCTTTTCTGATTTAAGGAATCGGCTACGATAAGGTTTTGCACTTCTGGATCCAGAAACTGCATGTTCTCTAAAACTTGCGCTGCTGCCTTTAATATAAGTTCGTGACCAGCAGTTTTTAATAGATACCCATCTGCTCCTTTATGCATCATGCTTTTTACAATGGCCAATTCGGAAAAGCTAGTAATCGCAATGATTTTAATCTTAGGTAACGTTGATTTAATTTTCTGACATAAGCTAATGCCATCCCCATCCGGCAGAGCCACATCCAAAAACAAAAGGTCAGGCTGCACGAGTACTATTTTCTCCATGGTCTCGTGTCCTGAATAGAAGCCTCCAGCCCATTCATACTGAGATGACTTATTAAAAAGGATTCTAAGTCCATCTACTACCAAAGGGTGGTCGTCCGTTACCGCAACTTTTTTCATGCTGGCTTTAATTTCTCAAGTATAAATTCAATATACACCGACGTACCCATCCCTTCTTTGCTTTGAATGTCTAGTTTTCCGCTGAGGTAGTCTACCCGGCTTTTGATAGAGTCCAGTCCTATCCCCTCCCTAGAGGCTTCAATTGAAAAACCCTGACCATTATCTTCTACTGTGATGGCAAGAAGATTGTCCATACAATTGAGCTGAACCAATACCTCGGTTGCATTAGAATGTTTTATGATATTATTGATAAGCTCCTGAATGATGCGGTAGAGTGTTAATGCCAGTGAAGAGGGCAGCCGCTCTTTGAGGCCCAGCACCTGAAAGTCGATGTGTAGCGTTTTTGATTGGTTGATAGTGCTGAAGTAACTGTTGAGTGCCTCGATTAGACCGAACTTAATGAGTATTTCTGACATTAGATTATGGGATATTTGACGGACTTCTTGTCCTGCTTCGTTCAGAAGACTGAGGGTTTGTTCATAATCCTCCAAACCATTTTGCCCTTGGAAATATTCTTTGAAAGTGCCAAACCGTAACTTGATACTGCTAAGAAGCCCACCCAGTCCATCGTGCAGCTCTTTTGCGATTCTGGTTCGTTCTTTTTCTTCTCCAGTAATGAGTGCTTTCACAGATTGCAGTTCCTGCTCACGCCGTAGTATCATCAACTGTTGTTGGTAGCGGCGCCTTCTTTGATGGATGTAATAGATTAAAAATCCAGCGGCTATGGCCAACAACAAGGTGGAGAGAAAAACTAATCCAAGTAAGAATTTTTGTCGGCTTAATGCTTCCTCTTGCTTTGCTGTTATCAGCTCCTGTTCCGCCAGTGCCCTGGTTTTTTTCTCTGTCTCGTATTTTCTCTCTAATTCATGTAAACTATGAATCTGTTCCTCCTTAAATATGCTATCAGATAGTTGCTTGTGCAGCAAAAGGTGTCGATGTGCCTCGACGTAATTGCCTAGGTTTTTATAAGATGTGGAAAGCAACTCATGGACATGTGAGCGGAGTTCATTGCTTTTTATTGCTTCTCCTACTTGTAAGGCGGCCTTTAAAGTATCTATTGCGGGATAAAACGATTTTGAGGCAATTAGAGCTTGTCCATGGGTGATCAAGGCCTTTCCGAGATAATAAGGCCTGTTTTGTTCCCGTGCATAATCTAGCGATGCCTTAGCATGCGACAAGGCTTTATTTATGGTGTGCTCATTCAAATACAATTGAGCAAGATTATTATTGATCAACATCATATAGTAACTATTATCAGGAGAACTATACTGAGTCGCTTCCTCCAGTTGTGCGATAGCACTAACAGTATCATTCATGGCCATGTATATGTTGCTCATATTGATGCGGGTGTCTGCAATCCCTAAGCTGTCAAAAGATAGTTGGGCAAGTTCTAACGAGGTAGCGTAATAAGACAAGGCCTTTTTTGGCTGATGAATAAAGGAAAAAACGGAACCTATATTATTATATGTAATCTGAAGGCTGACCGTGTCTTTTTCAGCTTCAAAATAGGGCAGGCTCTGCATATAGTAGTCGATAGCTTCTTCATACGCACCCCGGAATTGCCACACGTTGCCCAGGTTAGCATATATAGCGCCTATGCCCTTTTGATTGTTAACAGCTTTGAAAAGAGGAAGAGCTTGTTTGTAATAATGTATTGCCGAATCTAGATCATTGTGTTCTGAAAAAACAATCCCTATATATTGCATACTTCGGCCAGCATTTAAGGTGTCTGCCGCATTCAATGCCATACTATAAGCTTTTTTGTATAGGTTAACCGCCTTCTCTGGAGCGGCACTTTCCAAAGCATACGCCTCATCAAATATATTTTTCAAGCTTTCAGGCACTGCTTGTCCTCTCACACCATAGCAAAACGCAGGGAAGAATATAAAAGTAAGTACGAAAGGGGAATAATAGCAACGCATAAATTTCAGTTTTAAGAAGTTATGCAGGTCTACATGCGATACAGCATTTAATGTTAATATATTTTAAATATATCTAAACAAGATGCAAAACTAAAATAAATGAAAACTTTTTTAAAAATAGTAAAGGGCTAATGGTTGCCCTAACTAGTTGATATTCTTTCCAATCTCGCGGATCGTACTCGTCAAAAACTTGAATGCTTTGAATAATTAACCATTATTTCTGTTTTATGGCTTGCGAATCCGATTCTCTTTGCTACCTTTGCATTCCCATTTCAGACAAAGCGACGACAATAAGTGTCGAAGCAAGAAATGGGTTAACAGTTCTCTATTTTATTGCAGTGCTAGTAAATAAAGCGGCTCCTCTTAGGGGAAGATGTAATGTCTGGAATTACCTGAGTCGAGCACTAAAAATTAAAGTCACAAAGCTTTCTTTTTTAGTTTGAAAGTTTGCGAAAGAGTTTTACCTTTGCCTTTCCCTTTCAGAAAAACGCGGGGCTGAAAAAATAAAGCAAACTTTTACTTGCACAACTAAAAATAC